>CAWJDY010000045.1:0-227545 GCA_963841705.1 uncultured Alphaproteobacteria bacterium
TCATTCCGGGGCCGCGAGCGCTCGGATCGGCGCTTCGCGCCGTCCGAGTGCGAGCGGAGCGCCGGGTAGGTGAGGATGTTACCACCCTCACCCCCCACGGACCCGGACGTGCAGGATTACCGCTTCCGGTTCTTCATGAGAGAGCCTGGCTAGCGGTGGCGTACTGATGGACGATGCGAGGTCGCGGGAGGGGATGGCGGGCGAGGAAGGCAGAGAACCGCTCCCATGAGAGAGGCTCCGAGCGCGTCCGCCGTTCCAGCCACTTCCTCCACGTCCTTGTGATCTGATGAGCGTAGGTGGCGAGTTGCCGGCTGTTCCCCGTGATACCGTAGTAGGCATAGTGACCTACCAGCTTCTCAGACAGCCGCTTGCGCTGATCGAGGATCGGCAGGTGGCGGTTGAACCGACACCACTCCTTCGCCGCGAGCAGCGCGCGAGCGAGCCGGCTCTTGGCCGTCCGTTGCCGTACCACGTTCTGCCCCTTGAGTGACTTCGCCCAGGTGTGGGTGAAGCCCAGAAAGTCGAACGGCGGTTCGGCGCAGTCCGGATGCGTGCCACCTTTGCGCTCGGGGCGGAAGTCGACGAACCGGGTCTTGTCGGGATGCAGCGTGAGCCCATACCGTGCAAGCCGTTTCCCCAGCACTTCCAGAACCCGTTTGGCGTCGCGGTGGTTCTTGAACGTCATCACGAAGTCATCGGCAAAGCGCACCAACGTACACTCTCCCAGCATGCGGGGTCGCACCTCTGCCTCGAACCATTCGTCCAGCACGTGGTGCAGGAAGATGTTCGAGAGCATCGGTGAGATGACGCCGCCTTGCGGGGTACCTTCAGTCGCAAGGCGCAGGGTTCCATCTTCCAGGACCCCTGCTTTCAGCCACTTGTCGATCATCCGTCGGATCACGCCATCCGTTACTCGCTGGTCGAGGAACGCCCGAAGTTGCGCGTGCGGAATTGAGTTCGAAGGAAGCCGTCACACACTACCCACCTCCGAGACATATCGAGTTTTGTAACGATCCTGCGTGAGCGGCACCCGTTTGAGGGCCGCTCATTGCAGGTGATGGGTACCATAAAACGACGCGGCGTTCTGCTGTTACTCGTGGTGCTGCCGGACGGCAGCCGCTCGCTCATTCCGGCGAGTTGGACCAATTGGGAAGCAGCCGGTGTTGCTCATGAGCTGTCTGCGTCGCGTTGCGAACAGCGTGACCCCTGTCTCGCCTCACTAGCCGATTTGCTCCACGCAAGGGTGATCGTCGACGCTCTCCTGAGCCGCTGCTTGATTCCGCACCGAGAGCCAGCGGCCAATGAGGAGAGTTGCGATGCAACTGACCCTGGCCCTTCTCGAACCGTCCCCGCCGGCGCGACAATCGCCGCGCCAAGAGCTCGACGCCAAAAATCGCGCCGAGGCTCTCAACATTCTGGCACGCATCATCGCGCAAACCTGCGAGACAACCCAAAACACGGAGGCGACTGATGAATGACATCACGAAGATCAGCGCTTCGCACCTGGGTCGTGCTGCCTACATTTATCTCCGACAATCCACGCCTTCGCAGGTCGAGCACAATCGAGAATTGACACAACGCCAATACGCCTTGGCCGCCAGGGCGACGACACTTGGCTGGCCGTCGCAGCAGGTCATCGTTGTCGACGAAGACCTCGGGCTTTCCGGTTCCGGCATCGTCGAGCGCAATGGCTTCGCCCGGCTCACCGCCGAAGTCGCCCTCGGCCATGTCGGGATCGTGCTCGGCCTCGAAGTCTCCCGCCTCGCCCGCAACAATGCCGATTGGTATCGCCTGCTCGATCTCTGCGGCCTCACCGACACCCTCATCGGCGATGCCGACGGCATCTATCATCCCGCGATGTTCAACGATCGATTGCTGCTCGGTCTCAAGGGCACCATGAGCGAGGCTGAGTTGCATATCATACGAGCGCGTCTTAACGGCGGGATTTGCAACAAGGCCGCCCGCGGCGAATTGCGGCGCGGCCTGCCGGTTGGTTTCATCTGGGGCGAGGAGGATGGCGAGGTCCGCTTCCATCCAGATGAGGCGGTCTGCTCCACCATCCGTACTGTCTTTGCTCGCTTCGCCGAACTCGGATCGGCACGCCGCGTCTGGCTCTGGTTCCGCAGCGAGGGCCTGTCGTTTCCACTGCAGACTTGCTACGGCGGTGCCATCCGTTGGGTCGACCCGAGCTACATCGCCATCTATCATGTGCTCTCCAATCCGGCCTATGCGGGCGCCTATGCCTATGGCAAGAGCCGCCGCGAAGTCTCCCTCGATGTCACGGGTGCGCGCAAGAAACGCGTGCGCAAGCTGCCGCGATCACAATGGTCCGTGTTCATCCCGAACCACCATGAAGGCTTCATCGACATGGCCACATACGAGGCCAATCGCACCCGGATCACCGCTAATACGCATCCGCGCCCGCATCAGCCGAGTGGGGGCGCCGTGAGGGAAGGAAGCGCTCTGCTGCAAGGCGTCGCCGTGTGCGGACATTGCGGCCGCAAGTTGCGCACCCACTACACGGGTCGCACGGCTTCCGCCGGCTATCATTGTGCCGGCAAGACCATCACAAATGCTCGCGGTGTCTACTGCCTCAGCATCGGCGCAGTGCAAGTCGACCAGGCCGTGGCGCAAGCTGTCCTTGCTGCGTTGGCACCACTCGGTATCGAGGCTTCGCTCGCCGCGGCCGAGCGGCTTGAAGTTGATCGCGATGGTGCGCTTGCACAATGGCGTTTGGCGGTCGAGCGGACAAGCTACGAGGCGCAACGCACCGAGCGTCGATACAGGGCCGTCGATCCTGACAATCGGCTGGTCGCCCGCGGGCTCGAAGCGGAATGGGAAAAAGCGCTCCGTGAATTGGAAACGGCCAAAGCTGAACTCGCACGTCGTGAACAGCAGCGACCGCGGACGCTGAGCGTCGACGAGCGCAGCCGCTTGCTCGCACTCGGCACCGATTTGTTCAAGGTCTGGCAGGCCCCGACCACCGCACCGCGCGACAAAAAAGAACTGCTGCGCACCCTGCTCGAGGAAGTCATCATCGCCCTCGACAAAGAGCAACGCCGCGTGCATCTCACCCTGCGTTGGCGTGGTGGCAGCATCACCGAGATTGATCTCAACCTGCAACGCCGTCCCGCAGCCGTGCGCACTGATGAAGACACCGTCGCGCTGGTGCGTCGCCTCGCTATCCATTACCCCGACGCCGTGATCGCCGGCATTCTCAATCGCCAGGAGCGCAGAACCGCCTACGGTCACCGCTTCACCACTCATCTCGTTAGCAGCCTACGACGAAACTGGGACATCCCACGCTTCGAGCCACCGGCGGTTGCACCACAGGGCGAGCTGATGAACATCAAACAGATCGCGGCAGCGCTTGGTGTGGCAACTTCAACCGTTCATCGCTGGCTCAACGAGGGCATCATCGCCGGAGAACAGCTGACACCCGGGGCCCCTTGGCGTATTCGTCTCACAGACGACCTGCGCACCCGTGTCGCTGAAGAAGCACCAGATGACTTCCTCACCATGTATCAAACCATGCGTCTGTTGGGAGTTTCTCGACAAACAGTGTGGCAACGTGTCAAGCGCGGCGAGATCAAAGCGCTTCATGTCAGACGCGGACGCAAAAAAGGCTTGCGCCTCAAGGTCATCCACTCTCAATCCGACCTCTTCGATCAAACTGCACAAGCTGGGGTGTAGTATGAAGCATCATCGAAGTACTTGCGTATATCGACATCCAGCACCCAGTGCTGTCCATGCCACGAGATGGCGCCATGCAGTTTGCGCAGCGCCTCATGGGCTGAGCGTCGCGGTCGGAAGCCATACGAGCAAGGCATGAAGTCCTGCTCGTAGATGGTCGCCAGAACCATGACAATCGCCCGCTGCGCCACCTTGTCTTCAAAGGTCGGAATGCCGAGCGGCCGCTTTGAGCCGTCTGCCTTCGGGATGTAGGTTCTGCGCACCGGCGGTGCTTTGTAGCTTCCGGACTTGATGCGATTGAGCAGGTCCAAGAGATTGGCCTGCAGCTTCGCTTCATATTCCTTCGCGGTAACACCGTCGATGCCAGTCGCTCCATCCTTGCGGGTCAGCCGGTAGGCTTTCAGCATCCATTCCAGATCGATAACGTGGTGCAGCGAGAACAGCACCTTCTTCGGCTTCGCTCTCGCCAGTTCGGCTATCCATTGTCGTTTCGTGTACAGGTTCGCGAGGTTCATGTCCCCTCCCGTGTTTCCCGGCAATGGTTCTCTCTCACGACGCCTCCCTTTCCTCCATCGGGTCCCAGTGAGCCCAGTTCCCCGCTCTCGTCGGTACTATGAAGGCGCTACGACTTCCCACCCGCGTATCAACGGTCACTTATTGGTTCGCTCCCGCCGCCCACGCGATCCTCCTGGTTCGTGTCCCGCCGTGGCGCTCCTGAAGGAGCGGAGGTCTCCTCCAGGCCGGGGCTTTTGTTGCCGGCTGCCCTGCTCCGGTTCTCGCACGTGGACGCGAATGGGATCTCTCAGGTCTTCAGGCGATCCATCCCGTGCCTCTGCTCCGTTCCAGGACCCCGGTCGAACCAACGTGCCCTCGCCAGTGACGGCCACGTCGATGCTGCCCCCGCATTCCGGACTACGAAGGCTTCAGCGAAAATGATTTCGGGGCTAACCCGCAGCTTCAGCACCTGCTACCGTACGCTTCACGCGTGACGTTGCCGCACACGTGCAAGGCTCGCTTCCGGCTGGCGGGCTGCGCCTTTGCCGGGAGGGAGTCGAACCCTCTGGACCGCTACGAAAGGTTTCAGCTCGTTTTCACGATCGTCCTCCTCTCCTGCTCTCCTGACGCTACCGGAATCCATAACCACAGGCCGTGCAGTGATGAAAGTGGTTACGCTGCGGTGGCATACATTACTGCTTGGGGTTATGGATTCCGGGCTCGCTGGCAAGTCGGCAGAGCCGACTTGCCAGCGCTCCGGAATGACGTCGAGGGGCAACTTATGACGCAGTACCAATAAGCGCTCCTCCGTGTGAGCGCTCCACCGCGATGACATTGATCCTCTCCAACGATGACGTCGAACAGCTCCTGACGATGCGGGAGTGCATCGACGTGCTCGAGGACGTCTACGTGGAATTGCGCGAAGGCCGCGGCGTCAATCGGGTGCGTTCGGACTGCATGGTGCCCTCGGGGCAAGGCGAGGCGGTCTACAGCCTCAAGTCGATGGATGGGGTCATCCCCAAGCTGGGCATCGCAGCGGTCCGCATCGATTCGGACATCGTGACTTGGCCGCAGCAGGGCAACGCCATGCGCCGGGTCAAGGTGCCCACCGCCCCGAACGCCCGCTACGTCGGGCTGGTGCTGCTGTTCTCATCGCAGACCGGCGAGCCGCTGGCGATCCTCCCCGACGGGGTGATGCAGCGGATGCGGGTCGGCGCCACCAACGGGCTCGGGGTCAAGTATCTCGCGCGCGAGAATGCGACCTCGGTCGCGCTCCTTGGCTCCGGCTGGCAGGCGGGCGCGCAGCTCCTCGCGGTGTGCGCGGTCCGCGAGATCACCCGCATCCGCTGCTTCAGCCCCAATGACGCCCATTGCCGGGCATTCGCAGCGAGCATGAGCGCTGCTCTCGAGATTGCGGTCGAGCCGGTGGGGCAGCCGGAAGATGCCATCGCCGGCGCCGACATCGTCATGTGCGCCACCAATTCCATCGACAACATCTTCTTTTTGCGCTGGATCGAGCCGGGCATGCACCTGAGCTCGATCAAGCTGCCGGAGATCGAGCTCGCGGCCATCAAGCGCGCCGACCGGCTCGTCATTCACACGCGCGACGCAAACCCGCTGCACGTGGTGAGCAAGGATCTGGCGGTGCCGGAGCGCGCCGAAAACAAGGGCTGGAAGCTGGGCGAGGCGATCGACTTCAAGCATGCGCCGACGCTTGCCGACCTGATCACCGGCAGCGCGCAGGGACGCGGCGGCGAGCAGGAGGTCACCTGCTTCCTCAACAATCTCGGCATGGGCTATCAGTTCGCCGCCGCCGGAGCCGTTGTGTACCGCAAGGCACGGGAAAGCGGCCTGGGCCACGACCTCCCGACCGACTGGTTCACCCAGGACGTGCATCCCTAGTAGATCGATTGCATGAAACCAATCGGAAGCGAGCAGATGGAGCTTAAACCCGCAGACCTCATCCTGATTGATGCGGCGATATGATTAGAATCTCGAATACGCAGTACTAGGCGCAGGTTTGAAACCCGCCCCTACAACAACAAACTCCGCGCATGCTGAGAGAGGGCGAGGCAATGCGGGGCACTCCAAAAAACGCTTGCGTTTTTTGGGGGCCCCGACTCGCCCCTACGAAGCTCGGTACCGCGCATCATTCCTGGCCCAGGGTGAGCATGCCGCTCCAGAACTGGGTCTTGCTGCCGACGTCGACGTCGTATTTGCGGGCAAATTCAAGCTTGCCGTCGCTGCCCACGCGATAAACGGAAAGGCCGGCCGCAAGCATCGAGACGCCGCCGTTGTCGCGAACGGGGAGCGGCTGGATGCTGGCGGCAACCAGCATGCGCCCGCCGGGATCGATGGCAAAGGTGCGCAGCTGCATGCCGCGCCCGTCGATGTTCTGGATCAAGGTAGGCTCACCGGTCGCCTCGTCGATGGAGAAGGCGGCGATGCTGTTCTCGCCCCCGGCGAATACCTTCCTGCCGTTCCGCTCCACCGTCGCCGAGGCGCGGTTGGTGAGATAGACAAACCGGCCGGAGGGGTGGACATGGATCGCGCCTGCCGCCTGCCGCCGCGGTGACCGCGGATCGGAGAGCGTCTCTTTCACGCAGGCCGGCGCAGGCGCGAGCCCGCGCGCGGCATCGCGCGCATAGACGTAGAGCTTGTTCTGGCTCTCGACGGAGACATAGACCCACGGCTTGCCGGGATGGAAATCGAGATGGCGGGGACCGAACCGCATCCCGTCTCCGGGCTGGATGGCGGCCAGGTTACTGAGCACGCCCTGACTGAAACCGTAGGTCTTGATGGAGCCGGGGTTTACCGGCTGGTCATCGGCAGCATTGTTGCCGCGGGTGACCAGGATCACCTGGGCATTATCCGGCGTGGCGCGGATCTGATGCGCATACTTGCCGGTGTCGAGCGCGTCCGGCTGCCTCACCTCGTCGCCCAAGGTGCCGTCGCGCGCGATACGATGCACGGTCAGCGCGCTCGGGTCGTTATAGGCGGTGAGAAGATACTCGCCGGTCATGTCGACGCTGGCGTGGATCGGACGCGACGGCAGGCGGCGCGGCTCGCCGTGGAACGCGAGCGAACCGGAGCGCGGATCGACACGAAACGCATGGGCAAAGTTCTTGTCGCTGGGCACGCCCGGCCCGCCGCCGCTGGAGACGACATAGAGGTAATGCCGCGACGGATGCGGCCACGCATACTGAATGTTGATGGGGAGGCTGACCGATTCCAACCTGGTCAAGGCAGCCGCATCCACATCCATGGCGTAGCGGGTGAGCTCGCCGCCGACGCTGGCGTAGAGCACGGTTCGGCTCGTGGTATCGTCCATGGAAGCGCGTTCCGGTGATAGGTGATCGGCAGTGTAGCAAACTCGCTCCGTTCCCTCTCCCCGTTCTTACGGGGAGAGGGTTAGGGTGAGGGCCGCAGACGCCTGTTCAGTGCGCGGGCGCATTGATACAATCCCTTTGGGCTGGTGGCGAACGAAACATTGAGCGATGCCGAGCATTCCTCAGACCGGCCTGTCGCGCCTTTTCAATCGGCAGACGACATTGGTTGCGGGCGTGCTGCTGGTGCTGGTTGCTGCCGGCATCGCGTTCTCCAGAATGACTCTTGGCCCCTCGGCCGAGGCGCTGCAGACGATATCGGCCGCTGCCCAGGATCAGGCGGAGCAGTCTGAGCAGGTCGCGGCGCTGGGCCGGATCGAGCCGTGGAGCGAGATCATCAATCTGGGCGCCGGGGCTGGACCGGACCGGCTCGAATCGCTCTTCGTCGAGCGCGGCGATCTGGTCAAACGGAACGAGGTGATTGGCTACCTCGGCGGCTATGCCGAGCAGATGGCGCAGCGCGACCTGTTGCGCGCCCAGCTCGACGAGGCAAAGGCGCGCATGAAGGCGGAAACCGCGCTCAATACGATACGCATCAAGGCGGCGGAGCTGTATCGCCGGCGGGTCGTGGAACTGACCCCCCACCGCATCGCGGTGCAGGAGGACACCATCGCCAGCCTGGAGGCCCGGCACGCCCAGGACAAGGACGTGCAGGCGGCGCGCGAGCACCTTTCGGAGCTCAAGGATCAGTTCGAGATCGACAAGACCGACGCTGCCAATCAGATCGAGCAGGCTCGTGCTACTTTGGCGCGCATGGAGGCGGAGTTTCCGATCGCTTCGCTGGAGCGCCAGATCGCGCTGGCCGAGGTACGCGCCAAGCGGATGACGTTATATGCGCCGTGCGACTGCCATATCCTCAACATTCGGATCAAGCCGGGCGAGGAGATCGGCTCCGGCCCGGTGTTGACCATCGGCGACACGGATCGCATGCGCGCGGTCGCGGAAGTCTACGAGACCGATGTCGGCAAGGTGCGTCCGGGCCAGAAAGCGACGATCAGCAGCCGCGCGCTGCCAAATCCCATCACCGGCAGAGTGGCGCGCGTGGGCAACATGATCTTCAAGAACGATGTGCTCAATGTCGACCCGGCAGCGCGGGCGGACGCCCGCGTCGTGCAGGTCTGGATAGATCTCGACGATAGCGCGGCCGCCAGGCGGCTCACCAATCTTACCGTCGATGTGGTCATCACGACCGCGCAGCCGATGGGTCCGCCGCCCCGGTCCTGACATCCTTCAGGAGGCCCCAACCTGCAGCTTCCGCAGAACTATTAGATCGATTCCATGAACCCAGCAGATCGAGCGGATGAAGCTTAAACCCACAGACCTCATCCTGAGGAGGGCGCATGCTTGCATGCGCCCGTCTCGAAGGATGGCCGCTGGCACGATCTCGCGTGTGGCCGTCCTTCGAGACGCGCGCAAGCGCGCTCCTCAGGACGAGGTTGATTGCTAACCGAGATCGCGTCGTGACCGGCTATATTGCCTGGCGCATCCTCCTGCACGAGAAGGGTCGCAATGCGCTGGCGGTGTGCGGCATCTTCGTCGCCGTCCTGATGATCTTTCTGCAGCTCGGCTTCTATTTCTCCGTGCCGAAAGGGGGCATGCGGATCTACGATCGCCTGCGCTTCGATCTGCTGATGACATCCGGCGCCTACGACTTCCAGGGCCGCTCCTACGATTTTCCCCGCGCGCGCCTCTACCTGGCCATGTCCTTGCCGGAAGTGGAATTGGCACGGCCGTTCTACCAGTCCGCGGCGTCGTGGTTGAACCCGGAGGGCAGGCTGCGGCGCGACGTCTTCGTCATGGGCTTTGCCCCGCAGGACCATCTCTTCAACGTGGACGAGATCGAGCATCAGGCCGACGTCATGGGGCGACCCAACACGGTCCTGGTCGACAGGGCGACGCTGCCGATGTTCGGGCCGCAGACCCCAGGACGTCTGGTCGAGATCGGCGAGCACGCGTTCGAGATCGGCGGCCAGTACACGCTCGGAACGGGATTTATCGGCCTGGGCGTCGTGGTCACGAGCGATGTCAATTTCGAGCGCATGTTCCCGACGCATTCGCTTGCCGCGGTCAATCTTGGGCTGATCAAGCTCAAGCCGGGCAGCAACCCCGATCGGGTGGCGCTGCGATTGCGCGAGCTGCTGCCGGCGGATACCAGGGTATTCACCCGCCCCGAGATCGAGGCCAATGAGGTCCAGCACTGGAGCACGCGAACGGCGACCGGCATCATCTTCGGGTTCGGCGTCATCGTGTCGGTCGTGGCAGGCATGGTGATCCTCTATCAGACACTTGCAACCCAGGTCATTCGCCAGCTTCCGCAGTATGCGACGCTGAAGGCCATCGGTTACACCGATGCTTATGTTCGCAACATCGTCGTGGCGCTGTCGCTTATCATGGCGAGCGCTGCCTTCGCTCCTGCTGTGGTGGCGTCGATTGCGATCTACGAGAGAGTCCGAACCACCGCTCGGCTGCCGATCGAGATGACGGGAGCACGCGTGCTCGGGGTGCTGCTCCTCGCGCTCGCAATGTCCGCCGCTTCGGCCCTCTTTGCCGTGCGCATCCTGCGCCGGGCCGACCCGGCCGATCTTTTCTAGGCCACCGTCAGGCGGTCCGATGCAACTGGTCGAGAGGCTCGCGACAGTCAGGCTCCCGTCAGCCGGAGAGAGCGGCAAGAGCTGGCCTGTGCCGCTCGCTTGGCGCAACATCGTTGCGGACAAGCAACGCCTGTTGCGTTCGATCGCCGGCATAGCCTTCGCTGTGCTGCTCATGATGGTCGAGCTTGGCTTCCGCGAGGGGTTCATCGCGAGCATGCTCGTCTCCATCGGCCAACTCGACGGCGACATCATGCTGGTAAGCGCGACCCGATATCAGTTCGGCAGGGAGGCGCCGTTCTCGCGACGCCAGCTCGCGCAGGCACATGCGGTAGCGGGAGTCGCGAGCGTGCGGCCCCTGTACGCGCAGCGCAAGGCTTCCGTCTGGAAAAATCCGCAAACCCTGGAATTGGTGGGAGTGCAGATCTTTGCCTTCGATCCCGACCAACCGGTCTTCCTCATTCCCGAGGTCACTGCGAAGCTCGATGAGCTTCGGCAGCCGGGCACGGTAATGGTGGACCGTCGCGCCCGCAGCAACTTCGGCGACGCGGGCCCGGGCACGCAGACCGAGCTGTCGCGCCACGCGGTCCGAGTGATCGGCACCTTCCGGCTTGGTCCCGACTTTTTTACCGACGGCAACGTGATCATGAGCGACCGTACCTTCTTCACGCTGTTCGGCAACGGCAGCGCAAACGCCGGCGACCTTCCCAGCCCGGACGTCGGCGTGGTCAAAGTGCTCCCCGGTCATCGGCCATCGGATGTGCAGCGCGCGCTGCGGGCTGCCCTGCCGACCAACGTTGCGGTGCCGACCAAGGCCGAGCTGATGAATCAGGAGACTCGGTTTGCGCTGCAAGTCTCGCCGGTGGGGCCGATCTTCGACATCGGAACGCTGGTCGGATTTGCTGTCGGCATGTTGATCTCCTACCAGATCTTGTTTTCCGATCTTTCCGACCAGCTCTCTCAGTACGCAACGCTCAAGGCGATGGGTTATCGCAACGGCTATCTGATCAAGGTGGTTTTGCAGCAGGCGATATTCTACGCGCTGCTCGGGTACGTGCCGGCCTGGATACTGTGCTATTTCATATTCAGGGTCGTCGGCGATCTGGTCCTGATTCCGGCGGGGATGTCGGTAGGGCTCAGCTTGACCAGCATTGCGCTGAGCCTGGGCATGTGCATCGGCTCCGCCCTGATCGCGGTGCGCCGCGTCATTGCCGCCGATCCCGCAGAGCTGTTTTGATGTCCGCCGGCTCTGCAGCACCCGAAGCTCCTGCGGTCGTGCACGTCGAGCGCGTCAATCACTCTTACGGTCAAGGCGAAGCGCGAAACCAGGTGCTGTTCGGCAACAGCATCGAGATCGGCCCGGGGCAGCTCGTGATCATGACGGGACCGTCAGGGTCCGGCAAGACCACCCTGCTCAGCCTCATCGGCGGCTTGCGCTCGGTCCAGGAGGGCACCATCCGGATCCTCGATCGCAATCTCACGGGCTTGGCGCGCCAGGAGCTCGTGGCGGTGCGCAGAAACCTCGGATTTATCTTCCAGGCGCACAACCTCTTCGACTCGCTCTCGGCCTACGAGAACGTCAAGATGGCCATGCAGCTCGGGGATCGCCCGGCGAGCGCCATGCGCGAGCAGGGCATGGCCATGCTGCAACGACTAGGCATCGGACATCGTGCCGACTACAAGCCGCGCTCGCTCTCCGGCGGCCAGCGCCAACGGGTCGCCGTGGCGCGCGCGCTGGTCAACCGACCGAAACTGGTTCTCGCCGACGAGCCGACCGCGTCACTCGACAAGGAGTTGAGCAACACCGTGGTCAGTCTGCTCAAGGAGCTTACGGTTGCAGAAGCCTGCACGGTGATCATGGTGACGCACGACAGCCGCATCCTCGACGTGGCCGACCGGATCGTGAACATGGTGGACGGCAACATCGTTTCCGACGTCGTGCTGCGCGATGCGCTGTTCATTTGCGAGTTCCTCAAGACCGTCGAGCTTTTCAACCGGCTCACTCCGGCGGAAATTGCGAACGTGGCCGAGCGCATGCGGCGGCGACGCTATGCTCCCGGCGAGTTCGTGATCCGCCAGGGCGAGATCGGCGAAGAGTTCTTTCTCGTCCGCAGCGGCACGGCGGCCGTGACGGCAGAAGCGCCGGGCCAACCGGAGCGCCAAATCGCCATCCTCGGCATCGGGCAGGTCATTGGGGAGATGGCGCTCTTCAGCGGAGAGCCGCGCAACGCCACGGTACGCGCGGTAGAGGAGCTGGAGACATTTTACCTGAGCAAGAAGGATTTTCAGGAGGCGCTGCAGTTCAGTGCCGGCTTCAAGGATCAGATCCGCCGCAGCTATTTCGACCGCTTGGAACATCCGTTGCACGCTTAGGAAAAGATTAGGAAAAGATAGAGCGAGGCAAGATGGCGGGTGCAGTCGATTTTACCCCCGGCGGCTATCGCTTCCTGCCGAGCGTGTTCCAGTACTCAGCCGGGGTAATGGCGCTGCCGGGCTACGCCATCGAGCGGGTGCGCTTTCGCGCACCGATGCCGCTCGAGGCCGGCTTTGCCGCAATCGAGCGCATGATCGCGCAGGCCGGCCGGCCGTTGACCGCGTTCTGTGCCTGCGAGCTGCGCTCGCCCAAGCCGTTCACGGAAGAGGGGTTTCGCTCGTTCAACGAGCGGTATGTGCTGACCTTGGAGAAATGGCGGCTGTTTGACGGCAAGGTGAATCCGGTTGCGCGCGGCAACGTCTGTCCGGAGATCGAGCCTCCGCTGGAGCCGTCGTTTCACGCCTTCGCATTCACAGTCGCCGACAGCAGTAGGGGCGGGTTTGAAACCCGGCCCCACGATCGCCCGCAGCACGCAACCGCCGCGCCTACTTTCGTGATTGCCGGCGGTGCGGAGGCAAGAGAGGGAGGAGCAAGCTACAACGAGCGCATCGTCCGGCGGGGCGAAACCACGCCGGAGGCCATGCGCGAGAAGGCGCGCCATGTGTTCGCGGAGATGGAACGACGCCTGGCGGCATTCGGGCTGCGCTGGGACGACACCACCGCCACGCAGGTCTACACGGTCCACGACCTCTATCCTTTTCTCGCCGAGGAGATCGTGCGCCGCGGCGCCGCCCATGCCGGGCTCACCTGGCATTATGCCCGTCCGCCGGTGCAGGGGCTGGAATACGAGATGGATTGCCGGGGAACGAGCCGTGAGACGGTGGTGTAGTGCGACTGCGTCGGGGATGGTTCTCCGGTGGTCTACGGCTCAAAATGACCCATCTGAGACATCGGCGGTGACAATTTGCTGTGATGCACAAACAACGCTGCGCCTGCCTGCAAATCCCTGTAAAGGGGGCGGCGCGACATCCAACGAGTGGTCCCGATTATCAGCCAGTCGTCACGCTCAACGGCTGGACGCTGCCGTGGCGTATGAATGGCGACTGGAAGGAGTTCCACCTTGTCGCAGAACCCGTGGTGCGCGAGTTCGCGCCCGGCATGAAGGCGAACTTGTGGGGCTACAACGGACAGGTGCCTGGACCGACCATCGAGGCAGTCGAAGGCGAGAAGGTGCGTATCTTCGTGACCAACAAGCTTCCCGAGCACACGACCGTTCATTGGCACGGTATGCTGTTGCCGAACGGGATGGACGGGGTAGGTGGAGTGACACAGCCGCACATAAAGCCCGGACAGACCTTCGTGTACGAGTTCGAGTTGAAGAAGAGCGGGACATCCATGTACCACCCGCACTCCGACGAAATGGTGCAAATGGCGATGGGCATGATGGGAATGTTCGTCGTGCCCCCAAGCGACCCGAAATTCCGGCCAGTCGATCGGGATTTCGTCTTCATCATGAGCGCCTACCTCATCGACCCCGGCACCTATCTGCCTAAAGTCGCTGAGATGACTGATTTCAACTTGTGGACGTGGAACAGCCGCGTGTTTCCCGGCATCGATCCGCTGCCGGTGCGGCTTGGGGATCGCGTGCGCGTTCACATGGGCAATCTCACCATGACCAATCATCCGATCCACATCCACGGTCATGAGATCCGCATGAGCTGCACAGACGGCGGATGGGTGCCGGAGACTGCGCAATGGCCGGAGACGACGATCGATGTGCCGGTCGGCTCGATCCGCGCTTTCGACATGCTCGCCGACAGTCCGGGCGATTGGGCGTTTCACTGTCACAAGACGCATCACGCCATGAACGCGATGGGCCACGACGTGAGGAACTTCATCGGCGTGCAGAAGAGCGATATTGCCCGGCAGGTCCGCAGGCTCGTTCCGGACTACATGCCGATGGGAAGCGCCGGAATGGCGGATATGGGCGAGATGGAGATGCCGATGCCCGACAACACGCTCCCGATGATGACCGGGTTTGGGCAGTTCGGACCGATCGAGATGGGCGGCATGTTCACGCTGATGAAGATTCGCGACGGGATTGCTCCTAACGATTACAAGGACCCTGGCAGCTACAAGCATCCGAACGGCACGGTTGCTTATGAGATCGAGACCCCCTCCGCGTCGGCGCCGCGGCAGAGCGGTCCAGCAATGTCACCATCGCCTGCTGCCAAGGATAAACCTAGCAATACGCACAAGGGGCACTGAAAGGGGCTTATATCATGTATAAACTTACAACCGCTGCAGCTGCTGCTGTACTATTTGTCACGGCGACGACGGCTATGATTACCGCGCGCGCCCATGAAGATCATGGAACCTTTTCCGCTGGCGAGCCGGGCGATCCGAAGAAACCAGCGCGAACCATACGCATACTGATGATTGATGACGGCAGCGAGGCAGACATGAAGTTCGAGCCGGCTGTTATCACTGTGCGAAAGGGCGAGCAAATCCGCTTTATCCTGGAAAACAGCGGGACCGAAAGCCACGAGTTCATGCTGGCGACGGTTGCGGAAAACCGCAAGCATGCTGAACTGATGAAGAAATTCCCCGACATGGAACATGACGATCCCAACGGGAAGCGCCTTGCTGTCTCCGAGCGTCGTGAACTCTTTTGGAGATTCACGAAGACGGGCGACTTCGAGTTCGCCTGCCTGATTCCCGGACATTACCAAGCCGGGATGCATGGCAAAGTCATAGTGAAGTAAGGCCGGCCGGAGAGGCTTGAGATGAAAAACCGCCCGCTCGTGCTGGCGTTTGCAACGGCAATTGTTGCTGCGGCTATTCTGAACCCCGCCCTCGCACAAATGGTGAATGGGCAGGTGATCAAAATAGATGAAGCTGCTGGCAAGATCACGCTCAAGCACGGTCCTTTGAAGCAATTCGACATGGAAGAAGGCATGACCATGGTGTTTCGAGCACAAGACCCGGCCATGCTGAAGACTGTCAAAGTCGGCGACAAGGTAAAGTTCGTGCCTGAACGCATCAACGGCCAGTTCACGGTCACCAAGATTTAGAGAGCTAAATGATTCCGGCTTAGGTCGATCAGCGACGGGAGGGCTTGGCCTGGTTGTTCAAGGGCTAAAGTTTGCCTAGGACACTATCCTCGCACCTACCACTGTTCTCATGGCGAGTTCGACGCACTGGCAATCGGATGCGTTCGCGGAATTGGCTCAGTCAGATCAGGAAGCACGGTCCGTTTTTAGTATGCGCCCATTGGTTCTCATTTCCCTGCGCATGTTTGGGCGGCCCCAGGGTTTCTTGGGCCGGCTAGGCGGCCGCATCATGGCGCGCCTGAATGCGGAATATGGCCTTTGGGTTGTCGATCTCCTTAAGGTGCAACCGCGAGACAGAGTCTTGGAAAGTCGGATTCGGACCCGGCGTGGTGATCGAGCTGTTGTCAAAGCGTGCAAGAGAGGGGCTGACCGCAGGTGTTGACCCATCCAAGGAAATGGTGGCGCAAGCGCAGGCTAGAAATGCGGCTGCCATACAGAGGGGCTCGGTCGACCTGCGGTTCGGTTCCGTCGAGCAACTGCCCTTCCCAGACAACAGCTTTGATAAGGCGATGGCGGTGAATTCAATGCAGGTGTGGCCGGACGCGCTTGCAGGCCTGCGAGAATTCCGCAGGGTCATGAAGTCTGGGGCTCGGATCGCACTGGGCTTTACATCCTACTCAGGCCAGACGAAGCAAGGATTGACGGAAACGCTCAACAGGGCCGGGTTCACGAACGCCTGTCTCAGAGAAACCGCTAACGCTTTTTGTGCGCTCGCGACGAAACCTTAACGCGGCAGCCAAGTGGTTTGGGCTGGAAACTATGCCGCTTGGCGCTATAGCTTTTGCTGCAGTGCATGAGTCCGTAATGGCACGAAGCGTAACTGCCGGAGTAGGCTGGCTAATTCCGGTTACTGAGGTGCTACGGACAAAATTCATGGATACCGTCGCCGAAAATCGGCAGATGGACGAGCCCGGTTTCCGGCACCACGAGCAGCTCATGCATCGTGCCCGCGGAAAATCCTCGAGCACGACCTCGTCTCATAGGTCGCCGGATTGAGAAACAAGACCTTCGTGCCCATCTTGTCGACCGCGATCATTCCGCGCGGGGTGCCTGCGTTGACCATCGTCTCATGCTTTCCTTTCCACCGATGGATCAATTGTACCGCAATTACGGGTGGCGTCGATCCTGACGGATCGCAATAAACGAGCCCGTTTTTTTCGGCGGCATCAATCAATTGACTTGCTTGTCGAAGGCTTCCAGACTTGCCCTCATCAAACGCCGGGCGAACCGGCGTGCGGTACAGGGGGAGGAACACCGTGGCCCAGACAATCGAAGGGTTCGTTGGCACGTCATTGGACGGTGCAAAGATTTCTTCGCTTCATATCAAGGTGATTGCACTGATAGCGGCTGGATATTTCTTCGACGTTATCGACCTGATCGTGCTGGGCTCGCTCATCCCGGACATGCTGGCAACGAAGTTCGCGACTGGCCCCGAAGTCGCGTGGGTCGGCAGCGCGACCGTACTGGGAATGTTCATCGGCGCCGCGGGGCAAGGCGAATTCTCCGACCGCTGGGGCCGTAAGACGGTCTACCAGTTTAACCTGCTGCTGTTCGGCGTGTTCACGATCCTAGGAGCGCTGGCGCCGACGGTCTGGTGGCTGATCGCGGCACGCTTCATCGCAGGCGTTGGGCTCGGCGGCGAGCAGCCGCTCGCCTTTGCTTATGCCGGCGAATATTCGCCCAAGGCCATCCGTGGCCGCATTCTTGCGATCGTCCACTTCATTGGCGGCGCCTGCGTGTGGCCAATCGCCTCGCTGTTTACGCTGTTCTTCCGCGATGCGATTGGCTGGCGCGGCGTGTGGATTGTGATCGGCATTGGCGCGCTCGTCGTCTGGCTGTTCCGATTTTGGCTGCCGGAATCGCCGCGCTATCTTGCGACCCATGGCAGGGGCCACCAGGCGCTCGACGTGCTCGTTCGCTTGGGGATTGCCGGGCCGAAGGAACCGCTCACCACCGACGCCGCAAGCGACACCAAAAGCGATCCATTTGCGATCGTGTTCAAGATGTTCCCGCTGCGCGTGGTCGCCGGCATGATCTGCTTCTCTGCTTTCTTCGGTGTTGCGATCGGGCTCGGCACCTGGCTGCCCAACATCATGACCGAGAAGGGATTCACCATCACGAAGTCGCTTGCCTACACGTTCGGCATGACGCTTGCGGTGCCGTGCGCGAGCCTCTTCATGATGTACGCACTCGATAAATTCGGCCGTAAGATCACCTCGGTTTGCGCATTCGTGGCGGCGGGTTTGATGGCGATCGTGTTCGCGAACGCCACGACCGATACGCAACTGCTGATTGCCGGCTTCGTGATGATCTTCTGCATCCAGGTGGCGGGAAACTCGATGCAGATTTTCGCCTCCGAGGTGTTCCCGACCAACGCACGCGCCTCGGGCTTCGGCTGGGCGGCGGGCGTCGGGCGTCTCGCCACCGCCGGTATCGTGCCGGCGATCCTGTGGGTACGCACCAGCTGGGGACTGACCGCGGTGTTCGTGTGTCTGGCGATCGTTCTGCTGATCGCCGCGGTTTCAGTCACGCAGCTCGGTCCCGAGACCAAACAAAAAGGGCTTGACGAGATCGCGCCCCCCACGGGCTAGCAATAGGATCGTTGCCTCTCTTTTGTGAGGCGCAGCAGCAACGACGCTCGTACTGTCACTTATGCCTGAATCTGACCCAAACCAGACAAAGACCGGATCGAAATCCCGCAGCGCAGCGCGCCCCTGACTTGAAGGTCGCCAGCCGTTATGCTGTCGCAGGCTCTCTTGGGAGGATCAGCGGATGCATTTCCATCAATGGAAACGTCGCGAGTTCGTCGCGCTGATCGGCGGCCCGACGACCGCGTGGTCCCTTGCGGCGCGCGCGCAGCAGCCGACGATGCCAGTGATTGGCATCCTAAGCGGCATGTCGCATGCGGGTGAATTTGCCGAGGAGGGTGGTCTGGTCACTTACGCGCCTGATTTTGCCGACGGATACCGCCACGCGGGTAATTACGCCGAAAAAATTCTTACTGGTGCCAAGCCGGCCGATTTGCCGGTTGTGCAACCTACCAAATTCGAACTGTCTATCAACCTCAAGACCGCAAAGTCGCTCGGTATCGTCATTCCTCCAGGCATCCTAGCTATTGCGGACCAAGTCATCGAATAGGCCGGCGGTTTGCTGCAGTGCACGAGCCCGGTTGTGGCACCAAGTGTGCGTGTCGCAATGTCCGCTCGAGCACCGCTTACAAAGGATTAGCAGAAGTAGACTCGAAAACGGTGCGCATGACACCTCACCGGCTCGTTGGTCGAGCCCGCGTATATTGATGCCTACCTGCCGTCGTTCCAGATATCGGCTGCGAGCTTCCAGTCGTTTCCGACCTTTTCCCATACCACGACGTATTTGCCCGTGACCTCCCGGGGGGTAGCGCCCTTGGTTTTGAGGCTGAACGTCCCGATCTCACGCGCCGCAGAGGGGCCGAGTGACTTGACGTCGAGCGTTGTGAGTTTCGGATCGCCAACTTGCTCTGCCATCCCCTTCCACATTACCTCGATCGCGACTCTGCCCTTTACGATGCCCGACCCCGGTGGGAATGCGCTGGCGTCGTCGGTGTAGAGGGAGGCAACGCCGGCGAAATCACTCTTGTTGAAAAAATCAATCCATTTGGCATTCACCGCCTCAATCTCGCTCTTCTGGCCGAAGGCCGGCGCGGTCAAGGCGGCCACGAAGGCGATCACCAATGCAATCCTGCACATCCGATTGCTCCTGTTCGAGTGGCTGGCGTTTGTGCCGACTTTGGCGAGTTTGCAAGGGCATAGCCCCTTGAATCAAGACATCGGTCGGCGCGCAGATCACTTGCGAACCGATCGAGTGAGGGGCTCCGTGCTGCGTTGCATTAGTCCGGAGGTGGCATTGTATCAATGGCGAGATTGAACGTTGCCAACTCGCGAGCTCGCCTTTCGATTTTGAAGCTTCGTCCGAATGGACCAGACGTGCCTTGACAACAGCGGCGGTTTCGCCCCGATCAGCTTCCCCTTGCTCCAGGGCGTGCGCTTCGGTGGGGGTAGGATCGAGTTGTCATCGTCCATGGTCATCCTCCTTTGGGTTAAGTGAGGACGACATGGTGCGCCGGATGCCTAATCCGCTGAATTAGGGTAGCTTTCGGGAGTGGTGCAGACATGGGCTCGGGCTCTGGGCCGATCGGGGTCGCTGCTTTTGACCCATAGCTGTCAATCGGCGGTCAAATTTGCTGTGCTGCACAACTCCGTTCTCGCGTAGATGTGGTAATGTACAGGCCCCGGCCTAAGGAGGGGACCTTTGAGGCGCCGCGAGTTCATCGCGCTACTCGGCGGATCGACAGCGGCATGGTCGCTCGCGGTGCGCGCGCAGCAGCCAGCCATGCCGGTGATCGGGTTCATGTACGGCGGCGAGGCGCAGGCACGTGTATTGGCTCCATTTCGACAAGGCCTAAACGAAACTGGTTACATCGAGGGTCGTAACGTCAAGATCGAATACCGGTGGGCGGAGAGTCGATACGATCGTCTGCCGGGGATGGCGGCTGATCTCGTAAGCCGACAGGTAACCGTGATCACAGCGATCACCACCCCCGCAGCACTCGCAGCCAAAGCTGCGACCGCCGTCATTCCAATAGTCTTCCAAACGGGGGGCGACCCGATCAAGCTTGGATTCGTGACCAGCCTAAACCGACCGGGCGGCAACATGACCGGCTCGACCCAGTTGAACGAAGAGGTAGGTCCGAAGCGGCTGGAACTATTGCACGAGCTGCTTCCTACCGCGAGCGTCATTGCGCTTCTCGTCAACCCAACCGATTCCGGTCTTGCCGAGGCAAATACGAGAAGCGTGCGGGCTGCGGCCCATGCCCTCAGCCTCCAGCTCCATGTCCTGCACGCAAGCACCGAGCGCGACTTCGATGCGCTGTTCGCAAACATGATCCAATTGCAGGCGGGTGGGCTTGTGATCGGTCCGGATCCATTCTTTGTGAGTCGAAGCGAACAGCTCGCTGCACTCACTGTCCGCCACGCGGTGCCGGCGGTGTTCGAAACCCGCGAGTTTGTCGCGGCTGGCGGCCTGATGAGCTATGGAGGCAACCAACCTGACGCTTACCGTCTGGCCGGCGTCTACACTGCGCGTATTCTCAAAGGCGAGAAGCCCGGCGAGCTGCCAGTCCAGCAGGGCACGAAAGTTGAATTGTTCCTGAACCTCAAGACCGCCAAGGCGCTCGGACTCACTGTCCCCCTTCCGCTGTCGGGTCGCGCCGATGAGGTGATCGAGTGAGAAGACGGACGTTCATATCAGTGCTTGGTGCCGCAGCGACGTGGCCGCTTGCCGCGCGCGCGCAGCAGGCCGGCAAGGTCTGGCGCATCGGGTTTCTCTCTGGAGCATCGCGTTCGGCTGTTTCCGGTTCTTACGATGCATTGGTGCAAGCCATGCGCGAGCTGGGTTATGTCGAGGGAAAGGATTTCGTCATCGAGTGGCGCTCGGTGGAGGGACGGTACGAGCGAATTCCCGAAATTGCCGCGGAGCTTGTGCGACTGAAGGTCGATGTCATCGTCACGGCCCTGTCGGCCGCCCTGCCGACGCTGAAGCAGGCAGTCACCACGATCCCCATTGTCATGGCTTACTCGACCGATCCGGTCGGAAGCGGTCTCGTCGCGAGCCTCGCGCGTCCCGGCGGTAACATCACCGGACTGGCGAGCTCGTCCGATGACTCGTCTCCGAAACAACTGGAGCTGCTAGCAAGTATTGTGCCCAACGTTTCCCGCATTGGAGTTCTCGGAAATCCAGCTACGTCGAACTATTCTTCCGTGCTGAAGAGTGCGCAAGACGCCGCCAAGAAAGTTGGCCTTTCTATCGTCCCGATGGAGGCACCCAGCCCGCAGGAAATCGAGAATGCCGTCGCGGCACTTGCCAAGGAGCGCGTGCCCGCGGCCATGTTCCCGGGCGACGCCGTTTTCTTCGGGCAGCGGCAGCGGATCGCCGAACTCGCGCTCGCAAACCACCTGGCGACGATGTTCGCGCAGCGCGAATACGTCGTGGCCGGCGGGCTGATGAGCTACGGCGAAAGCCTCGCCGACTTCTTCCGCCGCGCCGCCTCCTATGTGGACAAGATTTTCAAGGGCGCCAAGCCGGGCGAGTTGCCGATCGAGCAGCCCACGCGCTTTGATTTCGTCATCAACCGCAAGACCGCCGACGCGCTCGGCGTCACGATCCCGGCGCAGCTCTACATCTTCGCCGACGCGGTGATCGAGTGAGCGCAAAATGAAGCGGCGCGAGTTCATCACGCTGCTCGGCGGCGCGGCCGCTTGGCCGCTGGCGGCGCGCGCGCAGCAGCTTGACGTGGTGCGACGGATCGGCGCGCTAATGAGCTTCGCCGTCAACGATCCGGAAGCGCAATCGCGTGTGGCAGCCTTTGAAAATGGACTGCGGGACCTGGGATGGATAAAGGGGCACAACCTCAGAATCGAGTACCGCTGGGCTGACGATCCCGACGTGTTGCGCGCCTACGCGACCGAGCTGGTAGGCATGGCGCCCGACTTGATCTTGGCCAACAGCACGCCGGTCATAGCCGCTCTGCAGGAGCAAGCCCACGCCGTACCGATCGTGTTCACGCAAGTGACTGATCCGGTCGGCCAAGGCCTGGTGCCGAACCTGGCGCATCCGGGCGGTCATCTCACCGGCTTCACCAGCTTTGAGTTCTCGATCGGGACCAAGTGGTTGGAGACGCTCAAGGAGGTGGCGCCGCGCGTCACACGTGTTGCGCTTGTCTTCAACCCTCAGACGGCGCCATTCGCCGACTTATTCTGGCGACCAGTGGAGGCCGCTGCCCCGTCTTTCGCCGTCATGCCGATCTCGGCCGGTACGCTTACCTTTGTCGAGTTCGAGCGTATGGTCGATGCGTTCGCACGCGAGCCAAGAGGTGGTTTAATAGTGCTGCCGGATGTCAGTACATTGAACTATCGCGACGGGCTCATTGGACTTGCCGCCCGCCACCGCCTGCCGGCTGTCTACCCGGAACGTATTTTTGCCACGAGCGGCGGTCTGCTGTCATATGGTAGCGACGTTTCCGATGTTTTTCGGCGCGCGGCTGGCTACGTCGATCGCATCCTCAAGGGCGAGAAGCCGGCCAATCTCCCGGTGCAGTCGCCGACCAAGTACGAACTGGTGATCAATCTCAAAACCGCGAAGGCGCTCGGCCTCGAAGTTCCACCAACCTTGCTTGCCACCGCCAACGAGGTGATCGAATAACGGTGACAGTTGCTGCATCTGCTCACGGCAGCTCTTGGCACGCAAGAGCCCTTCCAGTCGTGTCGCTGGAAGTCCGCTTACTGAGCCCACAGGCTGATTGGATGATTTTTTGCCGTGGTGTATGAGTCCGCGCTTGGATCTGAGCCGCGAAAAAAGGTGCTTCGCATTTGAAAGATAAGGAACATGGCATTCCCCTGATTCCCGATATTGCCGTCGTCGAGGACAGGCTAGGCGCCCTTCCAGTTGTTACCTACCAGTCCGGCGAAAACGTGCTCACCGCCGGTTCGAAAACGGGCCGCTTACTTATCCTCAAGAAGGGCGCGGTCGCGATTGTCAAAGAGACCATCGAGATCGCCAAGGTGTCGGAGCCTGGCGCCGTCTTCGGTGAGCTCTCTGCGTTGCTAGATCAGCCGCATTCAGCGGACGTGCGTGCCTTGGAGACCTCGCAGTTTCACGTCGCCGATGCGACTGCTCTCCTTCTGCAAGATCCGCTTGTGCTTCTGTACGTCGCCACGGTTCTGGCACGTCGTTTCGACGCCGCCGATCAAGCCCTCATTGAACTGAAGAAACAGATGCAGGCCCGTCAGCCACGCAGTGAGATCGGCGAAACAATCGATAAGGTGGAAGGACTGCTGTACCGGTACTTCCGTCTATTCGAATGACGGCTTTGAAGCGGACGAGCGGCTAGCATCTGGACCAACCCAGGTTGCATCAACACCTTGGAAAGGGGGTCTTTGCTGCACTGCACATATCGCTAATGGCACTCAAGAGCCTCGGCAACGCGGCTGCGCGAGGTCCCGCTTACAGGGGTGCTGCGGATAGAGCGCCCAGGCGCTGGGGATCACCGAAATCGTAGCTTTTGACCCATCTGCGACATTGGCTGTGCACTGCGGCAATGGCTTGATGCTGGCTCAGCCCCCTATCAAAGCGCTCGTTTGAGCCGATACAATGCTGTCTCCTGAACTTGGGAGCGGATATCCGTCGCATCGAGCACCACAGCTGATGGCCAACGACGCCATCAGAGACAAAGCGATAATTAGTGACCCGTATCACAGTGCAACCCATCTGGTAATGCTACAGAGCAAATCGCGCTGCAAACAGCTGCAGCCTCACACCGGAGACAAAATGTCACTTACCCGCATCTTTGCGCTCGGCTTGGCGCTGACGTTCATCACTGGCATCGCCAGCACTGCGGTGGCGACAGCCAAGGAGTTGAGGTTTCCGGAAATAGGCGACGTTGCTTTCGTTCTGGCTGTTCCCGACAACTGGGGCGTTTCCAGAGTTGGTCCAAATCTGCTCCTGAAGGGACCCGACCGTAGCTCGTCAGTGGCGCTTGCGGTAATTCAAAACAAGGACGAAGCGACAGCGCCAGACGACGATTTGGCAAAGGCTATTTTCAAAGCCAGCAACGCCGAGCCTTTCAGCAAGCATGAGCCCGGAGCAATCGGCGGCATCAAAGCCGAGGCCTATTACAGCAAAACGACGAATACCAAGAACCTCAATGTCCTCTTTAAGCTGATGATCGTCAAAGTCGCAAAAACCTATGTAGTGACCGAGACCATCATCACCTTATCGGACCTCAGCGCTGCGCAGCAGCAATCCCTCGACGCGGTAGTGAAAGGTATCACGCTGACCGGTGTCAAATAGTCCTTCCCCACCGTTCATTTTTGCCCGCAAGTCCGATAGTGCCTTTGTGTTGCAGTGCAAAGTCTGCTTGTGGCACGAAGTGTGGGTGTCGTTGCGCCGATGACTGATATCGGATGAGCAGCGGACTCAAACGGCGAAGAAAGAAGTGGATGCCCGGCACGAGCCGCACGAAGCGGCGGCTTTGCCCCGATTAACTTGCCCTTATTCCAAGCCAGGCGTCGGGCCGGGGTTGCCGAAAGCTCTTCGGGGTCCTGCATGGTCATTTCTCCTCGGTTACTGAGGACGACCATGGTGGCCCGGCGACCGGAGCGTATTGAAGATACGTCAAGCTTTCGGAGCAATCCGGCGGTAAACTCCCTGCCGGTGCGAAAGACCTATGCGAACAATTGACCCAACTCGGACATCGGCCAGCATCTCATGTTGCAGTAGCGAAGCTGGTTTCAGCCCCGTTTCCGTCAATCGGGGCCGGGCGCTCTCTCGTAGTCCTCAAGGCGGCAATTCGTCGATGCCGAGTTCGGGAAGCTCGACTTAAAGCTGCGGGTGCTAAGCGGCACAGGCCGCATCGTGTCGACGATGGCCTATGAAGCCGGCGGCGCCGCGAGAGCGTCTTTACGCGGACGCCGCTTCTTGCCAATAAGCTACGATGTTGGCCGCTGTTAGACCTTCGGCTTCCATACGTCGTGCAAGAGTATGTACGCCGAGCCTGCGATACCCACCAAGATGGCGAGTAGCATTACCCAGTGACGTGTACTGAAAGTGGCTCGCGCATCTAATTCACCAAGCCAGATGCCGAACACCACCAGCATCATAACTTGGACCGTCTTTTGCACGCGCGGGTCGCGGAGTTGCATTTGATGTTCCCATCGGGTTTGGCCGAGCACGCGGCGTCCAGTCGATGGATGTAGCCTATACGAGACCAGACGTGCCTTGCCAGCAGCGGCGGTTTTGCTCCGGTCAGCTTCCCCTTGTTCCAAGGCGTGTGTTTCGGGGCGGGTAGGATGGAGTTTTGATCTTGCATGGTGATACTCCTCGGTTGCTGAGGAGGACCATGTTGCGTCAGATGGCCTAACGCGCTGAATTTATGGTGGCTTTCGAAGTCCTGCGGACATAGACTGGCCCCAGTAACCCGATCCCGTCCGACGAAAATGACCCAACAGCGACATTGGCAGTGCACTGCGGCAATGGTTTTGATGCCGGTTTCAGCCCCTATCAAAGTATATACTCGTTTGAGCCCGTAGTCCGATCGCACCGAAGATCGTAAAACGGCGGCGCAGGCAATCCGCACCGCCTGCCGGGATAAGGCCTTTTTCCCTGCCACGCTCACGGTGGCGGGGGCTGTGGGCGGCTTCCCGCAACCACCCACCTTAATCGTGCGGCGTACTCGCCGCGCAGTTTGGGTGTGCGTCAATTAAATGAATGACAACATCAACGATGGTGTGCATAGTGGCTACTCCCCTACTGACGTGACAGTCGCTCGTTCAGGTTTAACCTCCAAAACGCCAATGTTCAAAATATCGCTGGCCCAACCGCGACTTAGAATCTTCTCGGCGGCAGCTTTAAGTATCTCAATCGTGTGTTCGTACTATTTTCTGTACCGCAAGTATCACGCGCTTTCCGTTTGCGAGACCCAGTACTCCAGGTTGGACGCGATCGAAGCGGACTTGAGCAGGATGGGCAGATGACCATAGACGAGAGAGCCTTCAGGCTGTTTATGGCCGTCGTCGCAGCTGCCATGTTTGTGTGGGCTGCCGCTTATGGATATTTGAACTATAAAACCGATAACTGCACGACGAGCGTAGAAACTCGACTGAACAATTTGCAATTACGAATTCAACCGTCCAGGTAACCCCAATTCGTCAACCGCAATGGCGAGCGCCGGTGCCGACAGCGAGCGAGTGCTTGAGTTCGCCGGGCTCAACAGCCACTTCGAGAGCGGCCTGCACGATCACCGCCGACATCGAGGTGCCGGCCGACGGCGCCGAGGGCATGATCCTGACCTCGGGCGGGCGCTTCGCCGGCTACGGCTTCTACCTGCTGAAAGGCAAGCCGGTGTTCCTGTGGAACATGCTCGACCTCGAACGCCTCAAGTGGGAAGCCCCCCGAGGTGCTGCCGCCAGGCCGCCACACGGTCGAGTTCGACTTCAAGTACGAGGGGATAGGCGCCGGCACGCTCGCGTTCAACAACTTCAGCGGCCTCGCCCAGCCCGGGACCGGTACGCTCAGGGTGGACGGCAAGGTGGTCGCCACGAAGCGGATGGAGAAGACACTGCCGATTATCCTGCAGTGGGACGAGAGCTTCGACATCGGCTCGGACACGCTGACCGGCGTGAACGACGCCGACTACCGGCCGCCGTTCCTGCTGACCGCCAAGCTCAACAAGCTGCTCGGCAAGATCGCGGCCTTGCTCGTGCCCAAGGCGGCCTGATTGGATAGCGACGAAGGTAGTCCGTCTAATTTTGTTGCAGTGCATGAGTCCGGTCCTGGCACAAAGCGGCGGTAACATCTCCCACCGATTTTGGTCCGTTATCGGGACCATTGCGGACGCGCGGGTGTTCGGCAAAAATTTTTGCGGGGCGGGGGCAGCATGAGGTCGCCCGCAACAGCGCACGTCTCATGAGTTTGCGAGACCGTTCGGGAGAGAGGCGTCTCGCGGGCGTCGATCTGCAAGATTGTCCGGCACTGGGCGGTGCCGGCGGGGATCAAGGGGTGACGCAGCTAGCCTCGGTCGCGAGGCCACGGCTAGTAGCCTTTCCCAGCGGGCAAAAGGAGGGGAGAGCCGGCGGGCTGGATCAAATGCTCAGCGCGCCCAGCAAAACAATACCAATGCCGGCAGCCAGGACTGCAACCGCAACGGCATCATAATCGAGCCAGTGTGCCCCTAGTAGACGCATGACGCCACGTTCCCCGAAATAGCAGAGGCCACCGTTGTGGCGGCCCCTTTTGGCGGCTCCGTGGTTCAGCATGACCGGAGCCGCAGTGACCATGCGTAGCAGCCGGTTGTTTCAGCCGTATTTCAATTAGGTTTCGTGGCCCGCTTTTCCCGGATTTTGGGGGCCGCGGAAGGCACGATCACCCTCGAATATGAGCGTACACGGTCCCGACGCCCTGGCAGGCCGCGAGGCCTTAGCAATCAATCGCGCTTCGTCGCGCGCGCCGCTCACCACCATCGCTTTTGACGACAGCAGCTTGCGGTGGCTTGAGATCAACACCTGATTGCCGACCTCGAAGGGCCCTCCTTCATCTCTCGTACAGTTACGCACCGCCGTGTGGACCGGCGTTACTCGTGACACAAGACCCAACTCGGACGTAACGGAATCGGCGGGCTCGCTCACCAAGTGTAACGCACAGTCCCAGTGCCGGCGTATGTCTGCGAGTGTCCCGCGAAACTCGCTGTCGAACTTGCCGAGCATGGAGACGCCGCTTCGCAAACCGCAGCTCCGCACCGGCCGAGGTCAGCGCCGAGTTCTTCGCTGGCGTCGCACCCTGAACGATGAAGCTCGCACCTGGGAGCGCCTGAAAGACAGGAGCGAGCGTCGGATCGCTTATGCTGTCGTGCGCCCAGGCGAGCTTGGCTCTTAAAGCAAGCACCGCGGCAGGATTAAGTAGCATTTGGCGGTCCCAGCGCGCACCTAACTCGCTCCGGGCATCGGAGCCTGAGATCAACACGAGGGGATGCGGGCACTTCCGCTTAGTGTATTTCATTCGGATGATCTTGCTGAGGCTTTCGGGCACCCTGGTACCGCTGATTTGCCTGTGGAACGCGCGAGCCTAGTGAGCAATTTTATACAGACGCGACCCGGCATTCGGACCTAAGGCTTAACACTCGCGTTGTTTTTCCCTACGGGAGGGAATTCATCATGTCTATGCACCAATATATGCCGGACCACCCAGTCCTTGCTGACTCCTGGACGTTGTTTTGTCCCGAGTGCGCGCAGAAAATGAGAATCATCATGGCGGCACCAGCCCAGGATGGGAAGGAAACACGCACCTTTGAGTGCGTCTCCGGTCACCGGGAACGGATGACCGTCGCGCTTCATTGACAGGGTGTCGCCCCAGCGGCGGCTACTGCTCAACCCCGTGCGTCATCCAGAGAGCGAGAAAAAGTGGACTCACGTTTGGCTGCCAATAGAAGCGGCCTTAGCGGTTTTTGAGATGGGTTGTGTGGAGAATGAGAGCCCTGCGATACTTCGAATCGCCGAGGACCGATTTGGTAGCGGGGATCACCTCCTCGTTGAAGATCAATGCTCGCTTTTGTCAGTTTTGCTCCGGCACTCGATCCGTTTGGCGAGGGCACGGAAATGCGCTGCGTCCTTCATGCATGCATCTCTTACGTCTTTATCGGAACTTTGGCGCGCCGCAAAAAGACAATCCTCAGCCAGCTCGCGATAATAATCCGCGTTCGTCACGACAACTCCTCACTCTCTAAAATATAACTAAGCGGGCACTAAATGAATTCCCAGAAACGGGCGGAACCGAGGCTGTTGGTTCGGCTATCGAAAAATGCAGCGGTGGCTCGGCTGAAAGCTTAGGGATGAAGACCGGGCAACAACGTCATCGTGATAAAGATCAATGCAGCTGCCGCCAGGGAAAAATAGGCCGCTTTGGTTACTACAGTAGTTCACCAAGAACATAACTCGTAGGCATGGTCATTCTCCTACAATCGTTACGTGACAAATTGTCTAACATATATATGGGATTGCATGGCGGAATTTACGATGTCTGGGAAAAAAGAGTCTTGTGCGGACCTCGATTGTATCAGGACCGTAGAAGTACGTCCCTATCGGAAAGTCGTATTGCGGCGCACGCGAATGTAAACACGCGTCAGAAGTGAGCAATTTTGCTCAAACTCCGGACGGACAAAGGCGTAACGTAATACTTGATCGATACGCTATCGCAAAGCGTTCGGTCTTCAATTCAACTCGCTGAACCGGAACCCGTCCGGGTGTCCGTGGCTTCGCTCCGAAACATGTCGAGCGAAAGGAAATACCATGCAATTACCTTCAATTCTGCAAGGAGAATCGCTGACCCGTCTGCTGCAAGGCGCAGCCGCCGGTGCCGTGGCAACAATGTTCGTCGGGTTTTACTGGGGTGGATGGTCGCTCGGCAGTACCGCTGACAAGATGGCAAAGGAGCGCTCAGAGTTGGCGGTGATTGCGGCGCTGGCCCCCGTGTGCGCCGAAAAGTTCCGCGCACTGCCTGACGCCGACGCGAAGAAAGTCGCGCTCTCGAAGGTCAACTCGTGGAAGCGCCGGGACGAATTCCCCAAGGAGCTCGTGACTCTCCCGGGTGAATCGTACCCGAGCTCCGCCCTTGTGGACGCGTGCTACACGCTGTTGCTCGCACCGAAGTCAGCCGCGCTCAAATAGGATAACCGCCACCCTCAGGAGGATCGCCAGATGTGGTTCTATGTCCAGATGTGGTTCCCTCTATTGACAGTCGCTTTGACTGCAGCGATCTGCTTCAGCGTAGCGTCATTCATTATGGGACAGCCAAGGCCTCAGCGATAACGTAGGCTCCGCGCATGGTCCGCGCGTGGGTCAATCATTATGGCGCCATGCACGCCGCGCTAAAAGCGCTGCACGATCTCGCGCAGCGGTGGACACTGGGAAGTACCGCGAAGTAAGTGGCGGCGAAAGCGCCGGCAACGCCATTGTAGCGATTTCCCCTAAGCCAGCGTCGACAACTTTTTATATCCTCCACGCCTCAGCCCGACTGCACGAGCGGTCGGCGGGAAGCCGAGGAAGATTGAGGGTAGGCCGCCCATGGCGGTCTTAGTCTTGAACTGATGGGTGCCCGAACGAACGAGACGCCAATTCGGTACGGACAGGGCAGTACAAGTTAACGGAGACAACACCATGGCTAATGGAAAGGACGTGACGAGGACGCGGGTCGGCGTCACCGAGGGTGCCGGCGATGTGAGCTCGCGCCAGCAGGCAGAAGAGGCGCTGCTGAAAGCGGGGGCCCTGCAGAAGGCGATCTTCAACAGCGCCAACTTCTCAAGCATCGCCACTGACGCGAAGGGTGTGATTCAGATCTTCAATGTCGGCGCCGAGCGGATGCTCGGCTACGCGGCCGCCGACGTGATGAACAAGATCACGCCGGCCGATATTTCCGATCCGCAGGAACTGATCGCGCGCGCCAAAGCGCTGAGCATCGAGATCGGAACCCCGATCACGCCAGGCTTCGAGGCCCTGGTCTTCAAGGCCTCGCGTGGGATCGAGGACATCTACGAGCTGACCTATATCCGCAAGGATGGGAGCCGGTTCGGGGCGGTGGTGTCCGTCACGGCGCTGCGCGACGCACAGGACGTCATCATTGGCTATCTGCTCATTGGCACCGACAACACCGCGCGCCAGCAGGCAGAAGAGGCGCTGCTCAAGGCTGGGGCCCTGCAGCGCGCGATCTTCAACAGCGCCAACTTCTCAAGCATCGCCACTGACGCGAAGGGTGTGATTCAGATCTTCAATGTCGGCGCCGAGCGGATGCTTGGCTACGCGGCCGCCGACGTGATGAACAAGATCACGCCGGCCGATATTTCCGATCCGCAGGAACTGATCGCGCGCGCCAAAGCGCTGAGCATCGAGATCGGAACCCCGATCACGCCGGGCTTCGAGGCTCTGGTCTTCAAGGCCTCGCGTGGGATCGAGGACATCTACGAGCTGACCTATATCCGCAAGGATGGGACCCGGTTCCCGGCGGTGGTGTCCGTCACGGCGCTGCGCGACGCGCAGGACGCCATCATCGGCTATCTGTTGATCGGCACCGACAACACCGCGCGCAAGCTGGTTGAAGCCGAGCAAAAAAAGCTCGATCAGCGTCTGCGCGACCAGCAGTTCTATACCCGCTCGCTGATCGAATCCAACATCGACGCGCTGATGACCACCGACCCCTCCGGCATCATCACGGACGTCAACAAGCAGATGGAGGCGCTCACCGGCTGCACGCGCGACGAGCTGATCGGTGCGCCGTTCAAGAAGTACTTCACCGATCCGGAGCGGGCCGAAGCGGCAATCAAGCTCGTACTGAGTCAAAAGAAGGTCACCGACTACGAGCTGACGGCGTGCGCCCGCGACGGCAAGCAAACGGTGGTGTCCTACAATGCGACCACCTTTTACGACCGGGATCGCACGCTGCAGGGCGTCCTCGCCGTTGCGCGCGACGTCACGGAGCGCAAGCTGGTGGAGGCGGAATTGAAGCAGGCCAAGGCCGCAGCCGAGAGCGCTAGCCGGACCAAATCGGATTTTCTGGCGAGCATGAGTCATGAAATCCGAACGCCGATGAATGCGATCATTGGCATCGCGGACCTGCTCGCGAAGACCCCGCTCGACCCGGAGCAAGACAAGTATGTGCAGATCTTTCGCCGCGCCGGCGACAACCTGCTGAATCTCATCAACGACATCCTCGATCTCTCCAAGGTCGAAGCCTCGCAGCTCGAGTTGGAAAGGACCGGCTTCTCGTTGAACGACCACCTGGAGAAAGTGACGGAGATGGTGGCGGGCCGGGCCCGTGAAAAAGGGCTGGCCCTGGTGTGTGAGATCGCGCCGAATGTGCCCGCCAACCTGGTCGGCGACCCGACACGGCTGCGGCAGGTGCTGCTTAATTTGCTTGGCAACGCGATCAAGTTCACGGAATCCGGCGAAGTGTCCCTACGAGTCACGCCGGATGCGGACTGCTCCGTCCCCACCGCATTGCGGTTCACGATCTCGGATACCGGCATCGGCATTCCGGGCGAGAAATTGGGCCAGGTGTTTGAACCCTTTACGCAAGCCAACTCATCTACCACGCGCAGGTTCGGGGGCTCGGGGCTAGGGCTCACGATTTCGAAGCGCCTGGTGGAACTGATGGGCGGACGCATCTGGGTCGATAGCGAAGTCGGGGGGGCAGCGTGTTTTCTTTCGCCGTGCCATTTGAGATCTGGGCCGCGCTTAATCGGCCGACGACCACCCCGGCCGGAACGGGTCCTGAGGCGCCGCTGCCGGCGCTGCACATTCTTCTGGCGGAGGACTCTCCCGACAACTGCACGATCACGATGGCGTATCTGGAGGACACTCCGTACCGGGTCGACATCGCCGAGACGGGGGCCATCGCCTGTGAAAAGTTTATAGCTGGACACTATGATCTTGTCCTGATGGACCGGCAAATGCCGATCATGGATGGCTTGACCGCGACGCGGACAATTCGAGCGTGGGAACATGCGAACGACCGGCCGCCCACGCCGATCATCGCACTGACCGCCTCTGCCTTGAAGCGCGATCGAGAAATGTGTCTGGCGGCAGGGTGCACGGCTTTTTTGACGAAACCAATCAAACAAGAGGTGCTGCTGCAAGCGATCAATGAGCGTTCCATAGTCGCGCCTCTGTCATCAAAAGAGGAAAGCAGCCGGAAGGACACGATCCTTGTGCGTGCGAATCCTAAAGTCGCAGACATGATCCCCGTCTTTCTGCAGAACTGCAGGCAGAATGTCATCGCGATGCTGGACGCCTTGGATCGGGGTGACTTTGAGACCGTGGAGATTCTGGGGCACGGCATGAGGGGGGCTGGGGGCAGCTATGGATTCCAGGCCATCACTGACATCGGCGCCGCCCTTGAGCAGGCGGCCGAGAGCGCCGACACCGACGCGTCGCGCAAGTGGGTGGGCGAATTGTCCGGGTACCTGGATCGTGTCGAGATCATCTCCGACTAGCCGGTCACACGATTACAGGAGCTGGGTTCTGGCGAGGCAGGCGCGGACGCGGGCGGTAAGCTGCGGGATCGAAAACGGCTTGGTCACATAATCCGTCACCCCGGCGTCAAAACCAGCGCGGGTGCTGGGCTCATCGGTCATGGCGGTGAGCATCAGCACAGGCAGGGACTGAGTCTCGGGCTTGGTGCGGAGCGTTTTCATGACCGCGAGGCCGTCCATGCCGGTCATCTTGTAATCCAGCACCACGAGGTCCGGCATGTGCTCGTCGATCATCCGGAGCGCCTCCGGGCCGCTTGTCGCTTTGCTGACCGTGTACTGATCCTCCTCCAGCGCGCGAACGATCATTGAGAGCGTGTCCGGTTGGTCATCAACCGCCAGGATGTGAAAGCGGCGCTGCGCGACAGACACCTGGAAGGGGTCCGCCGTGACAAACGGCTTCAAGGTGGAGCGCGGTTCCAAGAAGAGTTCGCAGCCTTCATATGCGCAGAACACATCCAGTCCGGTCCCGAGTTGCAGGGCCCGGCTGCGGGCCTTGCGCTCGATGTCCGCGACGAAGTGGTCGTTGTGGCTCGGATCGTGGTGGGTCAGTGCGACCCGCCGCACGCCGGCCGCCGCGGCAATTTGCACAACATAGTCATACGTGCTGTGCCCCCAGGTTTTCTTTGGGCCGTACTCCTCGGGCGTGTACTGGGCGTCGTGGATCACGAGGTCGGCGTCTGCCATAAATTTGGCGTGCCGGCGGTCTCCTTCGTGCAGGATGGACTCGATGCGGCCCGGCTCGGCACCGGCGCGCCAAAGCTCATCGGAGAACGGCTCGTGGTCCACCAGGTACACCACCGCCACGCCGTCGGCTTCAACTCGGTAGCCCACCGTCATGGCCGGGTGATGGAGAAATTGCGTCGCGACCCGCGCGCCGCTGATTGTGTGGATGCCCTCAGTCAGGTCGTGGTAGGTGATCGCGGCCGGCAGCTGGTTCAACTCGATTGGGAAGTAGGTGAACTCCATCTGGCCGGCCAGCACGTCATGCAGCGAGCCGCGGCTGCCTTCCGGACCATAGATCGCGACGGAGTTCCCTTTGACAAAGGCCGGGCTGAAGAAAGGAAAGCCTTGAATGTGATCCCAGTGCGTATGTCCGAGGAGAATGCTCGCGCTAATGGCTCTCTTGCCTTGGGCCATCAACTCGGCGGCCAGCCGGTGCGCGCCGGTGCCGCAGTCAAAAATCAGAAGGTCGCCGTTGGCAGTGGTCAGCTCGACGCAGGAGGTATTGCCGCCGAAGTAATTCGTGCCGGGCCCGGGGGTGGCGATCGACCCCCTCGTTCCCCAGAAACGTACTCTCATGGGTCCGCGGCTCCCTTGCGTGAGCTTCCCGAAAGACGATCCTAACCACTACGTGCTCTATAGACTGTTCATTATTGCTCGCTTTTGTGCCCCACCTTTCCCGCACGCCCTCGTCGAGCGTAGCATGAATCTGCGCGGCATTTGACGGGAGCGCCGCAAGCAACCTACCCTTTCGCTCCATGTTGTCGCGTTCTGGGCGTCCTACTCTAGCGACTGGCTTTGTCTGGCCGTGCCTGCCCACGTCACGGTCACCGGTTCGAAATAATGAAAAGCTTGTGTGAACTACCTCGCAGAGGTTCTTCACAAATCGTCCATAGCCTCCCATTGGGAGGTTTCGTCATGCGTAAGCACATCAGTTTTACAATCGCTGCCACGATATTGAGTTTGGCTATGGTCTTCTGCGTCATAGGCAGTCTGGCCGAAACCAATACCAACACTCCTCGAGCAAGGGCTGACTTGGCGTCGTCCATCTCAAAACCTTACGATTCGGTGCGGGCATTCGACGGACTCAGGGCTATTGAATTGCCCAAACCTTAATTGGCAATTCCGGTCCTTACGGCAGCTTGTCATATTCTCGTTGAAAGACTTCGTTGAGGATATTCTCGGCTCCCGGACCGAACGATTTTTGATGGCAATTATCGCAGGTGCCAATCAAGACCATGACCCGGCAGTGGACGTATCCTTTGTAGCTCAGTTGCCGAAATTGCATTTCTTCCATTCGCCTAGTAACGCGCCCTTTTTTGCATAATTCACAGGTAACGGGTTCGCCATCGGCGGCCATCGCACCGTCCACTCGCCGTCGCCCTGAACCGTCAGTCTGCGTGATATTTTTTGAGGGGATGTGTGAGCTACTTCATACTCGCGGGAATAATTTGAGGTCCGGCTAGGCGGGGCCCCACCAAAAATAATGACCTGGCAATGGGGGCTGCCACTTCAACCCGCGCCGAGCAACCCCCCGCGCTTCGCGACTACGCCGATGCTCACGGCCTCGCATACCTATGGGAGGGCACGGACGGGCGGCATAGCGGAACGGTTCCGAGTTTCAGGTACTCGGAAGCGAACAAGAACTCGGGAATCGTATGGGATGAAGCGCAATTCCTCGACTACATCAAGAATCCAAAGGCAAAGATTCCCGGTACAATTATGGTATACCCCTATGCCTTGAGAACCCGAAAATCGGCAGGGTTGATCATGAATGCCGGGCGCACTTAGATCGCGCGATCGCACTTTACGATCCCGCCGCTCATCGCGCACTGGCGACGCGATTTGCCCAAGACATCAGCGTGGCCATTTTATCTTATCGGTCGTTGGCTTTGTGGATGCTTGGCTATCCCGAGGCCGCGCTCGTTGACGCTGAGAGCGCGCTCAAGGATGCACGCGAGATCGGCCAAGCCGTCACGCTGATGTATGCGCTGTTCCACGGACCGTTGACCCATATGCTCTGCGGAAATTACCCGACAGCAACCATGGAGGCGGATGAGTCTGTCGCATTGGCGGAAGCAAAGGGCGCGTTGGTCTTTAAGGCGCTTGGAATGCTGGCGCAGGGCTACTCATTCGCCCTGACCGGCAAAGCCGCTGATGCAATCCAGGTGATCGCCTCCAGTATTACCGCATTGCGGACAACCGGAGCAGCGTTGTGGGTGCCGCTATCTTTGTCATATTTGGCGAGGTCGTATGCGGAGCTTGGCCAATACGATGATGCTTGGCGCTGCATTGGCGAAGCGATGACAGCGGTGGAAACAACCAAGGAGAAGTGGTGGGAGGCCGAGGTCCATCGCGTGGCCGGCAAAATCGCGCTCAAATCCCCCGAACCGGATGCAGCCAAGGCGCAGGCGTATTTCGAGCGCGCGCTCGCAGTTGCGCGTGAGCAGCAGGCAAAGTCTTGGGAGCTTCGCGCGGCGATGAGCCTAGCGCGGCTGTGGCGCGATCAGGGCAAGCCGGATGAGGCCCGCGATCTCCTCGCTCCGGTCTATGGCTGGTTCACCGAGGGCTTCGACACGCTTGACCTGAAAGAGGCCAAGGCCTTGCTCAGCGCGCTGGCATCATGAGGGGGCATGTGGTCGCGTTGGAGTCGGCATGGAATGTCGGCTCCTGGCACTAACCGGCCGTGTGGCGTGTCCGGAAGATTTGGTACCGATCGGGGAACAGCGGACATAACTCGGCTGATTATCCTCCGCCTCTCTACGCAGCCATCAAGCCTACTCGCACCACCCCTCCTCAGTATTTTTTCTTAGCTTGGCAGCCGCAGCTCGCCGTCAAGGGACAAAGCCCTTGACCGCTCGCCTGGCCGACTGCCGAGCTGGTAGACATGCTCTCGCATAGCGGGCGGTCGCGGCCGTGAAAGCCTGTACAAGGCGCTTTCCGCGGACGACCTGCTAGAGCCGCAGCAATACGGTGGCGCGCTCAGGCTCGACCCGACGAAATTTTGCTCGACAATATTTTTCTCGACAATGAACCGCGACTCATGTATAAAGGCGCATCCTTCAGATGTGTCTTCAAAAGCCCGGTGCGGATTACTGCGCCGGTTGTGCTCTTGGCTGCTGCGGTGAGGAGACTGTCATGCCGGCGATCCGCGATGCGAGCGCTGGCGGGCCGATGCCCGGGGGGACGCGCTTGCGAAACGACGGGATTTTGCCGATTCAACTCAAACGAGAAGAAATCCCTGTAAATTTCCTGTTGTTTACAGGGAGCCTCGATTTCGCTCTCGCATCAGTTGCAATTGCAAACGAACGCGGGGACCGGCTGCTGCGAGTGCGGTTTGATTCTACGGTTGGCTGTCGCAGGTCTAATGGGCAACCATTTTTGCCATTTTGCGCAAACGAACCTAAATGCGCAAACGAAGCCAATGGCAAAACCGTAGTGAAAACAATGTTTGAATATGAACGGAGCCAACCTGGAGAATGTTTGGCCGCAGGAGCCCGACAGCGCGCCATGCAGGAGAGCATTTTGGCCGAACGAACCCAAGGCACGATTCCTCGCGTTGTTCCCGCGCCTGACGAGTACGCAGCTGGTCCAGCGATTTATGGTCCAAGGGGACGTTGTTCACAACAAAGTAGCGTCCGACCGCTCGCGCAGCCTGTGCTCGGACGGCGCATAGCGCCGATCCGAGTGCTCGCGCCCCCGGAATGACGGATAAAGCAAGGTGTGGCGTCTGATGCTGGCGGATCGGATCGAAGGCAAGTGGATCGACGCTTTCTGCGAAATATTTGCAAGCTGCGGCGTCACGCAGGGCGACACTGCGGCCATCCTCTCGGAGACACAGTCGCGGGCGCTCAACGTTGAGCTCGCCGAGCTTGCGCTGCTGCGGCTTGGTGCGCGGCCCTTCCACATCGTGGTGCCGACGCCGGCGAACCGGCACCCGGTGCCGGTGCGCTCGACCGGAGCCAGCGAAGCGATCGGCGGGCTGGAGCCCGTGGTCTCCGCGCTCGGCCGCTCGGGTTTCGTGGTCGACTGCACGCTGGAAGGCCTGATGCACGCGCCGGAGACGCCGGAGATCCTGCACGCGGGCGCCCGCATCCTGGTGATCTCGAATGAGCACCCGGAGGCGCTGGAGCGCATGCGTCCGGATCCCGCGCTCGCAACGCGCGTGCGTGCGGCGGCGAAAATGGTCCGCTCGGGCAAGCGCATGGCGGTCGCCTCGGCGGCGGGCACCAGTCTCGACATCGACCTTGCGGGCGCGACCACGGTCGGCATCTGGGGCTGGACCGACAAGCCCGGCACATTGGCCCATTGGCCGGGCGGCATCGTCGTAAGCTTCCCCAAGGCTGGCAGCGTGAACGGCACGCTGGTGCTCGACCGCGGCGACGTCAATCTCACCTTCAAGCGCTATCTGCAGGATCCGATCAGGCTCACCTTGCGCGACGACTACGTGACGGAGATCGACGGCGAGGGAGCGGATGCCGCAATGATGCGCGGCTATCTCGCGGCCTGGGGCGACCGCGAAGCCTATGCCGTTTCCCACGTCGGCTTCGGCATGAATCCGAAGGCGCGCTACGAGGCGCTGGCGATGTACGACCAGCGCGATACGAACGGCACCGAGATCCGCGCTGTCGCCGGAAACTTCCTGTTCTCCACCGGCGCCAACGAGTTTGCCGGCCGCTACACCGCCGGTCATTTCGACATCCCGGTAATGAAGACGACCATCACGATCGACAACACCGTCGTGGTGCGCGACGGCGTTCTGCAGGACGTGTTCGGGTAAGGCGCGGCAAACGAACGCATCGCGGCGCCCTGTTCCCCGCATGTCGCTGCGCTCATGCGGGCTACAAGTCCGTAACCCGTAGCCCGGATGAGCGAAGCGATATCCGGGGGAAAAGAGTGCCTCGCCCTACGAGGAATCCGGCTCCGGCAGTACGGGCGGCCGGGTGAAGCCGAGGAATCCGAGCATGGCGACGAAGCCCTTGAGCCGCTCGCGACGACCACCGCCGAGAACGGCAATCCGCATCGGCCGCGCTTGAGGTTATGGATTCCGGGCTCGCCGGCATGTAGGGGCGGGTTTGAAACCCGCCCCTACAATCGCCGGCACCCCGGAATGACGGGCAGGATGACCTGTGGCAGAATACGATGACATCCGACAGGTTCTTCAGGCTGAGGCGAGCGCATTCCCATGACCACGGCAATCAAGCTTCACGATATCACGGTCCAGCCGGTCGTCGAACAGCAAGCTCCGTTCTTTGATGTGCTGGAATTCTTCCCCACGCTGACCAAGGAGCTCCTCGAGGAGAACCGCTCCTGGCTGGAGCCCACGTTCATCGATCCCGAGACCGGCCGGCTCGTTCTGTGCGTGCAGGGCTTTGTGATCAAGACGCCCGATCACAACATCCTGATCGATTCCTGCGTCGGCAATGACAAGCCGCGTCCGGCACGGCCGTTCTGGAACTTGATGAAGAGCGACCGCTTCGAGAAGAGCCTCGCGGCCGCCGGTCTGACCGTCAACGACATCGATTACGTGATGTGCACGCATCTGCACGTTGACCACGTGGGCTGGAACACGCGGCTTGAGAACGGGCGCTGGGTACCGACCTTTCCCAAGGCGAGATACGTCATCGCCGATCGCGAGCTCGCCTATTGGACGCAGAAGGAGAAGGAGGACCCGGCGGGCGTGCCTTGGATCACCGACTCGGTGCTCCCCATTGTCGAAGCCCAACGCGCCCAGATCGTGAAGAGCGATTTTGCGCTTAACGAAGCGGTGCAGTTCCTTCCCACCCCCGGCCATACCATCGACCATTACTCGGTGCTGGTGGGTCGTCCTGGCGAGGACGTTCTCATCACCGGCGACATGATCCACTCGCCAATTCAAGGACGCTATCCCGAACTCGGCATGCGCGCCGATTATGACTCGCCGCAGGCGGGAAAGACGCGCCGCCAGGTGTTCGACCGGTTCTGTGACGAACCTACCTTGATGTGGGTGACGCACTTCCCCTCGCCCTCGACTGGCCGCGTGCGCCGCTGGGGCAACGGCTACAAATTCGTGGCATGAGTTGGGGGTTACCTCCCCCTGAAAGGGCGGAGAGCCTGCCCCGGACTTGATCCGGGAGCCTGCCCCGGACTTGACTTGATCCGGGAGCCTGCCCCGGACTTGATCCGGGGTCGGCGACCTCCCCCACACTTAATCTTCCAGGTAGTGCGCCAACCACCTGGAGTATGAAGCCGCCACCTTTGATATTGCCGGGGCAGGAGGAAGGCTTGGGCGAGTGGTTTGGTGTCGGGATAGCCATTCTCTCCAGCGCGCTGGGAGGAACGGCCGCGGCGGTCACGCGCTATCTGGTTGGTGATGCCGATCCCCTCACGCTCGCCATCCTGCGATGGGGAATCGGCTTTCTCTGCGTGCTGCCGGTCGCCATCCTTATGCGCGTGGCATGGCCGAAGCGAAGCGATTGGCCGGCAGTTGCCGCACTGGGTGTCTGCTTTTTCGGGCTGTTCTTCATCTTCTACAATATCGCTGTCGGCTACACCACGGCGGCCCGCGCGAGCCTCGCGCTCTCGACATTGCCGCTGCAGACGACGCTGGTCGGCGCGCTGCTCGGTGCCGAGCTTCTGACCTGGCGCAAGACCGCAGGCGTCGCCATCGCCATGCTTGGGGTAACGGCAGCGCTCGCATCGGGTCTGGCGGCAGCGCCGCCCGGCTCCTGGCGCGGGGAGTTGATCATGACCGCGGCAGCCCTCTGCATGGCGGTCTACAACGTGTTGTCGCGTCCCTTGATGAAAAGATCGAGTGCGCTCGGTTTCCTGACTGTTGGCATGGGATGCGGAGCGGCAGTGCTCGTCCTGGCTGGCCTCGCCAGCGACAGCCTGACCACGCTCGCTCGCCTTGGGCCGCAGCAATGGATGGCCGGTGCTTACCTGGGAATTGCGGGGGGAGCGATCGCCTTCATCCTCTGGGTGCTTGCGCTCGAGCGCGCGAGCCCGACGCGCGTGGCCAATACCATGACCGCCAACCCGCTCGCAGCCGCACTGCTGGCAAGCGTGCTCGTTGATGAGCCCATCACGGCAAACCTGGTCGTAGGACTCGTCGCCGTGTTTGTCGGGATCTGGGTCGCTACCACGGAGCCGGCGAAGCCCATCATTTAGTCTTCTAAGCGAGCGAGATGCACTTACGTTGATGCCGCGCATCCTGCTTGGCTCCCTTGCGGGTCGCCCATGTTGCTTTGCAGCAAACAGTATGGCGTGCATAAGTGAGGCGCTGGCTTGACCGGACGGGCTGGTGCGGCTAACCGGACCACGCGTTCTCTGTTTGAATGAAACAGTACGCGTTGCAATTTGTTTGAGGAATAAGGGAGGCTGTAGTTCGTTTGGCAGCTACCAAAGATATAAAACGAAGCGGCTGATCGCCTGATACACGGGGGAATGCCACATGAGAAAATCGGATATCCTGACTGGTCCTTGTCAGGGAGGACCATGGGCGGCTCGCACTCTTGCTTCCACGAACGGCCTGGTCTGGGTGCCGGACGTCAGCCTCGGTTATTACCGCTTCCTGTTCGATGCAGGGGTGTGGCAATGGCGCAATGGCGACAGCAACGGCCAAGTCAGCCCATTTGCCGGCGGTCGTGCGAACGGAAATGCGGCTGACCTGCCCCGCGGTGGCGCTAGCGCACGCGGACGCGACAAGGTGCTTGCAACCGCCGACGAGTAGGCCCCGGCTCAGGCGCTGCCCCCTCCTCTCTCTGGATCGTTTTCCCGAGCGACAGCGTCAAGCACCAAAAAGAAGAGTCAGCGACCGGGTTGTCGCCGCCCCGGTGCAGCGGCAGGCGCCGGCGCATGCACCGCGAAAGGCGGCGGCGCCCGACCGACCGTGACCGGGGGCGCAGCATGGACCGCGGGCGGGGGCGCATGCACGACCGGAGGTGCTGCAGGACGAGGAGGTGCAGCAATTGCGGCGTGCGGAGGGGGCGCTCGCCCGACGGTGGCCGGAGCTGGCGCGGCATGCACGGCCGGTGGCGGCGGCCGGTGCGCTACGGTCGGAGGCGTTGGAGCGCGATGCACAACGACGGGGGGCGGCGGCGCCGGACGGGAAGGTGCAGTGCGTGGAACTGCGCGCCCTGCAGTTTCGGGCGAAGGCACAGCATGGCCGGCTGGGGCCTCTGGCGTGCGCGCGACTGCCGGGGGCGCTGGACGCGCTGCGGTCGTCGAAGGAGGTGCGGCCTGTGTATCCCGGTTGCCCGCACCCGCTCCGGGTTCCCCAACGGGAGAGCCCGGCAGGTGGTGCGTGGCGCCGGGCTGCACGAGCGCGGGCGCGTGAGCAAGCGGCTGCGGAGCAGCAGGTGGCGTATGCTGCGCAGCGTGTGGCAGCGCACGCGGCGGAGCGAGCCGGGCGTTTGCCGTCGGAGCAACGGCGTGAATGGGCGGTCCGGAGGCGTGCGTCTGCGCGTGCGCCGCAGCGAAGGCGCTGCTCGCAATCCCAAACCGGCGCGCGACCGAGGGAGAAAGGCCGGCGGTAGTCGCGGCCGGCCGTACAGGCAGCGCGCCGGTGACCGGGCGCGCGTCAGCAAGACGCGCCGCAGAGACCGCTCGCGCATGCGATGCCACGGGTTGTGAGCGGCTCACCACGGAGGCCGGGACCGCGGTGACCGCGCGTCCATTGACAAACTCGTTTAGCCGCGTCCTCTCGGCCGCGATGGTTTGTCTCGTCCTGATGTTGCTCACATAAGGCGTGTTGATGCTGTGGAAATAACCCAGCGACACGGGATACGCTGGCAGGTACGTTTCGCCCGGGCCCAAGGGTACCCAGGCGCAGGTGTCTGCCGCCGTGAAGAACGTCACCAGCGCAGGGGCATAGATCGCTGCGATCGGCTCATCGGCCGGTCCATAGCCCGGCATCCAGGCCCAGCGATCATCGATCATGAGCCAGCGCCCGTAATGGAACGGGGCAAAGCCCCAAGCCTCCTCGTCGATCCACGTCCAGCCCCAGGGCTCGACCCATCCCCAATAGCCATCGCGGTAGGGAGCCCAGGCCGCCGGCACGTCAGGGTACCAGATATCGCCATGACCTGCGGCTCGCGCCCAGCGGCCATAGGCGCCGAGCTCTGCCGCGCCGGTCATCGCTGACGCCACTGCCGGAGCACCGCGGCGATGCAGCTTTTCCTGCGCCTCCACCCAGGCCACGAACGCATCCGCCGGACCTGCGGCACGCACTTCGGCGCGTATCGTCTGCTCGCCGGAGAGCACCGCCGTCTCGCCCGCGCGCACATCGAGATCGAAACCGTTGCCGCTGACATGCGCGATGCCGTCAAAGACAGTCACCTGCGAGGCATGCTCGGTATCTCCCGCAATCAGCTCGTAGCGTCCAGCTGTGGCAAGCGTGACCGCCGCGCGAGCCATCTGGATCTCGTAAGGCTTGCCCCGATCAAGCGAGCGCAGAGCGAGAAACAGCGCGCCCTCGGGCAAGGAAAATTGCGCGGTCGCGTCGTCGAGAGCGGATACGTCGAGCTCGGTCGAGCTGTCGAGATAGATCCTGTCGGTTGCGACATCGATCGCAGCGTGGGCATTGGGCTCGGTCCAGAACGACTGCCCGGTGGTGACGGGATAATTGCGCCGTGCGACCTGCCAATAGTTCTGGTCCGCGGTGTGATAGGACACCGTGCCCTCAACCAGCGCGAGCCGGCCGACCCGCCCGGGCGGATCCTGCGCAACGCCTTGCGCGCAGGATGGACTGGCGAGGAGAGAGGCGCACCCCAACGCCATGACAACCGCTCTGACAATGTGAAGGCATGTTTTTCGAGGAACAAAGAGGGTCATCGGAGCACCCGCTGCATTGGGTTCTTGGCCCCAGAACGATAAATCCGCTCTTTCATTATGGTTCCCGCACGACATCATCGCGTAATGTCGCACGCATTGTTCCTGATGGTTCTGGTGTAGGATCTCACGCGACAACGAGGTAAGTCGGGGGAAACATGAACGTTCGAGATGCCATTCGTCTCATCGAACCGGATGGCTGGTTTCTCGTCGCCACACGCGGCAGCCACCGGCAATACAAGCATCCTTTCAAGCCAGGGAGGGTCACCATCGCAGGGAAGGCGTCTGATGACCTTGCGCCTGGAACATTGAACAGTATTTTGAAGCAGGCAGGCCTTAAGGAGCCTCACTGATGCGCTATGTCATCGTCATCGAAAAAACGGATCGTAACTACTCCGCCTATGTTCCGGACCTTCCGGGGTGTGTCGCGACAGGCGCTACGGTCGAGGAAGTTGAGCGCGAAATCCTGGACGCGATGCGGTTTCACATCCGGGGATTGGAACAAGATGGCTTGCCGGTGCCCAAGCCGACGAGCATCGCTCAGTACGTCGAGACTTGAATGGCGGACAAACTCACGGACCGGCTCAGTTTCGTAACTCGGATGTAGTGGATTTGAAACCCGTCCCTGCAGCCCTGGCAAATCACTTCCGTTCTACCGCCTGCTTGAGCAGAAAGTGCTGCACCTTGCCGAGCGCATTGCGCGGCAGCGATTCCACGAATACGATCTCGCGCGGCACCTTGAAGCGCGCGAGCTGGGCGGCGACATGGGCGAGGATCTCGTCTGCGCTCACGCTGGCCCGCATCCGGCGCACGACATAGGCGACCGGCACCTCCTGCCATTTAGGATCGCTGCGTCCGATCACGGCCGCTTCGGCCACTGCCGGATGCTCGTGCAGCACGCGCTCGATCTCGGCGGGATAGATGTTCTCGCTTCCGGAGATGATCATGTTCTTCTTGCGGTCGTGAATGAAAAAATAGCCCTCCGCATCGCGTGTGCCGATGTCGCCGGAGAAATACCAGCCGTCGCGCAGCGCCTCGCTGGTTGCCGCCTGGTTGCCCCAGTACTCGAAGAACACGTTCGGACCGCGCATCACCACCTCGCCGACAGTGCCGTGCGGCACCTCGTATCCGCTCTCGTCGACGATGTGCGCCTCGCAGCACAGCCCCGGAAGCCCGGTGGAGCCGGGGCGCGAGAGGTCAGCCCCGATGCGGGTATAGACGGCGATCGGCGCGGTCTCGGTCGCGCCGTAGACCTGGAGCACGCAGAGGCCGCGCGCATTGAGCGCGTCGACAAGGGCCCGCGGCACCTGGGTCGATCCGGTGGTCACCGCGCGCAGGCTCGACACATCCGTCTCGGCCCAGAGCGGGTGCTCGATCAGCGCCTGGATGGTGGAGGGCACGAGCACGGCCAGCGTAGGGCGCTCCGTTGCGATCGCCTCGAGGGTGGCATCGGGCGCAAAGCGCCCATGCAGTGTTACCGTCGCTCCCGTCTGCAGCGCCGGCGTGGTCTGGATGTTGAGGCCGCCGACGTGAAACAGCGGCAACACCGTGAGCACATGATCGTTCGCGGTGAGACCATGCATGTGCGTGCTCATCACCGCGTTCCACAGCAAGGCCTCCTGGCGCAGCACCGCACCCTTCGGGCGCCCGGTGGTGCCGGAGGTGTAGACCAGGAGAAGCGGGCTCGTGATATCCACGTGCGGGTTGCGCGCGTCGCCCTTTCCTGCGGCAAGGAGCGCCTCGAACGTATCGGCGGCGGTATCGTCCGCCAGGCGAACAATGCGGATATCAGGCTGGGCCTTGCGCAGCGGCGCCACGACCGCGCCGAACGCGTCCTGCACGATGAGTGCCTTCGCTGATGCATCGGCGAGGATGAAGAGCTGCTCGGGCACCGCAAGGCGCCAGTTGAGCGGCACCATCAGCGCGCCGAGGCGAGCGCAGGCATAAAGGAGGACCAGGTAGTCGGGGTGATTGGCGGCCAGGATGGCTACGCGGTCGCCGCGCCCCACGCCGAGCACGGATTTGAGCGCGCGCGCCGCGGTTTCAATGCGCCGCGCCAGCGCGGCATAAGTGAGCGACGAGCCCGCGTAGCGCAGCGCTACCTTCTCGGAGGTGAAAGCCGCGTTGCGCGCAATCAGATCTGCGAGATCCATACCGCTGTTCGTGGATGGCCGGGTTTAGCCATCGTCAGGCGCGGGCATGACGGCAGCAAGCCGTCAGTTGCTTGCCAGCGGGCATGCCGGATCCGGCGGTCCGAACGCCTGGTCGCCGGAGATGTGCGCCAGCACGTGATAGTAGTCCCAGGGATAATGCGACTCGTCCGGCTTTTTCACCTGCACCAGCACCAGATCGTGCACCATGAGCCCGTCGGTGCGCAGCCGCCCGTTGCGCGAGAAGAAGTCTTCGATGGGCGATGCTCGCATCGTTTCTGCAACCTTCAGCGGCTCGTCCGTGCCGCTCTTGTCGATCGCCCGCAGGTAATTCATGACAGAGGAATAGACGCCGGCCTGCCACATTGTCGGCATGGCATTCTGCTTGGCAAAAAATCGCTTGGACCATTCGCGTGTCTTGTCATCCATGTCCCAGTAGAAAGAAGTGGTGAGGATGAGGCCCTGTGCCGCCTTAAGCCCAAGCCCGTGCACGTCGGTAATCACGATAAGCAGCCCGGCGAGCTGCTGGCCGCCCTGGAACACGCCGAACTCGCCGGCCAATTTGATTGCATTGGTATTGTCGGGCGGCCCGCTGGCAAGGCCGATGATCTTCGCCTTCGACGCCTGCGCCTGCAGGATGAACGAGGAGAGGTCGGGCGTGGCGAAGGGATGGCGTACCGCACCCAGGACCTTGCCCCCATTGGCGCGGATCACTTCCGAAGCTTGCTGCTCGAGCGAGTGGCCGAAGGCATAATCGGCGGTGAGAAAGAACCACGTGTCGCCGCCGCGCTTGACCACCTCCTGCGCGGTTCCGACCGCGAGCGCGCGGGTATCGAACACCCACTGCAGCGCATATGGCGAGCAGAACTTGCCATGATAGTCGGCCGTCCCGGTCGAATGCACGATCAGCATCTTCTTTTTCTCTTTGGCGACATTCTGGACCGCGAGGCCCACGGCGGAGACCGGGACATCGACGATGAGATCGACCTGCTCGACATCGTACCAGCGCCGAGCGATGGCCGCCCCGACATCGGGCTTGATCTGATGATCGGCCGAGATGACCATGACCGGCTTGCCGGCGACCTTGCCGCCGAAATCATCGACCGCCATTTTCGCCGCCAGCACGGAACCGGTCCCGGTAGGGCTGGAAGCGGGGCCGGAGAGGTCCGTGAGCACACCGATCTTCACTACGTCGTCCGAAATCTGCGCGTGGGCGCAGACCGGCGCAGCAAGCGCGAGCGAAAGCGGCAGCAAGATCCGGACGGCTGCTGAAGACATGATCGTATGTCCTGTTCCAGGCAATCGCGCCTGCAGCACTGCAAGCGATCCAAGGGCGATGCGATCAGGCCAGCACCGTAGCTCAATCGGTCAGGGGTGCAAAGACCGTGACCTATGTTGAATGTCGCGCTATCCTTCCGCAATTTGCTACTCCGCGAGGCGATCGATGAGGCTTTTCCGTCGCCGGTTGCTGCAGCTGGCCCTCGCCGCTGCCATCTTGACGGCCCTGCCGCGCATCGCAGAAGCGCAGACCTATCCTGTGCGGCCAGTGCGCCTGATCGTCCCGTTCGGCTCCGCTGGAGCCACCGACATCGTCGCGCGCTTGATCGGGCAATGCCTGTCGCAGCGGCTCGGCCAGTCCTTCGTCATTGAGAACAGGCCGGGCGCCGGGGGCAATATCGGCATCGAAGCGGTGGCCCGCTCGCCCCCCGATGGCTACACGCTGGCCGTGATCGGCTTGCCCAGCGCGATCAACGTCACGTTGTACGCGAACCTCCCGTTCAGTTTGACGCGCGACATTGTGCCAGTGGCGAGCATCGTGCGTTTCCCGAATGTCATGGTCGTGAACCCATCGGTCCCTGCCAGCACCGTTCCGGAGTTCATCGCCTATGCAAAGGCGAATCCGGGCAAGCTCAACATGTCCTCGCCCGGGAACGGCAGCACACCGCACGTCTTCGGCGAGCTGTTCAAGATGATGGCCGGAGTGAACATTGTGCACGTGCCCTACCGCAGCGTCGCCGCCGGAATGACCGACATGCTGGGCGGACAGGTGCAGGTCACCTTCGGAACGAGCGCATCTACGATCGAATATGTCAGGGCGGGAACCCTGCGCGCGCTGGCGGTGACGACCGCGACGCGCTCGCAGGTGCTACCGGAGCTGCCGGCGATTGCCGAATTCCTTCCGGGTTGTGAGGCGAGCGCCTGGTTCGGCGTCGGCGCGCCGAAGAATACGCCCGCCGCGATCGTGGAGAAGCTCAATTCAGAGATCAATGCCTGTCTCGCCGATCCCACGCTGAAGGCGCGGCTCGCCGAACTCGGCGGCACTGTGCTTGCGGGCTCTCCATCCGAGTTCGCAAGCCTCGTCACCGATGAAATTGCGAAATGGGCTAAGGTGGTGAAATTTGCCGGCGCCAAAGCAGAGTGATGCATAGCGGCGTGTCCCGCGGCGCAGTGCAGCATGAGCAGCGCAAGTCAGATGGTAGTCTGGGACACCGCCGCGCCATGGGGGTGAACGTCATCTAGTTGGCATTGGCGACGTCATGCTTCGAGACGCGTCGCAGCGCGTAGGGGTCGAGCAAACCTCAAGTTCTTGACTTGCGCTGCGACGCTCCTCAGCATGGCATCGAAAACCGTCGAAAGGTCATGAGATGGAATACCAATCCATAACCGTCACGCCGGTGACACCTCGCATCGGCGCCGAGGTGGAAGGCATCACGCTCGCAAACCCTCTGAGCAATCGGGAGGTGGACGAGCTGCATCAGGCATTGGCGGAGCACCAGGTTCTGTTCTTTCGCAATCAGCCCATGGAAATCGAGGCCCACAAGCGGCTCGGCCGCTACTTCGGCGATCTGCACATTCACCCCAGCACGCCCGGGCCGCCTGGACATCCCGAGATTTTGCCGATCCATGCAGACGCCAATTCCAAGCGCATCAACGGAGAGTACTGGCACTCGGACGTCTCCTGCGATGAGGAGCCTCCGATGGGAAGCATCCTCTACCTTCATACCGTGCCGAGCTGCGGCGGGGACACGCTCTTTGCCAGCCAGTATGCGGCCTATGACGCGCTCTCCCCGCGCATGAAGGTCTATCTCGAAGGACTGACCGCGACCCATTCGGGCGACCACATCTATCGCAGGAACAATGCGCTGATGGGGCTTCCCGAAGCCGGCAAGGTCTACCCGAAGGCGTCCCATCCTGTCGTTCGCACCCACCCCGTGACCAAGCGCAAGGCACTCTATGTCAACGGCGAGTTCACCACCCACATCGACGGGATGTCGCGCGAGGAGGGCCGCGCGATGCTCGATTTCCTCTGCGAGTTCAGCACGCGGGAGGAATTTCAGGTGCGCTTTCGCTGGCAACCGCACTCGATCGCCTTCTGGGACAACCGTTGTGTCCAGCATCAGGCGCTCTGGGACTATTACCCGCAGACGCGATCCGGTCGCCGGGTGACGATCAGGGGCGAGCGGCCTTGCTGATCTGAGCTCCAATGAAGATCGCCGCAATTGAATGCCTTCCCGTCTATTCCGGGTGGCGCAAGAACTTCGTCTTCGTGCGGGTCACGACCGATGCCGGGATCATCGGCTGGGGCGAGGCCTACAGCCAATACGATCGTGACCGTGCCGTCGCCGCGCAGGTCGAGGAGCTCGGGCGCTATCTCATCGGCAGAGATCCGTTCCACATCCGCCATATCCTGCAGATCGCGTTCGACGACTACGCGCAACGCCGCGGCTCGCTTGAGCTCTTTTGCGCCACCTCCGGCATCGAGCAGGCATTGTGGGATATTGCCGGAAAGATCACGCGGCAACCGGTGTATAATCTACTCGGCGGGCCATGCCGTTCGCGCGTCCGCGTCTACGCCAACGGCTGGAGCTACAAGCTGCAGCAGCCCGAGGACTACGCCCGCGCCGCCGAGGCCGTGCTCGGGCGCGGATTCACCGCATTGAAGTTCGATCCGCTTCCGGGCCCCTGGCGCACCTACATCCCCAAGGATCAGATCAGGCGCGCGGTGAAAGTCACCCGAGCGGTGCGCGACGCAGTCGGGTCCGAGGTCGACATCCTGATCGAGGTCCACCGGCGCCTGGCGCCGATGCACGCCATCGATCTCGCCAACGCGCTCGCGGAATTCGAGCCCTACTGGTTCGAGGAGCCGTGCCAGTCGGAGAACGTCGAAGCGCTGGCCGAGGTCCGCCGCGCAAGCCCCATTCCGGTCGTGACCGGAGAGACGCTCCTCACCCGTGCAGGTTTTCGCCCGATCATCCGTGCGCGCGCCGTGGACATCATCAATCCCGACGTCGCCAATTGCGGCGGCATTCTCGAGCTCATTTATATTGCAGCGGCGGCTGAAACTGAGGCCATTGCCGTTTCGCCGCACAATTACAATTCGACCACGATGGCGCTATCAGCCACCGTGCACGCCTCGGCCTGTCTGTCGAATTTCATCATCACCGAATATTTCCTCCCCTTCGAGGAGTTCGGTCGGCGCTTGTGCCCGAATGCGCTGCGCCCGGTGAACGGCTACATCGCGCTGCCGGAAGCTCCCGGCCTTGGCCTGGACGTCGATGAAGCAGCGGTGCGCTCGGCGCAGGGAAAGCAGTTTCCCGCCCGAACCTTCAGGTCGCTTGCGGAGGAAGGGCCTTAAGCTTGCTCAATGCGACATCAGGGTGGGCACGGTCATCGCACCGAGGATCCCGCGTGTCGCGCCCCCGAGCACGAACTCCCGCAGGCGCGAATGGCCATAACCGCCCATGACGATGAAATCGGCGCCCGCATCGGCGGCATGCGATAGGATCGTGCTGGCCACGTCGAGGTCACGCACGACGATTTGCTTGAGCTCGACTTTCAGCCTATGGCGCGCGAGATGGTGCGCGATGTCGGCACCGGGAATCTCATCGCTTTTGCCGGGCTCGCTGGCGACGATCACGACCTGCACGTTCTGTGCCCGCTCCAGGAACGGCATGGCGTCTCCGAGCGCGCGGGCCGCGGTGCGGCTGCCGTCCCAGCACACGATGACGCGGCCGAGCTTGAGGCCCTCGCGTTGCACATAGGGAACGACCAGCACCGGCCGGCCGGAGTCGAACAGCGCGGCTTCGATGATCAGCGCCCGCGGCGAGGCTTTCTCCGGTTCGGCCTGGGTGAGCACCGCAAGATCGAACCTCCGTGCAAGGCGGGCAAAGGTTTCCGCATCCCGGCCCTCAACTGACTTGACGAGGTGCGATTCCACTGACGACGCGCTGCCGCGCGCGCCCGCCTCGAACCTGCCGATGGCAGTTCGCGCCGCGGTTTCCCATCGCTGCCGCTGCGTCTCGATGAACTCGACCGCGCCGTGATCGAACAGCGATCCGGGAATCGTGGGCTCATAGGCAAATCCGACGGCAGAGAGATGCGCCTGGAATGTGCGCGCGACCGAGATGGCAAACTCCGCCGCTATATTTTGCGACGCGTGCACATCGAGGTTGACGATGAGATCCTTGAGCATGGCGTTTCCTGATTGGCTGCCCTCCGCCAGCCTCTCTTATCCCACTTGCCGCGGCATGTATTGATGTGAATCAAAGGGTGTCTCGGTCACTACCGACGCGCCCGCAGCGGCGGGTTTGAAACCCGCCGCTGCGGCGAATTCACTGGATTCGCATCGGCAGCTGCTGCAGGCGCAGCTCGCCGACCGCGCCGCCGTAGCGAGGCGTGAAATCCGGATCGACGAGCCTCGCGTTGGGGAACCGGGCGAGCATGCGGCGGATGGCAATGGTGAGCGTGGTACGGCCGAGGATGTTGCCGATGCAGTGGTGTGGCCCGGCCCCGAAGGCCATGATGCGCTTTGGATGCCGGTGGATGTCGAAGCGCATGGGATCGGGAAACACTTCGGGATCGTAGTTCGCTGCCTGCGGCGAGGGCCGCACGACCATGCCTTTGCGGATCTCCGTCCCGCCCACCTGTGTGTCGCAGGTGGCCACGCGCGGGAAGGTGAAATAGCCGTTGCTCGCGATGCGCAGGCATTCCTCGACCGCCTCGGGAATGAGATCCGGATTGTGAACGAGCTCCAAGAGCTCGCTTGGGTGGGAGTAGAGCATGTAGAGAGCGCCGCCCGCGGCGCGGCTGGTGGCGGAAAGCGCGGCGCCGCAGATGGTAAAGATCTGGTCGAACAGCTCTCGGTCCGTGAGCCTGTCGCCCTGATCGCGCGCGGTGATGAGATCGTTGATGAAGTCCGGCCGCGGATTGGCCCGTCGCTCGGCGATGATCTCGTGCACCACCTGCGCCGCGCGAGCGAACGCCTGCACGCATTCCGGTGCGAATGCCTCGCCCGGCTTGGTGTAGGTGGTCAGCGGCAGCACTTCGTGGAAGGCGAGGAAAATCTCCTTCTGGCGTTCGCTGAGGTTCGCCATTGCGGTCAGGAGCGCGCCGACGACGAGATGCGCGCCGTAATCTCGCATGCCATCGAATTCATTCCCGCCGGCCTCGATGCGGTCGAGCATCCCCTCGATGATCTCGGCTATGCGCGCTTCGAGCCGGCTCAGGCTGCGGGCGGAGAAGGCCGGCATCAGCAGGCGGCGAATCCGCGCATGCCGCTCGCCGTCCATCTGGGTGATGAATTGCACCCCCATGAACTTGTCGAACTGCTCGAAGCCGCGCCCGCGAGGCACTTCCGACGAGAAACGAACCGTATCGGAAAACACTTCCTGCACGTCGGCATAGCGGCCGCATATGACCTGTGGCGGCCCCGATGACAGGACATAGAACGGCGGGCACCGCGCCCATTGCGCGAGAATGCTGCGCGCATTCTGCTTGAACGCATCGCTGCCGAGGTCCACCTCGACGACCTTGGTCCGGTCAAGATCAAGCACGCCTGACATCGTTGCCAGAGTAATCCATCGTGACCGGGATGTCGCTGGGTTTTGAGAATGTCCAGCGACCGTGTAGCGGCGGGTTTGAATCCCGCCCCTACACACGAGGCGCTTCGTAGGTTACCGCGCCGTTTCGACCGGGGCGCAATTGGTGCGGCCGGAGAGAACGCAGTCCTGCAAGCGCGCGCTTGCAGACAGTTCATGCGCCAGAAAATATCCGAGAACCCCCAGCAGCACCACCGCGAGAAGCGCAATCACCGCGCCGCGGCGGCTTCCCTGGTTGTCGTTATCGGGTTGATCATGCGATGTCATGACCAGGGCTTTAACTCTACTGCGTCACAAAATACGTATTCTGTCATTCCGGGGCCGCGAGCGTAGCGAGCGGAGCCCGGAATCCATAACCACAGACCGTCCCGTTGCGAACGGCGAGCGAGCAACTGCCGGCTGGGGTTATGGTTTCCGGGCTCATCGGCAAGTCGGTGAAACCGACTTGCCGATGCCCCGGAATGACAGCGTAGTTTGTGACGCCGGCATAGCGCCGGGCATGATGGTGTAGTCAAATCTGTTTGCTGTCGCGTCCGGGTAGTCATTTCGACGGGAGTGGCACCTCGGCAGGCGGCGGCGGTGGCCCATAGGCCGGAGGCGGAGGCGCTGCGACGTATCCCGGACAGACCTGCACCGGCCGCCCCGCATAGCCGACGACGTGGCCCCAGGCGTCGAAGACCGGCTGGGATGCCCAGTAGCAGCCCGGGCCGTAAACCGGCTGCGCGTAGCCGGGATACACCACATAACCCGGCGGCCGCGAGGCGATGATGGCCCCGGCAATCACCGCGCCGCCGATGACACCGGCGGCAACACCCGGGCCCCATCCGCCGCCCCTCCAGCCCCATCCGCGGCCACGCCAGTAGGCCGATGCATCCGTCGCAGCCATGGCCAAGGTCGCCACGATGGTCGCGACGGCAAGAAAACCGGCGAGCGTTTTTTTCATGAGCACTCCGTGGAAGACACGCGCCGGGTGGAAATGTGTCTGATAGAACCGCCCGGCACTCGTCCTTGCTGCGGATGATACGCGCGCCAATTTGTCGGAATTTGGTCCCCGACGATGTAGCGGCGGGTTTCAAGGCCCGCCCCTACCAAACCATGGTTGATTGCGCATATGTATGAATGGAAATTCAGTTGCGGGCGATCGCTGCGGTGACGCAGGAGGCTTTCCACTCTCCGCAAGGCGGCGATGCAACGGACGCCGACAAGCCGAAAGAGCGGGAGTAACGCCCCGCATCGCCCGTTCCATTTCGCGTCGGTCTAGGGGGGCGGGTGTCAAACCCGCCCCAACACGCTTTCACGGGCCCAGTTTATTCGCGAAGTGTCCCACCGAAGCAGGACGAGTGTCGTCGCCTATTGAGGGTCAGTCGCCGTCCCACTTTGCGCCCATGCACTTGCGCTTGAATGACTGATACTCGTCGGGAGGAATTTTCAATTCCTGGTAGCGAACGTCACATCTAACCCTGTCACCAAGCACCTCGACATTCATCTCTGCTGGTGCAGCAACCGCAGCTTTCGGGCTTATCGCTTGTTGTAGGTGGGGACCACCTTGCTCAATCGCGACCGCAAAATAGTGGTCAATTCCTGCTCCCACAGCCGCAGAAACGATGCACAAAGCGCAGACTGCAATTGCCTTCGCCATAGCAAACCCCCGTCTCGACCGAGATTTAGAAACTGAAGCATAAAAAAGAGGTAAAAATGGGGGCAAGTTCGAACAAGGCTGTACCCGGTTTCGAAGACACCGAGCTAGGCGCTTTGGGGCGACGCTGTAAGACCTGGGTCCAATTGGAACCCAGTAACTCGCGAGGGCGTTCTCCTTGTTGCGCCATCTTAGCCCGGGAGATGCAGTCAGAGTCAGCAAGGCTACCCATGCGACGCGCGTCTCGCCAAAACCGTAATGCACCATTTTCGGTATTCTCGCCGGGTTCGCTGGGATCGGGGGAAACAGAGACAGAGGAGGTCCTTCAGCATGTGCGACTATAGCCTACACGCCGTAAGATCACGTCCAGCCAGAGTTGGGGAGAAACTGAAAACCCATCACTTCAATACGGGCACTATCGGGTTTGCTGCGCCGGAGAATGCCAATACGGCGGTTTGCGTTCTTCCGGGAACAGAGCTTGCCTTTGCCACTCCCGTAAGGTGCAATCGACTTGGACTACTTGGGTGGAAGCCGAAGGTGCTCAATCACACGACGGCTATCTTTCGGCAAATCAACAAGCAGAACCCATACGCTCATCATGATGCGTTGGAATTTCCCGATGGGCAGACGGTGCTGCTGACTGGGTTAGTTGAAGGTCAGGAAGCAACGGTGCTCCAGCTTCCGGCGCAACCTGTAACAGCAGCGGATAAAAAAGCCCAAGAACGGGTTCCGCACATCGGTTGATTTGCAGACCGTACAGGGTTTCTTCAGGCCACCTTCGTGCCGGAGGCGACCTCTGTTTTCGGCTGGACTATTGTTCGTTCGGGCGCTGAAGGGGCAGCCTCGACGGAGCGGTGTTTAACCCAACTTTGCTGAATGACGACAGCCGCAATAAGCGTGATGATTACGGCGCAGATTAGAATTGACCACAGCATTTTCCATTGTTGTTCGGTCATGGCTTGCTTGACACCCGTGATTCGCTTTCTCGACAAGCCGAATAAGTCGAAAGCGGCTTTAGCAGAGGAGCGTTGTCTTCAACAGTGCTTGGCAGACCATCAGGCTGGCACTACGATACGCAACTCCCTGCGGTTTCCGCCAACCGAGAACGAGCGAGGGAACCAAAGTAATAGGGGAATGCTGTCCAAAGACCGTCCCGGAGTGATTAGCCATGGAACTGGTGCTCATCCTCGGGATAGTTTTAACGGCCATAGGCATTCTGGTCGGCCTCTACTTGCCCGTTCTTGCCTCCCATTTTGCAACGCCCGAAAAAATTCGTGTGTTCGCGATAGTAGGTGCAGCTTTAGTCCTGATCGGAACGGCTTGCGAAGTCTTTGCGCTTTGGCCAGTAGAGGTCGAAATAGAACAGCAGCCGGGAAGTGAGCCAACGCCTTCAGGTTGAGAGCTAAACGACGCCGGTCGGGTTATACGCTTACCTCAGTGGGATAATTAATTTCTCTCACGGTTGGAAGAAAACAGTTTTTAATTTGATGTGTCTGACTCAGCAAGCAAGCACCACTCGCAATGGAAGCAACCCTCGCAACTTTTGATCGATTGGCCGACGGATGCACCGTTGGATGCGACGCACGAAATCCCGAGCCACTACCGCCGGGTATGGCTATTCCTCATTACGCAGCAATTTTCTTTGCGGGTTCCAAATCTGCAAGCCGTGGCGGTCGATTACGTAATGATCTGGACCCAACGCTTCGGCGGCTTCGAGCGCCAATTCGAGCGATTGAAAGGTCTGCATGGTATGGCCGCGGTGAGTCGTGACGCGAAACGGAGCGTGTAGGCCATGACCCTCTCTGGCTTTTCCGAGAAATTTGCGTAAGCGGGCTGTTACTTGATCTAGCATCCAGCTTTCCTCATCCCCGAGCGTTTTTAATTGCGCCAGCAGCGTATTCGCTCGTGTGCAGCTGAGTTGGTGGCGATCCGTTGGCCCTCAGATGAAGGCGTGGCCGAGCCCGAGAACCCGATGGACGGCAACTTCGCTGTCTGTTGCGAGCGCACGGCGAGTGGCCAGCCAGCCGCGCCTCCGAGCAGGGTGATGAATTCGCGCCGTCTCATTCGATCACTTCGTCGGCACGGGCAAGCAGGGTCGCGGGAATATCGATGCTTAGCGACTTCGCGGTTTTGAGATTGATCAGAAGGTGAAATTTTCTCGGCAGCATCACCCGGTCTGGCTGCTGCGCGCTTGCCCCGAGCGGCCAAGCAGCCGCGCCGCCTATGAGCGTGATGAACTCGCGCCGTTCTAACTGACCAAATTTCATGTCGTTGCCCCTAACCAGGAAGTTCCCCAGCATAACGGATTTGGCGAGGGCAGTCAGGCGTTCGCTGCGCTGCGGGATTGCTACCCGCCTCATGTCGGCTCGGGGTCAAAACCTGAACGCCTCTTTACCACTCGCATGTCCGGTTCCGCCAAGTGCGGACATGGTGGGCAAGAGCTCATCCCCCGAAAATATTGGCTTCAATTGGCGAACCACGAGCGCATTCTCGATGAGCCGCAATTTCTTTTTGGTTATTTCTTTTTTGGGGGTCTGGTTGCCGTTGCTCATGCAAAGCACTCTTTTGCTTTTTGGCAATGCCTTGATGCTGTTCGAAACCCCAGGGTAAACAGGAGTAATGTGGGCATTTTTCCCCTCCTACTTCAGCGTGACACTAACAGACGTGAAGTTGGATCAGGCGGTGAGGGATGCGCTGAGCGTCCTCCCGAGGTGGTGGTATCGAGGCCCTGTTGGTGGAGGAACAGGTCGATCTTGCACTCCCGTAGGTGCTCCAGAAAGGCCACGAGGTGCTGTAGGGAACGCCCAAGTCTATCCACGCTTTTTCGCAAGGAGGCAGAAAGAATTGCGACAGATTGTTGACGGACGTTAGAGCCTTAGGGGCGTGACTCATCCCAACCCTCAACGCACTCGTTGCAGATGAACACTTTAGGACCGGCAATGAGCTTGCGGACCTCGTGTTGGCTCTCCGAGGAATGGGATGACGCGCTCATGCCGCACTCGATCTTCTTCACCAGGCGTGGCCATGCCATTCACGGCACTTACGAAACCAAGCGGCTCGGCACGCCCGCCCCGCACGGCTGCGTGCGCCTGCACGATGCCAATGCCGCCAAGCTGTTTGCGCTGGTGGAAAAGGTCGGCCTCGTCAACACGACCGTCGTCGTGAGCAGCGGCGAGGATTGACGGCAAGGACCCTCGAAGCGAAGGCGCCGCGCGCGCTTCGCCTTCGTGCGCCCAGCGCCTGGACGTTGCCGCCTCCGCAGTTGCCAGCAATCGCGTGCAGCTGCCCACAACCTGCCATTTTGATGCTGCACTCGACCGGCTGAATCCTGGCGCATGCGCCCGCTCCCCTTGAATTCACGGCATTCACCGGTGTGGATTTCCCCGATGGCCACGCGTTGCCTCTTCTTCCGGCTCCGGATTGCCTCGTTTGCGTCCCTGCTGGCGTTCCTTGCCATGCCGGTGTCGCACGCGCTGGCGCAGCGCGAGCAGATGTCGCTTCCCGACCAGCCGGGCTACGTTCCCAGCCCCGCCGACGAAGAGCTGCCGCCGCAGTTTCAGCGCCAGGTCGTCTTCTACCGCTCGAGCGAGGCACCGGGCACCATCATCATTCATACCTCCGAGCGATTTCTCTATGTCGTGCAGCCCAACGGTCGCGCGCTCCGCTACGGCATCGGGGTCGGCCGGGATGGGTTTCAGTGGCAGGGCCTGTTGCGCATTACGCGCAAGCAGGAATGGCCCGATTGGACGCCGCCTCCGGAAATGATCCAGCGCCAGCCCTATCTGCCGCGCTTCATGGCCGGCGGGCCCGGCAATCCCATGGGCGCGCGTGCGCTCTATCTCGGCACCACGGTCTATCGCATTCACGGCACCAACCAGCCGCAAACGATCGGCAGCGCGGTTTCGTCGGGATGCTTTCGCCTGGTCAACGGCGATGTGATTGATCTCTTTGATCGCATCCCTGTCGGAACCAAGGTCATTGTCCGGCAAAAGCCGGAGCTGTGATCCCACTCGGGGGGTAAAACATGACGAGATTCTTCGGGTGGGATTTCCGAACCGGCCTTCTGCTGGGCGGCGCGATCGCGATCGCCGTCGCGGCCGCAGCCATCACCTACGAGCGCTATGACACCAAAACCCTGAAGCGAACGCGGAACAGGGATGCGGTGTTCTGCGGAGTCAATCCGGGTCTGCCTGGCTTCGCGGTCGCCGACGAGAAGGGAGACTGGTCGGGTTTCGACGTCGATTTCTGCCGCGCCATTGCGGCGGCGATCTTCGACGACCCGCGCAAGGTGAGGTTCATTCCGCTCGATGCAAGCGAGCGCTTCCCCGAGCTGCAGAAGCGCAAGGTCGACGTTCTGTCACGCAACTCGACCTGGAACATGGAGCGCGAAACCAATTACGGTCTGCATTTTGCGGCGGTGTCGTACTATGACGGCCAGGGCTTCATGGTGCCGAGAGCGCGCAACGCCGATTCCAGCCTCGAGCTCGACAACGCCAAGGTCTGTGTCCTCTCCGACACGACCACGCAGCTGCACCTCGCGAGCTACTTCGGCGCGAACCACGTGACATATCAGGAAAAGAAGTTCGCGAATCAGGATGCGATGCTGAAGGCGTACGATTCCGGCGAATGCGACGTGCTGACCGCCGATGTCTCCCGGCTTTACGCGATGCGTCTGAAGCTTAAGCACCCCGGCGAGCATGTAATCCTGCCGGACGTCATCTCGAAGGAGCCGCTTGCGCCGGTGGTGCGGCACAAGGACGACGACTGGCTCCTGATCGTGAAATGGACCCTGTACGCGATGGTGAATGCGGAAGAGCTCGGCGTCACGTCGAAGAACATCGACGCGGCGCTCAGCTCGGAAAAGCCGGAGGTCAGGCGGCTCGTTGGCATCGAGGGCAGCTCCGGCGAGAAGCTCGGGCTTGCCCGGGACTGGGCTGCCCGCATCATTCGCCACGTGGGCAACTATGCCGAAGTGTATGACCGCAACGTCGGCGTCAACTCCGCGCTCGGCATCCCGCGTGGTCTCAATCAGTTGTGGAATGCGGGCGGGATTCTCTACGCGCCTCCCATCCGATAGCGCCGTCATCCTGACGCGCGAGCGAGCGTCGGCGAGCGAGCCTCGAAGGATGGTCGCGCGGAAGGCGGCCGTTGCATAGACCGCCAGCCGGCGCGTCGGCGGGATCGTATCGCAATCGGTGCGGGGATCGCGTAAAGGGAAGGACCAGGCGTAAGCGCCGCAGCCCCACCGGTGCGGCCTGCCTGATCGCTTTCGACCCATCACGCGCGACGGAGACTGCCGATGCGATCTCGATTGGCCCTTATCCTTGCATTGCTTGCTGGCTTCGGCCTGGGCGCCGTGGCGGTGCAGAGCGTGCAGGCGCAGCGCTCGGGGCCGGGCGCTTACGCGATCATCGACATCACCGAGGTGAACTCGCCGCAGAGTTTGAACGAAGCCCTCGCCAAGCTCGCGCCCTCGGTCGCCGCGTTCGGGGGCAAGTTCGTCACCCGCACCGAGAACATCCTCGGGCTCGACGGGGTGCCGCCGCTGCGGTTCTTCATCATTGCGTTCGACACCATGGAGAAGGCGCAGAACTGGAACAACTCGCCCGCCCAAACCGCGATCAATCAGGCCCGCATCCAGGCCACCAGCTCGCGCTCGTTCGTCGTCGGTGTCGAAGGCGCGCAGTAACCCGTTTTATGTTTGGTAGGGGCGAGGCATCGCCGGGCGCCCCAAAAAATGCTTTGCGTTATTTGGGACCCCGGCTTCCCCTCGTGCTACCCGCACCGCTGCGCTGGAGCAGGACCCGAAGCGGCGACGCAATGCGTCCCCCCTACGGAAGGCTCTTCGTGGCGGGGGCGAGGATCGCCTGCATCGTTTGCTCGGTATTGGCGGGCCGCGGCGGTGGCATCTGTTGGATCGCATGCACCGAGCGGCCCCAGCCGCGGGTGTCGGCAACGAGCTTGCGCGCGCGCATGACAAAGCGGCCGCGCACCAGCGTGTGCACCGGCAGTCCCTTCACCCGCCGCCCGTTCCAGGGCGTGATCTTGGCGCGCGACTGCAGCAAGCCGTCCTCGATCGTCCATTCCCGCGCCAGATCGACGACGGCGATATCGGCATCCGCGCCCGGCTGGATCACGCCCTTGCGCGGATAGAGTCCCCAGAGCTTCGCCGGGTTGGCAGCGCTCAAGCGCACGTAGTCACAAAGGCTCATGCGGCCCGCCTGCACCGCCGCGAGCATCAGGGGCATCTGCGTCTCGACGCCGGGAAACCCGGCATCCACGCTCCAGATGTCGTTGCGGGTCTTCTCCTCCCGTGCATGCGGCGCGTGATCGGTGGCGATGAGGTCGATGGTGCCGTCGGCAAGCGCAGCCCAAAGCGGGGCTTGATTGCGGGCCTCGCGCACCGGGGGATTGACGCGGATCACACCGCCCAGACGGGCATAGTCGTCGGCCGAGAGCATCAGATAATGCGGGCCGGTCTCGCCGGTGATGTCTACTCCGCGCGCTTTGGCCTCGCGCAAGGGGCGAAGCTCGTCCGCGGACGAGATGTGCAGGATATGAATGCGCGCCCCCGTCCACTCGGAGAGGATCGCAGCGCGGCTTACCGCCTCGACCGCCACCACTGCGGGCCGCGATGCAAGATGAGCGAGCGCATCGGTGCGACCCGCTGCGCGCAGGCAGGTCTCGCGCCGCTCCATGATGGAATTGGTTTCCGCATGCAGCGAGATGCGCTTTCCCGTGGGTGCTACGGCCTCGAACGCTTCCAGCATGGCGCCGGTGGACGGGCTTGGAATCCTGCCGAATGTGTTGCCCATGTAGAGCTTGAAGCCGATGATGCCGCCTGCGACCAGGCCCGGCACATGCGTGATGGTGTCCTCGCCGAGGAGACCGTAGAGCCCGAAATCCACGTGCGCCTTCGCCGCCGCGATCGCGTGCTTGGCCGCGAGCGTCTCTGCCGTTGCCGTAGGCGGGATGGTGTTGGGCATGTCGAATACGGTAGTGACACCGCCGAACGCCGCCGCCGCCGTGCCGCTTTCGAAATCCTCCTTGTGCGGATAGCCGGGATCGCGGAAATGCACGTGCACGTCGATGACCCCGGGCAAAAGATGCAGACCGGTCGCTTCGAGGGTCTCGCGCGCGCTCGGCATCGCCTCGCGTGCCCCGACCGCGAGCACCTTCCCGTCCCTGATCGCCACGCTCGCGGCGAACTCCGCCTCCGGCGACACGACCGTCCCGCCGCTGATTACCAAATCGGCAATGGCACCTGAGCCGGCGCTCGTCATGGTCCGTCCGTTTGTATAAGGCGGGGTTAGTGAGGATGATCTTGACGAGATCGGCCGCTTAACCCGCTGTTCGGCGGATTACGCTCTCTCCAATCCGCCCCATGCTCGACCGGAAGAGATTTGCCAAACCTTGCCGTTCACGGCAACGGCTTGTGCGCCGTCTCCGGCAGATTCCAGATCACGCCAAATAGTATCAGCCAACAGGATCGAGGCCATCATCGACCCCATGCTTGCTTCGCATCGCGTGTTCGCGTGCGGTGACCATCGACCAATCCGGGAAATCGCCGATGAACAGACGCCGGCGCCGGCCTTCGAAGGCATAATCGAGCGTGAAAGTCTTGCGGCCGGTTCCGCGGACCTGGACGCCGAAACCGATCACCTCGTCGTCCATGAAGATCGGAGCGTTATTCCAAGATCACTCTGTGATCTGCACTATTACCGCCGAGCGGCTTCTTGAAGACAATGATCAACGGGATCGCGGCAAGCGTTACGATCATCAACAGCTTGAAATCATCGATGAAGGCGATGATCTGCGCCTGCTGCGTGATCAAGGCGTCGAGCGCGGCCCGGCCGGCATCCGTCAGCGGATTCCAGAATTGTCCGATGGTCGGGTTCTCGAACACCCGATTCACGGCCGTGACGTGCGCAACGATGGCGGCGTGATTGGCCTGCGTGTTCTGCGTGAGCAAGCTGGTGACCACCGAAATGCCGACGCTGGAGCCGATGTTGCGGGAGAGGTTGTAGAGACCGGCGCCTTCGGTCCGCTGTTCCGGCGCCAGCGTCGATAACGTCACCGTGCTGAGCGGCACGAACAGAAAGCCCAGACCGGCGCCCTGGATCAGGCCATTGATGATGATCGTCGTTTGGGACACGTCCGGCGTCCAGCCGGTCATCGCGTACATCGGCCAGGCCGTGAGCCCCAGACCAAGGGCGACAAGGAGGCGCGTATCGACCCGGCCTACCAATTGTCCAACGATCATCATGGCCGCCATCGTGCCTATGCCCCGGGGCCCCATTACGAGCCCGGCAGTGACGATCGGGTAGTTCATCAGTCTCTGGAGATACGGCGTCAGCAGCGCCAGCGAGGCGAGGTAGCTGATGCCGACAATGGCGATGAAAAGCGTTCCGGCCACAAAATTGCGGTCGCGGAAAAGCACCGTCCTCACAAAGGACTCGTCCGCGGTGAAGGTGTGGACGAGAAACAAATAGAGAGCTGAGGCGGCGACGATAGCCTCGATCCAAATCTCGCCGGAACCGAACCAGTCGAGCTGCTCGCCGCGGTCGAGCAGGACCTGGAGCGCGCCGATGGCGAGGCTCAAGGTACCGAAGCCGAACCAGTCCAGCTTCGCGCCAGCGTTCCGCTCGGTCTCCGGCAGGAAGGTGGTGATCCCGAGGAAGGCCAGGACGCCGATCGGCAGGTTGATGTAGAAAACCCATCGCCAGGTGTAGTTCTCGGTCAGCCAGCCGCCAAGCACCGGGCCGAGGATGGGGCCGACCATGACCGCGACGCCAAATAACGCCATCGCAAAACCCTGGCGCTCCTTCGGATAGACGTCGATCAGCACGGATTGCGAGAGCGGGACGAGCGCCGCGCCGAACATGCCCTGCAGGATGCGGAACAGCACGATCTGCACTAGCGACTGGGCCATGCCGCACAGCATGGAGGCGACGGTGAAGCCCGCCACCGACACGAGGAACAGACGCTTGCGCCCGAACCGGCCCGCCAGGAAGCCGGTCGGCGGCGTCATGATCGCGGCGGCGACGATATAGGAGGTCAGCACCCAGTTGATCTGATCCTGACTTGCCGAGACGCTGCCTTGGATGTACGGCAGCGCGATGTTGGCGATCGTGGTGTCGAGCGCCTGCATGACGGTGGCGAGGATCACGCAGACGGTGATCGCCCCGCGATGGGCGCCCTCGGCCGCGCGGTCGGCCGCTTTCATGACTTCCTCGAGGTGTGACCGAACAGTGCGGTCAGAAAATGGGGCAAGCCGCGCTCATGCCCGGTATCGACATCGACCTCGACGCTCATTCCGGCGCGCAAAGGCGGCAGGTTCTTGTTGCTCGTGTCGAGGCGAACGCGCATCGGGATGCGTTGCACGACCTTCACCCAGTTGCCGCTGGTGTTCTGCGCCGGCAGCAGCGAGAACTCCTGCGCTGCAGCCGGGCTGATGCTGTCAACGGCGCCATGCCACTCCGCGTCCGGATACGTGTCCACCGTGACAGTGACCGGCTGCCCGGGACGTACGTTCGTCAACTCCGTCTCTTTCGGGTTCGAGTTGACCCAGACGTAATCCGTCGCGACGAGATAGAAGGCGGTCATCGAGGCCTGGAGGTACTTGCCGGGTGCGAGCGAGGGTACGTTTGTCACAATGCCGGCGAACGGCGCCTTCACGACGGTGTGATCGAGCTGGCGCGCGGCTTCGTTACGCTGGGCCACGGCATCGCGATAGCGCGGGTGCTGCTCGATCGGGATATTGGGGTCGCCGCTGAGGTTGGCGGCGATCGCGGCTAGTTGTTGATTCAGAGAGGCCAGCTTGTGCTGTGCGTTCTGCAGATTCCGGTGCGCCGCGTCGAAAGTCTGCTGCGACGCGATGTTCTTGGCAGCGAGGTCCTGCTGGCGGCGGAATTCGCGATCATAATAATCTATGTCGTCCTGGGCCTGTTTGATCTGTGCCTGCATGTCCCGGTAGTTCGCCTTGAGCGCGTTGAGATCGTTGCGGACGACCCCGACCTGCGCGTCGGCGCGCTCTAGCGCGAGCCGGAACGGCAGATCGTCCAAGCGGAACAGAACTTGGCTATCTTCGACGTGTTGGTTGTTCTTGACGTCGATCTCTTTGACGATGCCTGAGACGTCGGTCGAGATGCCGACCTTGTCGGCTTCAACATACGCGTTATCGGTCGACATCACGCTCCCGCCGGTGACATACCAGTAGCCGCCAGCGGTCAGCGCGAGCGGCAGCAGCGCAAATAACGCCCAGCGCAGCCAGCGCCGGCGCGCAGCCTTGGGCACCTTTTTGCGCCCAGAAGACCTCTCGATCGGCCGCTCCGGCCGCGGTCGCGGAGGCTGCGCCGGCTGGTCTCGGCGAGGCCGGTGCGGTTGCTCCCTTGGCGCATCGCGCCTCCCAGCTGGCGCCTCGGCCGCTTCGGAGCGCAGCGAAACAATGCTGGAGTCGGTGGACATGCAGCTCCCCCCCTTGATTCTGGACTACCCCTGGACCCCTAAGGTATGGACAAGCGGCGTAATTGAAAATCCTCGATCCATTGCATTCAGTGTTGAGAGAGATTCAGTAATGAATCGTGGCGATCTGGCCGATCTGACCGCCTTCGTCGCTGTTGCCGATCACTTGAGCTTTCGGGCCGCGGCGTCGCAGCTCGGTGTCACGCCGTCCGCGCTCAGCCATTCGATGCGGCAGCTGGAGGAGCGTCTCGGGGTGCGGTTATTGAATCGCACGACGCGCAGCGTGTCGGTGACCGACGCCGGCTTGCGCTTGCTCGAGCGGCTGCGGCCGGCGGTCGGCCAGATCGCCGGCGCGCTCGAAGACTTGAACCAAGAGCGCCAGCGCCCCTTGGGACGGCTGCGGATCTACGCGATCCATCTGGCGGCGGCAGCAGTCATCGCGCCGATCTGGGGACGCTTCTTGTCGACGTACCCAGAAGTCCACCTTGAGCTCGCGTTGGGCGAGGCGCCGATCGACATCGTAGCGAAGGGATTCGACGCAGGGATCGGACCGCGCGACCGGGTGCCGGCCGACATGATTGCCGTTCGCGTGATGGGGTTGATGAAAATCGCCGTAGTTGGTGCGCCGACTTATTTTGCTCGGAAGCGTCCGCCGCGAACGCCCGATGACCTCGCACGTCACAGTTGCGTTCAATACCGGCGGGAGGCCGACGGCGACGTACTGATGTGGCTGTTCGAGCGCAACCGCAAATCGCGGCGGATTTCCGTGGATGGCCGGGTGATGGTCAACGATACCGATTTGGCAGTTCGCGCGGCAATTGACGGACTTGGGATCGCGTACACTCTCGAATCTCTGGCCCAGCCGTTTTTGCGCTCGGGCCAGTTAGTCCGCGTACTGGAAGACTGGTCGCCATCGTTCGAAGGATTGTTCCTCTATTATCCCGGGCACCGGCAGGTCCCGGCCGCGCTGCGCGTCCTCATCGACATGATGCGCACGGCCCGCGGCTCGGCCCGAGCCGCGCGTTCACTCAAGAACCCCTTCGCGGAGGAATGAGGGCAATGTTAAGTCGTCGGTGCGGCAGGCAAACTACATACACGGGTGCTTGCGCGAACGTGTAAACTCATAATCGCTGCGATGATAATAAGTCTGGTTGTCGGGGCGGCGACTGCTCGGGCGGGAATGAAAACCTATTTCCCCAGGGCTGCCCCCTACATGCTAATCCAGAGCTTGCAGCTGGTCTGGTGACGAGCGCAGAGACTCTCCCACCTGCGGCGCGAAAGCTGCCTGCGGTTAGTGTGCCGCCTCGCCGTCAACTTTATCTTGCCCTGACACGCCGGTCGCGGTAGGGACGCGAGTTTTCGACGCCACGGTTCATTCCTGAATTCCTCTCAGTAGGGAATGCGATAGATTAGGATTTTCATTTAGCCGTTCATCCACACGTTAGCGCCATGCGGAGTTATTGATCGGGTTCGCCCAATCCGAGCCAACCGTAGTCCGCAATCCAAGCCGACCGTCGTGACTATGTTTTTCAGTCGAATGGACGCGGTCGCGTCAGAAGGAGTGTGTCCAATGTTACGTAAGACCATGATCGTTTTGGCTACGGCTGCCACTCTCACCGGGGGGCTGACCGCTAACGCGTTTGCTGCGCACGGTGGGGGAGGTGGGGGTGGACACGGTGGCGGGGGGTTCGGGGGTGGCGCTCATATGGGCGGCGGGTTCGGTGGCGGACACATGGGTGGCGCTCACATGGGCGGGTTCGGCGGCGCTCGCATGGGCGGCGGGTTCGGCGGAGGCCATTTCACCGGTCGTGGCCGGGCTCTCGGTCGCGGCCTTGTGGGTCAGCATGCCGAGGTGCGCGGCCACTTCGGCCGCGATCACTTTCATCGCGGCCGACGCTCCGGGTTCTTCGGTGGCGGCTATGACGACTGGTGCTACGAGTACCCCTATTACACACCGAACTGCTATCTGTATGGGTACTGATGTCCCTCGGCATCCCGCTTCACGATGCGCTGCATGAGAAACAAGCCCCGCATAGTCTTTGCGGGGCGTGTTCACTAGAAGTGTGGTTAGCCCACCACGCTGATCGAGCCCGGATGTGAGATCGACCGCTTTCTATTGCGGATTAGTGGGCAATCCGCGCCTAATCAAGAAGCCCCATAGGCAGAGCCTGGTTGGGTGCATTACGGTCGCGGGACTTTCATTGCGCTCGCGGCCAGTGCGATGGCAGCCAGCAAATCCATGTAATCTCGCCAATGCACGATTTTACGATTGCTTATCGTGACGACCGAGATGAACCGGTTATCTGACGGGTCATATGCGCCCGCCATGTACTCCTCGAAGCTATGCAAGAATTTATTGAGTATCTAATACCGCTTCCATAGCTGATTGAATCGAAGATTTCGCGGGTTTTGGTCGTGGACCGAGGGGGGATTCTGCTTGGCCGTGAGGTGTGATTCGCTAGGGCCATCTGATTCGGAGCGAGCAGATGGTCAAATGCACCAAGAGCCAGGTTCGACGGTTGAAGACGGCGCTGTACTGGAAAGGCGACCCGGCACGGCGTCAGCGCATTCAGATGGTGCTGCTGCGTGAAGGCGGAATGACACAGCCCTCCATTGCCGCGGCGATGGGCGTGTCGCTGAGCACGGTAAACCGTGCCCATATGGCCTACGACGGGGGTGGGCTTGCAGCGCTCAAATCCAAGCCGAGTGGCGGCCGCAAACGCCAGAATATGACCTTGGCGGAGGAGAAGGCCTTGCTGGCGCGCTTTGCCAAGGCGGCCGGAGCGGGGGAGCTGCTGAACATCCACGACATCAAGGCGGCGTATGAAAAGACCATTGGCCACGAAACCAGCAACAGCACAGTCTATAATCTTTTGGTCCGGCACGGCTGGCGCAAACTGATGCCACGCCCGTTCCATCCCAAGCGCAACCTCGCGGCGCAGAACGCTTTTAAAAAAACGGCTTTTCTGATGCTGTGAGGAAAGCCAGACGGGTGGCGGCCAAGCGCGGCCGTCGTTTGCGCGTGATGTTCGCAGATGAAGCCCGTTTTGGGCGCATGAACCGCCCGCGGCCATGCTGGGCGCCGACCGGCATCAGACCCGAGGTCGCCGCGCAACTCATTCGCGAATACATCTACCTATATGGCGCGGTCTGCCCCAAGGATGGAAGATGTGTCTATCTGATCATGCCGGCCTCGGACACCGGGTGCTTTCAGATCTACCTCGACGTTCTGTCCAAGAAATTCCGCACCCAGCACATTCTGTTGGTTCTCGACGGCGCCCCCAACCATCAGTGCGGCATTCTCGCGATTCCCGATAATATCTCGCTTCTGTTCCTGCCGCCCTATTCGCCGGAGTTGAACCCGAAGGAGAACCTGTGGGACGAAATCCGCGAGAAAATCTTCAAGAACTTCGCCCTCAAGTCCATGAACGCAGTGCGCGCGAAGCTCCAGCAGGCCGTCCTCTACATCGAACGCAACCCAAAAATCGTCAAATCCATCACATCCTTCCCTTACATTGCAAAGTCAATCTGATATGGAACCGGTATAAGTCGTGAGGCAGATCGAGCGGCAGACATGGACTGGTGAAATAGGTGCACAAGCTGCTATCGGTAAAGAACCTTGTTGTGACGGACCTATCTGATTGATTTGCCTGATTGCCTCGCATTTGGTGCTCATCCAGGAACGCCTGTGCGGCATCGCCGGCCCGGCCTCAGAAGATCTGCGGCGCCCGTGGGTCCGCACGTACCTTGCTGCCGTCGGCCAGATCGACCGCCGGATTGAGGATGACCTGGTCGCCCCGCTTGACGCCGCTGTTGACTTCGACCTCCTGTCCGAAGTCACGTATCACCGCGACCTTGCGCAGGTGAACAACGCCGTCCTCCACCACGGCGACCTGCAATCCGGCTTCGTTGAAAATGATCGCATCCGCGGACACCTTGTAGCTCGGTGTCTTGCGTAGAATATGGAGCTCGATCGTGCAGTAGATTCCGGGGGTGAGAGTCCCATCGGGATTCGGGATATCGATTTCAGTCAGCAGCGTGCGGGAGCCGGGCTGCAAGGCATTGGCGATCCGCGTCACCTTGCCGGGAAAGGTACGGTCCGGAATTTCAGGAACGCGCACCACGGCGTCGATCCCGGGCTGCAGTCCGAAAGCTGCGTCCTGCGGCACGAATACCTGGGTCCGGATCATGTTGCTCTGCATGATCGTGAACATGAACGTGCCGCTGGTCGCATCGGCCTGCACTAGGCTGCCGATATCGATATTGCGTTGGGTAATGACACCGTCGAACGGAGCGACGACGCGCTGATAGATCTTCTGCTGATGCAGTACCTGCAGCTGCGCCTCTTCCGCGACCACATTGGCCTGTGCGACGGCGACCGCTGCTTCCTCCGGGTACGTAGACAAGAAGCGTCCCCAGATCGGCGCGATGTCCTGTCGGTTCCGAAAACTAAATTCGGGGATAGCGATGGTGTAGTCCGCCAAGGACCGGATACGCGACAATGTCGCCGAACCGCTCGACGGGCCGTCTGCAGGGCGCATCCTTCCCGAGCGAAACTTCGAACCTCATTGTAATAGGTCGCGTATTTCGCAAGTATTCGCCGAAGGTGCTCGGCGTCGAACACCAGCAAATGGTCCGTGCACTCGCGCCGGATCGAGCCGATCAAGCGTTCAACATATCCGTTTTGCCAAGGGAAACGGAATGACGTGGGTCTATCCCGGATCCCCATCGCTCGTACGTGAGCCTTGAACACGGCGCCGAACACTCTGTGGTTGTCGCGAATGAGATATTTTGGGGCGCCGTCCCATGGAAACGAGGAGCTGCAACTCCCGATGTGGCAAGGACGCTGCGTGCCGGGCAATGATCGGTATGCGAACCGATGTAACCGAAAAACTAACATTACGGCGACGGCGTCAGAAAACGGCCTTAGTCGTGAAAGCCGCTGGTATAGGCAATCTCGCTGCGACACGAACGCCTTTGCCCAAGAAATTGCAGATCGCCGCAATCAGCAACAAGCAAGAGCAAGACCGGACAAACGACAGCACGGCATCGTGCTCACATAGTCGCGGGCGGCGCGGGGTCTCAGTAATCGACGGTCTCATGTCAAGTCGAGCTCGAGTCTCTGACATCGGACCACGCGACAAGTCCCCGGATCGGCAACGTGTATCTGCGATGGAGGTTATTATGTTGCACAAGACGATGACCATGTTTGTTCTTGCAACCGCGGTCGCGGTCGGCGGTAGCGTGCTCTCAACTGCCGCACTCGCTCGTGGTTTCGGCGGCGGTCATTTTGGTGGCGGCTACGGTGGCGGCCATTTCGGTGGTTTCCATGGCGGCCACTTCGGTGGTTTCCATGGCGGCCACGAGCATGGCGAATTTCGCCATAGTTTCGGCGGTTACGGCTATTCGCCCTACTATCGTAACTATCCCTACCGCTCTTATTGAGCAGGCTGCTATTAGATCGTCGAAGCCATCTTCCGTCTGCGACCCCACATGGTCGAATGCTTTCTTTGCATAGCCTGATCGCGTCGAAGCTTCCCTATCAGCTCGACATGGGAACGGCATCCCGGCCGGCTGTAAGGCCCTGCGCTGGCCGGGGTGACCGCTTTGCAGTCTGACGGGGGCAAACACGCGCACGCCTCTACGCAACTCGTACCGCGCTCTACGCGGCCGAAGTGCCCACAACCTCAAACCTCCACCAGAAACCGCGCCAACGCGCGCGTGGGAGTTCAGACCCACGCCGGAACGGCCACACCTCAGCTCTGCCGCTAGAAAAGGAAACGGGGATCCGCATGACATCGCAGTCGCAGCAACTAATCGCCACCTTGGGGCGTTCTCGTCGTCCTCGGTCAGGCGTTCACTCAAGAACCCCTTCGCCGAGGACTGAGCGCATCGAGGTCGCGAGAGGCGGGCGCTCCGGCTCGCGCCGTTGTGCCGAACCGACCTCGTGCAGGTTCAAGGCGGTTCTAATCAGGGCGAGATGCGAGAATGCTTGCGGAAAATTTCCGACCTGTCGCCGCGCCTGTGGGTCGTACTCTTCCGCCAGCAGGCCGACATCGTTGCGCAGCGATAGCAAGCGCTCGAACAAGGCGCGTGCCTCCGCGTCGCGGTTCTGCAACGTGTAGCTGTTGGCGAGCCAGAAACTGCAAGGGAGGAATGCGCCTTCTCCCGGGGGCAGGCCCTCGACTTCTGTATTGCTTCGATAGCGCCGCACAAATCCATCAACCATGAGCTCTCCCTCGATCGCCGCGACGGTGCCGCGCACGCGCGGATCGTCGGGCGGCAAGAAGCCTACGATGGGTATCAGCAATAGGCTGGCATCGAGTTCGCCGCTGCCGAAGCTTTGTGTGAAGGCGTTGCGACGCCTGTCAAACCCGCATTTGCAGATCGTGGCGTGTATGCGGTCGCGGACTTGTCGCCAACGGTCCAGCGGTGCATCAAGTCCGAACCGCTCGGCGTCGCGCACCGAGCGATCCATAGCCACCCACGCCATGACCTTGGAAAATGTAAATTGGCGGCGTCCGCCTCTCACTTCCCAGATGCCCTGGTCCGGCAGCTCCCAAATATCTTCCAGATGCTCGATCAACGTCTGTTGCTGAGCCCAAGCCGATGCAACCGGAGCGAGGAAGTGTTTTCGCGCCTGATAGAGGGCATCGATGAGCTCCCCGAAGACATCGAGCTGGAGTTGATCGGAGGCGGCATTGCCAATCCGCACCGGCGCGGCGCCCTGGTAGCCAGGTAGCCATGGCACCTGCCATTCGATCAGCTGCCGTTCGCCCGAAAGTCCATACACGGTCTGGATCTGGTCCGGGCTGCCCGCCACGCTGCGTTGCAGCCAAGCCCGCCATGCTCGCGCTTCCTCCAAATAGCCGGCGGACATCAGCGCCAGCAATGTGCCCGCGGCATCACCCAGCCAGCAGTAGCGATAATCCCAGTTGCGTTGGCCTCCGAGTTGCTCGGGAAGCGACGTGGTAGGAGCAGCGACGATCCCGCCAGTAGGCGCATAGATCATCGCTTTCAAGGTCAACAGGGAACGCTGCACCGCCTCTCGCCAGGGACCGGTATAGGTGCACCGGGCAGACCAGCCACGCCAAAACGCTTCGGTATGCTGCAAGGCGGCGCGCCAATCCAGCGCCCGGGGTGTTTGCAGATGGGATGGGGCGTGGGTCAGCACAAACGGCACGCATTCTCCTTGTACGACGGTAAACTCTGCCACGGTGGCAAGATTCTCGGTTTGCAAGGGGAGGGGTGCGCGGAAGACGACCTGGCTCGGCCCGGCGGTGGCGGTCAGACCGGATTTGTCTTCGAGTTGCGTTACCCACGGGACAGTGGCCCCATAATCGAAACGCAGCGTCAGGTGCAGTCGCATCGCCACATTGCCGCGCCGCCCCTGGACCAGGCGGATGACCGACGAATTCGCGTGGCCGATGGGCATGAAATCGATCAGTGCAACACTGCCGTCCGCCGTTTCGAACACCGTTTCCAACACCATCGTGTCATCGCGGTAAGCGCGGCTGACGCGGGCTGCCGGATCAACGGGACAAATCTTCCATCGCCCGTGTTCAGACGTTCCGAGCAAAGCCGCAAAGCAAGCGGCGCTGTCGAATCGCGGCCAGCACAGCCAATCGATGGAGCCGTTACGACCCACGAGGGCAGTCGTCGTGCAATCGCCGATCATTGCATAGTCCTCGATGCCCAACGGCAAGTCTGTCTCCACCCCCAATTCGATGCCGCCAATCGGCACGAGTCCGACGCTGTTCCCAAGGCTCTGTTCGGTTTTCGTAACCGGCGCCCGCGCATCAGGTGCATCAAGCGCCTCGAGGCTCATGGCCGATGCGACGGGGCTTGCTGCGGCCAAGGGCCGGGTCCGGGTTCTATTCACGACCGTCATTGGCGAGATTGAACGTGAAGACGCTTTCGCAATTCGAGCGGGATCGAGACAGCCTGTCTTTGACATTGCGACTTGCTCCCTATGTGGTTGCGTTATTGCCAATGGTGTGGGGGGAAGCCGCCGAGTGAAAACACCCGGCGGCTCCCGGACGTCGGCGATCGCTCGGGGGACTGGGAGTTGCAACCGCCGGCGCTAGCGCTAAGAATCGAAGAAGGCTTCGGCCGTGGCGCCTTCCGGGCCTAATCGTTTGCCACAATCGGATCTTGTCGTTGGTGCCTCGGCTGCGTCCGAGCACAGCGAAACGTGGTCGGGTAGGCGGGCATAAAGCCTCCTTCTTCGCTTGAATGCGCGACCGTCCCGAGTTAGTAGTGAAGAGCGTAAATTAAAATCGTTATCTATTGCATTTTGTAATGAGCGAAATTCATGAATTGAATGTGACTCGACCGATCTAATGCCATTTCATTACTGTCGTTAGGTCATCTGGGGTTTCAAGGTCAGGCGCAACGGCAAGGACATTCGGGTCAATCGCCTCTGACCAAGCCAGAGGTGACACGCTGATTCGTGCCAGTACCTCCAATACCGACCTTCAATCAGGCCCAGTAATCGTGGCCAACTTGAAACGCGGCTATTTCGCGCTCCAGCATCTTGAATGGTCGCGTATATGTCGCGCGCCTTCCCGGCCTCGTCGCGCGGTGATTGCGGTCGAATGTCGGCCCATGCGGCGAACTCAGCGCGACAGTTCAATGGCTTGCCCGCTAAGTTTATGATTGGCAACGAGGTTTACAATCGGGCTAGGTCGCTCTCCGAAACTGCGGATCAAGCGTCACCGCATTAACAAAGATTTTTGAGGACAAACGCGTGGAAATAAAACTGCGTTGTGCATTACAGCAAAGTTTTCGCTCCGAAGTCCGAATCGGGTCAAAACGCGAAGTCATCCTCGGGCGGTCACATGTCAACTTTCACCAGCAGCGGACATGTCACTGCATTGGCTGTCGTCCGAGAAGTGCCAGTAACCGACATCGGCCGCCTTCATTCGAATAGCTCATCAGCCCGAACCAGCAGAGCCAGCGGCACCTCAATCCCAAGCGCCTTGGCGGCTTGTAGGTTGACCAAAAGTTCCACCCTGCTCGGCCCCTCGACCGGAAGGTCGGCAGGCTTCGCGCCTTTAAGGATGCGATCCACGTAGAACGGCGCTCGACTGTACATGTGAATATAGTCAGGACCGTACGCGACCAATGCGCCCTCCCGCGCTGCCGCCGGAAAGGCAAAAATTGTCCCCAGCCCATTCTTTTGCGCCGATGCGATAATGGCCCCGCGGTGTCCGTACGTGAACGGGCTCGGCTGCACAATGAACGCAGGCGAGCCGCTCATCTTTATTGCCGCGACTGCAGCATCCAATTCGGATATTTCAGCAATGCCTCTGGATTGCAGCTGCATTCCCGCGGCACGGACCGCCTGCTCCGTGGCTTGGTAGCGGTTTTGGCCGTCCGGCCACGCCGTGTGCCAGAGATAATGAATTGTCCTGTGCGGCTTGATCAGCTCCCGCGTCACATCCACCAGCTTGCCGCTCAATTCCGCAAGAATGTCGCTGAACCCGGTGGCATTGCCCCCAGGACGTGACAGGCTCTCCACTAACCCCATGGCCATGGGATCGCCGACATTGAGGAATACAATGGGAATGGTCGAGGTCTGACGCCTCGCCGCTACCGATACACTTGAGCCGCACGGTATCAACAGTTCAGCGCCGCGCTGTAACTCTTGGCTCACTGCTTGATCAGGATCATCGCCGACCCAAACGATATCGAGGGCAATATTTTGATTCTCGATCAGGCCAACCCGGCGCAAGCCTTTTTGGAATGCTTCGACGAGCGACCTGTCGTAATCGTTACGGGGTGAACCTATAGGGAGGAACCCAAGCCGGACTGGACCTTTGTGCGGTTGCGCGCGCGCCGCGAGCGGCCATGCAGCCGCTGAACCAACAATTCCTTTGATAAAATTGCGTCGTCGCATCGCCGTTTCCCAGCTGAGCCACGCCAACGTCGGCTTGCAATTATGCTGATTACAGCAGGGAAATGCGACCAGCGAAATAGGGCTTGATGATCTATTTTGCGCAGCAGCAATTCAGAGCCGCGCATGTCTCTTGAGGGTCAAAACCCGAATGCCTCCCGAACCCTCGCACGTCGGCTCTGGCCAGCTGCGGACATGCCCCCCGCATTGGCTTGGGCCGTTGAGTGCCAATAACGGAAGTCGAATCGCCCACTCGATTACCATGTCTGCGGCGGCGCCGCCGGTCGTGATTCAGTTCAGGGCGTAGGTGCGTAGTGAGTGAAAACGTAGTCGCGATCTTTTGCAGGCAGGTGGCATGGGAAGCACTTTTCGTGCAGCGACTCATCGCCAGGTTTGCCGTTCGTGAAGTCGGCGTATCCCCAGCCGCCGGACGCGGCGTATTTTTTTGAGTCCTTGACCATGAATTGGACGTTCACGGCGGACCCGGCAAAGGAAAATTCGAGGCCGGCGCGGGGAAAACCGGCGGCTAAGGCTTGGTTGTCTGCATCTGACGAGTCTTCATTCCAATGCAGCGCGGCAATGATTGCGCCGTCCGGGAACGGGAGCTTCCCTTCCCGAAAGGCCGCTATCGCAAGATCGTTGCCCAATTGGGCGCGCAACTGTTTGAGTTTGCCTCCTTCACCTGTCAGTCGCTTGACTGAGATCAAGCGCCAGTCACGATATCCGGCCGGAATTGTGACGCCGTAGATCGGGGAGGCATTACTCTCAGCCTGTAACTGGCCCTCCTTGGCGCTCTGTGCGGTAGATTTCGTGACGTATAGAGTGCAAACGCTAATAATGGCACAAACACCCAAAGCACCAAAAGCCTGCACAGTAGCACGATGTCTCATGACTCCCTCCGTGTCGCAACGAGACTGACACACTCAGATTATTGATCATCGTGCAGTGTATCCATTTCGCGCCGGTCAGTCAGCCGTCAGCCCATGCTTTCGGCGGATCGATTCAGAGTCCGCTTGGGGTTTTGTGTCACGAGTATCGCCGGTTCCAAACGGCGTTGCGTAACTGTACGAGAGAAGGTCCTTCAACAAGGACGGCATCAGGTGCTGATCTCAAGCCACTGCAAGCTGCTGTCGTCAGAGAGACGGCCGATTGCTTGTGCGGTGCAGCATGGAGTTCCGATGATGTGGGTCAAAAGCGGACTTTCACGCCAATTGTGGAGTTCTTGTATTGCGGAGCGATCATTGCAAAGTCATGCCGTTCGTGACGACTGCGAGGCATCGAATTCGCGGAAGCCACGTAGTTGGTGGCCTCAATTTCATAGCGAACATTTCAGCGTATCCGCTCGACCCATTGAGCGCGCGAGGCCCCCGGCTCGAAGGGATCGCCGAAGTACTGGGTCTCACGGGCAACCTTCCTGTCTCTGAACTCCATGATACTCACCGTTGTAAGACGGCAAGCCGTCGTATGTAAGGACGAATTCAGTGACCCAAAGGTCGGCAGCACCGAGTACGCGCCGCACCACAAAGCGCTTCTTGTTCGGCTGCGCAAAACGAGACGCTTGAATATTGCGCCGACCGCGGATCCGCTCCCCGGACTGCGGGTACTCAAGCACTGCATCGTCGTGGTAAATCTCGTGCTCTGCCTCGAAATCATTCGCGTCTGAGGCGGCCCAGTGGCGATCCAAAGCCGCTCGAATGTTCTGGTCTTCATTCATTGTCTTCTCTCACATCGCAGTGCAGGGCATGCTATTTACACCCAAAATGGACATTCGTGGGCACGAATGGAATGGCCGGTAAGGGCCATAGCCGCAGTGAGATCCTCCGTCGATTTTCATAAATGGTCCTCCTGCCTCGCCGGCCATCAAGCCACATGGCGCCGCTTGCGACATGGACTTATATCACTGGGACTGTCCGCTTTGGGTCAAAAGCTGCGGATCAGGATCGTCCAGTGCCTGTGCCCTACATCCGCAGCACCCCTATAAGCGGACTCTCACCATCGCCAATCTCTCGGTTGTCATGCCCCGCTTCAAGCGGGGCATCCAGTAATCCCGATCGGCGGTTTGAGCCGAAGCCGTCCCCAAATCCGACGTTCGGTGACGACTGGATCGTCCGCATACGCGGACGATGACGACCGACGGGCTGATGAATTCCTTAAGTTAGCGCACATGGGGTCAAGCCCGAGCATGCCCAGGCGCCGTATGGATGCCGAGCACGGTCAGGCCGTGCCGGTCGAGCTGCGCCTTCACGGCGGACGGCGCATGGTCGTACGGGGTTGCAACTCCACCGCCGCGAACCCCGCTGCCGCCGCGGCCGCAAACCGCTCGATCAGTCCGCGTTCGGTGAAGAGGTAGGCGAGATTGGCAGCGAACCGGGGCATGAACTTGTTTCAAGCCGCCGGTGCGCGCAGAAGTCCTGCCGCTTTCATCTCTTGATGCAGCGCGATCGGATCGAGATCGAAGCCATTTGGCCAAGTCGGAACTCCATCATCGAGAAACACCCGGGCGAAGAAACCGGGGTCGCGGAGCGGCTCGACCATCTCACCGCCTTCGGCGATAAGATTGGCAAAGTCGCGCTCGCCCTCGCTGCCGTCCGAAAAAGCAAACGCGAGCCGATATCCTCCGCGCGGCTCGACCCGGACCAGGTCGATCAGTTCGAACATCGGCCCATGCGAATTCATTCCACATCAGCTCCCGGAATGCGCTGCAGGGCGCGCTTGGCGCGTGCGCGACCCCAATTATCCATCAGCTCCGCGCGATGCCGCGCCGCCCACGTGCGCACCAGTCCGTGGACGGCCGGGGCAGAGAACCAGCAATGATAGCACCGGATTCGATAGCGATCACGGCCCGATGCGCGTTCAAAGCCCGGCGCGGGCTGCTGCGCCGGGCTTTGCTCTTCGCGCGATGAGGTGAGGTGATTGTTATGGCGGCAATCCTCGGTGAGGCCACTGTCGGGCAGATGCAAGCCACGTGCTTGCGCCTCAGTGATGGGCCAGTTCAACTTATGGGAGAAAAATCATTGTAGATTCATTGTTGTTTACAATGGCGCCTCGCTTGCCTCGCCCATCAGTTGTGGTTGCAAACGAACCTGGGGAACGGCCGCAGCCCGTCCGGTTTAATCCGATTGCCGCCGTCCTCTGCTGGCGGCTGTCTCGATTCGATTGCGCAACCATTTTTGACGTTTTCCGCAAACGAAGCAATTTCCGCAAACGAAGCCAGTCGTGAAATCATAATGAAAACAATGTTCGAACATGAATGACACGAGCCTGGGCCAAACGAACCCGAGCAGGCAGCGTCCAGGTGGAGATCATCGACGTACACCAGAGGCCGATCAGCTCTGGGCCTCCGTGCTCCTAGGCAAAGTCGCCGCCGATGAGCTGCGCCGCCAGTGAAAGGGGCCAAGGAGGTGAACGTGGTTGCGTAGCGCGATGGGGTCAGCGTTCCTTCGAAGCGATCTCGGTGATCAGCTTCTTGAGAATGGCATCGGCGAAAGCTTCGTAGCTCTTCGCCGCTATCACGAACGCGCCAGGCCCACCGATAACGTTGTCGTAGTAGTAACGATCGAGATCCGGCTCCAAGGCGAGGATCGGCAGGCCGTTGATGCCAATGCCGGCAGCGATCGCGTCGTCGCGTGCGAGGTTCGCCGCTCGACCCCGGTTATTTGAGCCGTCCCCCGAGACATCGATCACCCGCCGGCGTGCATGGAACGAGGTCGCTGCAAACAGGGTGCTGCCGTAATCGATCGCGCCACTGATCGACGTGCCGCCGCCGAAGAGTTGACGCGGCGCAGCTTCGACCGCAGCAGCGAAGCTGGATGCGCTTTGCTCATCGCCGATCCTGCTCCATTCGACCACCTGAACGTGAAGCCCCGGACCGGTCCATTGCACCATGGTAACGGCGATGCCCTGGCTCGGGCCGGACCGGATCGCCGCAAGCACCGTCGGATGACGAAAAGCCGCCGCGTAGCCCCGCTTCTGCAGCTCAAAGCGATACTGGTCGACGCTGCCGGAAGCATCGACCGCGAGCACCAGTTGCAGGTCGACGACGCCCTGCGCCATCACCGGCACTGCGCCACTTGCCAAAAGGAGCGCGGCAGCGGCGCCGCGATGGAGCAAAAGCCGGGTGCGCAGATACCGCATCAGATACCCCCGTGCAGAAAACAAAATCGTGAATAGAGGCTGGTTGTGGACAAAATTAAGCCAAAGCCGAGGACAAGATGGGGTGCAGTAGATCCCACGACCCGGAGCTTGCCCGGTCCTCATGGATCGTTCCGGCGATCAGTGAGTGACCGCGTCAGCGCAGGACCGATGCCTACAAGAAAGGCGCGCATGGCGGCGGAAAACGTGAAATGATGCGTCCCATGCTTTCCGCACGCCAATCAGCCATTCGCTTGCTGCAGCTGATGATGATCGCGTCGGTGGTCCTGCCCACCGTGCTGTTCGCTTGGGCATCCTGGCTTGCCTATCGGCACGAATACGCGATCGCCGATGAGCGCATCGAGCGGTCGCTTGATATTTTGCACGAGCATACGCTCAAGGTCTTTCAAACGGTGGAACGCTCGATCTCCGAGGTCGACGAGATCATGCGCGACCTGTCGGATCAGGCCATTCGCAACGATCAGCCGCGCCTGCACGATCGGTTCCAAAGGATCGTAGCCGAGTTGCCGCAATTGCGCGCCATTTTCCTCATCGACCGCAACGGCGACCCGCTGGTTTCGAGTCAGTTCGCGCAAGTACCCACCGATTTCAATGTGCGCGACCGCAGCTTCTTCCAGGTGCACGTAACCGGCCATGCCGGCATTTATGTCAGCGAAGTCGTCTCTCCGCGGCTGACCGCCTTTAATACTCCATTCTTTGTACTTTCACGACGTCGTCCCTCCGTTGACGGCGCGTTCAACGGCGTCGTCGCGGTCGCCGTCCTGCCGCAGTATTTCGAGGAGTTCTACGCTCTGATCGATCACAATCCCGGAAGCGCCTATGCGCTGCTTCGAGCGGACGGCAAGTTTCTCGCGCGCTATCCGGAGCTGAATGACCGTCAACGCGCCCTCCAGCCAGGAAGCGGCCTCCATGCGGCGATCGCGGCAGGGTGGGAACGGGTAATCTACACCATTCCACACTCTCAGCTCGACGCGGCCGAGCGGCGGGTAGGCTTCCTCAAGCTCGAGGGCTTCCCCGTCTACGCGGTGGCCGGCGTGGAAGCTTCCGCGATCCGGGCGGAATGGCTCACGACCATGGGCAGCCATCTGATCTTCGGATTGCCGGCGACCTGCCTGCTCCTGCTCATCATCGGGCTTGCCCTCCACCGCACGCGACGACTACACGCGGAGGCCGACCGCCGCGAAGCTGCCGAAGCCGCATTGCGGCAAGCCCAGCGTCTCGAGGCCGTCGGCAAGCTGACCGGGGGAGTGGCGCACGACTTCAACAACCTGCTCATGATCGTGAGCGGCAGCGTGGAGAGGTTGCGGCGCGATCTAAAAGAGCCAAAACACCTCCGCCTGCTGGATATGATCGCGACCGCCACCAAACGCGGCGAGAGCCTCACGCATCAACTGCTTGCTTTCTCGCGGCGACGGACGCTGACGCCCTCGGTCATCGACCTCGGCCAGCATCTCCCCGAGCTCAAGGACCTGCTCAACCGGTCCTTGCGCGGCGACGTCACGACCGAGGTGGAGGTGCGGGGCGACAGCTGCGCCATTAAGGTCGATCCCAATGAGCTCGAGTTCGCATTGCTCAATCTTGCGGTGAATGCGCGCGACGCAATGCCGGGAGGGGGCGTGCTGCGCATCACCGCCGAGCCGGTGATGCTCGAAGGCAAGCCGAACGAGCAAGGTCTGCAAGGCGAGTTCGTGGCCATCCGCGTCGCGGATTCCGGCAGCGGCATTCCCCCTGACGTGTTGCCCCACGTCTTCGAGCCGTTCTTCACCACCAAGGACGTGGGTAAGGGCACGGGTCTCGGACTGAGCCAGGTCTCTACCTTCGCGAAGCAAGCTGGCGGTGCAGCCACGATCGCAAGCACCGTCGGTCGCGGGACGGAGGTCACGCTTTATCTGCCGCGCACCCAGGAATTGGCAGCCCCTTCCATTGCTCCAGTGGATCACAAGAGCGCGCTTCGGCAGGCCGGGATGGTGTTGCTGGTCGAGGATAATGCGTCCGTGGCCGAGGTCGCCAGCGCGTATTTCCAGCAACTCGGCTATGAGGTCAAACACTTTGCCCGTGCGCAGGACGCCTTGGCTTGGCTTGCTCAGAACCCCAAGATCGATCTCGTATTCTCCGATGTGCTCATGCCGGGCGGAATGAACGGCCTCGAGCTCGGTCGCGCCATCCGCAAGCTCTACCCCCGCATTCCGGTGCTGCTCACCACAGGGTTCACCTCCAGCGCTCGCGACGCCGTCGAGCAGGGATTCGTGCTGTTGCAGAGGCCGTTCGATCTTGCGGCACTGGAGCAGGCATTGTTCGAGCTGCAGACGAAGCAGATCCAGCAGACGCCGCAGCAGCGCGCCGCAGGGTGATCCGGTCAGCTCGCTGATTTCCCGGACATTGCCCGTTGCATTCCCAGTCCCACGATCCGCTGCAGCAGCGCGGGATATGCGAGCCCATCCTGAAGCGCTGCCGCTGCAAATTCCTGAGTTTCGGCGATTTCGGGGTTGGGATTCGCCTCTAGGAAGTACGGAACTCCTTCCGCGGACAGCCGAAAGTCGATGCGGGCGTAGCCGTCAAGCTCCAGCGTCCGAAAGATGCGCTTGGCTGACCGCCGGATGCGAGCGCGGGTTTCCGGAGACAGGTCTTTGGCCGGCCCATGCTGAATGCCGCGGCGCTCCTGATAATCGGGATCGTGCTTGACCTTCTCGGTGGCAATGAGCCAAGCACCCTGCGCCATGCTGCCAAAAGTCAACTCCCAGATCGGCAGCACGCGCAACCGGTCGTTCCCCAGCACGCCCACATAGAGCTCGCGGCCCTCGATATATTGCTCCGCAATAGCGGCCGTGCCGATCCGCTCGTGAATGAATGCAACGCGCTCCGCAAGCTTGTCGTCACTATCGACAACTGATGCCTGCGAGATCCCCAAGGACGCATCCTCGCTCAAGCTTTTGACGATCAGCGGCAGCGGCAGGCGCTTCGGGCGTCGGACCTTGCGATGCTTGGGAAAAACGGCAAAGGCCGGCACGGGGATACGATGATAATGCACCAGCCATTTGGATAGATCCTTGCCGCGCGCCAGCATCAGGCCGCGTGGATTGCACCCGGTATACGGGATGCGCATCAACTCGAGGTAGCTTGCCACGTTCTGATCGTAGATGGCTTCGCCGTGAAACTCCTCGATCAGGGTGAAAGCGACGTCCGGCTTCCAGTTCTCGATTTCCTCGCGGATCGGCTTGAGCTCGTCGTGCACGCCGAGCGGGCGCACCTCGTGCCCGGCGGCGCGCAGCGTGCTGATGACATCATATTCGGTTTTCCAGACGTTGATCTCCTGCTCGCTGTACCCCTTGCTCAACTCCGGAGGCATCAGGTCCGAGTGCAGGAGCACCAGGATGCGCAGACGTTTCATAGCGCGATCCACCTTCGCCGCAGGGGACCAAACAGCGCATGCACCGTCTTCGCCGTCAACAACACGGTGAATTCCATCATCAGCCTTCGCTCCGCGCCGACCGCGCGCAGATTAAGCTCGCGACAGCGCACTATCATGTCGTCGAGAACAGCGTCCAAGGTGAGCTGGTATTCGCCCGTCCAGTTCGAGACCAGCTCTCTGATCCTCGCACGATGATGCCTGATGAAAGTCGAAGCCGCCTGAGATCGCCAGTGCCGTGGATCGGAGGAGAACAACCGCTGCAGGTCACGGTCGTAGGTCCTCGGGGTATCAAAGGCGTAGAGAGCACGCTTCTTCTTGTAATGTTCGGCAAGAGTGCTGGTCATCTGGCTTAGCGGATCGACCCGTTCCCGGCGAGTGAGCAACGGTCGTTTGTTGGCGATCTCAGCCATCAGGTCATCGACATATTCCAGCTTCTTGAGCGCCGGCCAGCCCTCATACCGCGTGCGCCAGTTCGAGCGGGGCCGCAGCCAGACCGCAAATGTTTCGGCGAAGTCCTCGTCCGGATGACTCTGCGCATACCACAGGCGCAGATGCTGCACGAACTGCCGGCTCGCCGGATTCGGCCGGTAATATCGGGGATAGCGTCGCGATGATGGCCCGAACAGCTGCTGCCAGGCGCGGCGACGCTGAAGCTGATAAGCGTGCTGAACAACGTGCCCGGCTTCATGACGAAGAATGCGCATGCATTCCGACCAGGTGCCTCCCTCAACATCGATGATCTCTTTCTTCTCCAGCTGCATCAGCCGCGGGTGCGCCAGGTAGAAAGGGAACGCAATCCCCGGCGTGCTGTCCGGGCTGAACCATTCGCTCGAGATCCAGGCATGTGGCCGCACCCGGATGTCGCACTCTTCCAGCTCCTGATGCAGAGCGTTCAGGCAGTCCTCGAGCCAGGTGCCCTCGACAGTGACCCTGAGGTCGCGCAGGCGGAGCTGCAGCAACTGCTCGTCGGTCATGGACGCCCAGGCAAATTTCTTGCGCGGCATGGTGTTCTCAAAACTTAAGGGGGATTCGACTATCTGATGGCGTCATGAAAGGCGGACAACGACAATCGCAGCTGCTGCAAACCTATTGCTCCGCATTGGCTGCGGAGAGCGATCTCGCCAGCGGGGCCCATCGTATCGTCTCCGCCTCCACGAAAGCCGTGAATTCCTGCGGAGACATCGGCTTTGTCTCTATGCCGTCAAGCTCAAGCCGCTGCTGCAGCTCCGGCGATCGCATGGCCTCGAGCGTTTCGCGGCTGAGCTCGTTTACGACAATTGGCGGCAGGCCCTTTGGTCCTGAGAGCGCAAACCAGGTGGCTGCAACGAGATCCACGCCGACCTCTTTGAGTGTCGGAATGTCGGGAAAGCCCGCCATGCGCCCTTCCGACGTGGCCGCGAGGGCGAGCACGCGTCCTGCGCGGATCTGCTCGGCCGCGGTCGAGAGGGTCATGGTTCCAAGCTTGACGTGACCGGCGACGAGATCCATCAGCGCGGGTCCAGCGCCTTTATAGGGGATCTGGTTTATTCGATATTTTTCCTGCCGCGCAACGTATTCGGCGATGAGGGCGCCATGGGAGCCCGCTCCGGCAGAGCCACAGCTCATCGGCTCCTTGGCAGCTCGCGCGATGGCAACGAAATCTTTGAAGGTCGTAGCGCCCAGGGACGGGTGGGCCAGCATCACGGCAGGTGGACCGCCCAGATAGGCAATGTGGGTAAAATCGCGCACCCCGTCATAGCCGAGATGGCCGTTGAAAGCCGGCGCGATCACATTGGCTGCGATGCTGGAAACGACGAGAGTATACCCGTCGGGTTCAGCTGCTGCTCCGGCCGCAGTCCCCACCACTCCACCGCCGCTGGCCCGGTTCTCGACATAGAACTGCTGCCCGAATGCGATCGAGAGATGCTCGGCGATGATGCGGCCCAGGATGTCCGCGGCCCCGCCGGGCGCAAGCGGCACAATGATTTTTACCGGCCGATTTGGCCAGCTCTGCGCCTGCGCCCCGCCGCAGGCTGCGCATGCAACCACAGCACCCGTGACTATTGCGCGAACGAGCCTCATGGCTTCTATTGTTTAGCCCAGGAGACCCTCGCATGTCCCTCGCCACATCCCTCCTCGTGAGGCGGCTCTCGCCGGCGCTCGGTGCTGAAATCGTAGGGCTCGATCTGCGCCATGAGCTCACGGCCGGGACAATGGCCGATATTCTTGATGCCTGGCACCAACATCTGGTGCTGGTGTTCAGGGAGCAGCAGCTGTCCGAGGATGAGCAGATCCGGTTCGCCGGACATTTCGGCGTGCTGGAGAAACGCAGACGCCCCTCCGAGGCTCGCCACGAGGCTGCAAGAATAAAGTACCCCGAGCTCACGATGCTCGTGTCCAACATCCGCGAGAACGGGAAACTCATCGGCTCGCTGCCTGACGGCGAGATGCACTTCCATTCCGATTTTTGTTATCTGGAGAAGCCGGCCAAGGGCACCTTCCTTTACGCGATCGAGGTTCCCTCCCAGGGCGGCGACACGTTGTTTCTCAACATGTACAAGGCGTACGAGACGCTCCCCCCTGCGCTGGAGGCGGGCATCGAAGGCCGCAAAGCGGTGAATGCCTATCTTTATGACTCGCCCACGCGCGAGATCAATGGTGCCAAGCTCGACCTGTCCATCGCCCCGCATTTCGCGCAGCCGATCGTGCGCACCCATCCCGAGACGAGGCGCAAGGCGCTCTACGTCAATCGTCTGATGACCTGGAGCGTGGAGGGTATGGACCAGACGCAAGGCGCTGCATTGCTGGATCAGCTGTTCGATCATATCGAGCAGGACCAGTTCATCTATGCGCACCACTGGCGGGTCGGCGATCTCGTTATGTGGGACAATCGCTGCACGCTCCATGCCCGCACCGATTTCAGCAACAAGGAGCGGCGGCTGCTACGGCGCAATGTCGTCGCCGGCGACCCGGCGTTCTGAAAGGTAGGGGCGGGTTTGAAACCCGCCCCTACGCGCAAGGTCGACTGAAACTCTTTTGGCTCCTCCAGCGCGTCCTGGCAGGGGTGCCGCCGCCTCCTGTGCCGCCTTGTCCCGTCGTGCTGGGGGCCGACGTGGTTGTGCTCGGTCCAGTCGCGGTGTGGGTCGGGCTCCTGTTGACTGCATAGGCTATGGCAGCCACCACGATGACAATGACGCCAATGGCAGCGACGATGGAGCCGCCGTTCTAGCGCCATCTCTGCCTGCAATTGGGGTCATCGCATGATTGCAATTTCTCCGACGATAGTCGTCGAGGATGATCCCTGGACACGATTGATCGGCGTGGTGCTCGACCCCACGACCACACCCGAACGATTTGCCGCCTTCTGCGATTTCATGTCGCCGGACGAGCCGAACTTTGCCGTCTGGTGCGATGGCTTGAGGAAGGCTGTCGGGCGGCTCTTTCCCAGCGATATCCTGCTGGTGTCCTCGCAAGCTGACCTGCGTCAAAATCTCTCTGCGGCGCGTGGGTTGGTCGTCGAATCTTTGGCGGTAGGACACGATGAGCTTGCATGTGCGCCGCATCTCAAGGTGGTTCACAAATACGGCGCCGTGCTGCGCAACATCGACGCGGCCGCGTGTCGGGCCGCCGGCGTGGCGGTGCATGGCATCCGCCGGCGTGCCAATATCTCGTGTGCGGAGCATGCCTTCGCGCTGATGCTCGCGCTCGCAAGGCGCATTCACCGTGTGAATGGGCTGATCAGCATCGAGCAGCTTGCGGCCGCGGGATTGTGGTACCGACCCTTCGACCGCCGGCACGTTCCGGGGGCAAACTTCGGCCGTATTCCCGGAATGCGCAACCTCAACGGCAGCACAATCGGGATCATCGGGCTAGGCGAGATCGGGCGCGAGATTGCGTTGCGCGCCGCCGCGTTCGGAATGCAGATCTTCTATTTTCAGCGCACACGCCTGCCACCGGGCGAAGAGGAGGCGCTGCAGGTTTCCTATCGGCCGCTGGAGAGCCTGCTCGCCCAAAGCGACTGGGTCATTCCGCAGGTACCGGGGGGTCAATCGACATTGCATCTCCTCGACCGAGAGCGATTGGCGATGATGAAGCGGGGTGCCTGCCTCATCAATGTCTCGCGCGCCGAAGTGGTGGAGCGCAATGCTTTGCTCGACGCGCTGCGCTCAGGGCAGCTTGGCGGTTGTGCGCTCGATCCGCTTTATCAAGCGCCCGGCCGCAGCGATGATGAGCTGCTGGCATTCGAGAATGTGATCCTGACGCCGCACATGGCCGGCTCTCCGCGTTTCAACGGGCTCAAAGACATCGAAGAGCTGATCAAAAACCTGGCCCAGGCATTAGGCGCATGAAGGTCAGCGCGGTGATGCTGCTTCGGGAGCCAGCTTGTCGATGCGCCGCAGTTGCGGGAAAACGCACATCCAGATCAGCATGACAATAATGGCGCCGACCCCGCCGATCAGCGCCGAAGGCACCGCCCCCAGCCACGCGGCGACGACGCCGGCGCGAAATTCGCCGAGCGACCCGGATGATCCGGTGAACATCGAGTTCACCGCCAACACCCGGCCGAGCATGTCGTGGGGAGTGCGCATCTGAATGAGCGACACGCGAATGACGACGCTGACCGCGTCGGCGGCGCCATAGACTGCAAGCGCGAGGCATGACATCAGGATCGAAGTGGAGAGCGCAAAGAGAAGGCTCGCCGCCCCGAATGCTCCCACCGCAGCGAGCATGATCTTACCGGCACTGCCGGTGATCGCATGGCGCGCGAGCACGATCGAGGCGGTCAGCGCACCGACGGCCGGTGCGGAGCGCAGGACGCCGAGCGCCCACGGACCGGTATCGAGGATGTCGCGGGCATAGATCGGCAACAGCGCCGTGACGCCCCCGAGCAGGACAGCAAAGAGATCGAGCGAGATGGCACCCAACAAGACAGGTCGGCGCAGGATATAGGAGAACCCGGCGAACAGCGTCTCGACACTCAACGGCTTGGGGTCGGACTTGCGCGTCAGCTGGACCCCGCCGATCAACACGCTGGCGGCGATGAAGACAACGGTGCAGACGGCGTAGACGACGGTCGGGCCCAATCCATACAGCAGGCCCCCGAGGGAAGGCCCGCAGATCACGGCCGTCTGCTGTGCACCGGCGGAGGCGGCGATGGCACGGGGCAGCAGCACGGTCGGCACCAGTCCCGGCAGAAGCGCCTGCATGGCCGGCAACTCGAATGCTCTCGCGGTGGCTGACAGGAACAGCAGGGTCAGCATGCTGTCCCGGCCGAGCCACCCGCCGGCGCTTCCCAGCGCAAGAGCAAGCGCCGTAACCGCTTTTGCAATCTGACAAAAGCCGGCGATACGATGCCGGTCCAGTCGATCCGCCACCTGCCCGATCAGGACCGACAACGTCACCACCGGGAAAAATTGCACAAGCCCGACGAGCCCCAGATCCAGCGGGTCGTTGGTGAGCTCATAGATCTGCCAGGCTATGGCCACGCCTTGCATCATGAACGCGCCGTTGCTGAAGGTGCGCGCATGCCAGAACAGAACGAAGGATCGATGGTCCAGCAACCGCGATCTCGAGGCGACAGGGGGCTCGGACACGGGCAAAGGCACGGGGTAGATCAAAGCGGGAGGGCGAGGAGAGTGTCGATCACCCGGCTGTCGAGAATCACGAGCTTCTCAACAAAGGCTTCTTCCTGGTCCGGCGCATCGAGGAGGATGCGGTCCTGATAGCGGCCGGTCGCGAAGATGCACGTTTCGCCCGTGTGCATGATGCGCGCGATCATGAAGCTCGTCTGCGCGCGCACTTCGCCTCCTTCCTGCCCGCTGATGAGCGCCGGTCCGATCACGTGCCGATAGCGCTGCGCCTCATAGACATTTGCATCGCGCAAGGAGCGCACCCGGTCGCGCAGCATCGCCCGCGAGGTCGCGTAAATGAGGGCAAGCGGCAGCCCCTTCTCAAAGTTTTCCGCGGTCGTGACACGATAGCAGCCGTTCGCAACAAAGAAATCAGGCCAGTCCTCCAGCTTGTTGTCGTCGATGGCCGCTGCATAACGCGCATTGAGGTTCGCTACCTTCCTCTGCAGATCGATGCTCATGCCGCCATCCAGCTAAAACCCCATCTGGCCGCGATAGGCCTTCCAAAAACCGCGCACCGCGGCCTCAGTCACGCGGTTGTCCTCGGACGCGACGCTTGCTCCGCCCATTTCCACCACCGACAGAAGATCGGGTGCGCTCGCCACACCCCGCTGCACGAATCCGGGGGCGGCACCGTCCTCCATCGAGATGTAGCCCGCCGGACCGATAAGATTGGCCTGCCGCAGCCGGCGCTCGGTCATTTGCTCGTCGTCGCTCGCGAACCCAAAGCACGTCCACACCAGCTCGGTGCGTGCGAGGCCCTGCGGAACGAGATGCCTGACGGCGAGGCTGTTGCGGGTCTGCTGCAGCACGAAGGTGGGAAACACGGAAAGGATCTGCAATCCGATCCCGTCGCCAAGCTCGTCCACCCACTCCAGCAGCTTCGGTTCCTGTAGCCCGAAGCCCTCCTGCGCGGAGCGCATTCCGGCCTGCTCGTATTCCCTTCCGCCGCCGTCAGCGGCCAGGGAGTAGCTGACGTGGTGCCCGCCGCATTCGCTCACCACAATTGCTCCCTTCTGCGACAGCCGGTTGAGGCGAAAGGTGGTGAAGAAGGTATGGAGAAGACTCGCGTGGTAGCTGTCCTTCACGTTCTCCATGTACAGCTTCCAGTTGCTCGGCAAGCTTTGGGAATAGCTTCCGAGCAATTTGAGCGGTGCGCGCAGCACGCGGCGAATGCGTGCGAGGATGTCGGGTCCAAGATACTCCTCGATCGGCGGGCTCTGCGCAGACAGTGTTCCGAAAACCAATCCGCAGAGGGTCGCGAGGCGTAGCTTGCGCGGACCGTAGGTCTCCGGACGACATTCCGGCGGCATGCCGCCCTTGCCGCCCAAGCCCCTGCGGAACGCGACACTGGTGAGATTGCCGCAAAGGTCATAGCTCCAGTTGTGGTACACGCAGGTGATGTCGCGGGCTTCTCCGCTCTCCTTGAGCACCAGAAGAGATCCGCGGTGGGCGCAGCGATTCTCGAACGCATGCAGGTTGCCGTCGCCGTCGCGCGTCACCACGACGGGCATGGTGCCGAGATTGGCACGGCGGTAAGTGTTGGGGCCGGGCAATTCGGCCTCGAGACAAAGATAGCTCCAGGTTGCGCCGGCGAAGATTCGCCGCTGCTCCTCCCCGTAGATCTCCGCATCGGAATAGACCCAGTAGGGCACACGCGTGAGCCCCTCCTCAGGCCAGTGCCGTGAGTTGGTCGCGACGCTCATGCGCTCCCCCTCATCTGCCCGAAAGCGTCATTCGAGCCTGATGTTGGCGGCTTTGATCACCTTGTACCAACGTTCGGCCTCGGCGCGCATGTAGGCAGCTGTAGCCTCGCGCGTGCCTCCCACCGGTTCGGCGGACAATTGCGCCAGCCCGCGCAAGATATCGGGCTGATGCAGCGCTTCGTTGATGTCGGTGTTGAGCTTGTCGAGAATGGGCTGAGGCGTCTTCGGCGGGGCAACGATCGCGAACCATGTCACGGACTCGAAGCCGGGAAGAGTCTCGGCAATCGCCGGCACGTCCGGGAGCGAAGCCACCCGGGCCGGGGCGGCCACCGCAATGAGCCTGAGCTGCCCGCCTTTGACCAGCGCAAGCGCCGCGCCGAGATTATCGAACATCATGTCGACGTTGCCCGCGATAAGGTCGGCTAGCGCCGGCGCGGAGCCGCGATACGGAACTTGCTGAAACTGCACATTCGCCATCATCTGGAACATCTCGGACGTGAGATGCGAGGTGGTGCCATTGCCCTGGGTGGCGCACGTGAGCTTGCCGGGATTGCTCCTCGCCTGAGCAATCACGTCGGTCACGCTTTGGACAGACAGCTTGGGGTTCACCTCGAGGGCGTTCGGCACGCGGCCCATGATGGCGACAGGGGAGAATTCCATCGGGTCAAAGCCGAGCTTCGAATAGAGATTCTGATTGATGACCAAGGGCGGCGGCGGCGCTGCAAGCAGGGTGTAGCCATCGGGTTCGGACTTCGCGACCACCTCGGCACCGATGTTTCCCCCGGCCCCGGTGCGGTTCTCGATGACCACCGGCTGCCCCCATTTTCTTGCGAGCCAGTTCGTGAGGAGGCGCGGCATCACATCGGCTGTCCCGCCGGCGGGAAACGGTACGATGATTTTGACGGGGTGTGAAGGATACGCTTGCGCTTTGGCCGCGCTCGCTGCTGAAGACAGGACGGCCAACGAGAGCGCGAGCGCGATGCCAGCTCGCGCCGCAACGTTGTGATGCGCGCAAGAGTGCCTGCTCAACATTCCACAACTCTGCTCCATGCTGCGATCACTCCACGACAATCTTTGCAGCTTCAACCACCGGCGCCCAGAGTTGGGTGCTCGACTTGATCATCTCACGCATTCGTTCCGGCGTGCTGCCCAGGGGCTCCGCTTCCAGCGCAAGAATGCGTTGCCGCAGGTCAGGCATTGCGAACGCCTTCCCAAGCGCGTCCGAGATTTTGGTCACCCGCTCCTTCGGGGTACCGGGAGGCGCGGCCACGCCCATCCAGGTATCGGCATACACTTCGGGCAGGGTCTCGGCCAGGGTCGCCGCGAGCGGATAATCCTTGAGTCGCTCGCGACCGGATGTAGCCAGTATCTTGAGCCTGCCGGAGTCGACGTTGGCTTTGTTGGCGAGAAGATAATCGCAAATGATATCGATGTTGCCCGCCAGCAGATCGTTGATGGCCGGCGCGGAGCCGCGATAGGGAATTTCCGTCATGCGGAAATTGCCCCGCAGCATCAGGAGCTCGCCCAGGAGGTGACCGGTATTGCCCTTGCCCTGATGTCCGTAGTTGATTTTGCCGGGATGCGCCCGCGCATAGGCGATCAGCTCAGGCATGTTGTCGGCGGGCAACCCCGGGCGGGCAAGCACGGTCAGCGGATAGATAGCAAGCACGCTGATCGGTTCCATGCCCCGCGTATCGAACGCCGACTTGGTGAAAACCAGATGCGTGATGCTGTAGGTCAGCTGGGGGGCGCATAACAGCGTGTAGCCGTCAGGCGGGGAACGCAACACCAATTCTGTTCCCACGCGTCCGCCCGCGCCTCCTGCCCGATTCTCCACCACGATCTGCTGCTTGAGCACGCTGCCCGCTCTTTCGGCCGCAATCCGGCACAGAAGATCCGCAGTCCCACCGGCGGGCAACGGGACCACCATCGTTATCGGGCGACTTGGAAAGGCGGGCTCTCCCTGCGCCGGATCTCTTGTTGCCGTATACAGAATGGCTGAGACGACCGCGGCCGTGACGACCGAGGACTTCAATGCGACCTGGAAATGCTCTAAGCGTGCGTGAGGCATGATCGCTCGTTGTCAAATGTATGATGGCCAAAAGCAGCGGCGACCACAACCGACCGAGAGATCGGGGAGAGATCCGGGTGCGCGGCATGCTGCCCCACAAACGCTGGATTTGGGTCGCAGTGCCGTGATCCGGTTGAGGAGGTGACGTTGTTCGCCCTGCGCCTCTTTGTCCTCGCGACGACAGCGCTGGCGCTATTTTGCGCGACGGCTCTCATGCGGCCCCAGCAATGGGGCGCCGCGCATGCGCAGCAGTACGTCCCTTTGCAACAGCGCCCGGTCGTACATGTCCGAAGAAAGCCCGGCAAAAAGGCCGCGCAAGCCAAAGAGACAAAAGCGCAGTCGCAGCAACGCACCGCTTTTTCCGCGCAGGATGAGGAAATCGCGGCGGTGCCGGGAATTCCCGACGCAAGGGCGTGGGGAGATTCCGAGGCGAGTTTCGCTCATCTCCTGCCCAAGGCGAGCGGGCCATGGCTGGCCATTTCCGGCGGCGGCTCGGACGGCGCCTATGGCGGCGGGGTGCTTGCAGGGTGGACGCAGTCCGGTACGCGACCCGAGTTCGCGGTCGTGACGGGATCAAGCATAGGCGCCCTCATTGCGCCGTTTGCTTTCCTTGGGCCGCGCTACGATGAGGAGATTCGCAAGAACTTTACCACCATATCGGCGGCGGACATCTTCGAGGACAGGGCGACGCAAGACAGCCTGTTCGATCACTGGCCGCTGCGGCGCCAGGTGGAGCAGCGCATCACGCCGAACCTTCTTGCTGAAATCGCGGCGGAGCATGCGCGCGGGCGACGCTTGCTCGTGGTCACCACAAATCTCGATGCCGGGCGGTGCGTGATCTGGAACATGGGCGCGATCGCGGCGCGTGGAGATGAAAGCTCTCTCAAGCTGTTCCGCAACGTCCTGCTCGCATCTTCCAGCATTCCCGGGTTTTTTTCGCCCGTCATTGTGGAGGTCGAAGCGAAGGGGAAACGTCTCCAGGAAATGCACAGCGACGGAACCCTGACCGCGCCGTTCTTCGTCATGCCGGAATCGATGCTCTCCGCAAACGCCACCACCCGGCCGCCAGTCAGCGAGCTATACATCGTTGTCAACTCGAAGCTTGGTCCCGAATTCAGGATGCCGGACCGCGACGTTCCCGGAGTCCTGGGTCGCTCCATCGCTGTCGCGCTCACCGCCGCGTTGCAGGCGCAAGTCGCGCTGACCAATGTCGGGGCGCTACACCATGGGATCGCGCTGCGGATCGCGCATGTCAGCGCCGGGTTCGATCATCCCTCGCGTGGTCCGTTTGACGGCGAATACATGCAGGCGCTGTATGCTGTTGGCGTGGATGCGGGGAAGTCAGGCACCGCCTTCAAAGACACCCTGCGCGATGCTGCATTGCGCGGGTCAAACGCACAGTAGCGTCCGCGCCCCGCAACGTCGCTGGAACATTTGCATGCGATGGACTCTCCCACCATCGGACAAGGAGACAGCTCGAAGCCGCTGAGCGACAAGCTCGCGCAGTCGAACGGAGTGATTTGCCCCCCGACACGCGTGGATCCGCAGATGCAGGTGCCTCCACCCGGAGGCGGTCGGCTCAAGGTCGTGCCTCCGCCCGGCACGCCCGGCGGTGATCAAAGCGTGCAGCCGAAATAATCTCGCCCCCGCAAAGGCACAGATAGATGCCGCTTGACACGCTCGTTATTGTGTCCCCGCAAGGCCGGCATCCTGGATGACCTTGGCCCAGCGCACGGTTTCGGATTTCACGAAGGTCTCGAGCTCGTCCAGCGAACCCTTGCCGATGGGGACAAGACCAAGTGCAACGAAGTGGTCGACGATCTCCTTGGTGTGAAGGATGGCGTTCACTTCCGCATTCAGGCGCTCAAGGATCGGCCGCGGGGTATGCCCCGGCGCAACCAGCATCTGCCAGGCCGTGGTGTCAAATCCGGGCACGCCGACCTCGGCGAGCGGCGGAATTTCGGGCGCGGCCGGCGCCCGCTGTGCGCTGGTGATACCGAGCGCGCGCGCCTTGCCGGCGCGGATCAGTTGGATCGAAGGACCGAGATCCACGAACAGAACCTGGATATTCCCAGATATCAGATCAGTCATGGCCGGAACGCTGCCCTTATAGGGCACGTGCGTCATCTTGATGCCAAGCATGCTGCTCAAAAGCTCGGCGTTGAGATGATGGAATGCGCCGACGCCACCGGACCCGTAATTCAGCCGCCGCTCTTTCGCGACCTTCACAAGATCCGCAATGCTGTGCACGGGGAGCGATGGATGCACCACCAGGACGAACGGAACGCCGGCGACCAGCGCGACCGGCACCAGGTCCTTGTCGGGCTCGTACGGCAGATGCTTGAAGATGGTGGGGTTCATCGCCATCGTGCCGCTGGTGGCCTGCATCAGCGTGTAGCCATCGGGCGCAGCCTTGGCGGTCGCCCCGGCGGCGATCGTCGTGCCGGCACCGGGGCGGTTCTCGATGATGAAGGAGCGACCAAGCCGCTCCTCGAGCTTGCGTCCCACCGCGCGCGCGATCAGATCGGTGCCGCCGCCGGGAGCAAATGGCACCAGGATGGTGACGCTGTGCGTGGGATAATCCTCAGCTGCGGCATGGAGCGAGGAGGCGGCGACTGCGACCATTCCGATGATAAGCCGGCGCGATACGACATACATGGACACTTCAGTCCCCTATTCAGGGCCGTGGCCGGGCCGATACCAGGGCAAAAACCGCTGCGTGCCGGCATTCACCATGAGCTCAAACGCGAGGCCGAACGCTGCGAGCAAAAGCACCCCGACGAAGGCGTCGTCGTGATGGAACGTGCGTGAATTGTACAGGATGTAGTAGCCAAGCCCGCCAATGGCGAGAAAGAACTCCGCCACCACCGCGCCAATCAGCGCGCGGCCTGCAGCCAGTCGCAATCCTGCGAGGACATAGGGAGTTGAGGCCGGCAGGACGACTTCGAGAATCGTGCGCAGCCTCCGCGATCGAAATGAGTTGGCCACTTCAAGATGCTCGCGCGGCACGCTCCGGGCTCCGTCTGCGGTATTCAAGATGATCGAGAAGATCGCAGCAAAGACGATCGTGGCAAGCCGTGCCACGCTCGAATAGCCGAACCACAGGGAAACGAGGGGGAGAACGACGACCATCGGCATTGCATTGAAGAAATTGATGTAGTGGCGCAGCAACTGATCGGCGAGCGAGCTGCGGCCGATCAACAGCCCGATGAGCGTGCCGACGACGATTGAGATCAGCAGCCCCCAGCCCACGGCTGCGAGCGTAATTCCCGCGGCCTGCAAAAAAGCGGGGTCGACAATGACGCGCGGAATTGCCATCAGCACGCTCGTCGGCTTGGCCACGAACGGCGGCGCGAACAGACGCACGATCGCTTCCCACATGACCAGGATGGCGAGACCGGTAACAACTCGGGAGAGGGCATCGGTAACGCGAGGGTGCGAGGCGCTCTGCGCTGCCGGCGCGACGATATCGACGGCCATGGCTAGTTCCGCCAGCGTGCAAAGCGATTCTCGATGCTCTGGCCGATCCGGGTCAACCCGACGCCGATAAGACCGATCACCAGAATCATTCCGAACACAGTTGCGGTATCGAAGTTCTGCGAGGCGACCATGATCAATTGCCCGAGCCCGGTGGCGCTGAGGAAGAACTCCGCTGCGATCACCCCGACCAGGGCGCGCCCGATCGCCTGCCGCACGCCGGTCATTGTGTAGGGCAGCGTGTGGGGCAGCATCACCTCCCGCCACAGCGCCCATTCGCTCGAGCGGAACGACCGGGCAACTTCGATGAGCTCGGGCTTGATGCTGCGCGCACCCTCCACGGTGTTGTAGAGAATCGGGAACACGGCAAACAAAAAGACCACGAGCACCTTCGGGACAAAGCCGAAACCCATCAACGAGAGGATGAAGGGGATCAGCGCCACCATAGGAGTGGCATAGAGGATCATGATGTAAGGCTCGATCCCGACCCGAACCGCGCGTACCCGCGAGAACAGAAGGCCGGCCGGCATGCCAACGACAAGCGCAAGCGTGAAGCCGGTCAGGAACAGAAACGCAGAATCGAGAAATTGTGCCCAGGTGGCGGGCTCGGCGACGAGATCGGAGAGTCGAGCCACGGTTTCCGAGAACGGCACCAGGAACGCCGGGCTCGCGTGCCGCCCCGCAATCTCCCAGAGGCAAAGTCCGGCGAGCAGGCTTGCGAGCGAAACGGCCGAACGGGTTAGCTTCTCAGGTGCCATGCCGGAAACTCCATACCTCCCCCTGAAAGGGACCTTTCAGGGGGAGGTATCTACTTGCCAGCACCATTGACCATAGCGAGGGCATCGCGAAAGACCGTCTCGTCGGTGAGGCGATCATAACTCGCCGGCGCCTTGCCGGGCTGAATCCCGCCCGTCCTTTGCACCACGCCCATCATGTAGTCGAACCGTTTCTGATCGAGGCCATCGGAGTCGGCTGGCCAATAATCCATGGCAATGAGAGGCTTGATCGTCGCCTTTGAAATCTCCTTGCTGTGACCCGTAGGCGTAGCGTCTTCGCCCACGCGATCAGCATTCTTCGGATCGCGAATGAACCTTGCTGCCTCGATCAAAGCCGCCATCACGCGCACGTACGTATCGCGATTTTCTTTGAGCTTGTCCTGCCGCACGATGAAGGACAGATAATGCCCATTCGGGTTGGCCTTGTGCTCGGTCATCAGGGTGTAGACCTTCCTGCCCTGCGCCTCGATAGTTGCGACGTCATCGAGATGCACCACACCAAATTTCAACTGGCCTGCGATCAAGGCAGGCGCAACATTGGAGCTGAGCGGTATCTGCTGGACTTGCTCGAGCTTCATGCCGTTGCAGCCGCCGTTGAGCACGGTGCGCAGCGCGATCGAGCGGGCGCCACCGATGGCATCGACCCCCACGGGCTGGCCGATGAGGTCGTTGCAAGCGGTTTTGGCCGGATCGGTGCTCGCGAGCAGGAAATCGGAGCTGACCAGCCCGTATACTGCCGCGATCGGTGCGTTCGTATTGGACACCTGGCTGATCAGCAGCGCCGTCGGCGACAGCGACATCTCGATGTCGCCGGAGATCACCGCGCGCGATGCCGTCGCACCGGTCTCGAACGGGCGGATCTCGACGTTGACGCCGTATTTCTTGAACATCCCCTCCTTGTCGGCGACATAGAGGATCGCCGAGGCAAACACCGGCGGGATGCCGGGTGCCGCGATCACGAATTTCTTGTCCTTGCTGTTGCCCTGGGCAACCGCGTCGCAGGCGGCAAGAGTGCAAAGCGCGCCGAGCAGCGCGATTGCGGCAGTGCGAACCATTGCCATTCCTCCTCTGGTCCTCCGGCACGGAGGCTTTGCTATTTTTCCAATTGGAATTCGGCTTGCCGTGCCTCGCTCATCAGCTTACCCCAAACGCGCTCGCGCAACTCCCCGAAACGGGCCAGGCGCAAAGTGTCGCGGTTGCGCGGACGGGGCAGATCGATGTCTATGACCTCGTCGATGTGAGATGGCCGGCCCTTGAGAACAAGAACCCGGTCGCCCATCAGGACCGCTTCCTCGATGGAATGGGTTACGAACACCATCGTCGTCGGGCGGCTCTCCCAGATGCGAAGGAGCTCGAACTGAAGGATCTCACGGGTCTGCGCATCGACCGCGGCAAACGGCTCATCCATCAGGAGCACCTTGGGCTCGACTGCGAGGGCGCGTGCCAAACCGCAGCGCTGCTGCATTCCACCGGACATTTGATAGGGATACGCCTGCTCGAAACCGGTCAGACCAACGAGGTTGATGAAAACCGACACACGGCCGGCGATCTCGCGTTTTGCTACACCCGCCATGCGCAGCCCGTATGCGACGTTGTCGTAGACCGTCTTCCACGGAAACAGCCCAAAGTGCTGGAACACCATTGCCACCCCCGGCAGCGGGCTGCTTACACGTTCCTCATTGATCACAATCTCCCCTGCATCGACGGGGATCAGGCCATCGATGCAGCGCAGCAGCGTTGTCTTGCCGCAGCCGGAAGGACCCACAATGGCAACGATCTCCCGCTCGCCGACGTTGAATTCAATGCCGCGGAAGACCTGAAGGGCTCCGTAGCGCTTTGCCAGACCGCTCACCCGAATTTGGGCAACCCTGCTCTGGGCATGCGTTGAGGTCTCGGCCCGGATACTCATCATCGTCGCTGCGCTGCTGCGAAATTATTTTCCGATAACGCTTGTCTATCTAACCGACCTGGCTACCGGCCGAGCCTTCTGCCGATCTGGTAAGGAGACAAAAACCATAGCCTGGATCGGGCGGCGCAATCCGGGGCAGCGCTCCTCCAACCATGCACTGCTCTGGCTCATCATATTCATGCGGGAGAGGGAATGAGCGCAACGCCGCCGACGTTATTTGATTCGCGCGAAGGTTCAGACGAAATCATCAGTCGCGTCGCGAGCATTTGCTGGCGCCGCAGGCGCGGCTGCACGTCAACCCTCTTTGAACCCTTTCCTGCCATATTGCGACTAACGGGGTGGCGCGACATTTCACTGCACGCCCTGCCGCTTCGCCCGATAGGGGTCGGCGCCCGGCAGGAATACAGGAGGGGCTACAATGACTTATTCTCGTCTCGTGACCGGCGCCCGCGGCTTGCTCGTGGGCTCGGCTCTGGCGTTGGTGGCGGCCATTCCCGCGCTTGGACCAGCCGAGGCGGTGCCGAGTTACGATGGGCTGTGGAGCGTTGTGATCATTACGCGGGCGGGGATCTGCGACCCGTCCTATCGCTATCCCATCCGCATCAGCAACGGCCACGTGCTCAGTGCGGGAGGGTCGTCGGTCCATATCAGCGGCAGAGTAGGAAAGAACGGCGCTGTCGTGGTCAACGTCAGCCGTGGCGACAAGACCGCGTTCGGCACCGGCCGGCTTGCTGCGACGAGCGGGGCCGGCTCCTGGACCGGCGGAAACGGTATCTGCGCGGGCGTCTGGCAGGCGGAACGCCGCAGCTGACCACGCGAATCACGCTGTGAAGCTTACAACCTTCTGAGTTGCGCCCGGGTTTCGGCCCGGGCGTCGGTTTTGGCGACAGCTCGCAAAGCCGATGCCCCACCCCAAGCGAACACCGGCGGACCTCGCGCTCGCTCCTGCGCTGGTCTACGCGACCGCCGCCACCTGCGGTGTGCTCGCCGCACTCGCGCTGCAAATCCAGTTGAGTCGGGCGGGGTCCGATGTTGTCGGGCTGTGGCAGAAGCTTTCAACGCCCGGCGCCATGCAGTTGCGAAGCGCAGGGCCTTGGTGGGCGATTGCCGCCGTGGCTTTCGTTGTCGGCGGCGTGCTCGCGGCCGTGCTCAGCCGGATGCCGCTGCCGTGGCGACGCTTTCGCCTGCTGCGCTGGTTGGGCGGCGCAGCGGTCGTATTCATACTGGCGGACATCGGCCAGCACTCCGGTGACCTGGCACAGGTGGAGCCCGGAGCCAATGCTCTCGCCAGCTTGGCGGTGCTCACAGTGGCGGCTCTGATGTCCTTGGGCGGAGCCTATTTGACCATACGGCGCTGAACCGGCGCCACATCCACCAACTTCGCCGAAGAACAATATAAGAACGGAGGGGGAAACCGAATCGAGTTTGCCTGCGAAATGGCCCGCAATCGGGTCTCGCCCATCGCCTGCCTCATTTCTGCGTGGAAAGATTGAATAAATCTTTCGCGGGGGCTCGAACCTTTATGGCCCCCGTGCGACTAAGGACTCGTGCGGTAGTGCCAGCTTCCGATACGCGTAGTCCTGCGCAAATGGCGCCCGGCCAATGCGGAGAAGTTGATGGCATTTATGGCCGATCTCGCAGCCTCTGGTGTACGCGAACACCGCGGCCCCTCGCCATGGGTTGCTGCGCTGCTGACGGTCCTCACTCCCGGCCTCGGGCACCTTTACATCGGCCAGGCGCGGCGCGGGATCACCCTGTTCATCCTCATCCTGATCGCCGACACGCTCTTGATGTTCGCCATGATGGGCGTGCTGGCGCGGTTCTGGTTGTTCGCGATCAGCTTCCTGCTGTTGGTCGGACTGTGGCTCTATATCCTGTTCGATGCCGTCCGCCGGGCGCGGCGCTCCCCGGTCTTGCCCGATCACGGTCAAAACGGGTGGGCAACGTATGTTGCTGCCTTCACGGTGGCATGCCTTCTCATCGCTTGGCCCTTCTTCTACGGCTGGCGTGCGCACGCTGCCGGCCGGCTCCTGTGGTTGAGCGCAAACAGTCCAAGCATGGAGCCGACCATCGAGACCGGAGAATTCTACCTCGCCGACGCGAGCTATTATCGCGCTCGAGCGCCTATGCGGGGCGAGGTGGTGGTGTACAAGCACCCCAAGCAACCGGAGTTCCGCAGCATCAAGCGCATTGTCGCAGTGGAGGGAGATCGCATCGCGATCAAGGGCGGGCGCGCTATAGTCAACGGGATCACGCTGGAAGAACCCTATCTGGAGGAAGACCCGGCAGCGGGGTCCGTGCCCGATATGCCGGAAATGCAGGTACCGGCCGGGCATGTGTTCGTATTGGGCGACAATCGCGCCAATAGCGTCGATTCACGCGACAGCCTGGCCCACGGTCCCGTGCCGCTCGAAAATCTGATCGGACGCGTTACCGACGTGGCGATCTCGCGCCATTTGATGCGCATGGGGCGCTGGATAGGAACCCCGAGCAACTTGTAGGCCCGAGCGGGACGACTTTTCTTCGTGCCGTCGTGCCGCTTCTATCCTCGTATTTGGGCATGTCCTTTTCGCAAAACCGGTTCCCACTTCGCTCGACATGCTCTAGCGCACGAGCTCGCGCATGGCCCGGTCGAGGCCGTCGAGCGTGAGCGGGTACATGCGCCCGTGCATAAGCTGGCGCATGAGACCGATCGAGGCCGTGTAGCCCCACTCCTTCTCCGGGACCGGATTGAGCCACACGCAGGCCGGATAGGTGCGCGTCACACGTTCCATCCAGACCGCACCGGTTTCGGCGTTGAAATGCTCAACCGACCCGCCGGTCGCCATGATCTCATACGGAGACATCGAGGCATCGCCTACGAACACCACCTTGTAGTCATGCCCGTAGGTATGCAGGAGGTCCCAGGTGGGCGTGGTGTGGTCCCAGCGCCTGCGATTCTCCTTCCAGACTTTTTCGTAGAGGCAATTGTGAAAATAGAAATGCTCCATGTGCTTGAACTCGGCACGCGCGGCCGAGAACAGCTCCTCGGTCGCCTTGATGTGCCAATCCATGGAGCCGCCGATGTCGAAGAACGACAGAACCTTCACCGCATTGTGCCGCTCCGGGCGCATGAGAATATCCAGGTAGCCCTTGTGTGCGGTGCCCTTGATCGTGCCGTGCAGGTCGAGCTCGTCGATCGCTCCTGTACGCGCAAACTTTCGTAGCCGGCGCAGCGCAATCTTTATGTTGCGGGTGCCTAGCTCGACGCGATCGTCCAGATCCTTGAACTCGCGCCGGTCCCAAACCTTGACCGCGCGGAAATTGCGGTTGCGGTCCTGCCCGATGCGGATACCTTCTGGGTTGTAGCCGTAGGCGCCGAACGGTGATGTCCCCGCGGTGCCAATCCATTTGCTGCCGCCCTGGTGGCGCCCTTTTTGCTCCTGCAACCGCCCGCGCAGCGTTTCCAGGAGCTTATCGAGGCCCCCCATGGCCTCGATCTGCCGCTTCTCTTCTTCGGTGAGATATTTCTCCGTGAGCTTCTTGAGCCACTCCGCCGGAATCTCCGCCTCCAAAGCCTCAGCGGTCGTGGCCAGGCCCTTGAATACATGCGCAAAGACGCGGTCGAACTTGTCGAGATTGCGCTCGTCTTTGATCAGTGCCGCGCGCGACAGATAATAAAAATCGTCTACGCGCCTGCCGGCCAGATCCTTCTCCATCGCCTGCATCAGCGTGAGATATTCGCGCAGGGTCACGGGAATACCGGCTGCTTTGAGCTCCTGAAAGAAAGTGACGAACATGGGCGCAAGATACGCGGGTACGGCCGTCCCGGCCACTAGAGCTCGTTTCGATGAAGTTAAATCACCATCGCTGCGCTGCGTAAGGTGGGTTAGTTTAGCCGTGCAAGTCGGCTGGGAACAGCCGACTTGGACGGCGTAACCCACCGTCAAACGCAAGGGAACGCGGCTAACCCACCCTACTACGCATCCACTCGAGCGCAATGCACTCTAAATCGCTGCAAGAAGGCAGAAAAACCGGCCAGCTCGTGTCCTCCCTAACCCGGACAACTCATGTGCTACCGATATTACAACTTGCAGTGCGTGGACACTGTAACAAAACCAGCCTATAAACGTCTAATCTCAGGAAATTGTCCGAGAAGCCCGGCCCGGGGTCCCGCGCCGGGCTCTTTAGTTTGGCCAATCGTGTTTGGCCAATCGTCCGCCTGCGGTCGGCCGCTTCGCAAAAGGAGGACAATGCATGCAGTTCCAAAAAGGCCAAAGCGGTAACCCGGAGGGCCGACCGCGAGGATCGCGAAACCAGGCATCCATGCGACTCCACGAGATGCTCGAGCAAAGCGCGGAGAAGCTCTTCAACAAGGCCGTCGAGATGGCCACGGCCGGCAATATCGCGGCCCTTCGGCTGTGCCTGGAACCACTCCTGACCACGCATAAGAACGAGCCCCTGTTTTGCGAGATGCCGCCGTTGGCAAAGGCCGCCGACGCCGTGGCTGCCATCGCCGGCATCGCATCCGCTGCGCTCGCCGGCGACGTCACGGCCGACGAGGCTGCCAAGCTCACCAAGGTGATATCCCTTTACGTCAAAGCCCTTGAGGCGAATGAGTTTGAGGACCGGCTCGCTTTGCTGGAACGCACCGATCTCAAGCGGATGGGAGAGGCGCGAAATGGCGCTCCCATCGCCAGTAATCCGGGCTCCTTCGACAGTGAGCGCAAAGGCTGAACCGATGGAGCCAGCCCGGCATAAGCGCTTGAGAGCGCTGCACCCCGCCGCAACAGCGATAACGGGCTTTCAAACCGCGCATCAATCAACCTCGTCCTGAAGGAGCGCCGCCTTCGGCGGCGCGTCTCGAAGGACGGCCACAAGCAAGATCGCGCCAGCGGCCATCCTTCGAGATGCAGGATGAGGTCTGCGGGATTCACCAGAGAGGAGGATCATGCCTGCTTCACCGAAGGCTTCCGTCGCGATCGTCACCGGAGCGGCGCATGGGATGGGCTTGCATCGCTCTTCGCCGCAACCATCTCGTTGGCTCCAGTGAACGCCTTCGGCATGCCCTCGTCGCTGCGGCGATATTCAACGGCGAGATTCTGGCCTTGGGTCAATCCAAGCTTGTGCAGCTCGGAAATGAAGATCTGATACCCTGGCCCTGTCACCGGATTTCGCAGGTCGGGGCCCAGAATGCCGACACGGGCGACCCTGCCCGCATCCTACGCGCGTACGGCGAGCGGCCAAGCAACCATCGTGCCGCCGAGAAGTGCGATAAGTTCGCGTCGCCTCACGGATCCTCCTCAAGCTGAGGAGCACACCCTACCACAACATTGAAATGGGAGCAGCGTTGTGCATGGCAGCAAATTTGGTCGCTGATGTCCGAGCGGGACAATCGCGTCGGACGCAGGACCGAGGCGCCGCGGTGCGTCCCGCTATGTCCGCTATGCCTCCGATTGCAACCCAATTGGTGCATCGCGGCGAACTGAAGCAATGTGCCAAAAACCGACAAAGTGCGGAGCGGCAAAATCGTGCCCTATTCGACGACCTCGTCGGCGGTGGCGAGCAGCGTCTGGGGAATGCTTGGGCCGAGCGCCTTAGCTGTCGCGTGATGGGGCTGCCCGGCAAGCCGGACGGTATGAACGGGGCGGAAGTCGAAAAGTACTACCGCGACGGTCACATCCGGCAGATTGCAGAGTACTGCGAAAGCGATGTGCTCAACACGTACCGGGTCTGGCTACGCCATGAACTGTTTCGCGGGTCCTGTCCGATGCGCAGTTTCAAGCCAGCGTGTTCCGGTAAGGTTGAGGCACATCGGCGCGATAGACATTATTGTCCCAATGGCGCAAGACACAATGGCCATTCGCTTCGGAATTATGGCGCGCTCCCGTCCGCGCGCGGAAAGCGCGCAGAGGGCCGGCTAACTACTGCTTCGGCTTTGCTGCCGTGGTGGACGGTCTGATCGAGCCCCAGGGATCGCTCGACACGGTTGTGTTGGGCCGGGTTTTCTTGGTCACCTCATTATAGTCGCGCTCGATGTCCTTGGCTCGCCTGGCCGCTTCCGCGCTCTGTGCCTCCGCCTTCTGGTTCGGGCCCCAATCCTGATCCTTTCCTTCAGAACCGCCGATGGCGACTTGCGAATAAGCAGGCCCCCCCATCATCAGGGCGAGCACCAAACCTGCGCCGATCACGTACCTCATGGCAGCATCCCCCTCCTTTCGCCAGCGCCTACGGCTGGCTCCACCCCGATAAGCCGCAATTTGGGCAACACGTCGGCATTATCGCAGATGCGCGCGGCGAAGTGGTTGCAACTCACCGAGCAATTGCCGAGCCGCGCCGCAATCGCTAATTACTGCCAAGGGCCACGTGGCGGAGTGGTTACGCAACGGTCTGCAAATCAGACGCCTCAATGCCGCGTCTTGCCAATCTGAGCCATAAACTCGCTAATTGGGTAACGTCCACCCTCCCCGCTGCATCGGGATGACCTCCGCGGGCAGTTGGAGCAAGGCTGCGAAGGCATTGTCGATAGTGCGTTCGCTCCCGCGCGCGCGCCGCGACCGGCCCGCGCCGCAACATCGCTGAGCAACGTGATGAACTCGCGCCGCCTCATGGGCTTTCCCCACGGCCAGGATTACCGACCAAGTATAGCAGGTCTTAAGAGCGGGTTCAGGCATACCGGAGGCAGTTCCACCGTAGTCAGCTGCACGGAGGTCAAGCGAACGAGCTGACGCGCCGCCAAGCAGCGCGAGGAGTAGCGCCGTTTCAGTTGACGGAATGGCATTCGATATCCCGCGGCGGGAGCCAGTCGAGGATCGAGGCTTATTGCAATGCGACATCTCGATCCGGCTTAAGTCTCCTTCGGGTCAATTGCACCCATTACCGCGCCGCAGCATTGCTGTCCGCTTTACCCCAATCAGCAGACCCCGACAGGACGGGTTGAATGCGACGCTATGTGCCGATTTTGTTGCAAAAGTCGACTTTTGCAACAAAATCTGCCACAAGCAGACTCTCCGGCACTCGCGCGAACGGGCGCGCCGCGTGTAATTTCAGGCTGAGTAGTCTCGTGACCCACAAGTCAGCACGGCTGACTTGTGGACCTCGAAAGGTAGCCGCCCCTACAGCAGCGGTCCGGGACTCTTTCTGTAGCGGTTGGCTATGGCGTCGGCGCTCATATACGCGAGGGCCTGTATGGTCAGAGTGGGATTGAATCCGCTCATGGTCGGGAAAGTGGAGCTGCCGATCACGAAAAGATTCGGAATATCCCAGGACTGGCCATAACGATTGACGACCGAAGTCTTGGGATCGTTCCCCATGCGTGTGCCCCCTTCATGATGGGCGCCGGGGGCACCTGGTCCCCGCGGAGCTCGCCACACCTGCGTGGCTCCCATAGTACGCCCGATCTCCTCCATTTTGGCCAGCATGTATTCAGTCCGGGCCACTTCATTTGGCCGCCGCCAGTCGTAGGTGATGCGGGGTGCAGGCAGACCCCAGGCATCGCGCACATTGGGATCGAGGTCGATCGTCTGGTCCGCATAGGGGAGATTTTCCGTCTGCGCGACCATGGAGGTGTGTCGCGTGAAGGATTTCGCCAGAAAGTCGCGGTAGCGGGCACCCCAGGACGGAACACCGGGCGGCGGTACTGCAGTGGTCAGCCCTATCGGGCCGCCTTGGAGGTTTACGGTATCGATCGAGATCTGCGAGCCGCGGATGAAGTTCAATCCATTGTGATCGAAGTTCGCGCCGTTGAAGTCGTCGATGCTGTGCTTCTGCGCACTCGGCCCCATGTACACATTGATGTGCCGATCATCGAACGTGAGATACACCCTCGCCATCATGTGGGCCATCACATGCTTGCCCACCTGTCCGCTCGAGTTCGCGAGACCGGTTGGGAACTTGTCCGTCTTGGACAGGAGCAGCAGGCGCGTGTTGTCGTAGATAAAGGGGGTGAGGATGACGAGCTCAGCTTCGACGGTGTTGTCGGAGCCGTCCGGCCCGTAGTAGCTCACGCCGGTTGCACGTCCGCTGTTGTCGCTGTTCACGCGGTAGCACATTGTTCCGGTGATCAGCTTGAAGTTTCCGGTGGCATCGGCCTCAGGAAGCTTGGTGACGAGGATCGACGACTTTGCGCCGACATGGCAGCCGAATGCCTGGCAGAAGCCGCAGTAGGTGCAGGCTGGCCGCCCATTATACGGCTGTGACACAATCGCCCGCGGTGTTGGAAACGGGTGATAGCCGAGCTTCTGCGCGGCGGCGTGGAACCAGATGCCCGCTTGATCGTCAAGCAACGGGGGCAAAGGATATTCGCGATTACGAGGGGCTTCGAACACGTTGCCGCCATCGATCTTACGACCCTGCACATTCCCGGCCTTCCCCGAGACGCCCAACTCGTATTCGGCGCGATCGTAGTAAGGTTCAAGGTCCGCGTAGCTCAACGGCCAGTCCGCAAGGGATGAATCCGCCGGGATGGCTGCGGCTCCGTAACGCTCGACGGTATGCGAGCGCGCCCGGAAGTCGTCTTCGTGCATGCGCCAGGATACCGCGCCATAGTGGACGGTGCCGCCTCCCGCCTGATTGCCATAGTTCTGGACCGGGATGGGTGTGGCCCGCGCGTCGGGGTTGGGTCGCCAGGTAATGGGCTGGCGTTTGACGTTGGGGCGCAGATCCTGCCTCTGGAAATAACGCAGCTCATCGTGCGGATTGAAGTCTTGCGTGGTAAGTCGAGGCCCGCGCTCGATCCCGATTACTTTCATTCCCGCTTTGCCGAGTTCGGCGGCCAAGATCCCGCCTGCGGCGCCAACGCCGACAATGACGACATCAGTTTTTTCGGTTGCCATGGCTCACCCCTTGCTCAATGGGGCCTGCGCCTGCAGGCCAATGATCATAGAACCGGCGAAGGCATCCTTGCTTCCCAGATCCTCGGGGGAGAACACGGGCTGCGCGCCGGGGAAGCCCACGAGACGCCAGCCAGCGAAGTCCTTGTTGCCGCCGTAAATGGGATCGGCAAACATTCCTTCCATCGTGTGGGTGCGCACGGTGTTGAAGAACACCGGGCCTGACGGCCATGTGAACGCCGTCGCCTTGCCCTGCTCCAGCGCCGTGATCACCGCGTCCTGCTGTACCGCGTCTAGCTGCGCAAACGGCTTCTTGTATGTTTCGCGGCAGTGCGCATCGAGCGCCGCCAATCCTCGCCGATAGAAATACTGCAGGTCGGCGTAGGCCCCCGCGAGGGCCAAATCGATATAGTTGAGCACGCCGGCATCGCGAGCCCCCGGCTTGCCCGGTTCGCCGGGCATGAGCCGCTCGGTGAAAGCCGAAATGGTAGCGGCATCGTCCTGGTTGAGGAACGCGCCTTGTCCCCCGCCATGCCCGTGTGCCTGCGCCGTTGTGCCGGTGTCGTGATGCTGCCCGTGTGTCTCTGCGCGACTTTGAGGGACAAAACCGACGCCGGCGACAGCGCCTGCCCCCAGCGCCGCGCCCTTGAGGAACGCGCGGCGAGCTTCGTCATGCTTGCTCATGATTTGCTAGGCCCTCCCATATCAGTTTGCTTGCCCGGGCTTCCGCTCGGGAGGGAGAGCATGCGCCGGTTCGCAGGCAGCGGCAACCTATGAGCCAGCAACATTGACCCATTCGACTTGATAGCGACGCGGCATCTCCCCGGAATGCGCTTATACCGGTCTGGGTCCGGTCTTCATTCGAGAGCGGCCATAACCCACGTGAGCCGGCACTCACGCTTCGTGCACAATTCCGGACTCACGCAGTGCAACAATGTTATTCGATCACCTTGTCGGCGCGTAACACGAGCTCGGCTGGAACTTCATACCCGATCGCGATTGCGGCCTTGAGATTAAGGACCAGTTCGAAGCGGACGGGTTGCTCCACCGGAATGTCGGCAGGGCTGGAGCCGCGCAAGATTTTCACAAGCATTCGGGCGCGCTGACGATACATGTCGCTAAAGCGCGGACCGTACCCGGCAAGCGCACCCCCTTCTGCCGTGTCCGGCCATTGGAAAATCGCCGGCAGACGCACAACTGCGATGCGATCCAAGACGAGCCGGTTTGTCTGCGTGCCCGGAACCGAGAACAGCGGCGATGCCAGAAAGTTCAGTGCTTTCGCACTCGATGCCTTCGCAGCGTCGATCGCGGATATGATCTCTTCTGGCCTACCAATGCTGAAAGTTAAGAGCTCGACGCCGCGCGACCGCGCTGCTGATTGCAATGTCTGAAGGTGGTGCGGCGGGGTAGCATTGGAATCCGCCATTGCCGCTATTCGGCGCGCGTCCGGCACCGCCCGAATCAAAATTTCCAGCCGCTTGCCGTCGAGTTCGGGCGAGAGCAAGCTGATTCCCGTGATGTTGCCGCCCGGACGAGCGAATGATGCCACTAAGCCTTCGGCGACCATGTCTTCGGTCATGCCGACGAGCGGGATGGTACGTGTGATGGCCTGAAGCGCGCGCAGCGGAAGCGCAGGACCTGCGACAATCGCGTCGGGGGACGCCTTGACCAAAGCCGCCGCCAGTTCGGCGAGGTGATCGTTGCCGACCTCGAAGCCGCCCGGAAGCACCACGAGATTTTCGCCTTCGATGAACCCATTGAGACGCAGTTCATCGAATAATGCGAGCATGGGTGGCGCCTGGCGTGGCGACGGATTCAGAAAGCCGAGCCGATAGGTACGGCCTGGCTCCTGCGCTTGCGTCGCCAGCGGCCATGCGGCTGCTGCACCGCCAAGCAGTGTGATGAACTCGCGTCGCCTCATATCGGCTCCCACGCTCAGGAGACAGGATAGTATCCACTGAAACAGGAACTTTGACAGGGGCTGAAAACTATTGCCGCAGTGCACGGCTAATGTCTCAGTTGGGTCATTCTGTGCCGTAGAACCCTCCCAGCGAGCATCCATTAACGGCCGGAGTGGTCCGAAACCCGACGTAATTTCAATATCCTCCGGCCCTTGGGAGATCATGGTCATCCTCTCAGTAACCAAGGAGTATGACCATGCGAGACCACGAAAATCACTCGCTAACCGCCCCCCAGCCGGCGGCTTGGAACAAGGGCAAGTTGATCGGCGCAAAACCGCCTCTCCGCCCAAAGCATGTCTGGTCAATCCGTACCAAGTTGCAAATCGAGGGGCGAACCCGCGATTTGGCGATGTTCAATGTGGCCATCGACAGCAAACTACGCGGCAGCGATGTCGTCGCCCTCAAGGTCGAGGACGTGGCTCCGAACGGATATGCAGTGGATCGGGCGACCGTGCGTCAAAAGAAGACCGGACAGCCTGTCAGGTTCGAATTGACAGAGCAGACCCGGCAAGGCATCGACGAGTATTTACGAACCACCAGCAGGAAGCCCGGTGATTTTCTATTCCCAAGTCGTCGCAACCGGGACCGGTCCATTTCGACCCGGCAGTACGCACGGCTTGTGTCCAACTGGATCACGAGCATCGGGCTGGATGCAAACCGCTTCGGCACGCACTCGCTGCGGCGGACCAAGGCGACCCTGATCTATCGCCGCACAGGAAACCTGCGTGCGGTCCAACTTTTGCTCGGCCATCGCAAAATTGAAAGCACCGTCAGGTATCTTGGCATCGAGGTTGACGATGCTCTTGCCATAGCCGAACAAGTTGATGTGTGAAGGACCTGGGCAGAGCGGGTCGCTCTGCCCTTTGCTTGGTAGGCGCCGGTTTGGGCGCGTCGGGCTTCAATGCTACACCAGCACTTCCAAAAAGACGCCTTAGGTCTTCTGGCAATCGTGATAGGATTGAAACGAGACGCAACGAACTAGGACCGCAACTCAGTGAGACTGCACGCCAATCACGTATCTGTTGGAGAGGCTGGCGGCGAGTATTTCGAGGTCTCGTTCCATAGCGACGCCCCTACCGGGAATAATCTTGATCTGTCGGGGGCCGATAAGCCCTATCTTCTCGTTCAGCGTCAGTTTGAGGACGATGATGGCGGTGTCTGCTATTTGGAGACTCATGATCACGATACGTACTCTGGCCATTTCCGGCTGCGACTCATTGAATTCACACCCACACGTCTCGCCTTCGAGATTGCCAGGCCACTCAATAAATACGTGGAAGTGACCTATGAGCTACCTCCAAAGCAATTTCGTGAAGTGCGGCGCATATTGAACATTATTTTTGGCGTGCCAGGCTGAGCCGCGGCCGGCAGGATGTTGTTGGAAAACGATGGTCCGCTTACCCTCCAAGACTCTCCGTGATCGCGGACATGGCGGCGCAGCCAGGTCGTGCCACAAGCCGACATATGCAGTGCAGCAACAAGAAGCCTACTCGACCACCTCGTCGGCGCGACCCGATATTGGAAGTGGGACAGTGAGGCCGAGCGCCTTGGCGGTCTTGAGGTTCAGGAACAGTTCAACTTTCGTGCCCTGCTGGACTGGCAGCTCGCCGGGCTTCGCACCTTTAAGAATACGGGCGGCGTAAACGCCGACCAGACGGTAAGCGTCAGGTTGGTTGCCTCCATAGCTCATCAGACCGCCGCCCGCGACGAACTCGCGGGTTTCGAACACCGCCGGCACCGCGTGGCGGACGGTCAGTGCGGCGAGTTGTTCGCTTCTACTCACGAAGAATAAATCGGGACCGATCACGAGCCCACCCGCCTGCAATTGGATCATGTTTGCGAACACCGCATCGAAGTCGCGCTCGGTGCTCGCGTGCAGGACATGGAGCTGCAGGCCAAGTGCATGGGCTGCCGCCCGCACGCTTCTCGTATTTGCTTCGGCAAGAGCGGGATCGGTCGGGTTGACGAGGAGCGCAATGACGCTCGCGGTAGGAACCAGCTCATGCACCAGTTCCAGCCGCTTCGGCCCTACCTCGTCGTTTAACTGGGTCAAGCCGGTCATGTTACCGCCCGGTCGGTTAAGGCTGGTCACGAGTCCAAGCTTGATCGGGTCGCCGCCCGTCTGGAAGACGATTGGAATGACGGCGGTCGCAGCTTTGGCTGCGAGTGCTGCGGGGGTGGTAATCGCTGTGATCACGGTCACTTGTCGGCGCACAAGATCAGCCGCCATCCCCGGCAGACGATCATATCAACTCTCCGCCCATCGATATTCGATCTTGACGTTATGGTCCTCGATGTAGCCAGTTTCGCTCAAGCCTTGCCGAAACGGAGCTAATACACGTGCCTGCGCCGCGCCGCCATACATGAATCCGATCACGGGCATCGCCGGCTGCTGCGCCCGCGCCGCGAGCGGCCAAGCCGCCGCGCCGCCAAGGAGCGTGATGAACTCGCGTCGCCGCATATCGGCTCCCAAGCTCAGGAGCGAGCATTGTATCCGCTGAGGCAGATACTTTGACAGGGGGCTGAAAACCATTGGTGCAGTGCACAGCCAATGTCGCAGTTGGGTCAAAAGCAGCGACCCCGATCGGCCCAGAACCCGAGCCTATGTCTGCACCACTCCCGAAAGCTACCGTAATTCAGCGGATCAGGCATCCGGCGCACCATGTCTTCCTCACTTAACCCAAAGGAGGATGACCATGGACGATGACAACTCAATCCTACCCCCCACCGAAGCGCACGCCCTGGAACAAGGGGAAGCTGATCGGGGAAAAACCGCCGCTGTTGGCAAGGCACGTCTGGTCCATTCGGACGAAGCTTCAAATCGAAAGGCGAGCCCGCGAGTTGGCAATGTTCAATCTCGCCATGGATAGCAAGCCGCGAGGCTGCGATGTCGTCGCGATGAGGGTCGAAGACGTTGCCCCGAACGGACACCCGCTCGCTCGTGCGACGGCGCGCCAGAGAAAGACCGGGCGTCCAAACCGCTTCGAGTTGACGGAGCAGACGCGCGAGGCCGCCGATGGAGCCAGCCCGGCATAAGCGCTTGAGAGCGCAGCAAGAACGCCGCAATGAAACGCACACCCATTACCTGTGGAGGAACGCAGGCGAAAGTCTCGAGGACGTGCGAGAGCGTTTTCGCCGGATGGTCGAGGTGGGACGCGCCGATGAGAACGACGACTACATCATCTTTCGGAGTGGTGATCGCGACGTTGCGCCATGAATCGCTGGTCATTTCCCTGTTATTTCCCTGTTATTTCCTGTTTTTCCCTGTTCCTGATCCTGCCATTTCGGCATATGTCATTGACGATACTCACTTTTTTTCAGGTTCTGGATTTCGCCCCGCCCCCCTTACAGGGATTTACAGGCAGGGGAAGGCAAGGGCACCCGCCCAAACAGCGATAACGGGCTGGCACGTCGGAGGCTTGGAGGAGGCTCTTGACTCCCGGCGAAATATGATATCTTTATTATCGTTGTCCCCCATGCGGCTACATCCGGCTCTTGAGAGCAGCACGCGCGACATCCTGCCGTTTCGCAGCGCGACGCTCTCGACCCGCATCGTGCACGAGGTGCGCGAGGCCTTGTTTGCCAAGGAGCTTCGCCCCGGCGATTTTCTCGGCACCGAGAAGGAGCTTGCGCAACGCTTCAATGTCAGCCGGATCGTTGCGCGCGACGCTCTGCGAACCCTGGAGGCGCAGGGCATTGTCGAGATCAAGGTCGGCTCCGGAGGCGGAGCACGTGTCGCCAGCGGCAATGCCCGGCTGTTTGCCGAAGCGCTTGCGGTTCAACTCGATCTGACCGGGGTGTCGGTCCGCGAGATCATGGAGGCGCAGCGTGCAATCGAATCGCTTGCGGCCGAGCTCGCCGCGATCAATGCAACCCCCTCTGACCACGCGCGCTTGCGCCAGCTTGTCGCGGAAGCCGAACGCAAGATCGACGACGTGGCGGCTTACACGCGCTGCGGGCGCGAATTCCACCTCGCCGTTGCCGAGGCTTCGCACAACCGCGTGCTGGTCGTGCAACTCGTCTCGCTTCAGCACGTCTCCTGGCCGGCACACAACCCGACGCTTACCTCGGAGGTCGCGCGCCGCATCCTCGATGTCCACAGGCAATTGTCGGACCTTATCGAGACGCGTGACGCTGCCGGCGCCCGCCAACTCATGGACGAGCACGTGCAGATGATCGCTGCGCGTCGCATCTCGGAGCACCGTGGCCGCGATGCAGCGGCGAGAGCCTGCTGCTGAGCAAACCGTAACAGAAGGAGGAAGTACCCATGGCCCAACAAAACCCTGTCACAGACAAATTCATCATCGAGCCGCACTTCCGGCTGCAGGAATGGGTGGCGGAGGAGAAGGGATATTTCACGGATGAAGGGCTCGACTATGTGTTTCAGGAGCAGATCAAATCGACCGACGGCGCGCACCACTACAAGGGCGACAAGGTCGGCGCGATGCAGTCGTTCGAACGCGGCCGCACCTCCGACGTGAGCTGCGCCTGTCATTGGACCGTCGGGGTGGCGGCATCCAAGGGCAAAGGCCGGCTCTATGCCGATGTCTATTCCGTGGCGCCGGCCGGCGTGTTCGTTCCCGCCGGCTCGCCGGTGAAGACCCCGGAGGATCTCGCGGGGGTTCCGATCGCAGTCGGCTACCAATCCGGAAGCCACTACTCGACCATCCAGGCGCTCGAGCAGTACATGCCTGCCGACAAGATCAACCTGACCTTTGCCGACGGCATGCTGTTCCACCGTCTTGATCAGCTGATCGAAGGCAAGGCACAGGCCTCGGCACTCTTCAGCGGGCCCTACTATTTCGCCGAGCAGCTTGGGTTTCGCAAAGTGATCGACACCACGTTCATGATCGCAACGATGGTGACGGGCAATCCCGATCCGGCCGACTTGCGCAAGTTCTTCCGTGCGCTCAGGCGCGCGCAGCGCGAGATCGATCTGCGACCGGATCGATACACCCATTATTACAAGAACGAATTCCCCGAGCGGTACCACGCCATGATGGATACCCGGCGCTGGGGGCCGGGAGAGCGCCTCGTGTTCGAAACCTACACCAAGGAGGTATACGAGGAGACGTTCCGGTGGATTGTCGACCACGGCATCTTCGCCGAGACCGGGATGGGGACGGGTGATTACGAGCAATCCGTCATCAGGGCCGTGTAGGAGACGCGCCATAGCTGCGCCTGCAAGGGTCTCCGAGGCGAATGCGGGCGCCTGTCAAAGGCGGGCACAGATCGCGCCGGATCGTTTTATGACGTGCGGCGCCCGAGCGCGAAATTGGCGGGAAGGGCTGGACGCCTGCTCTCGATATCGGCTTTGGACGCCAGCTTGAGCCAGCGCTCCTGCAACATCCTGCAATTGGCGATGACTTCGGGCGAGCTCGCAATTCGCGCCCGTCGCGCGCAATCTGCGGCCTGATCCCGACAATACTTGGCATACGACGACGACATCGCACGCTCTCTCACGCGCCCGTACCTGCACGCGCTGCCCCCAACCACGCGGAGGCAAGCGGGGGACGATTATTTGTGGCAAGGCGGCAGAACTCAAGACTTGAGCACTGTCGCGGGCAGGAATTGTCGGAAGCTGTTGTATTGTGGTTACAGCTTGTGCCCGCAGGCGTGCAATGGTGGTATTTATGGATTGTTTCAGGTGATTCTACCATTGCGTCCGGCACCATCGGGATGAGCCCGCGATGAACGCATTTCATGACGCGGCCTACAACATGGCGGCCGTCAGCGCGACGGTCGCGCTCTACCGGGCGCTGATCAAGAAGGGCGTCCTGGCACGAGAGGAAGCGGTGCGGATTTTGCTCGACGAAGCGGTAGCTCGGGCAATCCAGGCGGAAGCGCAGACGCAGGGGACAGGGGCGAGCAAGACAACCATGGACATCAATCGCCAGTGCGCGGAAATCCTGAAATTCATCGCCGAGAAGCTCTGATCGCTCCTCCAAACGGCGCTCCCTGCGCCGCCCAGCGGGGCAGCCTGCGGCGAAAAATCCCGCTGCAAGCTCCATGAGCGAATGACGGCAGAAGTGCATCCCTGACCGGACCGGAGGTATATCTCGGGGCGGCTACGACCGTAGGGGCGGGTTGCAACCTGCTCCGGCGCGGCAAGAGATCGGACAATCATGCGCCCCGAAGACTTGAATGTTCTGCGTGAGCATATGGTCGCGGAGATCTCCGCCGATGCCGCTCGGGTGCGCGAATTGACCGGCAAGTCCAGCCTCGACGAACGCGTGATTGCGGCAATGCGCAAGGTCCCGCGACACGAGTTCGTGCCCATCGAGCTTCAGCCATTGGCTTATGCCAACATGCCGCTTCCGATCGGGTGCGAGAAGACGATCTCGCAGCCCTTCATTGTCGCCTTGATGACGGACCTGCTCGACATCAGCGCCGAGGATGTGGTGCTCGAGATCGGCACCGGTCTTGGTTATCAGGCGGCAATCCTCGGAGAGCTCGCACGCAAGGTGTACAGCATGGAAATCATCGAGGAGCTCGCCATCCAAGCCAAACAGCGCCTGCAGCGGTTGGGCTGCACCAATGTCGAGACCAGAATTGCCAATGGTTATCATGGCTGGTCCGAGCACGCGCCGTTCGACAAAATCATCGTGACCGCAGCTCCGGACCTCATTCCTGCGCCGCTGCTGCATCAATTGAAGCCCGGCGGCAAGATGGTCGTGCCTGCCGGCCTGCCAGACGCGCAGCAGCTCCTGTTCGTTCAAAAAGACGAGGACGGGAAAGTCAGGACAAAGGAGATTCTGGCCGTGCGCTTCTCGCAGCTGGAGGAAACGGAGCCGGGTTGATGTGGTCCGCAAGAAGTGGCGGATTCCCGCGGTTTTCCCCTGACGAACCGCCGGGAATTAGGTATGCTGGTAACTGCATCTTGCCCGCCGCAGCGATGCGGCAGTTGGATGGATTCCAAGCCGCGTTGGTTACGGTCTCACCGGCAGCCACGTCTTCGTTGATGCACGGAGGGCTCACATGAAGAAGTTCAGGATCGCCAGCATTCCCACGATGTCTTTTGCTGTGTTCACCGCGCTCGCCCTGACACCCGCCTGGCTTGCGTCCAGTCTCCATCTGCCGCTGGCGCATTCGACCGCACAGGCCAAGGACCTGGACATGGATGCGGTGCCGGCGCTCACGGCCGAAGGAATGCGAACCGTTCAGCAGGCGTTGCAAAAGAAGGGGTTCGACCCTGGACCGATTGATGGGGTCATGGGACCGCAAACGGAGCAAGCGGTCCGCAAGTTCCAGGATGCCTACGGTATCAACGCGAGCGGCCATATCGATAACCAGACGCTCTATGCGTTGGGTCAGACGCAATTGGCCGGCGAGCCGAAGCCCTAACTCCTCACGTCGCGACGGATTACGTTGCGCTAATCTTGCTGCGGCACAAGTTCGCATCCGCGCCTTGCGCTCTCGTCCTCAGGCGCGGGCAAGCAGGAGCGACAAGCGTCGAAGGATGGCGCCGCGTTGGCAGGTCCCGCTTGGCCCTGTTGCGGGACGGCGTTTGTGACGCAGCAGCGGTCGAATCCGCATCGCCCCACCCCATATTTCCGCCGCATCCGGCATGTCTGCTCCACGCCCTTGCTCGTTCTCACCGCAGGCCTGATGCGTCCCATCCTCATCCCGCTCATCGGCACGGCCACCCTGCTGTTGTCAGCGTGGTGCGCAGACGATGCGCGCGCAGAGCTCAGAACCGGCGGAACGCTGCGCATCGAATGGGAAGTGAAGAACCGGTTTCGCCTGTTCCGAAACGAGGCCGACTTCCAGCGCCAGGTGGCAGCGATGCACGGAGATGGTGTGCTTGCCGCGGAGCGGCGCCTGGCACGTGAAACCGATGGGCGCGGCTGGGCGCGCGAGGTGGTGGACCGGCTATGCGTGGATCACGCCGGCAATCTGCTCGAAACATGCGAGCGTGACGGCGAGCGCGAGCTCTATCTCTCCCCACGCGATCACCGCATCGGTGTTGCTCTCGCAGGTACTGTGCCCGCGAACAGTGGCTGTGTCTGGAGCTTCCATGAGCAGGGTGCTCCGGTACGGGAGATGAAGGCGGATTGCCGCGAGGAGATTCATGCGAGGGTGCGCTATGGCCGGCCGACTCTGGTCGCCGTCAACATCGTTCTCTCCGACGCGACCGCGCAGCGGCTCGTTACCGAGATTCAGGTACGCGACGTGCTGATTGCCGGAATGGGGGATTCCATCGCTGCTGGGGAAGGCAATCCTGATCGACCAATTCAGTTGTCTGACGAGGGCTTTTGTTTCAAACGCCTGGGGGGAGGCGAATATTTTCGGCCGGGCCGAGCGGGCTTCGGTGGAAACAAGTCCTGCTCCGCGGTCCCCGGGGAGCTCGGTTTCGATGCATGGGCACGCCAGAGCGCCCGCTGGTTCAGCGGTCCATGCCATCGCTCCCTCTACAGCTACCAGACGCGGACCGCAATTGCGCTCGCAGTCGAAAACCCGCATCTCGCCGTCACATTCATTCCGCTCGCTTGCTCAGGTGCGACGGTCGACATTGGATTCCTCGGCAGCTTGCGCATCCTGGAGTGCCCGATGCCGGGTACGGCCAGCGCGTGTGCGCGCAGCGTACGTGCGCAGGTGCTCGACCTGGCGGAGATAATGGCAACCGCCCGGCGTGAGAACCCCTCTCGCGCGCTCGATCTGGTGCTGCTCACGCTCGGGGCGAATGACGTGCTGTTTTCCGGGCTGATGGCCAATGTCATCATCGAGCCGGGGACGGAACGCACCCTTCTCACCAAAGCGGGGAAGATGGTTTCGTTCGAGGAGTCACAGCGGATTTTGGACCAGGAGCTGCCCGGCAATTTTGCGCGCGCACGGGCGGCGCTCAAGCCATTCGTGGGTGGCGACCTCTCCCGCGTGGTGTTCCTGACTTACGCCAATCCCGTTCTGGCGAAACCCAACACCCCGTGCCCCGGCGGACGGGATGGCTTCGACGTGCACCCGGCTTTCGGCGCGGACGGCGAACGGCTGCGCCGCGCGGTCGACTTCGTCGCGCATCAATTTCTTCCACGCATCAAGGCATTCGCACGTTGCGAAGATCGCAGAAACTGCCGTGACCCTTCCACCGACGCGATGACCTTCGTGGATGCGCACCAGCAAGCCTTCGAGTTTCATGGTTTATGCGCGCGCTCTGCCGATGATCCTGCCTTTGATCGGCGATGCCTCTTCGGCCACGGGGAGGCGTTTCGAGACGGTTCGACCCGAGCGGCGACCGAGCCGATGTCGTGCGGATATCCGCCCAGCGAGTTTCGTCCTTACGCCTCGCGGGCGCGTTGGATCCGGACCGCAAACGACAGCTACTTGACGGCCATGACCTACCCGGAAGGCCTGCCCCTCATCTTGCAGCCGAGCGATCTGCATGACGCAATCTGGGGCATCTTGGCCGTAGTGTACGGCGGTGCCATTCATCCTACCGCTGAGGGTCATGCGGCGATGGCAGATGCGGCTCTCCCCGCCGCGCGCGAGGTGCTGGGATTGGGTACCCCCTCGCTTGTGCACAGCGAAGCATTGCCTCCATCCCATCTACCCGCGCCGCCAGTGCCGTCCGCCGCGCGTTAGCAACCGATCGCGGCAGTGATGTACGGGCAGCTTTCAAACCCGCCCGCAGATTCAGGCGCGTGCCGCCACCCCAAGCTTCTTCTGCAGGCTGGTCGATGAGGTCGTATACTGAAAGACGAGCCGCTTGCCGGGATAGACGTAGTGGAACGCTTTCTGCGCCATCAGCGCGCCCTCATGGAACCCCGACAAAATCAGCTTGAGCTTGCCGGGATACCAATTGATATCCCCGATCGCGAAGATCCCCGGCATGCTCGATTCGAAGGCCGCCGTGTCGACCAGGACGTACTCGCCGTCCTTCATCTCCATTCCCCAGTTCGCGACCGGCCCGAGCTTCATGGTCAGACCGAAAAACGGGAGCAAGGCGTCGCAGGCGATTTCGAAATGCGAGCCGTCGTTGCGCTTGACAATCGCTTTCGCGATCTGTCCGGCCTCGCCTTCGATCGATGAAACTTGACCAAGCACAAAATCGATCCTGCCCTCGCCTACGAGCGCCATCATTTTGTTGACGCTATCGGGCGCTGCGCGAAACTCGCTGCGTCGATGCAGCAGCGTAAGGTGCTGTGCGACGGGCGCGAGATTGATGGTCCAATCCAGCGCCGAGTCGCCGCCGCCGACGATCAACAGACGCTGGTCGCGAAAGGCCTCCATCTGCCGGACAGAATAAAAAACGGATGAGCTCTCGTAAGCCTCGATTCCCGGAATCGGCGGCCGCTTGGGTTGGAACGACCCACCTCCGGCTGCGATCACAATCACCTTGACCTCGAACACCTTGCCGCGGTCGGTCGTCACTCGAAACAACGGATCGCCGATCCGTTCGATCGTCTCCGCCATCTCCTGAAGGTGAAACGTCGCCCCGAACGGCTTGATCTGGGCCAGCAACGCATCACAGATGCCCTGCCCCGTGACATAAGGAATGCCCGGAATATCGTAGATCGGTTTTTCCGGATAGAGCTCGGCGCACTGGCCACCGATCTTGTCGAGAATATCGATCACGTGCGCCTTCATGTCGAGCAAGCCGAGCTCAAACACTGCAAATAGCCCACAGGGCCCGGCACCAATGATGAGCACGTCGGTCTTGATGACTTCAGTCATGACTGCTCGCACACCGGAATTCTGCGCTATCCCTGACGTTCAGGCGTCCGCACGACCAGTCCGTCGAGCTCCGCCGAGATCTTGATTTGGCAGGACAGCCGCGAGTTCGCCTTTACGTCGTAACCGAAGTCGAGCATGTCCTCCTCCATGGGAGACGGCTCTCCGGCCACGACGCGCCAGGTTTCTTCAACATAGACGTGACACGTCGCGCAGGCGCAAGCGCCTCCACATTCCGCATCGATACCGGGAATCCCGTTCTTGATTGCGGTTTCCATGACGGTCGCGCCGATCTCGCCCTCGACGGTGCGGGCGGTGCCTTCGCAGTCGATATACGTGATCTTCGGCATGTTGGGGGAGGCAGGCGACTGACGTTCTGGCGTATGCTTGCGGTGCTATAGCGGCTCGCTCGTCAGCGCGCCAGATAGTGGCTGGAAGGCCGCAACGCGCCAGACTTGCCTGACGTTTATGGTGCGGCCAGCAATGCCTTGATTGCAGAGCGTGCTTCGAAGATGACGCGGCCAAGCTGCTCGAAATTGCACGCAAGCTTTTCGGAAACTGAATCTTGTGCAGCAAGTTCGTATTGCTCTGCTGCCGCAGCAACTTTCCAGGCCCCTACCCCGCGTGCAGAGCCCTTAGCGTGTGCGCAAGGCGAGCCCCCGAGCCCGGCGACGCACGTTTGATGTGCGCCAATAAAGTCTCCGCCTGCCGGTCACACAGTCGCAGGACCTCACGCGCCAGTGTCGCTTCACCAACCGTCATCCGCCTGAGGTGAACGAGATCGATTGGGGCCTCCGCTGGGGTCGCTGCTGCCCCATCAGCTTGGCCTGCGGCTGTCACAGCCTCCCGCGCAGGAGCCGCGCTACTGCCCGGCTGAGGCGGCATGCGGCCCTCGGCTTTTCTATCCGGCTGGAACATGGACGTGACAACTCGCTCCATCCAAAGCTCGCCGACAATGGTCAAGGGGGTGTAAACGGCGTCGCCTTTCCAACGCCCTGGGTTCCGGCCAGCTCTTCCGGGGCCGCTTCATCAGGGCCGGCCGGCGCCAAGTTTCACTGAGATTCCTGTGGGTTAGCTGTTTCTGCTCGGGCGGTTCCGATCCGAAGCTAGAGGCGGAGCGCCAAGCCGGCGACGCGCCCTGCGGATTATGCAAAGCATGAAATTGTGCTACGGGTGCTGGCGGCCGCCGTGTTAACGATGATTAAAGAGACCTTAACGAGCAGTTTCCTTCGGTCTGCCAAGCCGATAGGATAAGTCACGGCGATGACAAGGACTGTGCGGCGCGTAAAACTGCCGGCTGCCCGAGGGGGACCCGGGGGTGATCTCTAGTTAGCGCGCTCGTTGCGTCGTCAGGAAAATTCCTGGCGCGGCTCTGGTCAAGCGTAGGACGAGGCGACGACCACATGGCAAATACTCCCAAAAAGATCAAGGATCCGACCGAAGCAGCGCTGTCGGCGATCCAGGATGCGCTCTCAATTCGCGATGAGGTGACGCCCGAGCCGCAGCCGAGCGCCACGCCGGGGGAGACGCAAACCGAGGCGCAAGTTGTCGAAGAAGAGAGCTTCGAGCCGCCATGGCGCAGGACGCGTGCGGCGGCACCCGATGTCGATGAATTCGCGCCGGAAGTCCGTCCGCCGCAGCAGGAGACTGCATTGCGGCGTCCGGCCAATGACGATCGGGAATCGATCGGACAGATCCTGCGCAGCCTGCAGCACCGTCCGGCGCGAACGTCCTATCAGATCGCGACGGTTTTCGCCGTCGCGTGGGTGGTGGCCGGGCTCATTTTCGGTTGGATGTATCTGCCGCAATTGGAGGGAGCGCTGTCGCCCACGGGACTGACGGCACCCGTTTTGGCGGTGCTCGCGGCGATCTTCTTCGCCCCCATCATCTTCTTCTACGTGCTCGCACACACGGCGTGGCGGTCGCAGGAATTGCGGCTTATTACCCAGTCCATGGCTGAAGTGGCCATGAGATTGGCAGAACCGGAAACGATCGCGCAAGAGTCGATCGTCACCGTCGGCCAGGCGATCCGCCGCGAAGTCGCCGCCATGGGGGACGGTGTCGAACGCGCGCTGGCGCGGGCCGCCGAGCTCGAGGCGCTGGTGGCCAACGAGGTATCGACGCTCGAGCATGCCTACAACGACAACGAGGTGCGCATTCGCGCGCTGCTGCAGGATCTGGGCAGTCAGCGCGACACGCTTGTCGGCCAGGCCGCGCAAATTCGCGACGCGATCAACAGCGTTCATCTCGATCTCGGTCACGACGTCTCGCAGATCAGCGAGCTCGTCTCCGAGCAGGTCAACGAGGCGTCGCGGCGGATCACGCATACCTTGGCCGAGAAGGCCGAGCACATCACGCGCGCTCTCGGCCATGCCGGCGATACAATGATCCAGACGCTGGGCGAACGCGGAGGCGACCTGCTCGACCGGCTCGAGACGACCAGCCGGGAAACCTCGCAGGCGATTGCAGCCGCGAGCGACCGTTTGACCTCGACGCTCAACTTCAAGACCGATCACATCGGCGATGAGTTCACTGAGATCACCGCCAACCTTCAGCACATGATGTCGGTGCGGCTCGAGCGCATCACCGAGGGCTTCGCCCAGAAGTCCGCAGCGGTACTGGATATGATGACCAATCGCTCGCAGGAGATGACGGACCTTGCAATCGAGACCGGCAATCAGCTTGCCGAGACCATTTCGGGCCGCATCGAGGAGGTGAATACGACGCTCAAGAACACCGGCGACTCGCTCGTTCTTGACCTCAGTCTGCGCGGCGGCGACGTCGTATCCAAGCTCGAGCAGACCGGCGCGCGCATTACCGAGACCATCCTGCAGCGCAGTCAGCGGGTGAGCGACGAGCTGCGCGAGAGCGTGGATTCCCTTGGCGATATGATCGGCAATCGGGGTGATGCGGTGCGCGAGATGATCGCCGCACGGCTGCAATCCTTCGAGGACATGTTCAGTCACGGCGGCGCCGAGCTGGCGGAACGGATCGCGCGCGACTCCACCACGCTGGGCAATCTTATCACGCGTCATCTGGCCGAGTTCGATCGCACGGTGAAGACTTATGGCGGCGAGATGGTGGAACGCCTGGGTGAGCGTACCCAGGAGGTCTCTGCCGCAATGCGCGATTACCTGGATAATTTCGATACCCGCGTGACCACCAAGTCGGCGGAGGTCACCGCGAGCCTTGATCAGCAGTTCGCGCGCTTCCGCGATTCCCTCGATGTCCGGGCACAGACGCTGAGCGAAGCGCTCGGATCGCGGGTGATGGACATCGCCAAGACCATGGCCGAGGGCGGCAAGGAGGTGGTCGGCGCGCTCGACAAGCGCATCGCGGACGTAACCAACGTCATCGACGTGCGGGGTGCCAAGCTCGCAGAAAGCATCGGCGAGAAGATCGACGACATCGACAAGGCCCTCGGTGTGCACGCCACGGAAGTGGCCAACAACCTCGATACGCGCATTGGCCGGTTTGAGGAACTGCTGGTCGGACGCGCCGAGGCGGTGACCAGGGAGATTGAGACGCGCAGCCAGTCGGCCGCAGAGCTCCTGGCCGCTCGCACCGAGCATCTCAGCAGCGCGATCAAGAGCAGTGCCGGCGAGGCCGCGCAAGCGCTGGAGCAGCTGACCAGCTCAACGACGCAGGCGCTCAGCACTCGGGTGGAGCAGTTCAGCACCCTGATCAAGACCAGCAGTGCGGAGAGCGAGCGCGCGATCGGAAACTTGAGCCACTCTGCTTCCAACCTCATCGGCACCCGGCTCCAGCAGCTGAGCGAGGCTATCAAGACCGAGGCCGGCGACGCCGAGCGATTGCTCAGCCAGGTGACCGCCAATACGACGGCTGCAATCCGATCGAGCGCGCACGATGCCGAGCGCGTGATGACTGGAATGTCAACGGGCGTGAGCAACGTTCTCAAACAGAATGCCGGCGACGTGGAGCGCACGCTGCTTGCGCTGAGCGCCGAGGTGGCGCGAAATTTCGTCGGCAAGGCCGACGAGATCTCAACCGCCGTCAGTCAACGCGCCAGCGAGATGACTCGCATCATCGATGACAAGTCGAGCGGGCTGCTCGGCGCGCTGACTGCGAAGAGCCAGGAGTTTGCGGTCGAGGTGGGCCGGGTTACCGAGCACGCGGTCAAGGCAATCGAGGCCAAAGCCTTCACCTTCACCCAGACCATGATGGACAACAGCGAGCAGATTGCGCGCCTCATCAACGAAGCGAGCCATGCGGCGACGGGAGCGGTCAGTCAGTCGCTACAGCAGCTTCAGAGCGATCACAGCACGGCGGCTCAGACCACGAGCGAGGCCGTCGCGCGATCGGTCAAGGAGCTGCGCGAGACCGCGGAGATGGCCACGCAAAGTGCGTCGAAGACGATCGCGCGCACGCTACGCGAGCTCCAGGACTCCACGCAGTCCGCGGTCGAGCAATCCAAGCAGAGCGCGTCCGCAGCCGTCTCGGAGATTCTGGAGACTCAGAACATGCTGCGCTCGGACACCACCGCGCTGTTCGAGCGCCTGCGCGAGGCCAACATTCTGCTGCAGGAGGTCTTGAGCGGCGCGCATGAGAACATGAGCGAGATCGAAAGCACGCTGGTCACGCGCGTGGCCGATTTCGTCGGCGCCATGAACGAGGTCGCGCAAAAGACCGGCACCGCAAACAGCGAAGTCGAGCGCAACATCACCGGCTTCCAGACCATGGCGGCACAAACCATCTCGGACCTCACGCAGCTTGCGACCCAGTTCGACTCCCACGGCCGTTCGCTGGCGGAGGCCGTAGCGCTGATCGACACCAGCAATCGGCGCACCGAGGGGGCAATCACGGAGCGACGCAATTCACTGCAGCAACTGATCGCGACTCTCGAGGACAAGAGCAACGATCTCGAGCAGCGGCTCACGCGCTTCGCCAGCGTGCTCGACGAATCGCTGGAAGGAGCAACCGAGCGCGCACGCGAGATCGCCCGTCTCACTGCCGATGCAACCACAGGCGGGGCTCGGGCCATCGCCGAAAGCTTCGAATCAATCCGCAGCAATGCCGAGGAGGAGCGCACGCGCATGGGCGAGGCCCTCCAGGCGATCTATCAGGACGCCACCGCCGAATCGAACGCGATGTTTGGGCAGGCGGCCCAGCGTTTCGCTGACGTGCTGCAGGGCCTGAAGAGCATGGCTTCGGAAATGCAGCATGAGCTCGAGACCACGCGCGCCGAGCTGCGCAGAGGCGTGCTCGAGCTGCCGCAGGAAACCGCGGACAGCGCCGCCCAGATGCGCCGCGTGATCGTCGATCAGATCGAGGCGCTGGCTGAGCTCAACCGCATCGTCGCCCGCCACGGCCGAGGGATGGATGCGATCGAGCCCGCCATGCGGCGCGCCGAGCCCGCGACTGTAGCTCGGCGGGCGGTGCAGGAGGACATGGTACTCACTAATGGCGGCCCGCGGTCTGAGCCGCCCCGGCAACGCGAACGCGCGGACATCACCGACATGGCTGCGCCGCCGATCGCGACCCGCCGCACGGAAGCACCCCCTGTCAGTCCTGCGCCAACGGCGGGAGGACGCGCCGGCTGGCTTTCCGAGCTGCTCACGCGGGCCTCGCAGGAGGCGGAGCCTGCCGAGCCGGCGCTGCGCGAGCCCCCGCACGAGGGCCCGCGTGCCGAGCGCAGCACGATCGATTCCCTGGATTCACTTGCGGTCGACATTGCGCGCATGATCGACCACGATGCTGCCGCTGAGCTCTGGGAGCGCTACAATCGCGGTGAGCGCAACGTTTTCTCGCGCAAGCTCTATACGCCGCAGGGCCAGCGAGCCTTCGAGGAGATTCGCAAGAAGTATCGCAGCGATCGCGACTTCACCCGGACCGTGGATCGTTACATCGGCGAGTTCGAGCGGCTGCTCGAGGAGGTCTCGCGCGACGACCGAGGCCAGGTCGTGGCCCGCACCTATCTCACGTCGGAAACCGGCAAGGTGTACACCCTGCTCGCTCACGCAGCCGGCCGCTTCGAGTAAAACCACAGAGTCCAGCAGGCCGGCGATGAGCCGACCTGTCCTGACTTTGTCGGTTCGTGCCGAGCGCTGGCCGATTGCGGGATCATTCGTCATCAGCCGTGGCGCCAAGAGCGAAGCAGTGGTGGTGGTGGCTGAATTAGCGCGTGGGGATCATCGCGGGCGCGGCGAGTGCGTTCCCTATGCCCGCTATGGCGACACCGTCGCCGGCGTGGCGGAGGCGATCAAGGCGATGGCCACCGAGCTGGCGCGCGGCCTCGACCGAATGGGCCTGCAGAGCGCGATGCCTACGGGGGCAGCGCGCAATGCCCTTGACTGCGCGTTCTGGGATCTTGAGGCCAAGTGTGCGGGCCAGCGCGTCCATGAGCTTCTCGGCGAAGGGCCGCCGAAGCCGCTGCTCACGGCCTACACGATCTCGCTCGGCACCTCGCAAGAGATGGCGCAACAGGCGGCGGCAGCGTCCCACCGCCCGCTGCTCAAGATCAAGTTGGGCGCTCCTGGGGATCCGGAGCGAATTGCCGCCGTGCGCCATGCAGCACCGCGCGCGAAGCTGATTGTCGATGCCAATGAAGGCTGGACGCCAGATGATCTGGAGCAGAACCTCGCCGCCTGCGCGGAGGCCGGCGTGACCTTGGTCGAGCAGCCCTTGCCGGCGGATCAAGACGATGCGCTCGAGCGTACAGCGCGGCCGATCGCCGTGTGCGCCGACGAAAGCGCCCACGGGAAGGCCTCGCTACCCGCGCTGATCGGCAAGTATGACGCCATCAACGTCAAGCTCGACAAGGCGGGCGGGCTGACCGAAGCACTCGCAATGGCCAGGGAAACCGAGCGGCTTGGCCTGACGCTGATGGTGGGATGCATGGTCGCGACGTCGCTCGCGATGGCCCCTGCCCTGCTCGTGGCGCAACATGCCGCCGTGGCGGATCTCGATGGGCCGCTTCTGCTCGCGCGCGATCGGCCGGATGGGCTCCGGTATGAGGGAAGCCTCGTCTACCCCCCCGCCAAGGCGCTGTGGGGCTAAGCCGTTCCTTATTTACCACACATTTTGTTTTCAGATATTCGCGTGGGGCGGCGCTCGTTCGGGGAAAACGCGAGCGCCGTGGTTCAAAGGGGTGGGGGAAAGCATGCGAATTGCTGCGGCTCTAGCCGGCGCCGTGATGGCGGCGCTGGCGATGACGACTGCACAGGCGACCGTCCGAATCGTTGCCGACCCGGGGGGCCAGATCGGGCCCTACCTCGAGCACCTCACGGCTTTGAAGGACTCCGGCGAACGCGTCGTCATCGACGGTCCATGCTTTTCCGCATGCACCATGGTGCTCGGGGTCATCCCGCAGGAGCGCATCTGTGTCACCCCGCGGGCCAAGCTTGGTTTCCATGCGGCCTGGAACCCCGGCGAGAACGGACGCCCGGTGACCAGCAAAGCTGCCACGAAGCTGCTGATGGACATCTATCCGGAACGGGTGCGCAGCTGGATCAAGGAGCGTGGTGGCCTCACTCCGCGCATGATGTATCTCAGCGGGCGCGAGCTCGCGGCCATGTACCCGACCTGCAACTAAGCATTTTGCTATGAGCTTGAGTTCGTCATGACCGGGCTTGTCAGCGGTAGTCGGGTTTACCCGACTATCGCCTCCTAAATAATGCCAGAACTTGGGCAAGGCCGAGTTCTGGTGCCATCCACGCCTTTGCTGCCACATGAAAGACGTGGATGCCCGGCCGGCGCAGACAAGTGTACGCAGTCTGCGCAAGCTTGACTGCGTTGCCCGGCATGACGGTATCGGCCAGATTCCGGGGCGTCATGCAAAGCCCGGTGACGCCGTTCAAGGACGATTTCAGCCTCGATCTGCCGACTTTCGAACGGCTCCTGGATTTCCACGTCCGCACCGGAGCGACGGCCATTTCGTGGCCGCATCACAAAGGCGAATCGCTCAGCCTGACCATCGCCGAGCGCAAGCTGTTTGCTGAAGCCGCGGTCCGGGTGGTCAACGGCCGGATACCCGTCACCATCCACGTCAGCGCGCTTGCCGTCGAGGACACGATGGAGCTTGCGCGCCATGCTCAGAACATCGGCGCCGACGGCATACTCGCCATTACGCCCTATTTCTGGACGCCTTCGCTCGCGGCGATCGAGGCCTATTTCGTTCGGCTTTGCGGCACGATCGATCTGCCCGTCATCTCCTACAACTCGCCGAGCTATCTCGCCGGCGTGGAGATTACCGGCGAGCTGATGGCGCGCTTGATCGAGCGCCTGCCTAATTTCATCGGCGTGAAGGAGGCAAGCTTCAATAGCGAGAAGTTTCTGGAGATATCGCGCGCAGCCCTTGGGGTCCGGCCGCACTTTGCTCTGCTGACCGGCGTTGAATATCTGCTGCCCTCCATTCCGCTTGGAGGTGTCGGGTCCTACTCCGCTGCCGGCTCGATCTGTCCGAACTTGTGCTCGCAGCTCTATGACGCCTGCATGCTGGGCGACTGGCCGCGCGCACGCGAGCTGCAATACAAGGTCTCATGGTTGTGGCTGCTGTTCCGCGACCAATATCCGTCCTCGCTCAAGGGCGGCATGGTGATGATGGGACGACCGGTCGGGCCGACCAGGCCGCCGTTGCCGACCGCGAGCAAGGAACGTCAATCGTACATCCGCAGCGAGCTCGAGCGACTCGGCATCTTCGATAGCGAGCCGCACGGCTGGTGATCGGCAAGCGTGCTGCAATGGCCGTTCTCACACCAGGCCTTGTGCACACGCCGGTGACGCCTTTCACCCGCGAGGGCGACATCGCCTTCGAGGTCTACGGCAGGCTGCTCGATTTCCACCTCGCCAGCGGCGCGCAGTCGCTGGCGCTCCCCATGCATATTGGCGAATCCGTTAGCCTCACCGATCGCGAGCGCCGCGATCTGCTCGAATTTGCCATTGCGCGCACGAAGGGGTGCGTACCTGTCATTGCCCATGTGAGCGAGAGCGGCAGCGCCAATGCCGCGGCGCTCGCGGGACACGCGCAAGAGGCCGGCGCAGCCGCCGTGATCGCGACCACGCCCTATTACTGGACGCCGCCTCACGCGATGCTGATCGAGCACTTCGTTGCGATCGGGGCCGCGACCGAGCTTCCGTTCTTTGTCTGTAACGCGCCCGATGAGATGCAGGGGACGAGGATCACGGCAGATCTATGCCGCGAGCTCATTGCGAAAGTCCCCAATTTCGCCGGAGTGCTCGATCTCGGCCTCGACTGGCAGTTCATGATCGAGCTGATGACCGAGGCCCCGCGGCTGCGGCCAGGCTTCCAGCTCATCAGCGGCACCGAGCTGATGGTCTCCGCGGCGGCCATTGGCGCTACCGGCATGTTCTCTTCCCTCGCTGCAATGGCGCCGCGGATGGTACGCGAGCTTTATGAGCTGTGCCGGGCTGAGAAGCTGTTCGAGGCGCGCCCGGTACAGGAGCAGCTCGCTGCCTTGCGTCAAGCCATGAAGGGCGGCGGCGTTGCCGGCTTCAAGGCCGCCATGCGCGTCATGGGCCGCGATTGCGGCGAGCCGCGTGCGCCCGTGCTGGCGCTCGAAGCCGTGAGCTTGCGCCAGCTCGTGAGCGCGCTCGATGCGATTGCGTCGCTGCGCTCCGAGCCGCGCGGCTGGTAGCTTCGCTCGATTATCCTAGGGCGGATTAGCGTAGCGGTACTGGCCGCAGCCAGTACCGCGAGCGTAATCCGCCGGGACGCGGCGGGTTACGCGATCCAAGTCGGTTTGAGCCGCCTTGGCTCGCTAATGGTACTGCGTCACAAGTTGCCCCTCGACGTCATTCCGGGGCGCAGGAAAATCGGCCGTGCCGATTTGCCTGCGAGCGCCGGGTAGGTGAGGATGTTACCACCCTCACCCCCCACGGACCCGGACGTGCAGGATTACCGCTTCCGGTTCTTCATGAGAGAGCCTGGCTAGCGGTGGCGTACTGATGGACGATGCGAGGTCGCGGGAGGGGATGGCGGGCGAGGAAGGCAGAGAACCGCTCCCATGAGAGAGGCTCCGAGCGCGTCCGCCGTTCCAGCCACTTCCTCCACGTCCTTGTGATCTGATGAGCGTAGGTGGCGAGTTGCCGGCTGTTCCCCGTGATACCGTAGTAGGCATAGTGACCTACCAGCTTCTCAGACAGCCGCTTGCGCTGATCGAGGATCGGCAGGTGGCGGTTGAACCGACACCACTCCTTCGCCGCGAGCAGCGCGCGAGCGAGCCGGCTCTTGGCCGTCCGTTGCCGTACCACGTTCTGCCCCTTGAGTGACTTCGCCCAGGTGTGGGTGAAGCCCAGAAAGTCGAACGGCGGTTCGGCGCAGTCCGGATGCGTGCCACCTTTGCGCTCGGGGCGGAAGTCGACGAACCGGGTCTTGTCGGGATGCAGCGTGAGCCCATACCGTGCAAGCCGTTTCCCCAGCACTTCCAGAACCCGTTTGGCGTCGCGGTGGTTCTTGAACGTCATCACGAAGTCATCGGCAAAGCGCACCAACGTACACTCTCCCAGCATGCGGGGTCGCACCTCTGCCTCGAACCATTCGTCCAGCACGTGGTGCAGGAAGATGTTCGAGAGCATCGGTGAGATGACGCCGCCTTGCGGGGTACCTTCAGTCGCAAGGCGCAGGGTTCCATCTTCCAGGACCCCTGCTTTCAGCCACTTGTCGATCATCCGTCGGATCACGCCATCCGTTACTCGCTGGTCGAGGAACGCCCGAAGTTGCGCGTGCGGAATCGAGTCGAAGTACTTGCGTATATCGACATCCAGCACCCAGTGCTGTCCATGCCACGAGATGGCGCCATGCAGTTTGCGCAGCGCCTCATGGGCTGAGCGTCGCGGTCGGAAGCCATACGAGCAAGGCATGAAGTCCTGCTCGTAGATGGTCGCCAGAACCATGACAATCGCCCGCTGCGCCACCTTGTCTTCAAAGGTCGGAATGCCGAGCGGCCGCTTTGAGCCGTCTGCCTTCGGGATGTAGGTTCTGCGCACCGGCGGTGCTTTGTAGCTTCCGGACTTGATGCGATTGAGCAGGTCCAAGAGATTGGCCTGCAGCTTCGCTTCATATTCCTTCGCGGTAACACCGTCGATGCCAGTCGCTCCATCCTTGCGGGTCAGCCGGTAGGCTTTCAGCATCCATTCCAGATCGATAACGTGGTGCAGCGAGAACAGCACCTTCTTCGGCTTCGCTCTCGCCAGTTCGGCTATCCATTGTCGTTTCGTGTACAGGTTCGCGAGGTTCATGTCCCCTCCCGTGTTTCCCGGCAATGGTTCTCTCTCACGACGCCTCCCTTTCCTCCATCGGGTCCCAGTGAGCCCAGTTCCCCGCTCTCGTCGGTACTATGAAGGCGCTACGACTTCCCACCCGCGTATCAACGGTCACTTATTGGTTCGCTCCCGCCGCCCACGCGATCCTCCTGGTTCGTGTCCCGCCGTGGCGCTCCTGAAGGAGCGGAGGTCTCCTCCAGGCCGGGGCTTTTGTTGCCGGCTGCCCTGCTCCGGTTCTCGCACGTGGACGCGAATGGGATCTCTCAGGTCTTCAGGCGATCCATCCCGTGCCTCTGCTCCGTTCCAGGACCCCGGTCGAACCAACGTGCCCTCGCCAGTGACGGCCACGTCGATGCTGCCCCCGCATTCCGGACTACGAAGGCTTCAGCGAAAATGATTTCGGGGCTAACCCGCAGCTTCAGCACCTGCTACCGTACGCTTCACGCGTGACGTTGCCGCACACGTGCAAGGCTCGCTTCCGGCTGGCGGGCTGCGCCTTTGCCGGGAGGGAGTTGAACCCTCTGGACCGCTACGAAAGGTTTCAGCTCGTTTTCACGATCGTCCTCCTCTCCTGCTCTCCTGACGCTACCGGAATCCATAACCCCAAGCAGTAATGTGTGCCACCGCAGCGTAACCACTTTCATCACTGCACGGCCTGTGGTTATGGATTCCGGGCTCCGCTCGCACTCGGACGGCGCGAAGCGCCGATCCGAGCGCGGAATGCGCGCGCGCATCGCTTTGAGATATTCGGGATCGCCGGTTCGGGCCGTGCGCGAGGGTGACGCCGTTTCGAGCCGGCCGGGCGCGACCGCGTTGACGCGCATCCCATGCTCGGCCCATTCGGCTGCGAGCATGCGCGTCATCTGGATGAGGCCGCCCTTCGATATGCCATATACGGAGCGCTCGGCGGCGCCGAGGAGGCCATGCACCGAGGCGATGTTGACGATCGCGCCCGCTCGGCCCGCAGCAATGCACTGGCGGGCGAAGTGTTGCGACAGAAAGAACGCCCCGCGCAGGTTGACCGCCACGAGCTCGTCCCATTCCTCCCAGGTCACATCGAGGGCGGGCTTGCGCAGGTTGCCTGCCGCGTTGTTCACCAGGAGATCGAGGTGCTCGAAACGAGCCGTGATCTGTTTCACGCTTTCGAGGATGCCGGGCTGCGAGCGCAAGTCGAGAACGATCGGCAGCGCTTGCGCGCCACTCGCCTCGATTGACGTCAAGGTGGATTTGAGATTTTCCGCGCGCGTTGCCGAGATGGCGATTGTGAACCCGGCCTGCGCCAGCGCCAGAGCGGTCGCTGCGCCGACCCCGTATGAGGCGCCGGTGACGAAGGCGGTACGCTCGCTCACTAAAACAGCTCGAAATATTCCCGCTGCTCCCATTCCGTGACCTCGGATTGGTAGCGCGCAACCTCGGTTTCCTTGATGCGCAGATAGTAGTCGATGAAACTGCGTCCGAAACCGTCGGACAGACACTCGTCGTCCCGTAACGCCCGCAGCGCCTCTTCGAGACTCTTGGGCAGATAGGGCGCATCTGTCTCGTACGGCGTATCCGCCGACGGGCCCGGTTCCAGCGCGCGTCTCATCCCGTCCAGCCCGGTAATGATTTGCGAGGACATGTAGAGATACGGATTGGCCGCGGGTTCGCCGACCCGGTTTTCAAGCCTTGCCGATGCATCGGAGGCACCCCCCAGCACCCGGATCATGACGCCCCGATTGTCGCGGCCCCAGCTCGCGCGGTCCGGCGCAAGCGAATAGCTGCGGTAGCGTTTGTAGCCGTTGATCGTCGGCGTGGTGAAGGCGGCGGCCGCGCGCGCATGGGCAAGGAGCCCCGCCAGGAAGTTTCGCCCCGTACCGGAGAGGAGCTCGTGATCGACTGATGCAAAGGCGTTGGCGTTGGTGCGCCGCTCGATCAGGGACTGGTGCAGATGCCAGCCGCTCGACAAGACATTCGCCACCTTGGGCCGGCACATGAAGCTGGCGTGATAGCCGTGCCTGCGGCAGATCTGTTTCACTGCGCTGCGGAACAGGATCATCGTGTCAGCGGGTGCAAGCCCTCGCTGCGGCTGCAAGGTGAACTCGCATTGGCTGGGGCCGAGCTCGACCTCGACCGAGCGCAGCGGCAGCCCGAGCGCGGCGATGTTACGCCGCACGATTTCCAGGATCGGCTCGATCTGATCGAAGCGCGTCTCCGTGAGATACTGGTAGCCCTGCGAGATCAAGCTCACTTCTGGCGCCTCGCCTGGCCAGGTGGCGTCAGCGGGTCGCAGCCGTGCATCGTCGAGCTTGAAGATATGGAATTCGACCTCCAGACCGGCGCGGTACTCGAAGCCCGCCTCCGCAAGCCTCGCCAAAATACGTCGGTAGAGATTGCGGGTAGAGAACGGCACCGCCGCCCCATTGGCGAAATACATGTCGCAAAGGACCCAGCCCGTCCGCGGCGCCCACGGCAGGACCCGAAACGTCGTGGGGTCCGCTATCATCAGAAAGTCGCCCGCTCCTTCCATCTCAGGCATGCCGAAGCCGCCGCCCGGAGTGAATACGGGAAATACGGTCTTGTGTGCGGTGTCCTTGGCAAGCAGCGTCGTGGTGATGGAGCAGCCGTTGCGCATGAGCCGCGCTGCCTCGCCCGCCATCACGGTCTTGCCGCGCAGGATTCCGTGCTGGTCGGGAAACGACAGGCGCACGACTTCGAGCCCGCGCTCCTCGATCGATTTCTCGGCTTCGGCCGCGGCATGGAACTGCTCGTCGCTCCACAGCCCATGGCGCTCGACGAAACTATGTGCCGTTCTTTCTTCCGATGAAGACACTTTCATTAACCTACTGTCCCCTACCAACCGAAATTTAATTCATCTATGGCCGATGTTCGAGTGGTAACTGTCGTTCGCTGATTTGACTCGACGCGCTCGTTCGGCGGGACTTGAATTTTCGGCTATCCCGCATAGGGTTAGTTCTGCGGTGCGGGCATGACAAAAGAACAGATCAATACCATTTTGAACAGCGTACGCTCCTGGCCGCAAGAAGATCAGGAGGAGCTCGTCGAATTGGTACGCGAGATAGAAGCGCGGCGGACTGGCATTTATGTAATGAATGACGAGGAGCGGGCTGCGGTGCGTGAGGGGTTGGAGCAAGCTGCACGGGGGGAGTTTGTGCCTGACGACGAGATGGACGCCTTCTGGAAGAAGTACGGCGTCCTATGAGAGTACGATATACTCCGCGTGCCCGCGGAGATATCGAAAAGATCTGGCATTATCTCAATGAGCGAAATCCGACGGGCGCCGCCAATGTCGTGAAAGCATTTACGCTGGTGTCCAATTTATTGCAGACTATCCCGAAGCATCACAGCGAGCGGATGATCCCGCGATATGCGTGAGAGTCGTCAGAAGATACAGGTATAAAATCTTCTACCGGATCATCGATCATACGATTGAAATCCTCCACGTGCGCCACACTTCGCGCCGAGCATGGTTAGGTGACAGATTTTGAACACTGGCGCGTGCTCAGTGCACGCTTGCCGCCTGCGCCTGCACGCCGGCCAAGAGTTCGCTCGAGCCCTGCACCGCGAGGCGTTGATGGTAGAAGCGCAGCCCGTAGGCGCCGCCCAGCTCCTCGCCTGCGCCCGCCCGACCGGGGCCGCCGTGATTGCACTGGGGCATGACAATGCCATGCCCGGTGTGCGCGGTCGCAATGGCGGAATCGACGGCGAGGATACGGCCATGGCCGGGGCCGAGCTCGGCGACCATGCGCATGAGGAAGTCCTTGTCCTCCCCATAGACGGAAGCGACCAGCGAGCCCCCTCCCCGCGCAACAAGCGCGCAGGCGTCCTCCAGGTCGCGATACGGCACCACGGTCGCTGCCGGGCCGAATATCTCGACTTCGTGGACGGCCTTTGCCGTCGCTCCTTCCCTCGCCCGCATCAGCGTGGGAGCGACGAATGCCGATTTCTGCGCGTCGATGCCGGGAAGCTGCGGCGCATCCCCGCCGCAGACAATTGACGTTTCAGCCGCCAGCCGCCGCACTCCGGCGAGCGCAGTCTTCTGCTGCGTGCGCGTGACCAGCGGGCCCATGCGCGTCTCTGTATCCCGCGGATCGCCCACCTTGATCGCATTGAGCTTGTCCGCAAGCGCGTCGGTCACGGCATCGGCCTGCTCGCTTGGCACAAAGATGCGGCGGATGGCGGTGCATTTCTGTCCCGCTTTGACCGTCATCTCGCGCACGACTTCGCGCAGGAATGCGTCGTAGGCGACGCTTCCCGTCGAAGCGCCCGGTGCCAGCAGCGCCGCATTGATGCTGTCGGCCTCGATGTTCACCGGCACGTTCTTCGCGATCACGCTGGGATTGCCGCGCACGCGCGCCGCCGTGTCGGCCGAGCCCGTGAAGGCAACCACATCCTCCGAATCGAGCGCCGAGAGGAGATCGCCGGCCGAGCCGCAGATGAGGCTCAGCGCGCCTTCGGGGAGCGCCTTGGCCTCGATCACGTCCTTGACCATGGCATGGGCAAGCAGCGCCGTTGCCGAGGCGGGCTTGGCAAGTACGGGCACGCCCGCAAGGAGCGACACGGCGGCCTTCTCCCATAGCCCCCAGCTCGGGAAATTGAACGCGTTGATATGGACGGCAACACCGCGCCGCGGCAGGAGCAGGTGAATGGCCTGGTAGTTCTCGGCTTTTGCAAGCCGTACCGGCTTTTCGTCCAGCAGCATGCGCGCGTCGCCCAGACCGGAGCCGAGCCGGGCGTAATATTTCAGCGTTCCGATGCCGCCGTCGATATCGATTGCAGCATCGCTCTTGGTGTTTCCGGAATTCGCGATTGCGATCTCCTCGTAGCGGGCGCGGTTTGCAACGAGCACATCGGCTACTGCGCCAAGGAGCTTTGCGCGCTGCCCATAGCTCATGCCGCGCAAGCTGCCCTGCCCGTTGCGGCGCCCATGCGCGAGCGCGCCGGCAAGGTCGAGGCCTTTGGCCGATACGGTCGCAAGCTCGTCGCCGTTGACCGGATCGGAGAGCCGCGTCTCGGCACCTTCGCCGCGCTGCCAGCGCCCCGACAGATAGCTTTCAAGCGCTTCCGCAGGCATGCAAGCCTCCCTGGACGAGCTTACGTCTTCTTCTGTTCGTGCGCATGCGGGGCTGCGGGCTTGCTCAGCATGTGGCTACAGCCGGCTTTGTTGGCCCAGTATTGCCACGCCCGCCAGGTTTCCGATGAGTAGGGACTGTAGCCGCGATTGCGGGCATCGATCTCGCCTTGCGAGAGATATTTGACCTCGCCGCCCAGCTGCCTGGCGCGCAGCAGTGCGCGCGCGTTGCGCGGCAGATAGACCGACATCCGCACCACCTCGATCAACGAGCGCCCGGCGGAGGCGAATCCATGCCCCCGCATCAGCGCGACATTGTTCGCGCCGAGGCATCTGGCGAGGTCGCGCCCCTGCTCCAGGTTGGTTACCAGGAGATTGGTGTCGCCGAACTTGTCAGCGATGTCCCACACCGGCACCTGCGCTCCGATGAAGCTGCCGGAATGAATGACCGGACGCAGCGCCGTCTCCTGCGCTACTCCAAACGGCAGGATATCCTCCGCGTGGGCATGCACGACCGCATTGATCTCGGGACGCGCTTCGAATATGGCGGCGTGAATGAACCGCTCCAGATAGAGCGCGCGCTTCTCCTCGCGCACCGGCTGCCCGTCGAGACCGAGCTCGACGACATCTTCAGGCTCGACCAGCTCCGGCGCGACCGAGCGCGAGAGAAAAAATTGCCGCGGGTTTTCAGGATTGCGCACGCTCACATGGCCATACGCGTCCACCACGTCCTCGCGCGCCAGGATGCGGTTGGCGATGACGAGATCCCGAACGAGCGTGTTTAACGTGCTCATGCTTCAGCCCCGATAGGTAGGGACGAAGAGATCGTCCACCGGCACGGGTGCGGCGATCAAGGACTGGTCCTGCAGATACGTGACGAAGGCTTCCAGCGTCGGCAGGTTCGCCTCGACCCCGTAAGGCCAGGGATCGCCGTCGAACAGCTCGTAGATCTCGTCGATATCGCGCATCAGAAACGGCGTCATGTATCGCAGCGCCCGCAGGTTGAACATCTTCTCCAGCGCGATCCTCTTCAACTCGCAGAACGCCTTGTAGAGGCTCGTCGCTACAAACGGATAGCGCTCATAGACCTGCTTGCGGATCGCGACCAGATGCATGATCGGATAGATCCTGGTGCGCCGGTAGTAGTCCTTCTCCAGCTCCACATAGTCGGGAAACAGGCGCACCACATCGGGGTTGCTGCGTACGGCCTCCGGCAGGCTCGTTCCCAATGTGGCATCGACCGCGCGCTCCTCGATCAGCTCGCTCATGGATTTGTTGGAGCGGTTCTGCTCGATCGACACCGGCTTGAGCAACGGCAGCACGGTGGGGCTGCCGTGGGCGCCCCCGGTGTTCATGGCGCCCTGCACCCATTAAATCTTGCCGAGGTCGACGCCGTATTCATGCTGGAGCAGGCCGTTGATGTAGATCGCCGCAGTCATGGTGAGGAGCGGCACGCCCACCCGCTTGCCTTCCAGGTCCTTCGGTTTGCTGATGCCGGCCTTGCGGTGAATCGCAATGAAGCCATGGCGGAAGGCGCGGGAGGGAAAGACCGGAAGCGCGACAAAAGGGCATTGCTTGTTGGCGAAGCGCTGGACGAATTCCGAGCTGGAATACTCCGCAACATCGAACTCCTCGCCGCCCGACATGCGGTCGAAGATCGGCCGCGGTTGATCGATGGCAATAAAATTGAGCTCGATGCCGTCCGGCCGGACCTCGCCGGTATAGAGCGCCTGCATGCGGTCGTAGAGGCCGCACGCGAACGACAACTGCAGTTTGGCCATGGATACGGTTCCCACCTCGTCATGGCCGCCCCCCAGCTTGATCCGGGGGTTGTTCCGGCCATCCACCTCTTGCGGCACAGAACCAGACGTGGATGCCCGGCACAAGCCTGCCTCGGACTTGATCCGAGGGGCACGCTATATCGTTCGTAGGGGCGAGTCGGGGTCCCCAAAAAACGCAAGCGTTTTTTGGGGTGCCGCATTGCCGCGCCCGATAGAAGCTCCGCCAACGCGGGCGACGCAGTGCGTCGCCCCTACGAAGGCTCTGTGTCGCCAGGGGATGACACCACTAGCCCGCATGAGCTCGCTCATGCTACGCGAGACGAAGATCTTGCTACACCGATCGCCGCAGGTGCCCCATGAACAAGCCCGTCACGGACCTCCCCCACCCGAAGATGCTGCTCGACCCCTATGCCAGCTGGGCGATGAACGAAGGCGTTCCCATCACCGAGGACTTCGGGGTCGATCTCCTCACCGTACCCACCGCACCCTGGGCACGCTTCGACACCGATGGCGGGATCGTGCACGTCAAGGGCCGCGGCGACTTCGTCTCGATCTTCGTGCTTGACCTTGCTCCGGGGGCAAAGTCCTCGCCGCACAAGCACCTGTTCGAGGAGGTCGTGTACGTGCTGTCCGGGCACGGCAATACCACCATCGAGACCAGCGACGGGCGCAAGCACAGCTTCGAATGGGGCCCGAAGAGCCTTTTCGCTCTGCCGCTCAACGCCCGTTACCAGCACTTCAATTCGAGCGGGCGCGAGCGTGCAAGGCTCGCCTCGACCAACAATCTCGCCATGATGCTCAATCTTTTCCACAGCAATTCATTCGTGTTCGACAACGCCTTCGATTTTCCGGAACGCCAAGGCGCGGCCAAGTATTTCAGCGGTGAAGGCGAGTTCATCCCGGTGCGCCCCGGCCGCAACATGTGGGAGACCAATTTCGTTCCCGATCTCGCCGGCTTCGAGCTCAAGGCGTGGGCAGAGCGGGGCGCTGGCGGCTCGAACATGATGTTCATCCTCGCCGACGGCACCATGCATGCGCACACCTCACAGATGCCGGTCGGCACCTACAAGAAGGCGCATCGGCACGGCCCCGATTTCCACGTCTTCGCGGTGACCGGGCATGGCTTCTCGCTCCTTTGGTACGAAGGGGACGAGGATTTCGTGCGCATCGACTGGAAACACGGCTGGGTGTTCGCGCCGCCCGACCAGATGTTGCACCAGCATTTCAATACCGCGGGTGACCCGGCACGCTACCTCGCCATCGCCTTCGGCAGCCTGCGTTACCCTTTCACCACCGACAAGCGCCGCGTCTTCACCGGTATGGATGTGAGCGTCAAGGACGGCGGCTGCCAGATCGAGTACGAGCATCAGGACCCGCGCATCCACAGGATTTATCTGGAGGAGCTCGCCAAGCACGGGGTCAAATCCGGCATGGCCAAGTTCATCGACGAGCGGCCTTACGTCCAGGCTGCCCTCTGATACCGGTTCCATATCAGATTGACTTTGCAATGTAAGGGAAGGATGTGATGGATTTGACGATTTTTGGGTTGCGTTCGATGTAGAGGACGGCCTGCTGGAGCTTCGCGCGCACTGCGTTCATGGACTTGAGGGCGAAGTTCTTGAAGATTTTCTCGCGGATTTCGTCCCACAGGTTCTCCTTCGGGTTCAACTCCGGCGAATAGGGCGGCAGGAACAGAAGCGAGATATTATCGGGAATCGCGAGAATGCCGCACTGATGGTTGGGGGCGCCGTCGAGAACCAACAGAATGTGCTGGGTGCGGAATTTCTTGGACAGAACGTCGAGGTAGATCTGAAAGCACCCGGTGTCCGAGGCCGGCATGATCAGATAGACACATCTTCCATCCTTGGGGCAGACCGCGCCATATAGGTAGATGTATTCGCGAATGAGTTGCGCGGCGACCTCGGGTCTGATGCCGGTCGGCGCCCAGCATGGCCGCGGGCGGTTCATGCGCCCAAAACGGGCTTCATCTGCGAACATCACGCGCAAACGACGGCCGCGCTTGGCCGCCACCCGTCTGGCTTTCCTCACAGCATCAGAAAAGCCGTTTTTTTAAAAGCGTTCTGCGCCGCGAGGTTGCGCTTGGGATGGAACGGGCGTGGCATCAGTTTGCGCCAGCCGTGCCGGACCAAAAGATTATAGACTGTGCTGTTGCTGGTTTCGTGGCCAATGGTCTTTTCATACGCCGCCTTGATGTCGTGGATGTTCAGCAGCTCCCCCGCTCCGGCCGCCTTGGCAAAGCGCGCCAGCAAGGCCTTCTCCTCCGCCAAGGTCATATTCTGGCGTTTGCGGCCGCCACTCGGCTTGGATTTGAGCGCTGCAAGCCCACCCCCGTCGTAGGCCATATGGGCACGGTTTACCGTGCTCAGCGACACGCCCATCGCCGCGGCAATGGAGGGCTGTGTCATTCCGCCTTCACGCAGCAGCACCATCTGAATGCGCTGACGCCGTGCCGGGTCGCCTTTCCAGTACAGCGCCGTCTTCAACCGTCGAACCTGGCTCTTGGTGCATTTGACCATCTGCTCGCTCCGAATCAGATGGCCCTAGCGAATCACACCTCACGGCCAAGCAGAATCCCCCCTCGGTCCACGACCAAAACCCGCGAAATCTTCGATTTAATCAGCTATGGAAGCGGTATGAGCTATCACTCACTCGCTGTCATTCCGGGGCTCGCGGAGCCTGTGCTCGGACGGCGCATGGCGCCGATCCGAGTGCTCGCCGCCCCGGAATGACACGCACGTTATGACGCAATAACGCAAGCGCACGCCCATGCACGATCTGGAGTTCGAGCACCTGCACGTCAGCGCGCAAGATGCGGCCATCAACGAGGTCGCCTGGGCCGCCGACAACGTCGAGCTGATCACGGTGGGCATCGATATCGGCTCCTCCACCTCGCACCTGATGTTCGCGCGCGTTCACCTGCAGCGCCTCGCGTCCGCGCTGTCGAGCCAATTCGTGGTGGTCGAGCGCAAGGTTCTGTGGCAGTCGCCGATCCTGCTCACCCCCTATCGCTCCGACTACACCATCGATGTGGATGAGCTCTCGGGCTTTATCGGCGGTTGTTATGCCTATGCGGGAATCGAGCGCGAGAAGGTCGATAGCGGCGCGGTCATCCTGACCGGAGAAGCGCTCAAGCGGCGCAACGCCCGCGCCATAGCCGATCTGTTCTCGGAGGAAGCGGGCAAGTTCGTCTGCGCCTCGGCCGGGCATCACATGGAATGCCAAATGGCCGCGCATGGCTCCGGTGCGATTGCGCTCTCGCGCGGACACGGCGCCACCGTTCTCAACGTCGATATCGGCGGCGGTACTACGAAATTTGCGCTGATCGAGAAGGGTCGCATTCTCGCTACCTGCGCCGTTGCCGTCGGCGGCCGCCTCGTGGTCGAGGAGGAGCACAAAGGACTGACGCGCATCGAGCCTCCTGCGCAGGAGATCGCGCAGGCGCTCGGCATCGAGCTGCTCTCGGGCCAGCCGCTCCCTGCGGCGGATCGCAAGCGGATTGCCGCGCGCATGGCACGCATGATCATGGGGTTGATCGACCTGCGGCAACCCGGCGAGCTGGCACGGCGCCTGATGGTGACCGAGCCCTGGCCAGCCGAGCTTGCCAACAAGGGCGTCGACGCGCTGACGTTTTCCGGCGGTGTCGCCGAGTATCTTTACAAGCGTGAAACCCGCCGCTTCGGCGATCTCGGCTCCGATCTTGCGGAAGAGCTGCGCCACTCGCTTGCGCACCGGCGCGATCTTCCGCCGGTGTGGGATCCCGGCCAGGGGATCCGCGCCACTGTGATCGGAGCGGCGCAATTCTCGGTGCAGATCAGCGGCAACACCATCCTTATCGCCGATCCGGGTAAGCTGCCCCTGCAAAACCTTCCGGTGCTGGCGTGCAGCTTCCCCTTGGACGGCGAAATCAGCCCCGGTGCAGTTGCTGCCGAGCTCGGCGCCGCCCTCGCAAGGGCGGATTTCACCGAAGGGGAGAGCCCGGTTGCACTCGCATTCCCGTGGCAGGGGGATCCCTCCCACGGGCGCTTGCACGCAGTCGCAGCCGGCATCTGCGCGGCGCTGCCGCGCACGCTTGCGGAGCGCTGGCCCCTGGTTCTGCTGATCGACGGCGATATCGGCAAGAGCATCGGCCGCATCATCCTGCACGAGATCGCGCGGCATGCCGACGTGATCGCCATCGACGGCGTGCAGCTCAAGGCTTTCGACTACGTCGACATCGGCAGCCTGATCGAGCTCACCAACGTGGTGCCGATCATCATCAAATCGCTGCTGTTCAAGTAATTCAGAACGGCACCATCCGCTGCAGGAACGCCACGACGTCGCCGCCGATCTCAAAGATGTTATCGAGGACGGGATTGGGGATCTCGTTGTCGCCCAGGGGCTCGATAAGCGGCGCCCTCGGTGCATCGGCCGGCTCAGGCGCAGGCAGCATGGCAGCGGCAATCATTGTGGAGGCCGCCGAGACCAACGCCCACCTCGTGATGTTTAGTCGCACGAAAGCATGCTCCCGTCAGATACAGCTCTGTGGCGTCATTCCGGGGCGGCGGCAAGTCGCCACTTGCCGGATCTAAAACCATGACCCGGCTCGGGTTCGTTCGGCCACGCGCCGATGCGCCACCCCTCGCGCAGCAGCCGGTGCGCAATGGCAAGCCCGATCCCGTGCGCCGCGCCGGTGACGATCGCGACGGGAGCTTTCGGTGCAGCAGGCATGATCCTCCTCTCCGTTACCGAAACGTCGGCCTCGTGCCAAAGCAGGTTTGAAAGCCCATTATCGGTGTTGGCGCCAAGGGGTTCACCCCAGGCTTCCCCTGCCTGTAAATCCCTGTAAAGGGGGCGGGTGGACAGCCAAAATCTGCAAAAAAGTGAGTATAAACAAGGACATCTGCCGAAATGGCAGGATCCGGAACAGGGAATAACAGGGAAATAACAGGGAAATGCAGCAATTCATGACCCAACATCGCGATCACCACTGCCAGCGAAAGATGATGTAGTCGTCGTTCTCATCGGCGTGTCCCAGCTCGACCATCCGGCGAAAGCGCTCCCGCACGTCCTCGATAATTTCGCCTGCCACAGGTAATGGGTGTGCGACGACGGCACGCAACCGGCGATGGAGCGAAAAAGGCCGTCCCTGTAAACAACAGGAGATTTACAGGCGATTTTTCAGCTGCAGGTTGAGTTTGCTAAAATCATACGCCGCAGCCCCGCTTTCGCTCGCTTGCTCTTTGTAGCCCTCTGCGGGAACCCACGCCGGCGATGGCCCGCGTCAAGCAGAAGCCCGGCGCAGTGTCGCGACCGGGCTCTTGTCACAATTTCCGAGAATGCCTGTTTGTATTCGAGTCGCGTTACATTGTAAATACCTCGCAAGGTGCATTTTCACCGGACCCTGTTTTTCATCTCGTCACGCAGCAAAACGACAAGAGCGAACCTTGTATCGCTGCGCTCATGCGGGCGACGATTGCTGACGCGATTGCAACGGCCGTTGGTCAGCGTTTCGCTGCAGCGCACAAATTTGGAAGCGATTGGAGGTACAGCGGACATGCCCACCACGCGTATGGCGTATCGATCCGACGCGAATGACCCCGAGCGGTCATAAGCCGGGTAGAAATCCCGCAGCGCAGCAATCTCCTGCCGCGCCGTGATGTGCTATCCTTGTTCGGGCAGACCCCGCCCGGTCCCTTGGCTGTGGTGGTCGTTATTGGAGGCGCCTGCCTGAGCGGGAGGGAGCCCCATGTTCGACAGGAAGCGGCGCGAGTTCATCAGGCTGCTCGGCAGCGGAGCGGCGGTCTGGCCGCTCGCCGCACACGCGCAGCAGCCCCGGATGCCGGTGATCGGGTTCTTGAGCTCCCGGTCGGCCGACAACTCCGCCCGTGCCGTCGTTGCCTTCCGCCAGGGCCTCGCCGAGGCCGGCTACGTTGAGGGCCGCAACGTGGCAATCGAATTCCGCTGGGCGCAGGGTCAATTCGATCGACTGCCGGCGCTCGCAGCGGAGCTCGTTCACCGACCTGTGACGGTGCTGGCAGCTGTTGCCGGAGCCCAGACGCCGCGTGCAGCGATGGCGGCAACCACCACAATTCCGATTGTATTCGGCATCGGGGAAGACCCGGTCAAGGAGGGGCTCGTCCCGAACCTCAATCGGCCCGGCACGAACGTGACGGGCGCCACCTTTTTCACCGCGCTGCTGGGACCAAAACGGCTTGGCTTGCTGCGGGACCTCGCGCCCGGCGTCGAGGCGATCGCGTTGCTCGTGAACCAGAACAGCTCGCAAGGACAGTGGCAGATCAAAGACGTGCAAGAGACGGCGCGTGGCCTCGGGCAACAACTCGTTGTCTTCAATGGTGGCTCGGACGGGGAGATCGATGTGGCCTTCGCCAGTCTTGCTTCCCAACACGTGGGTGCGCTGCTGGTCGGGGCCGATCCGTTTTTCGACCCAAGGCGAGCTCATCTCATCGCGCTGGCGGCGCGTTATGCGGTGCCGGCACTGTACCACTTTCGCGATTTTCCATTGGAAGGCGGCCTGCTGAGTTATGGCGCCAGCATCGCACAGCTTTATCAACAGGTCGGCGTGTACGTTGGTCGGATTCTCAAGGGCGATAAGCCCGCCGACCTGCCGGTGATGCTGCCGAGCAAGTTCGAGCTGGTGATCAACCTCAAAACCGCAAAAGCGCTCCGCCTTACGATTCCGCCGGGCGTGCTCGCCATCGCCGACGAGGTGATCGAATGATTCGTCGCCGCGATTTCATCGCGCTGCTATGCGGCGCGGCGGTGACTTGGCCGTTCGCGGCCCGCGCGCAACGGCCCGAGCGGATGCGGCGCATCGGCGTCCTAATGCCCAACGCTGCTGACGATCCGGAGTATCAGGCTCGCATGACGGCATTCCTGCAGGAACTCGCGCAATTGGGCTGGATCGACGGCCGCAACGCACGCGTCGATACCCGCTGGGGCGTTGCCGATGCCGACCGAATTCGCAAATACGCGGCGGAATTGGTCGCCCTCGCGCCCGACGTTATCTGGGTGAATTCCAGCGCGGCTCTCGCACCATTGCTGCAGGCGACCCGCACCGTTCCGATTGTGTTCACAGGTGTCACCGATCCGGTTGGTGCTGGCTTCGTTGATAGCTTGGCGCGACCCGGCGGCAACGCCACTGGCTTTGCCGTGTTCGAATACAGCATCAGCGCGAAATGGCTGGAACTGCTCAAAGAGATTGCACCCCGCGTGACGCGGGCGGCGGTCCTTCGAGAATCCGCCGTCGTGGCCGGACCTGCCGAGTTCGGCATAATCCAAGCCGCGGCACCCTCGCTTGGCGTGGAGTTGCGCCCGGTCGATGTGCGCAATGCCAGCGAGATTGAGCGCGCCCTCACGGCGTTCGCGCAGGGTTCGAATGGGGGCCTGATCGTGACTGGGAGTCCGGGGACGCTATTTCATCGCGCGCTGATCGTTGCGCTGGCGGCACGGCACAAACTGCCCGCAGTCTACTGGGCCCGTCGCTTCGTCACCGACGGCGGTCTGATCTCCTATGGGCCTGATTTCTCCGACCAGTACCGGAAAGCGGCTGGTTATGTCGATCGCATCCTCAAGGGTGAGAAGCCTGTCGACCTTCCCGTGCAAACACCGACCAAGTACGAGTTGGTGATCAACCTAAAAACCTCAAAAACGCTCGGCCTCGACCTGCCAGCATCGTTGCTCGCCCGCGCCGACGAGGTGATCGAATAACCGCGGCATGGACGCACGTTCGTTTGCTGCATCTGCTCACGGCCGGTTATGGCACAGCGCGTCGATTCGCTGCGGTGCGAAGGTTCGGACGCAATCGGAGCGAAGCGGACATGCCGAGAGCGTCGGGAGCAAGTCGATCTCACGAAAATGATCCAAGCGGTCCTCGCTGTGGTTGTCAAATTGCGCTGCAACAAACGGTTGGGCGCTTACTCGATCACCTCGTTGGCGCTGGTGAGCAGTGTGGGTGGAACGGCGAGCAGCAAGGCGGAGGCGCGCTTGACCCGGCAAAAACCGCATCGCTAATATACGAGACATATATCACCGGTTTTTGCAATGGCGCGAGGCAGGCACACGCCGGTTCGCAAGCCGATGGCGGGCAAGGCTGCGCCTTCTGCCAGACTGCTGCGTGGGGCCGTTGCGCCGGCGAGCTCCGCCGAGACGCTCACCGATGAGGCCTATCGCGTCATCGAGGAGCAGATCGTGACGCTGCGGCTCAAGCCCGGCGAAATCCTTTCCGAGCAGATGCTGTCGGCCGCCTGCGGGATCGGCCGCACGCCCATCCGCGAGGCGCTGCAGCGGCTGGCAAGAGAAGGTCTGGTCGTCATTCTGCCGCGCAAGGGCATCCTCGTCTCCGACATCAATCCGCGCCAGCAGCTTCTCCTCCTCGAAGTGCGCCGCGAGCTCGAACGGCTGCTGTGTCGCGCCGGCGCCGAGCGGGCGACCCGCGAGGAGCGCGACCGCATGATCGAGATCGCGCAGGGCATGGATCGCGCGGCAAAGACCAACGACGACATCGCCTTCATGCGGCTCGACCGCCAGCTCAACGGGCTGATGATCGAAGCGGCGCACAATGCCTACGCCGCGCGCTCCATGAAGCTGCTGCAGGGCCTTTCCCGCCGGTTCTGGTACATGCATTACCGCGAAGCTGCCGACCTGCCGCTGTGCGCGCGCCTGCATGCCAATGAGGCGCGCGCCATCGCGCGCGGCGACAGCGAGGCAGCAGCGCGGGCCAGCGACAGGCTGATGGACTATGTGGAAACCTTCACCCGCGCAACCGTGTCGATGTGACCGATGAAGACATATGAGGGAAAGCGCACGATCGACGGCCTTGTGGTCACCGTCGACGGCAAGCGGCTCGACGAGCATTACGAGGTGAAGCGCTTCACCAAATATGGGTTCGAATGGACCTACGAAGGCGACAGCCCGCAGCAGCTGGCTCTCGCCATGCTGTTTGATTACCTCGGCGACAACGATCGCGCGATCCGCCTATCGGAAAGCTTCATGCGCGATGTCATCGCCAATCTCGACAACGACTGGACCATCTCCGGCGAGCAGATCGACGCATTCCTGCGCAAGAACGAGCAGCAGCGCACGTAACGAGTGCGTGTAGGGGGCGCGTCATCGATCAATCCCGGATTTGTCTTACCGGTGCGGGCCGGGGCAGTGCTCGACCTCGACGGTCAGGTGGGAGAGCGCAGGCAGATCCGCCAGTCGCTGCTTATATGCGGCCGGGCTTTGCGGATGGTCCGACACGAGCGAGATGATTCCGGCAATATGACCGGGACCAAGCCGCCACAGATGCAGGTCCGAGATCCGATCGCCTCCGGTTTCGAGTTCGCGACCTGATGGTCGCTCCAAGCGCGCCGTCGGGGGATGCATCGAGCAGGACGGCGCCGGCTGATCGCAGCAGGCTCCATGACCAATTGAGGATGACGATGGTGGCAACCAGCCCCATCACCGGATCCATCCAGAGCCAGCCGAGCTGCCGCGCAGCAAGAAGCCCGACGATGACCAGCACCGACACCGCCGCATCAGCCATCACATGGACGAACGCAGCGCGCAGGTTGTGGTCGCGGTGATAACCCTCGCCGTGCGCGTGATCGTCGTCATGATGATGCTCGTGACCGGCGTGATTGTGGTCATGATCGTCGCGCAGCAGATACGCCGTAAGCAGATTGACGCACAGTCCAAGCGCCGCGATGGGAATCGCCTGATTGAACGCGATCGGCACCGGCCGCAGCAGCCGCGCGAGGCTCTCGTATCCGATCAGCAGCGCGATCATGGCCAGGATGATCGCGCTGGTGAAAGCCGCGAGATCCCCCAGCTTCCCGGTTCCGAAGGTCAAGCGGTTGTGCTGCGCGTAGCGCCGGGCGTAGGCGTAGGAAAGCGCAGCGATGAGCAGGGCGCCGGCATGGGTCGACATGTGCAGCCCGTCTGCGATCAGGGCGACCGAGCCGAACCAGATGCCCCCTACGATTTCCGCAGCCATCATGGCGGCGCAGATCGCAATCACGATCCAGACCTTGCGCTCGTTGCGCTCATGCAATTCGCCAAGGAACATGTGCGCATGGCGAAAGTGGTCGATCGAATGCTCATGCATGGGGTGCTCCTTTAGAGCGGCGCAGCAGCCTACCACGTAGGGCGGCTTAGCCATAAATCGGCTGCGCCGCTGGCAATTGTGGGGCGGGTTTCAAACCCGCCCCTACACGCGAGTGCAGCCTGCGACACCGGAGCTGCGGGAACTGGGCTGGCGGAGCGTGGTCTTTCCTTGGCGCTGACATGCAGCTGATATATCATCTGCGATCATATAAGCACGGCCCCAATAGGCCACGGAGGAAACAATGAGAGTTTCGCGTCGCACGCTGCTGCAATCGGCAGCCGCCAGCGCAATGACGGTGAGCGGCGGGATACACGCTTCCGCCATTGCGCAGAACAAGCCCGTTCGCATTGGTATTCTCGCGCCGCGATCCGGCATTGCAGCGGCACCGGGGGAGAACGGCATTCGTGCCACCCAGTGGGCGGTCGATCGCTTCAACGCGCAGGGCGGCATCGCCGGCCGCAAGATCGAGCTCGTCATCGAGGAAGAGTCCTCGCCCAAGGACACGATCGAGCGCTTCGGCAGGCTGGTGCAGCAGGAACAGGTCGACTGCGTGCAGGGCATCCTTTCCACCGGCGTCGGGCTTGCGCTTGGCCCGGTGGTGGAGGAGGCGCGCGCGCTCACCATCTACTGGGACGGGACTACCCAGGACGGAGTGAACGAGACGATTCCGAATCCGCGCTATCTCTTCCGCAGCACCGACAATGAATGTGAGGCGATCATGTCCTCGCTGCTTACGATAAAGCACTGGAAGGGAGAGTTCGTCACCGTTGCCGGGATCAACCCGGATTACTCCTACGGCCGCAACAACATGGCCGCGTTCATCGCCCTGCTCAAACGCTTCAACATCGACCACAAGGTGGTCACCGAGCAGTGGCCCAAGGTCGGCACCATGGATCTGACCAGCCACGTCGCCGCGCTCAAAGCGGCCAAGCCCGACCTGATCTTTTCCTCGCTCCTGTTCGCCGACCTTCCTGTGTTCATGAAGCAGGCATACGCGGCGGAGCTGACCAAGGGCACCAAGCTCGTATTCCCCGCCGCCGGCTGGCAGCACACGCTGATGAAGAAGGAATTCACGCCGGAAGGCATGCTGTTTGGCCACAACACGCTCTATTTCGCCAACCCCAATGCATCGCCCTTGGCCAAGGAGTTCGTGGCCTGGTACGAGAAGACCTACAAAGACTATCCGGAATGGGAAGCCGATCGCGCTTATTTCGCCCTCGCCTCCTACAAGGCCGCGGTCGAGGCGGCGGCAAAAGCCAAGAACGGGAGCTGGCCCGCGCAGAACGACGTCATCGATGCGCTCGCCGGTCTCTCCATCGAAAGCCTCGGCGGCAAGGGCGCATGGCGCAAGGACCATATCGCCGACCAGACTTTCGTGCAGGGTTTCACCACCCACAACAACCCTTATGATTTTGTGACGCTGGGCAGCTTCGAGACCATGTATTCGACCGAGTTGCAGAAACCTCCCGGCGCCAATTTCTGGGAATGGATCAAGACCGCCCAGTTCAAGGTATAATGTGTGTTTCGCGCGCGTAGGGTGGGTTAGCCGTACAAGTCGGCTGGCAACAGCCGACTTGTACGGCGTAACCCACCGTCAACCCTACAAACAAACGCGGCTCTGGACTGCGTTCTAACCTGCGTTGATGGCTGCTTTCGCCAACATCCTGATCGGCGGCGTGTTTCACGCCGCCGTTCTGTTTCTGGTCGCCGCCGGCCTGCAGCTCGTGTTCGGCGTGCAGAAGATCGTCAATCTGGCCTGCGGATCGTTCTACGCGCTCGGCGCCTATTTCGGGGTCACCTTCATCGCCTACGCGGCGGAGCTTGGGCTCTCGCCCTGGCTCATCTTTCCCGGGCTCATCCTCGCCGGATTGATTCTGGGCGCGATCGGACCGCCGATCGAGCGCATGCTGCGCAGCGTCTACGGACGCGATGAGAGCTTTCAGCTGCTGCTGACGTTTGCTCTCGTGCTCATGTTCCAGGACGTGTTCCGCTTCTTCTGGGGGGCCAACCCCCGCTCCCTCGATAATGCCTATCTGATTTACGGCACGATCAATGCCGGTGACTTCGGCGTTCCCGTCTATAATCTGATGGTGATCGCGGCGGCGATCGCGATCGCGGCCGGGCTCGGCGCCTTCCTGCAGCGGACTAATTTCGGCCGTATCCTGCGCGCGACCGCGGAAAATCGCGCCATGGCCGAGGCGCTCGGGGTTGATGTGCGGCGGGTCTATGCGGCGGTGTTCACGCTTGGCGCGGCGCTTGGCACCACCGCGGGGGCGTTGATCGTGCCTACTGCGGCCGCCTCGCTCGACATGGCTGTCGAGCTGGTGGTGGAGGCGTTTGCGGTGGTCGTCATCGGCGGGCTCGGCTCCATGCGCGGAGCCGTCGCGGGCGCTCTCATTGTCGGGCTCATTCGCGCCTTTGCCATCGTGCTCTATCCCGAGCTCGAAGTGCTCGCGATCTACGTCATCGTCATCGCGATCCTCCTGTTGCGCCCGGCCGGCCTGTTCGGCAGATCGCTGGCACCATGATCTGACCCGCACTCAGATGAAGCACACTGCCGCCTTTGCTCTGACAGGCACGCTCGCCCTCGCGCTGCTGCCGCTCATAGCTCCGCCCTATTACGCCACGTTGATGATCCCGTTCTTCGGCTACGCCATCGCGCTGCTCGGCTTCAATCTCCTGTTCGGCTATGCCGGGCTCCTCTCCTTCGGGCACGCGATGTTTCTCGGCGCCGGTGCCTATGGCGCGGCAGTGCTTGCAGGCGTCCTCGGGATCCGCTCCTTCGAGCTGGTGCTGCTCGGCGTGGTGCTCCTGACCATGCTTGCCGCCATTCCGATCGGGTTTCTCTGCGTGCGCAACGTGGGCATCTTCTTCGGCATGCTCACGCTTGCCTTCGGCATGCTGTTCTATTCGTTCCTGTTCAAATTCTATCACCTCACCGGCGGCGACAGCGGCATGCGGGTGCCGCGCATGAATCTCCTCGGGATGGAGCTCGCGCAATACAACAAGATCGAGCTGCTGGCGGGGCCGTTCTACTACTACTGCCTGGCGCTTCTGGTCATCGCCGGGCTGTTGATGTGGCGGCTCGTGCACTCCCCGTTCGGGCTGCATCTCAAGGCGCTGCGCGACAACCCGCGCAAGGCGGAATATCTCGGCGTGCAAGTGCATCGCTTCCGGCTCGCCGCATTCGTCATCTCGGCGGGCTTCGGTGCTGCGGGCGGCGCGATCCTTGCGTTTCGCATCGGCCTGGCCGACCCCGAGCTGGTGTATTGGACCCATTCCGGCCAGCTCGTGTTCATGGCGGTGCTCGGCGGATTTTCCAACTTCTTCGGCCCGATCATCGGGGCGCTCGCATTCACATTGCTGCAGGATCAGCTCCAGGCGCTCACCCAGTATTGGCGCTTCATTCTGGGAGCGATCCTCGCCATCATCGTCATCAGCTTCCCTGGCGGGATTGCCGCCATTCCCGCCATGCTGTGGCCGGTCCGGCGAGCGCAGGCATGAGCGCTCTTCTCGAAACCCGCGGCGTCAGCAAAGCTTTCGGCGAATTGCGCGCGCTGGAGGACGTCAGCATCGCCGTTTCATCAGACGAGCTCGTCTCAGTCATCGGGCCGAACGGCGCCGGCAAGACCACTTTGGTCAACCTGCTCACCGGGCTGCTCGATCCCACGGCCGGCGAGGTTCTGTTTCGGGGAAAGAGCATCGCCGGCATCGGTCCGGTCAGGCTCGCCGAGCAGGGACTCGCACGCTCGTTTCAGCTCATTGCGATCTTCCCGCAGCTCACCGTCGAGGAGACCATCGCCACCGCGCTCATCTCGCGCCAGCGCAAGCGCTGGCATCTGTTCTCGCGCCTTGCCGCCGACGCGACCATCCGGGCCCGTGCGCGCGAAGTGGCGCGCATCTTCGGTCTCGAGCGCCGGCTTGACACAGCCGCCGCGGCGCTCTCGCAGGGCGAGAAGAAGCTGCTCGATGTCGCCTCCGCCTTTGCCCTCGATCCAGAGGTCATTCTGCTCGACGAGCCGACCTCCGGCGTGTCCACCGCCGACAAGCACGAGATCATGGGCATCCTGATCGCTGCCGGCCGCAAGGCCGGCGTCAAGGCGATCGTGCTGGTGGAGCACGACATGGATCTCGTTGCTGCCTATTCGAGCCGCATCATCGCGCTCTCCGGCGGCAAGGTGCTGGCCGATCTGCCGCCCGCTCAATTCTTCGCCGATCCGGCTCTGGTCGATGCGGTCGTGGGCCGGCGCCGAGGCCACTGATGCTTCTGGTGGAAGACCTTGCGGTGGAGATCCTGGGCAGCCCCGTGCTGCGCGGCGTGACGTTCGAGGTCAACGCCGGCGAGCTGGTCTGCCTGGTTGGCCGCAACGGCGCGGGCAAGACCACGAGCTTTCGCACTGTCATGGGATTTCGCCGGCCGCTTGCGGGCCGGATCGCATTCGACGGCACGGACATCGTCGGGTTGCGCCCGTTTGAGATCGCGCGTTTGGGCATCGGCTTTGCTCCGGAGGAGAGCGAGGTCTTCGGCGAGCTCACGGTGGCCGAAAACATTGCGCTCCCGACCTGGACCTGCCGCGGCCCGCGCAGCCCGCAAGCGCGGCTCGACGAGGCTTATCGGGTTTTTCCCAGGCTCGAGCCTTATCGCGACCGCGGCGGCCACGCTCTCTCCGGCGGCGAGCGCAAGATGGTCTCGATTGCCCGCGCGCTTGCGCTCGGGCCGAAGCTCCTCCTCCTCGATGAGCCGACCGAGGGGCTTTCCCCCGTAATCGTCCCGTCCATCATCGATGGGCTCGCGGCCATCCGTGCATTCGGCCATGCAGTCTTGATCGCCGAATCCAACATCCATCACGTTCCGGACTTCGCCGATCGGCTCTACGTCATCGAGCGCGGCGAGATCATCTTCGCGGGCTCACCGCAGGCGGCGCGCCGGGATGCAGCCGTGCAGCGCGTGATCGAGGGCACCCCGGCGCCGGCATGAGGCGCCCGGTTGTCAAGCCCCCCGCTTTGGGCGGGGCATCCAGTAATCCCGGGCGATTGAACCCTTCTCCGGCTGATAGATCGGTGATATATCAGGCGCTGGCGACGTGAGCTGCCGCTCCGGTCAGCATCGATCGAGCGGCGAACTCGGTCTGCTCCCTCTCCCCGTAGGCCGGGGTCCCCGCGCGCTTGCGTCGCGGGGTGGCCGTACGGGGAGAGGGAGCTGGCCGGCGGCAAGGAGGACAGCAATGATCAGTCAGCGGCAAGTCGAGTTCCGCAAGGAATATCGCTCGCGCATTCTCGGGTGGTACGATGGCTATTTCCACATCGCGATCATCTACGCGATCGGCGCGGCGGCTTTCTACATCTACGTCCAGCACATCCATAACGTCACCTGGCTGGAATGGCTCACGGTCCCCCTCGCCTTCCTGTTCACCAACCTGTTCGAATGGGCCGTGCACCGGTTCGTCATGCATCGGCCGGTCAACATCAAGGGGCTGCGCGCGATCTATGAGCGCCACACCCTCAACCACCACCAGTTCTTCACCGACGACGAGATGCGCTTCCGCGACCACAAGGATTGGCGCGTCACCGTGTTTCCGCCCTATGCGCTGGTCGTGTTCATTCTCATGTCGATCCCGGCAGCAGTGATCCTGGGCCTCATCTTCTCGCCCAATGTCGGCTGGCTGTTCATGTGCGTGACGACGGGCATGTATCTCGTCTACGAGTTCATGCATTTCTGCTGCCACGTGGAGGAGAGCTGGTTCGTGCGCAATTGCCCGTTCGTGAACACGTTGCGGCGCCACCACACCGCCCATCACAACGCGCGGCTGATGATGGAGGTCAACATGAACCTGACCTTCCCGATTGCCGACTGGCTGTTCGGCACCTCCGATCTCGACCGCGGCCTGCTCGGCCATCTGTTCAACGGGTACGAGACCCGCTTTCTCAAGAACAAGCTGCGCGGCGCCCCGCGCCGTCCGGACGAAGCGGCGGCCGTCCCCGTGGGCTCGTATTGAGATGTTCTACTCTAGGGGCGGGTTTGAAACCCGCCCCTACATACGCGTCGAATGATGGAGCGGTAGGGCTGCTGATGAATTTGAGGTTCGGCCATGCCCAATGACGTAAAAACAGTCGTATCCGTGCTGGTTCTGATCGTGGCCGCTATTCTCGCCTACTGGAGCGGCTCGCCTGTGCGCCATGACCTTTCCACCTTTGTCATGGCGACCGCCGTCTTCATGGTCGCATCCATGTGGATCTTCCCCGAAGCCGGCGTGAAGAAAGGCGACGTCAAGAAGTGAAGCTTCTCGCGACGAGCTGGTCGCCTCTGGGTCCCGGATCTTCGCGCCGCCGACAAAGGCCGGCGGCGCTCGTCCGGGACACGAGATCCATCGTGTGTCCCGGCCGAGGGGAGTGAGGGCCTCGGCCCGAACGGAACGAGAGCCGGCACTCAGGGGCCGCACGCGATGAGCAGATACAAAGCAACGGGCAGTCATGACGCTGCAGTATGATGCTGCGGTGCTGCATCGCCCAGGCAGCGCGCTCGCGATCGAGCGCATCAGCGCGGCGCCGCTGGGAAGCTCCGACGTCCTGGTGCGGGTGCGCGCCGCCGGGCTTTGCCACACCGACCTGGAAGTGATCGAGGGATCGCTGCGCTATCCCATGCCGATCCTGCTCGGCCATGAAGCCGCCGGCGTGGTCGAGGAGGTGGGGCCGGCGGTCACCAAGGTCCGCAAGGGCGATCACGTGATCCTGTCGTGGAATCCGCATTGCGGCCATTGCTTCTACTGCGACCGCGCGCTTCCGATCCTGTGCGCGGATTACCTGGCGCTGGGACCGCGCGCTCTTGCGTTCGACGGGGAAACCAAGGCCAGGATGGCCGACGGGCGCGAGCTCAAGCATCTGATGTTCCTCGGCGCGTTCGGCGAATACTGCATCGTGCAGGAGCAGCAGGCGATCCCGGTCGGCAACGGAATCCCGTTCGACCGCGCCTGCCTGATCGGATGCGGGGTCATGACCGGGGTCGGCGCAGCGCTGAATGTGGCGCGCATCGGCCGCGCCGACTGCGTGATGATCATCGGCTGCGGCGCGGTGGGGCTTTCTGCGGTTCAAGGCGCGCGTCTCGCCGGGGCGGCCAAAATCATCGCCTGCGACGTCGACGACGAGAAGCTCAAGCTGGCGGCGCGCATGGGCGCTAGCGCCTGCGTGAATGCCAAGACCGAAGACCCGGTCGCGCTGGCAAGGCACATGACCGCAGGTCGCGGGGCCGATGTGGTGATCGAGGCGGCAGGCCACGCAGCGGCGTTCCGGACAAGCGTCGAAGCCGTGCGCCCCGGAGGCGAAGTGATCTGGCTCGGCAAGGTCGATGTCGATAGCGACGTTGCATTTCGCTGGGGCGCCCTGATGCAGGAGAAGAGGATCAGACGATCGAGCTACGGCGAGGCCCGCCCCGCGCGCGACTTCCCGCTCTTGGCGCGGGCCTATCTCGATGGCCGCCTGATGCTCGATGAGCTGATAACGGCGCGCATCCGCCTTGATGCGATCAATGCCGGCTTCGCAGCGCTCAAGCGCGGCGAGGCCATTCGCAGCGTGGTGATGTTTTGAAAGACGCGTAGGGCGGATTAGCGTAGCGTAATCCGCCGCCCTACTTGTTGATCAGCGCCCATGCCCTCCGGCTCCTCCGGCTCCTCCGGCTTCTGCCCGCCTCGACCGACCCCGCAGCCGCGGCTCCTCGGCCCTATCGCGCTCCTGCGCGCGCTGGCCAGAAATCCGATCGAGTGCTGGGCGCAACTCCACTTCGACGAGCCCATCGTAATGGGCGGCTTGCCGTTCGCGCGCGTCGCGGTGGTGAGCGAGCCGGCGGCCATCCGCAAGATCCTGGTGGAAGAACCCGCCGCTTTCCGCAAGAGCGCGCTCGAGCGGCGGATCCTCTCTCCGCGCCTGCGTGAGGGGCTGGTCGCCGCCGACGGGGAGCAGTGGGAAAGCCAGCGCCGCATGCTTGCTCCGTTCTTCGGACGCAAGATGCTGGTCGGCTTCGCCCCTGCCATGGCCGGCGCAGCGGCAACCGTGATCGAGCGCTGGCGCCGCAGGGCCGGCGAGGCGATGGAGTGCAAGGCCGAGATGAGCGCGCTTGCGCTCGATGCACTGATGCGCAGCATCTTCCACGACGGCCTCGGCAACGATCACGCGACGATGTGCGCTGCCGCGCATACTTATTTCGCCGCGGCCGGGCGCATCGACCCGTTCGATGTGATCGGGCTTCCCGATTTCCTCCCCCGAGTGACCCACTGGCGCACGCGCACGCTGCTGCTCGCGTTCGATGAGGCGCTCGACGCGGCAATCGCGCGGCGGCGCCGCGCGCTCGACGCGCATGCGTCCGACGCGCGCGTTACCCTGAGGAGATCGGCGCAAAGTGCCGAGCCTCGAACGGTGACACCCCCAGGCGACATTTTGGGCATCCTGCTCGCAGCAAGGGACCCGGTCAGCGGCCGCGGCATGAGCGAGGCGGAAGTGAAGGCGAATGTGCTGACCTTCTTTCTCGCCGGCCAGGAAACAACATCGACGGCACTGACCTGGGCGATCTATCTGCTTTCGCAATCGCCGCAGTGGAGCGAGCGCGTTGCCGCGGAGGCGCAACGCGAGCTCGACGGCCCCGCCGAAGGCATCGCCGACCGGCTCGTCGAGACCCGCGCCGTGCTCGACGAGGCGATGCGGCTCTATCCGCCCATCGTGGGCATAACCCGAACCGCGAGCCGGCCCACCGAGCTCGCCGGACAGCGCATCGCGCGCAACACGCTGATGGTCATCTCGCCCTATGTGCTGCACCGGCATCGGCGCTTATGGGAAGATCCGGATCGGTTCGATCCCGCGCGCTTTCTCGATCGCCCGCTCGTGTCCCGGACGAGCGCCGCCGGCGTCAGCCGGGGGTGCGAAGATCCGGGACCCAGCGCAACAGACACAAGCGATGACCAAGAGAGCCCTGCGGCAAAGATCGATCGCTACGCCTATCTGCCGTTCGGCATCGGGCCGCGCATGTGCATCGGCGCGGGCTTTGCCCTGCAGGAGGCGACGCTTGTGCTCGCCACCATCATGGCGAATTTCGCTATCGCGCTTGCGCCGGGCCAGACCGTCTGGCCGCAGCAGCGCTTCACGCTGCGCCCGCGCGACCCGCTGCTGCTGCGCGTCGTGCCGCGCGGGCCGTCGTCCTGAAGGCGCCCGCACCAAACGAAGCGCGGCTTAGTCGTACTGCATCACAAACACCGCCCCTTGAACCGTCACCCCCATCAGACGGGAGTATTCGCCCGCATCAAGATCCCTTGGCGGCATCGTGAATATTCCGTATCGCGTTGTACGCTTGACGGCAAACTGCCGGCTGTGATATTCTGCTCCGCGGAATGATCCGCTCGTTTCACGATCGCGCCACCGAGCGCCTGTGGATGGGCGAGTTCGTGAAGCGGTTCAGCGGCATTGCAAGCCAGGCACTCCGCAAGCTCGACATGCTGCACAGTGCCCGCAACGTCGCTGATCTCGCTGCTGTGCCCGGAAACCGCCTCGAGGCTTTGTCGGGAGACCGCAAGGGGCAGCATTCCATTCGCATCAATAACCAATGGCGCATTTGCTTCATCTGGACCAAGGAGGGTCCGGCCCATGTCGAAATCGTCGATTACCACTAGGAGAGGGGCCGCCAGGCAAGTTGCTACGCCCCGCCGCGTGACTGTTCACCCCGGGGAAGTTCTGGGCGAGGAATTTCTCCAGCCGCTTGGCCTCTCCGCCAATGCGCTCGCGCTTGCGCTGCGTGTCCCGGCGACCCGCATCGGCGCGATCATCAAGGGCGAGCGGGCGGTGTCGGCGGATACGGCCCTTCGGCTTGCGCGTTTTTTCGGTACCAGCGCCGAGTTCTGGCTCAACCTGCAGGCGATGCACGATCTGACCAAGGCGCAGCGCGAAAACGGAGCGGCGATCGCAAGGGACGTACGCCCCCGCGCGGCCTGAGTAACATGCGTAGCCTGGATTGCACTTGCGCAATCCGGGACGGCCGCGCCCTGGACGCAACGCGTCGCGCTAAGAATGCCTCGTTTGGCGCCGCCCGAGGCCCGCAGGGACGGTTTCAAACCCGCCCCTACCGTTTCCGTGTTCCGCGGGGCATTTCAGGCATCCACGATGCCGAGCTTCAGGACCCTTCCTTTTTAGGAGGCCGCGCCTTGCCGGGAGGCGCTAACGCAACGGCAGCCTCTGTCGTCAGCAGGAGGAAGGTGAATGTTTCCTGAAGGTACAGCCGCACAACCGCATCGGTATGGCTCAAATAGCCGATGGATATGTCCTGGCCGATGTAAAAGCCGAAGTCACCGCCGCGGGTGCTCAGCACGAATGCGCCCGAGATCGCTGGCGCCCAGATGATCTCGCCGTCCACCAGGCGCTTGATATGTTCCAGCACCGGATATCCATGGTCCCTCGTCTCGCTGAGCCCGGTATAGGCATCGGCGCTCAGCAACACCGAATAGGGACTGTTGACGCCGACGAGACGCAGCTGGCTTAGCGCTTGGGCAATGGCATCGGGGTAATCACGCACGTCGGCCGGCAGGGTCGTCACCGGATTGCTGGTGCCTTGACGAATGCCTTCAATGCCGGCGGCAGGGTAGCCCTCGAAGATGGCCCGATCTTCTGCATAGGCGAGCCGTCGCGCAGCATCCTTCGCGGGCTGCCAGTCCGAGTCGTTGGCGCCGCGCTCCACGTCGTCGATCTGTTGGCGATCGAGATCGAACGGTGCGCGCAGCTCGACCAGCGCTTTAACCTCACGCAGTCGCGCAAGGACATCCTCTCCCGGTGCCTCGACGTTACGCAGATGGCCGGTGCCGACGGCAGAGAGCGCAACGCCGCCTGGTCCCTGCACGTCCACGACGCGCCGGCCGGCGAGGTAACGCTTGAGGGTGCGCGACGTCTCCTCCTCAATTTGCGACCACGCCGCATCGGATATCGGGGCGAGCTCGCGGTGAAGGTTATTCATGAGATGGGTCTCCTTTGAGGGAACCGATGCCAAGCGAGCCCTCGCGCGTGAAGGCAGGGGGCGTCGAGGACGCAGCCGTGCTTGTGTCGGAAAGCGCCACGGCTGCCGGGAGCTCCTCGTCCGCGACGTTCTCCAGGAATGTCGCGGACGGAACGAAGAACAAATTGCCAGTCACGGCGCGGCTGAAGTCGAGCAAGCGATCGTAGTTGCCGGCGGGCCGACCGACGAACATGTTCACCAGCATTTGCTCGATTATCCGCGGCGAACGCGCGTAGCCGATGAAATAAGTGCCGAACTCACCCTGTGCGACGCTGCCGAACGGCATGTTGTCGCGCAGGATCTTCATCTCTCTCCCGTCCCGCACGATCGTGGTCAGTGCATTGTGGGCGAAAGTCGGCTTGACGGCGTCGTCGAGCTCGATGTCGGAAAGCTTGCTGCGGCCGATGATACGCTCCTGCGCCTCGGTGGACAGCGCGTTCCAGCCGGCCAGATCGTGCAGGTACTTTTGCACGATCACGTAGCTGCCGCCTGCAAACGCGGCATCCTCCAGGTCCACGAGCACGGCGTTGATCGCCGTTTGCCCCGTCGGGTTCTCCGTGCCGTCGACAAAGCCGATGAGATCGCGGTCATCAAAATATTTGAAGCCGTGCACCTCGTCGGCAGGCGAGACCGCATCCCTCAGACGCGTCATGATTTGCGTCGCCAGCTCGAAACAGAGATCCATGCGCTTGGCGCGGATGTGGAAGAGCAGATCGCCCGGCGTGGAAACTGCGTGGCGAGAGCCGGCCCGGATTTCTTTGAACGGACGCAGCTCCGATGGCCGCGGTGCCCCGAACAGCTTGTCCCATGCGTCCGATCCAAAGCCGAGCACACAGGAAAGATTTCCCTCCAAGTCGCGGAAACCTACGGCGCGCAGCAATGCTGCAAGGTCGCCGCAGAATGATCGGACAACCGAGCGACTGGTGACACCAGGGTTCAATGTCACGACCAGAAAGATCGCAGTGCGCGTCAATGACTGAAGCACGGCCTGGGGGGCAGGAGGCAATCCCTCTTTTGGTCCGGGCGTGGTCAATGGATCGGACCGCTTTCGAGGCTCGAATCATATCGCCGCATCAATCAACCTCGTCGCTGAGAATGTACCACATCCTTGAGGACTTGAAGTAGCCTTTGTGCATGTACGCCTTCATTAAACCTCACCGCGGGCGCTTGTCGACCTTTCGCAGCGTCACGACCCCGGATGTCGCTGCGAAAGCCGATAAAGGACCATAGCTTCAACACCCGAGTTCAGGTCGTAAAAATGCGAGTGGCAATTACGGTCGTCTTTGCAACAGCATTCACGATATCAGCTGCTGCGCAGGACTTCATGGCGCAATCGGGCGTGCCGGCGGGCGCCTTTCCGAAACCCGATCGCCCGGTCGCGGACATCGTCAGCCCGACCTGGCACGACGAAAAGGAGCGCGACAACGCTGAGGAACCGGGCCAGCTCGTGCGGCTGCTCGGTATAAAATTCGGAATGACAATCGCCGACATCGGCGCGGGCAGCGGTTATTACGTTGTACGTTTGTCGCCAATTGTCGGATCCAGCGGCCGCATCCTGGCAGAAGACGTCGTGCCCGAATATTTGCGGAGCTTGCGGAACCGGGTGCGCGATCTCGGATTGCAGAATGTTGCAATAATGCTTGGTGAACCGCACGACCCGAGGTTGCCGGTTGGTTCGGCTGACGTTGCGATTCTGGTGCACATGTATCATGAGATCGCACAGCCTTACGCACTGCTCTACAATCTCGTTCCTGCGCTCAAGTCGAATGCGCGCGTCGGCATTGTCGACACGTTCGCGCCGACCGCAAATCATGGTACGCCGCCAAGTCTCCTGCGCTGTGAGCTTGCAGCCGTCGGGTATCGCGAGATCAGCTTTGATCGACTCGCGGGAAGCGTCGCTTATCTCGCGATCTTTGCGCCGCCTTCCCTTGCAAACCGCACGCGACCGGAAGCAATAGTTGCGTGCAAGGCGGGGTAGTTGCGCAAGCGCGCTCTCAGGACCAGGTTAATTGAGGCGGCGATATGATTTGAACCTCGAAACACAGTAGCAGCAAGGAGAAGTTACATGATCCGCAAGGCGAAAGCGATTTGGCGCGGTACCGGTCGTGCCGGCAGCGGCAATCTTTCCACTGACTCCGGCGTGCTTGCGAACACGCCGTATTCTTTCAGGACTCGCTTCGAGAACGAGAAAGGCACCAATCCCGAGGAGCTGATCGCTGCCGCCCATGCCGGATGCTTCACCATGGCGCTGGGTTCGGGCTGCAGGGCGCCGGTTACACGCCCACAGAGCTTACTACCGAGGCCGCGGTCACTCTCGAGCAGGAGGGCCAGGGATTTCGCATCAGCCGGTCGGCTCTGACGTTGCGCGCCCAAGTGCCGAACCTGGACCAAACTAAATTCGCTGAAATGGCGAGAGATGCCGAGAAGAACTGCCCGGTCTCAAAGGTTCTCAATGCCGCGATCACATTGGACGCCAAGTTGATCTGAGCCGTCAGTCGGCTCTCGCGATGAGCACGTTCAGATAAGGACGATCGCAATGGCTCGAGCCCACCAGCCCGGAGAATCCGTTTTCAGATCGATCCTGCTCGAAGACATCGAATGGAAGCCGTTCCCCGTCGTAGGGGCGAGGCATTGCCTCGCCCCTCTTTCCACCTGCTGCGGGTAATCGGCGACGAAGGTTCTGTATCGGTCGGCATGTCGGGGCATGTTTAGAACCCGCCCCCGACGTCGGTTGATCGTAGGGCGGGTTAGTTAGTTAACCAGCGAGCCGGCTCCAGCCGGCTCGATGGCGTAACCCACCGATACCCACTGGCGTCGCCCCTGCGGTTGACGGTGGGTTACGCCGTCCAAGTCGGCTGTTCCCAGCCGACTTGGACGGCTAACCCACCCTACTACTATTTGGGTTATTGTCAGATCTGACGGGTGCAAAACTCGATCAAGCAGGCTTCGATCGGTTAGCGGCTTTAGAAAATCGTGAGGTGCGTCGAACTTCGCACGTCATGATAGTAAGTGCCAGCCGTACGGCGATCGCCGGTTGCGCACTAACCGAACGGTAACGGCCGGGAACTCCTGCGGGATCAATGACGGAGCTGCGGCTTCTCGTCCTCTTGACTGAAGACGAGCTGAAACGGCGTCGAGCAAGAGCTATTGGTAGAGCAGTTGGATACGCTCACGCCATTGTCGACCCCGAGTTCCAAACCATAGAAAGGAAAGGACGCAGCCATGTCAGATAATCAGCAGGGCAACTGGACCAAACCGGCGGCTATGGCGATCCCGAAAGGGGGGGTCTTCAAAGACAAGGTGCAGCAGGGCAGATACGGCCCGATCTTTCCCAAAAGTCCAGCATGCTACGGCTTCACGATCATCGCTAAGATCATTCCCGGCAGGGAAGATGTATTCTACCAGTACGCCAAGAACATCGAGAAGGCGGTAGCGGACCAGCCGGACTGCCTCGCCGTACTCAGGCTGCACTACCTGCGCTGGGTGCTCTTCCCGATCAAGGGGGAGACCTACTTCATGTATCAGGGCATCTTCGACACCGACTTTGACAAATACACCGAGGATGCCGTGGCCCTCTTTTCGAAGTACGGCATCAACACGGTGTTCGAAAACCTCGAGGGCTTTCCTGCGGACTGGAAGACGAATGCTCCTGCATTCGTCAAGTTCGTTCGCGAGCATCAGTGCCCAAGCTTCCTGGAATACGGTGAGTACCCGTACGTGAGCTCCGATGAAATCAAGAAAGCGCTCAAGCTCAAGGCGTCCTTCTCGAACATGCTCGACCAGATGCAGTGATCCACCGCAGGACGCGCTATGCTTGAAAACGACGACATCCAGCACATCCTGTTGACTCGGACACCCGCGCTCACGGGACGATATGAATTTCTTTCGTTTCGCAACGCCGCGGGTGGACGGGCTTGGCTGTCGGCGATTCGTGAAAAGGCGCAGTCGGCCGCGGAAGTCATGGCTTCAGTCGCAAACGACAAACGCTGGGTAACGGTGGCCTTCACGTGGAACGGTCTGCGCGCACTTGGCGTCGATGAGGGTTCGCTGGCCACGTTCCCCGAAGAGTTCAAGCAAGGGATGGTTGCCCGCGCGGAGATGCTTGGCGACACCGGAGAGAACCATCCTGACAACTGGATGGGAGGCCTCGCCAGCCCGGACCTTCACGCCATCGTCATCCTGTTCGCCCGCGATGCTGCCGAGCATGCACGCTGCGTGACCGAGCACGACAAGCTCGTCGCACAGTGCGAAGGAGTGGAGACGCTCTCGGCGCTGGACCTGGAGGCAACGCCGCCGTTCGACTATGCACACGACCACTTCGGCTATCGCGACCGGCTCTCGCAGCCGGTCATCGAGGGCACTGGCGAAGTGCCCACGCCCGGCACGGGCGCCCCGCTCAAGCCGGGAGAATTCATTCTCGGATACCCGAACGAAAACGGACCGCCCGCCAATCTGCCGCAACCCGAGATTCTTTCCCGCAACGGCAGCTTCATGGCCTATCGCTGCCTGCAGGAGCATGTGGGCAGGTTTCGCGACTTCCTGCGCGAGCACGGCAAGACCCACGAAGAACAGGAGTTGATCGCAGCGAAGCTCATGGGACGCTGGCGCAGCGGCGCGCCGCTCACACTGGCACCCGAGAAAGACGATCCGGCATTAGGCGCCGACCTCCAACGGAACAACGACTTCAACTACAAGGAGATGGATCCGCATGGCTACGCGGTGCCGCTCGGCTCGCACATGCGCCGAATGAACCCGCGCGACACAGCGGCGAACATGAACCGCCGCCGCATGATCCGCCGCGGTGCCACCTACGGTCCGCATTTGCCGGAGGACGCGCCGGAGGACGGCGTGGAGCGCGGCATCGCAGCATTCGTAATCTGCGCGAGCCTCATTCGACAGTTCGAATTTGCGCAAAACGTTTGGGCGAACGACCGGAATTTTCACGAGCTCGGCAACGAGCGCGACCCGATCATCGGCGCTCAGGACGGCACGCTCGAATACAAAATCCCCAAGCGCCCAATCCGCAAAAAAATCACCGGCTTGCCGGCCTTCAGCACGGTGAGAGGCGGCGCCTACTTCTTTCTCCCCGGCATCAAGGCACTTCGATACCTCGCGACCTTGGGTGATGTCCGTTGAAACGGAATAGGACCTAGTCCATGTCGGGATAGCCGGACATGATCGACATCATCGTGATTGGCGCCGGACCTGCGGGTGTACTAGCCGCCCTCCGCGCTGCGGACCTGGGCGCGCGTATCATGCTGGTAACTCGTGCTGAGTTTGGCGGTATGGCAGCCAACGACGGACCGGTTCCGGTCCGGACCCTTGCCCATGCGGCCCGCCTGATTCGCGAAGCTCGACAGCTGGGTCAATACGGCATCGGCGTGAGCGAGCCGGTGCTGGATTATCCCCGGCTGCTTGCGCGCGTGCGCGAGGTCGTCAAGGATGCGCGTGCGCATTCTTCTTTGCGCCAGCAGATCGACTCCGTGGGAGTGACCGTCCACGAGCACGCTGGCGTTGCACGCTTCGCCGACCTGCACACCATCGAAACCGAGGGCGGCTTACGGCTTCAGGCTGAAAAGATCATCATTTGCACTGGCGGTGTGAGCCGGCGGCTCCCAGTCCCCGGTTTCGAGTTGGCAGGCACGCATAGCGACGCCTGGCGTTTAACCTCCGTGCCGCCGTCAATGCTGGTCGTTGGCGCTGGGGCAACGGGGGTGCAGGTCGCCTCGGTTTTCAACGCATATGGATCACGAATCCAGCTCTTCCAGACTGGCCCTCGTATTCTGCCGAGCGAGGATGAAGATGTTTCGGCAGCGGTTGCGGCGGCGTTCCGCGAGTTGGGTATCGTGGTGCATGAGAACTTCGGCACGATCGAGTTTTTCGAGAAGACCCCGACTGGGGTGCGAATGATCTTCTCCAAGAACGGCAGCCGCGACAGCACCGAGGCGACGCTTGCGGTCGTGGCGGTGGGCTGGGTGGCCGATACCGCAGGGCTTAGCCTCGCTACCGCGGGCGTCGAGACCGATCATCGGGGGTTCGTGAAGGTTGATGAATATCTGCGGACCGCAACGCCCCATATCTTCGCCGCTGGGGACATTACCGGTCACCAGATGCTGGTCCCGCAGGCGATACAGGAGGGCTTCGTGGCGGCTACCAACGCCGTGCAAGGCCCGACGATCGCGACTGGGGACCCGGTAAGCCCTATCGGCAGCTTCACGGAGCCGGAATATGCCCAGGTGGGCCTCACCGAAACGAAGTCCCGTGAAACACACGACGTCGTAACCGCGGTTATACGTTTCGACTCGACCACGCGCACAATCATTGACGGTCGCAAGGTCGGTTTTTGCAAGCTGATCGTCGACCGCACGACCTGCAGGATATTGGGCTGCCACGTTGTTGGCGAGCGGGCAGTGGAGATCGCCCAAGTAGCGGCGATAGCCATCGCCGCGAAAATGCGGGTGGACGACTTGGCGCACATTCCGCTCTCGTTTCCCACCTATGCAGGAATACTCGCTCGCGTGGCTGCCAGCGCGGCACGCGAACTCAATCTGAAAGTGAGTTGGCAAGCACATCAGGCAGAGAGCACTTGGCGTCAATTCTGAGGCAACGAAAAAAGATAAGGAAACAGCCATGAGCACGCGGACACCGGCACGCACGTACAACCAAACCACATCCCCCGCAAATACACGTTGGGCAAGCGCCGCCTGAGCATCTACTGGACGTGGAGCTACCCGTGGGAATCCCAGCGCGACCCCGCGGCAATGGAGAACCGCTTCTCCACAATGACCGAGGTCCGAAACGTGCTGTGGCCGGCCTACGAGACTCCGGAGTGGAGCGCCGCGCAATTTCTCCAGGGGATCGCCGGCACGTTGGAACTTTTTCACCGCTCCACGCTCAGCTTCCAGCAAATTGCCGGCGAAGCCACGGGCCACCCGGTCGCCGTGTTCCAGCGCATCGACCAGGCGGGCTACAAGCTGCCGATTGACGAACGGATTCTGGCTGACACCGACACGCTCTTGGTGTTCGGGCTAGACCACCTTCTTTCCGAGCAGGAGGCCGCACCCGATGAAATCACTGCCATTCGCGAGTGGCTCAAGCGCGAAGGCACCTGCCTGCTGCTCGCGCCGCATCACGATGTCGGCTTCACCAGCGACTTGAAGCAGCGGCAGATGGAATACCTCCATCACGGCGACGCGCTCGTGCCGCGTCAGCAGCGCTTTGGGCAATATACCCGCTCGCTGATGAAGGCGCTCGATGTCCCGGTGCACAATACCTATGGGCTCCGTCCAGCGCTGGTCAAAGGCACGAAGGAGATCGCCCCGCTTTCCGCATTCCGGGACATTGACACGCTGGGACTACTCAACAACGTCCCTACGCTGAATTTCCATCCGCACCTGCCGCATTATGAAATTACCGAAAAGGACAGCAAGGCGATCCATCTGCTGGCGCGTCAACCCATCGATCCCGACCGGCCACATCCCTTCACCGCAGTCGGCAACACGGAGTTCAATTGTCTACTCTGGATGCCGCCAAATCAGCAGCGCGCTGGAGACATCGTGCTAGTGGACTCAACCAATTTCACCACACTCTTCGGTGGCACGGAGAGTTTGCAACACTTCTGGCACAATTTCGCCCAGATGAAATGAGCGCCCGCAGCTGTTGCGAGGCCCGGAGCGCTTCTGGAAGAGCGTTGGCACGGCGAAGCGGCATAACCAGGCGCATGAGCCCTTTTATCCCGATACGGGAGAAATGAATGCTGATGGAGCTGTTGAGCAAGGCAGCGACGGTCGCCATGCTGAGCTTTGTCGTGTCGAGCATGCTCACGATGGGTGCAGGTCTCACGCTCTCTCTGATCTCCGAGCCGTTACGCAATGCCCGGCTGGTCGTGCTCGCTCTGCTGGCCAATTTCGTCTTGATGCCCCTTGGCGCGCTCGCCCTGGCGAAGGTGCTCTGGCTCGACGAACCCTTTGGGGTCGGACTGCTGCTGCTCGGTTGTGCCGCCGGCGCGCCGTTCTTGCCCAAGCTCGCTGAACTTGCCAAGGGCAACCTCGCCTTTGCTGTCGGCGCGATGGTGCTCTTGATGGTCGTCAGCGTGGGTTATCTGCCTATCGTCCTGCCTCTGCTGCTCCCGGGGGTTACTGTTGATCCGTGGAAGATTGCTCGCTCCCTCGTCCTGCTGATGGTTCTCCCGCTTGCCATAGGGCTTGCCATGAAGGCTCGTTACGGGGACTTGGCTGCACGGGTGAAGCCCGTGCTCGACTGGATTTCCAACGCAAGCCTCATCCTGCTGGTATTGCTGATCACCGCAGCGAACATCGACAAGGTTCTACAAGTCTTCGGCACCCGAGGAATCCTGGCGGGACTTCTGTTTATCGCATTGGGCTTTGGGACCGGTTGGTTGCTCGGCGGACCTGACGCCGGCACAAAACGGGTCATGGCGCTCGGTACTGGCCAGCGCAACATTGCCGCCGCACTCGTGGTCGCGAGCCAAAGCTTCAGCGACCCAAAGGTGGTCGTCATGGTAATCGTTGTCGCGATCGTCGGATTGATCATCCTCATGCCGCTTTCTCGTGCGTTGGCCACTGATTGAGGGGGTCGTACCGTCGGCGCGCGCTTGATGGCATTGTTTTCTCGTCACATCCACGACTACGACCAAAAGCACGACTGGCATATATTCAATTCGTTGATATGCATACTCTTTGCTGCGGTGCGCGAGTTTGGAATTGACGCGAACTATGAGTGTCGCCTTTGCGCATTGCGATCAGCGAGTTTTCCGGAGCGACCGCCAATATTCAACCAGAGTTTGCCAAAATACGATCAGGCCACGAAAGCCGCCAGCATCAGCGTTGCGAACATCATCTGAACGACCGTGAAACTGGTCGCGTCTTCGCTAAAAAACCAACTTGCAACAAAGCCGCCAGCATTCAGGAGCCAGTCAGCGGGCCGAGTAAGCCAATCCAGCATATTTCTCTCCGGCGGCCATTGTCTTCCACGCGGTATACTCGGGCAGCGCCAAGAGCAATCCGGATTTTCGTAAGCTTCTTACTCGAAACGATACATTATTCGACGACCGGCGGGAGCAACGAGTGCCCGAGATCATTTCCCAGCACCTTCCAGACTGGCGTCTTTGTCTGTACCATGCCTCCTCGCGGAGCCTGGGAACCATGACGACGCTAATTTCTCGCTGTGCTTGGCTGCGCGGCAACTGTATGGCCAAAGAGGACCGCGGGCAGTGAATGACGATTATCAACGGCCTCTAACATTCAGTGCATCGAATGAAGAACTCCTAGTTTTGACCATTCGAATTGTCTGCCTTGGGCTCCTGGGATACTGGTCCCTCATCCTTGTCAGGCCATTTTTGACGATCATTGTCTGGAGCATCATCATTGCGGTAGCGCTGTACCCGGTTTTCGATTGGCTCTCCGCCAGACTTTATGGGCATCGCACGCTGGCTGCCGTCACGATCACTGTTTTCAGCCTCTTTGTCATACTGGGCCCGGCGACTTGGCTCGGCGTAAGCTTGGCTGCCAGCATTCAAACGCTCATGGCTCGATTTGGCGATGGGACCTTGGTAATTCCTCCTCCTCCCGAGGCCATAAAAGCTTGGCCCGTGATTGGGGATAAGGCCTATGAGAGCTGGCAGCTCGCTTCGACCAACCTGAGAGGGCTGCTCATCGAGGCAGCTCCACAGCTCAAGCCACTAGGCAGCATATTTCTCAATGCCGCGGGAAGTGTGGGTGTAAATCTGCTCAAATTCATCCTTGCGGCCGCAATTGCGGGTTTCCTTCTTATTCCTGGCCCGGCACTGGTTCAATCCAGCAAGAACATTCTTGGCCGCGTTGCGGGAGCGCGCGGTGACGAATTTGTCGATCTGGCCGGAGCAACAATCCGCAATGTTTCACGGGGTATCATCGGCATCGCGATCCTGCAGGCGTTGCTGGCAGGCATCGGGCTGCTATTCGCAGGAGTTCCTGCGGCAGGTCTGCTCAGCTTTTTGGTTCTATTGCTTGTAATACTGCAAATCGGCCCATCGTTCGTCCTGATCCCGCTTATCTTCTGGAGCTGGTTTAGGATGGATACAGCAATGGCAGTCCTGTTTACACTCTACATGGTGCCTGTAAATTTGCTCGATAACCTGCTGCGACCACTCGTGGCTAAGGGCCTGAACACACCGATGCCGGTGATACTGATCGGCGTGGTCGGCGGCACTCTCGTGCATGGCATGATTGGTATTTTTGTCGGCCCAATCGTTCTTTCGATCGCTTGGCAGTTGCTTGTCGTTTGGACAAGCAGCAGGCCGAAAGGCATGGAAATGGTCGGGTAAGGCGGGAAAATTCGATGACGGTGGGTTACGCCGTCCAAGTCGGCTGTTCCCAGCCGACTTGTGCGGCTAACCCACCCTTCTGTAACGGGCCGGTCGGGGTCAACCCTCGTTTTGCGACGTCCTTCTCGCCGGGCACTCGCTTCTGTACGGGGTCGGCGCAAGGCCGCCACCAGATGGAATTCGCAAAGGATAGGTCGTCCGATCTACAGATGCGTGGTCATAGAGCCACATGGGTGGGTGCGGACTGACCTTATCCTCGTCCCCGGCGAGGGGACTTCGCTTCGGGAAGGCTGGTATCGAACCCGCCCGAAACTCTTAATCTCTCCTTCTCAGCTTGTCTGCATTAAGTTGCTCGAACTCAGCTCCGATTGGGGCGATCGCGCTCATGCCGCCGCGGCCTGGTTAGCCAGTTTGTGGTCGAACGGTTTTCCGTCGACCAGCATCCGATGCATGATCACCGCAAGCTTGCGTGCGAGCGCCACTTTCGCCTTCGCCATGCCGATGCGCTTGGCCAGCTGCATGGCCCAGGTCTTGAGTGCCGAGGCCTTCACCGGGCGCGTGAGAATGATGTGCGCGGCCTGATAGAGCGCGGTGCGCACGCTCTTGTCGCCGATCTTCGAGATCCTGCCGGCGTAATCGATTTCGCCCGACTGATATCTCTTCGGCGTGATCCCATAATGGGCGCCGACCTTTTTCGAGTTCTTGAAACGTGCGGGATCGTCGATTGCAGCCGCATATGTCAGTGAGATGACCGCCCCTACGCCGGTCGTGGTCATCAGCAGCCTGGTCCGCTCGTCGTGTCGCGCCATCGTCCGTACACGCTTCTCAAAACTCCTGAACTCACGCAACAGCACTTCGCGTACAGCTAACAACGCATCAGCGATGACTTGCAAATTCGCATGCTCGCTGACCAGCTGCTTGATCCGTTCGGCAAAATTGGTCGGCGTGGTCTTTCCGACCTTCAGACCGAACCCGCGCAGCACCCCGCGCAGGCTCATCTCAACGTCACGCAGCTTCGCTTCGATCAGGCTGCGCGTGGTCAGGATCGCACGCGTCTCTTGCGCAGATATCGATTTGCAATGTACCGGCCGGAACCAGCCCATCCGCATCAGCTCGGCAATCCCGCGCGCGTCCTTGCGGTCGGTCTTCACCGGCATCGTCTTGAACGCATTGCGCACGTGCCGGGTCTCCAACAGCTCGACCGCCAGACCGGCTTGCTTCATCGCCGCAAACAGCCATTGCGACAGAGGCCCCGCCTCCAGCCCGATCCGCGTCATCGCAAGACCGAGATTGCCAAACCACGCAATCAGCGCCTCCGGCTCACTCGCGACCTTCGCCTCGCGAACGATCTTGCCGCCAGCGTCCAACACGCATACGCTTGACTGTTCCAATGACACGTCAATTCCTGCATAATAGTCCATGGTCGTCCCTCGATGATGCTTGGAGCAGGCGGGATTGCCGGACTCCGAATCACTGACACCATCAGTTTGAGGGACGACCAGCCTGCCGCAACTCCAAGTCGCAAGCCGCGAGCGAGCGCGCCATCCATAGCGCCGTAGCGAGCTAGCGGCTGGCGACCTGGCCGGCCGGCCCGTTACACCATCTACTACTACGCAGCGACCGTAATTCAAATTCATCGAACCCGCTCCAGGTGAAGGGTTGCCCCCGCGCCATGGCGAGCGGTGGATCGGGCTTTCCGCGAGGCCCGGCACGCTCAATCGGTCCAGACAGTGGGCAGCCCTAGCAACGGCTAACACCGTCTCACAAGGCATAACGGGCGATTCCTCCCTCGCGGTGGTAGGTGTAAAACAGCACCGAGTGCAGCCGAGAATGAACCATCGGATCGAGGAGAGACCCATGGATACGAGAGCCACCAGCGAACGGATCGACCAGGTTCGCCGCCGGCTTTTGGGCACCGCCGCGATGGGCATTGCCGTCGCAGGTGCCGCAAGCCTGTTCCCGTCACGGCTCGCCGCCGCGCCCGCGGGCGATGCCATTCGTTCCTTCCGCATCGACGTTCCGCAAGAGGTGCTCATCGATCTGCGCCGGCGCCTGACGGCGACCCGCTGGCCTGACCGAGAAACGGTCACGGATGATTCACAAGGCGTGCAGCTCGCGGCGATGCAGGACCTCGCGCGCTATTGGGCGACAGACTACGATTGGCGCAAGGTCGAAGCCCGGCTCAACGCCCTGCCGCAATTCATGACCGAGATCGATGGGTTGGACATTCATTTCATTCACGTTCGTTCGAAACATGAAACCGCGTTGCCGCTCATCGTCACGCACGGGTGGCCCGGCTCGGTCATCGAACAGCTGAAGATTATCGATCCACTTACCAATCCGACGGTACATGGGGCGAGCGCATCGGACGCTTTCCATCTGGTGATTCCGTCTTTGCCGGGCTACGGGTTTTCAGCCAAGCCGACAACTATCGGCTGGGACCCCGAGCGCACGGCACGGGCGTGGGTCGTGCTGATGAAGCGCCTTGGATACACCCAATTTGTGGCGCAAGGCGGCGATTTGGGCGCGGGTGTCTGCACTGTGATGGCTAAACAGGCGCCTCCGGAATTGCTGGGCATTCACACCAACTTCCCTGGAACAATTCCACCCGACATTGCTAAGGCGCTCCAGTGCGGCGATCCGCCGCCAGCAGGTCTATCGGCCGACGAAAGACGGTCGTACGAGCAGCTGAACAACTTATTTACGAAGAAACGCGCCTACGCACAAATGATGGGGACGCGCCCGCAAACGCTGTACGGATTGGCGGATTCACCCGTCGGCCTGGCAGCCTGGCTTTTTGACCACGGTGACGGTTATGGCCAGCCGGCGGCGGCGATCACCTCGGCCGTGCTCGGGCGCACGATCAATGGGCACCCCGCAGGCGACCTTACACGCGACGACGTGCTCGACGACTTCACGCTCTACTGGTTGACGAACACGGCGATTTCTGCAGCTCGCTTCTATTGGGAAAGTCACATCAACCTTTACAACGCCGCCAACGTCTCCATCCCGGCTGCCGTGAGCGTCTTCCCTGGCGAGAACTATCAAGCCCCGCGGAGTTGGGCGGAGCGGGCGTATCACAAACTCATCTACTACAATACGGTTGCCGAAGGCGGGCACTATGCGGCCTGGGAACAGCCGCAACTCTTTTCACAAGAGGTTCGCGCGGGCTTCAGACCGCTGCGTAAATAGTGGCCCGCAGCCCCGCCACCTGCATACGATCGTTGGAGAGAGACCATGGCGAGAGTGACGTATGAGAAGGAGATCACTGCACTTCTGGTGATTGATCCGTATAACGACTTCATTTCCGTGGGGGGCAAGATATGGGACCGCATTCGGGCTGTTGCAGAAGCAAATGACTGCGTTCCTCATATGCTGCAGGTCCTGAATGCCGCGCGGAAGGCGAAGCTTCGGGTCTTCTATGCACTGCATCATCGATACCGTCCGGGCGACTACGAGACTTGGAAGTACATTGCACCCATTCAAAAAGCAGGGTGGCTGCGAAAGAGCTTCGAATACGGCACGTGGGGTGGCGAGATCCGCCCCGAGTTCGAGCCTAAGCCGGGCGAGATTGTCGCCACGGAGCATTGGTGTTCCAGCGGCTTCGCCAACACGGATTTGGATATGCAGCTCAAGAAGCACGGCATCCATCAGCTCATCGTCATCGGGCTCATCGCACACACGTGCGTGGAGGCAACTGTTCGCTTTGCTGCTGAGCTCGGCTACGAGATCACGGTGGTAAAAGACGCCACGGCGGATTACTCGGATGAGGAGATGCACGCCGCTCTCGACGTCAATATCCCGAACTACGCCAGTGCCGTCGTGACCACAAATGAAATCGTCAACTCGATCTCTTCTGTCCAAACCTTGGGAATCAGTGCGCAGTAGCGAAGCGCCGTCTCGAAGGCCTCATCCTCAACCTCGAAACACAGTACCAGCAAGGAGAAGTTACATGATCCGCAAGGCGAAAGCGATTTGGCGCGGTACCGGTCGTGCCGGCAGCGGCAATCTTTCCACTGACTCCGGCGTGCTTGCGAACACGCCGTATTCTTTCAGGACTCGCTTCGAGAACGAGAAAGGCACCAATCCCGAGGAGCTGATCGCTGCCGCCCATGCCGGATGCTTCACCATGGCGCTGGCGTTCGGGCTGCAGGGCGCCGGTTATACGCCCACAGAGCTTACTACCGAGGCCGCGGTCACTCTCGAGCAAGAGGGCCAGGGATTTCGCATCAGTCGGTCGGCTCTGACGCTGCGCGCCCAAGTGCCGAACCTGGACCAAACCAAATTCGCTGAAATGGCGAAAGATGCCGAGAAGAACTGCCCGGTCTCAAAGGTTCTCAATGCCGCGATCACATTGGACGCCAAGTTGATCTGAGCCGTCAGTCGGCTCTCGCGATGAGCAGGTTCAGATAAGGAGGGGGTTGACAAAGGTCCGGCTGGCAGTTAGAACAAAACAAGAACAATGACGGGTCGACGCCTACATTAATGAGAAGATCAGCTTCGCCTCATATCGCCAGGTTTCGGCCGGCCTACCGCAGCGCTCGGGCACCCTCTTGCAGAGGTGCTGCCTGCCAGCAGCGGCATTTCGCCAAACGGAGCGTTGCGCTCGCACGGGCGCCTTCACTCACCGATCGGGCCAATCGAACCGACAGAACGAAACCCGAGAAGCCGCCCAATTGCACGTTGGCCAAACGAACCCAGGAGCGCGGCACGTACCTTTGGCCTCTTGGCTTGATCCGCCTACTCGCCGCCAGGTTGAAAATTCGCCTGTATTTTTCCTGTTGTTTACAGAGAGGCTCTTTTCGCGCTCGCTGCAGTTGCATTTATTCGCCGCCTCCAAAGAGGCTGCTCCAGCAAAAAGCGGTCTGCAGTGCGCAACCCGAAGCGAAAGCGGTATGTCCGCCAAACGAACCCGGCGAACAGATTCACTACCGTTTTCGCGATTGCTCCCGTCAGTTACGCTCGGCTGTTTGGTTCGCCGTTGCGCAACCAGCTTTGCATTCTCCGCAAACGAAGCCAACTTCCGCAAACGAAGCCAATGGGAAAATCGTAACGAAAACAATGTTTGAACATGAACGGCACGATGCTGGTGGAACGAACCCGAGGGGGCAGCCTAGTCTCCGCTTTTCTGCCAAACGAACCCGAGGGCATGCCTCTCACTATTTCAGCCAAACGAACCCAGGTGGGAGCGCGGTCTCCATTTTGGCCAAACCATGGGATAGACATGACCCGCGTAACCCCCTCCTCCCAGGCCCATGCGCAGAATGAACCCGGCTAGGCCCCGCAGGCGCACCGTCCTCAAGCTGCTGGCGGGGACGATTGCGGGTGCCGGGCTCGGCACCGGCAGCGCCGGGCTCGCCTTTCCGGACGAGACGGGCGCCCAGGTGGGCGACAGCGCGATCCAGCTCGACTTCAACTCCATGCTGCACAGCCGCGTTGCCAGCCGGCAGGACGGCAGGTTCGAGCCGCTCACCGTGCTCGAGCCGAGCGAGACGCTGCGGCTTGCGGACGGCACGCGCATCGATCGGTTTGCGTTTCGCGACCAGCGCAGCGAAGGCATCAACGACGCGCACGGCCGCGGCACGCGTCATGTCCTGCGCGGGCTTGCAAGCGAAGGCATCGAGAAGGAGGTCAGCCTCGTCCTTTACGACCGCTTCCCTGGCTTCGCGCTCTCGAGCGTCGCCTACCGCAACAGCGGTCCAGCACCGCTCGGCATCGCCGGCTGGGTCAATGGCGCCCACATGCTCAAGCCCTCGCCTTCAGACAGCGCAGCCGGCTTCTGGTCGTTCTGCGGCGCATCCTACCCCGATCGCCGCGACTGGGTGCGGCCGGTGAAGGCGGGCTTCGACCAGCGCAATTTCATGGGCATGAATGCCTCCGACTATGGCGGCGGCACGCCGGTCGTGGATGTATGGCGGCGCGACTCTGGTCTCGCAGTCGGACATGTGGAAACCGTGCCGAAGCTCGTGGCTCTGCCGCTGACCATGATGGACGGCGGGGCGCGGGTTGCGGTCGAATGCGATCACACTGTCACGCTGCAACCGGGGCAAAGCTTCTCGACCTTCCAGACATTCGTCGCCGTGCATCGCGGCGACTATTTTGCCACCCTCGCTGCCTACCGGCGTATCCTCGCCGAGCGCGGCATGGCGCAGTCGAAGGTGCCCGCGGACGCCTATGCGCCGATCTGGTGCGCCTGGGGCTATGAGCGCGGCTTCACCGTCGAGCAGGTGGCGAGCACCCTGCCAAAGGCGCGCGAGCTCGGGCTCGGCTGGGCCGGGCTCGACGACGGCTGGCAGACCGCGGTCGGCGACTGGTCGCTCGATCCGGCCAAGTTTCCGCGCGGTGACGCGGACATGATCGCCCTGGTCAACGCCATCAAGCAGGCAGGCCTCAAGCCCAAGCTCTGGATCGCGCCGCTTGCCGCACACCCCGCGAGCAACCTCTTCCGCGATCATCGCGACATGCTCATCCTCGACAAGCAAGGCGCGCCACAGCAGGTGACCTGGTGGGACAGCTTCTGCCTGTGCCCGGCCTATCCAGAGACGTTGGCGCTGACAAAGGCGCTGGTGCGCAAGATCATGGGCGAATGGGGCTATGCGGGGCTCAAGCTCGATGGGCAGCATCTCAACGCAATGGCGCCCTGCCACAACCCCGCCCACCGGCACGGGAGGCCCGAGGAGTTGGTCGAAAAGCTGCAGGACTTCTGGAAGGCGATCCACGCCGAAGCGGTTGCAATCAATCCGGATGCGGTCATCGAGATATGCCCGTGCGGCACGTCGCAGGCCGTCCACAACATGCCCTACATGAACCAGCCGGTCGCCTCCGACCCGGAATCCTCATGGCAGATCCGGCACAAGGGCAAGACCATCAAGGCGCTGATGGGAGCTTCCGCCGCCTTCGCCGGCGACCATGTGGAGCTCAGCGATCATGGCAATGATTTTGCCTCGACCATCGGTATCGGCGGAATCGTCTCCACCAAGTTCACGTTGCCGAGCGGCCCGCACTCAAAAAGCAGAACGTCGCTCACGCCGCGCAAGGAGGCGCAATGGCGCAAGTGGATCGCGCTCTATAACAAGAAGAGGCTAGCGGAAGGAACCTACAGGGGTGAGCTGTACGATATCGGCTTCGACAAGCCGGAAGCCCATCTCGTCAGCACCCGGGACGGCCGGCACTACTATGCGTTCTATTCCAGCCGCTGGCACGGCCCGGTGGAATTACGCGGGCTCGGCAAGGGACGCTACCGAATCACCGACTATTGGACCGGCAGATCGATGGGCACTGCATCTGCGACAGACAATCGGCTCGCCGTGACGTTCAGCCGGTTTCTTCTGCTCGAGGCCACGCCACTGGATCTAGGGTAATCGCATATGGCTCGGTCGCAGGGCGAAGACTCCATACCTCCCCCTGCAAGGGGGAGGTCGACAGCATTTGTCCCGGCGCAAGGCCGGGGCAAATGCTGTCGGGTGGGGGTCCGGCCCTTAGCGGGCGCATGCGGTGATTATTGTGCCGATGGGGTGACCCCCACCCGGCTCCCCCCGATCAAGTCGGGGGAGCCGACCTCCCCCTTTCCGGGGGAGGTATTGCGGAGCTAGCTGCACCGCCGCGTACATATGCACGAGCCCCGTTGCTCGAGCCGGCGTGATGGCGATTCTAAGCGCCGTCCCGCGCGAGGGGATGGGACCAAGGACGTGGCTCCTCTACGCGCTCGCGACGACCATGCTGTGGGGCGTATGGGGCGCATTCACCGGGCTTCCTGAAGAACGCGGCTTCCCCGAGACGCTGGTTTATTGCGTCTGGTCGCTCACCATGGTCGCCCCCGCGCTCTATGCGCTCGCGCGCGCCGACTGGCAGCTCGAGCGCGACCCCCGTTCGCTTGCCTATGGGATGATCATCGGGCTCCTCGGCGCCGGCGGGCAGATGGTCCTGTTCTATGCGGTGAAGATCGGCCCTCCCTATCTGATCTTTCCCGTGATCTCGCTCTCCCCGATCGTGACCATCGCCCTCTCCTATCTCCTTCTGCGCGAACGCACGAACGCTGTGGGTTCTGCCGGCATCGTGCTGGCGCTGATCGCGCTTCCGCTGTTCGATTTTTCTTTCGAAGGGATGAGCGAGGGGAAGCAGCTCGGCTGGTTCGTGCTGTCGCTCATCGTGATGGTGGCGTGGGGCGTGCAGGCCTATTTCATGAAGGCCGCCAATCACCACATGCGGGCAGAGAGCATCTTTTTCTACATGATGATTACGGGAATTATGCTTGCTCCTGTTACCTGGACGATGACCGATTTCGGCGGCCCGATAAACTGGGGCACCGACGGTCCATATCTCGCTGCGGGGATCCAGATGTTGAACGCGATCGGCGCGCTTACCCTCGTTTACGCGTTCCGCTACGGCCAGGCGATCGTCGTCTCTCCGCTCACCAATGCGGGCGCCCCGCTGATCACTGCGGTCATCTCGCTCGTCATCATCGGCGCATGGCCGGGCCGGCTCAAGCTTGTCGCTATCGCGCTCGCGTGTATCGCCGCCCTCCTGCTGGCGCTGACGCCGGAGGAAGATGCGAAAAACAAATCATGAAAGCCATTCTCGATCTGGTTGCGCGTCACAAGGCGGGCGAGCCGTGCGGCATCTATTCCGTCTGCTCGGCACACCCGCTGGTGATCGAAGCGGCGCTGCTGCATGCGCGGCGCTGCGCGGCGCCCTTCGCGCTGATCGAAGCCACCTCCAACCAGGTCAATCAGGAGGGAGGCTATACCGGCATGCAGCCGGCAGGCTTTCGCGACTTCGTTCATCAGATCGCGCATCGTATCGGCCTGCCGCGCGACCAGGTTCTTCTCGGCGGCGACCATCTCGGTCCCAATGCCTGGCAGGCATTGCCCGCGAACGACGCCATGGCGCGCGCCGAGGTACTGATTGGCGATTACGTTCGCGCCGGCTTCCGCAAGATCCATCTCGACTGCTCGATGCGTTGTGCCGACGATCCGGCGGCGCTGTCGGATGAGACCATCGCCCGCCGCGCCGCGCGTCTTTGCGCCGCAGCCGAAGATGCCTATGCCCGTACCGGCGGGGAGTCGCCGGTCTATGTCATCGGCACCGAGGTGCCTACGCCCGGCGGTGCCACCGAGGAGCTGAGCACGGTTGCAGTAACGACACCGCAAGCGGCGCGCGCGACCATCGATACGCACCGCGCGATCTTCGCCGAGGCGGGCCTCGGGTCCGCCTGGCCGCGTGTGATCGCCGCCGTCGTTCAGCCGGGAGTCGAGTTCGATCATCGCCAGGTCGTCGGCTATGACAGCGCCAAGGCGCGCCCGCTGAGCCGGATGATCGCGCAATGCGATGGGTTCGTGTTTGAAGCCCATTCGACCGACTACCAGACGCCGCCCGCGCTGGCGGCGCTGGTGCGGGATCATTTCGCGATCCTCAAGGTCGGGCCCGCGCTCACATTCGCGCTGCGCGAGGCACTGTGGGCGCTCGACGCCATCGAGCGTGAATGGATCGACCCGGCGCTCGCCTCCGGGTTTCGCCACACCGTCATGGATCGTATGAAGGCGGATCCGCGGCACTGGAACAGATATTATCACGCAAGCGGCGCCGAGCTCGACTACGACCTGCAATACAGCCTCAGCGACCGCATACGTTATTACTGGCCCGATCCGGAGATTGCCCGCGCGCAGGACAGGATGTTTCGCAATCTTATCCACAAGCCGCCGGCTGAGGCTTTGATCAGCCAGCATCTGCCTCTTGCTCACGCCGCCCTGCGCGACGGGCTGATCAAAAACAGCCCCGCCGATCTCGCCATGGCGCATGTATGCACGGTGCTCGACGCTTATCACGCAGCGACACTGCCACTGCAAGCAAGCCACGTCCTCCCTTTCTCCCTTACACAAGCGGGCAACGCGATCGGATGGTGAGGAGGTCAAGCCCAATCGAGATGCATACTAACTATACCTTCCCCGCATATGGGCTGTCGTCCCGGCCAAGCGAGCCCGGCTTAAACCGGGCTCGCGCGAGCCGGGACCCAGTAATCCATGGCCGGCGTGAATGCTCAAACTGCTTTGGTTACTGGATTCCGGCTCTCGCTTGCCGGGCGAAGCCCGGCGCGCTCGGCCGGAATGACGGGCACGGGCGTTCCAGTATGGCGTGGCAGACAGTTCTCGGAGGCAAATGCGATAGCCCTGCCCTTCCAGGGGGAGGCATTGCGGCACGGCCTCATGGCTGAGCTCGGCCGCAGCGAAGTCGAGCTTGAAAAGCTCGGCGGGCTCTGGACCGCGCGCGAGATCGCGCAACAACCGGCCATGCTGCGCAAGACGCATGAGCGGCTCTTAGCACAGAGGGATTCTGTGGAGGGGTTTCTTGGCCCCCTGCTGGACCGCCGGGCGGAACGGGTGATCCTGGCCGGCGCAGGCACCTCCTCCTTCATCGGCGAATGCCTTGCGCCCTATCTCGCCGCGCGACTGCCGTGCCGGGTCGAGGCAATCCCCACCACTGATCTCGTCTGCGCGCCACATCTTTACTTCGCCGCACACACTCCGACCTTGCTTGTTTCGTTCGGCCGCTCCGGCAACAGCCCGGAAAGCGTCGCTGCGGTTGATCTTGCGAACAAGCACCTGCGTGACGTCCATCACCTTGCCATCACCTGCAACCCGGAGGGCGCGCTCGCGCACGAGGTCGAGCGATCCGGCACGGGCATGGCCATCCTGCTTCCGCAGGAGACCCACGACCGCAGCTTTGCCATGACCTCAAGCTTCAGCTGCATGACCTACGCCGCGCTTGCAGCGCTCTCGGGCATCGCTGGCGCGGGCGCGCGGGTCGGCGCCATCTCGCAAGCGGTCGAGAGCATCATCTCAGCGCAAGCAGAGGCAATGAGGAAGCTTGCCGCGCGGGGTTTTGAACGCGTGGTTTATCTGGGCAGTCATGTCTTCAAGGGGCTTGCACACGAGGCCGCGCTCAAGCTGCTCGAGTTGACGGACGGCGGAACCATCGCCGCATATGAATCTCCCATGGGATTTAGGCACGGGCCAAAGGCAATCGTCAACAAGCGGACACTCGTGACGATCTTTCTATCCAATCACCCCTATACTCGCCGCTACGATGTGGATTTGCTGGAGGAGATCCGGCGCGACGGGAAAGCTGGCGGCCTGCTGGTCATCACGGCGCGCAATGACGGGATCGCGCCGGGGATGGATCGCATTCTGGTTTCCTCAATGGAGGACGCAGACGATGTCGATCTGCTGATCCCGTTCATAGCCGCTCCGCAGATTTTCGCATTCGAGTCATCGATCGTGCGCGGCCTGTCGCCCGACCGTCCCAATATCTCGGGCACGGTGAACCGCGTCGTGCAGGGCGTGCGCATTCATCCTGTCAGCGCGGCGCATGAGCGGTAGCTTCCTCGGTGTCGATGGGGGCGGCACCAAGACGCGTTTCGTTTTGGTGCACGGCGACGGCAACCTGACCGCTGCGCATGACGGGCCCACCTCCGATCATCTCCAGGTCGGGATCGATGGCGTGCGCGAGGTGCTCTCGGACGGGCTTGCCGCCTTGTTCCGCGACGCAGGAATCAACAGCAGCGCGGTCGCCTATGCTTTTTTCGGTCTTCCCGCTTATGGCGAAGACCGCGCGGCCCAGGCGCTGCTGGATGGTTTGCCGGAGATGCTCCTTGGACATCGCCGCTATCGCTGCGGCAATGACATGATCTGCGCCTGGGCGGGCTCGCTCGGCGGGGAGGATGGAATCAACATCGTCGCCGGCACGGGCTCGATCGGCTATGGCGAGCGCAAGGGCGCCTCTGCCCGCGCCGGCGGCTGGGGCGAGATCTTCAGCGATGAAGGATCCGGGTATTGGATCGCGGTGCAGGGGCTCAACCTCTTCACGCGCATGAGCGACGGCCGCCTGCCCAAGGGACCGCTTCACCCGATCTTTCGCGCACATCTCGGCCTCGATGCCGATCTCGAGCTGTGCGCCGAGCTCGCGAGCGCGCAGTCTCGTCGCAGCATCGCCGCGTTCGCTGAGCTTGTTTCCGGCGCGGCGCGCGATGGCGACCCCTCGGCCATTCGCATTTTCGACGATGCGGCGCGCGAGCTCGCGTACATCATCGAGGCGGTGCGGCAAGCGCTGCGATTCGAGCCTGACGAACGCGTGCCGGTCTCCTACTCGGGTGGCGTGTTCAACGCCGGGGAGCTGATCCTCGCGCCTCTGCGGCACCATATCGAGCGATACTCCAAGACCTACGAGCTGAAAACGCCGATGCTTGCACCAAGCATCGGAGCGGCGATCTACGCCGCCCGGCTGGCGGCACAGCCGCTCTCGCCTGCGGCCATTGAGCGGCTGCGCATGCAGTCCATCACTCGATGGAAAGCCCGGCCGCCCTGATCGGGCCGGCATTGCGCGCGATCTCGCTGGCAACGAAGCGCTGCAGGTATTCCGGCGAACGGCGCTCCGGCGCCACAACAGCACTGCCTGTCTCGCGCAGGCGCTGCTCTACCGACGGCGTATCCATCGTGGCGACGGTCGCGTCGTGCAGCTTTGCAATGACCGCGGGCGGGGTATGCGGAGGCAGGAAGAAGCCAAACCAGGTCGAGGCGTCGAAGTCCTTGAGACCTTGCTCATGCGCGCTCGCAAGGTGGGGCAGCGTCGGCGAGCGATCGCGCGTGAGGATCGCAAGCGGTTTGACCAGGTTGCCTTCGATCTGTTGCATGACGGTCGGGAGGAGCGTGCAGAAATAATCGAACCGGCCGGCAATCAGATCCTGCATTGCCGGCCCGCCGCCGCGGTAGGGGATGTGCGGGAGGTTGATGCCGATCGCGGCATTGAGCAGCGCGCAGTCGATGTGGCCTGTGGACCCGGTCCCGGCCGAGCCGAATTGCATCGATGCATGGTTCTTTTGCGCATAGGCGATGAACTCCTGCAGGTTCGCCACCGGCAGATCCTTGCGCGCGACCAGCACCATCGGCTGGTCGGCGATCAGCACGACCGGAGCAAGGTCGGTCGCAAAATTGTAGAGCGGATTCTTGTAGAGCGTCTGATTGATGGCATCGGCTCTGCTGCCGAGCACGAACTGGTACCCGTCCGGCGCCGCCTTCGCGACCCGCGCCGACCCCACCATTCCGCCGGCGCCCCCGACGTTCTCGATCACAACCTGCTGGCCCAGGACCTGGGCGAGGCGCTGCGCAAGGATCCGCCCCAGCACGTCCGTGCCCCCACCGGGGGCAAAGCCGACGACCATGGTCACCGCCCGGCTCGGCCAGCTCTCGGCGACGGCAGGCGCATTCGACCCGGCGCTGGCAAAGAGCGCAGCAATAACGGCGACCACAATCCCATGGCTCACGAGCACGGCTGTCCTCATCCGCTCGTCATTTTCCACGCGCCTGGAATAGAATGCGGCTTTGCGCTGCTCAAGCCAAGAATGTAGGCATGAGCCGCGTTTCAGCCGATGTGAGGGGGAGACCCATGCCTGCAAAGAAGAAGATCGCAACCAAGTCGCCCGGCAAGAAGAGCGCCGGCAACAAGAGCGCCGGCAAGAAGATGCCGCCGCCGCGGCTTCCGGTCCTTGCTGAGGAGGCGCTCACGCCCGAGCAAGCGGGGCTGCTGCATTCCATTCGGTCAGGGCCCCGCGGCGGCAACGTCGGCATCCGCGGACCGTTCGCCGTCTTCCTGCATGCGCCTGCCTTCGGTGAGCTGGCCCAGCAACTCGGGGCACATTGCCGCTTCAACACATCCGTGCCACCGCGGCTCTCGGAATTCGCCGTGCTGGCAACCGCGAAGCTCTGGCGGGCCCAATTCGAATGGTTCGCTCACGTGCCGCAGGCGGAACGTGCGGGCGTTTCGAAGGAAACCATCCGCGATCTGCATCGCGGGCGCATGCCGAAATCGGCTCCCGCCGATGAGCGCGCGATCTATGACTTCATCCAGGAGCTGTACAAGACGAGACGCGTGAGCGACCGGAGCTTCAAGCGCGTGCATGACGTTCTCGGCGATGCTGCTACGGTCGAGCTCGTGGGCATCCTCGGCTACTACGTGATGATCTCGATGATCCTCGACGTCTTTCGTATGCCGCCGCCGGAAAACGAGCCATTGCCGTTCCCGGAGGCCAGATAATGAAGGAAGCGATGGGCAAGGTCGACGGCGGTTTGGCAGATGGCGGCATTGGAGACGTCTGTCGCGCAGTTCTTGACGAAGCTGTCATCGAGCTTGAGCTCGATGAAGGGCAGTTCCCGCAAGCTCGAAAACGAGAAATAACCTGCGCCGAAGTCGTCGATCAGGAGGCTAGCCGCAAGCGCGTAACGCTCCTGCTCTCCACGAAGGCCATGCCCAGCGCGCATAGCGGATGCTGAATCGCATTCGACCGCTAACGGCGTCTCGCTGGAAACGCTATATCTGGAATAAACCAGCATTTCTCGGCGAGACCACCGGTGATACCCAAACCTTCGAGCCGGCCCGATGAGGATCACCAGGTCCTGCAGTTCCGGCCGCGCAAAACGGCGGGCAATGCCAGGCAGGGGCGGTCTCGGGAGCAGCCCCTGGGAACGAGAGCGCCGGTAGAGGACCTTGCCAAGTTTGAAACCGAAGAGGAGGCCGACAGTTATCGCCATCGCATGATGGTCAACCTGGCGGCACTGCTGGCGACGATCGCCCTGTCGGTTGCGGGCGCGTGGCTCGCCTGGCAAATCGCCGAGATGCGCAAAAATCAGGACTGTGTTCTCTCCGGACGCAGCAACTGCATGCGCATCGAGAGCACGTCGTCGCACCGGCCCTGATCATCACTTTTCGATTTCAGGCTATTGAAGGAAGCGGAAGATCGTAATGGCACAACCACGTCAGCTCAAGCTCGCTGCCTTCATGCGACCGGCAAGTATTCATACCGGTGCATGGCGTTATCCCGGCGCTTTCCCCGACGCCAATTTCAATTTCGCGCACCTCAAGCGCTTTGCGCAGACGCTCGAGCGCGGCAAATTCGACGCCTTTTTCATGGCTGACCACATGGCCGTGCTCAATATGCCGCTTGATGCGCTCAAGCGCAGCCACACGGTGACATCTTTCGAGCCGTTCACGCTCTTATCCGCATTGTCCCAGGTCACCGAGCGGATCGGGCTCGTCGCGACCGGCTCAACGACGTTCGATGCCCCTTATCACATCGCGCGGCGGTTTGCCTCGCTTGACCATCTCAGCGGCGGACGCGCCGGCTGGAACGTCGTGACCACTTCAAATCCGGATGCGGCACTGAATTTCGGGCTGGAGGATCACATGGAGCACGGCGAGCGTTATGCCCGCGCGCGGGAGTTCTATGATGTCGTCACCGGACTGTGGGACAGCTGGGCAGACGATGCCTTCATCCGGGACGTGGAAAATGGTATCTATTTTGATCCCGACAAGCTGCACGTCCTCAATCATAAGGGCAAATACCTTTCGGTGCGTGGTCCGCTCAACATCGCGCGGCCGATCCAGGGCTGGCCGGTGATCGTGCAGGCCGGTGCATCCGACGCCGGCCGCCAATTAGCCGCCGAAACTGCCGAGGCCGTATTTACCGCCCAGCCCAATCTCGCCGCCGGTAAAGAATTCTATGCCGATGTGAAAAGCCGGGCGGAGAAAATTGGCCGCCCGCGCGAGCATCTCAAGATCCTGCCCGGCTGCTTCGTGGTGGTGGGCGACAGCGTGGAAGAAGCGCGCGCCAGGCGGGCAAAGCTCGACAGCCTCGTGCACTACGCCAACGCGATCGGCTCGTTGTCCATCGCGCTTGGCCACGACGCGTCCAAATTCAATCCGGACGCGCCCCTGCCCGATATCCCCGAGAGCAATGCTTCCAAGAGCGGCCGCCAGCGCGCGATCGATCTGGCCAAGCGCGAGAACCTTACCGTGCGCCAGCTCGCACAGCGACTGGGCGGCCATTCCGGCTTGGCAATGGTGGGCACGCCGGCGACGATTGCCGACGAGATGGAGGAATGGCTCATGACGGAAGGCTCGGATGGCTTCACCATCCAGTTCCCCTACCTGCCAGCCGGGCTCGACGACTTCATCGCGCGAGTAGTGCCGGAGCTGCGAAGGCGAAAGATTTTCCGCAGCGACTACGAAGGCCCGACGCTACGCGACAATCTTGGATTGCCGCGACCGCGCAACAGGTTTTTTGACACGCAAGCTAGGCACGCTTGAATGCCGGCATCACCTCGCTGGCAAACCAGCGCAGCTGCTCCTTGAATTCCTTGGGCGGCAGGCCTTCAGCCCAGTGGATCATGAAGTCCTCGAGACCGGGATATCGGCCTGCAATCGACTTGATGCCGTCGATCACGTCTTGCGGCGTTCCGCAAAGCCAGGCCTTCTGCGCAACGCCATCCTTCAACGAGGGGGTGCGTGCAGGCGCGCCGGGCGAGCCCCATACCCGACCCTGCTCGTCCGCATAGCGCACGAAGCCGAACGGCGCGAACCATTTGAACCGTTCGTCGTGGGCGGGTTCCAGGCGCTGAATCGCCTCTTCCCTGCTCTGCGCAAGATACACGCCCGCGCCCCATATCATGTCTTCGCCCAGTTGCGTTTTGCGACCGTGCTTATGACAGGCAGCGTGATAGGCCCGCACCACGTTATCCAGGATCTGTTCCCCGTTAAGGGTCACCATGGCCTTGAGCCCGTATTGCGCCATCAGCTCGATCGTCTTGCCGCTCGCGATCGGCATCCAGATGTCCACCGGCAGATGCTTCGGCCGCGGTACCATGGTGATGTCCTTAAGGCGATAGCCGCGGTACTCGACCGGCGGCGGGCACTCGTAGTATTTGCCCTTGAAATGAAAGGCTTGCTGGTTGAAGCAGGTCAACAGGAGTTGAAGTTGCTCCTCGAACAATTCGCGATTCTTCTCCGCTTCGATCAGAGGCGCACCGAAGGTCTCTACCTCGCGGGTGTGGTAGCCCCGCCCTACCCCCATGATGATTCGGCCGTCGGTAACGATATCGGCCATCGCATAGTCCTCCGCCAGCCGAATCGGGTGCCACATGGGCAGTACGTTGAAGGCACAACCGAACTTCAAGCGGCTGGTTTGTGTGGCAAGCCAAAGGCCTAGCTGAATCAGGTTCGGGAAGACCTCATAGCCCTCGCGCTGGAAGTGGTGCTCCGCCGTCCACAGCACGTCAAAACCCAGCTCATCCATGAGGCGTGCGATGTCGCGCGCAGTGAAGAATGCCTCCCGCAGCTGCTCGTCCGAATAGCGGCGGTCATTTGCTGGGGTCCCATCGCGCCCGATGTTATCGAGCTCGATCTGGCCGACGTAAAGGACGTGGAAGCGCCTTATCATCTCATTCCTGCATCCGAGCTCGGGCGCTGTCGGTTTCCATACAGGCCTGATCGCCTCAGAACGGCTGGATCGCAAGGCCAGCAGAGCACCGCTAAAGATGACTCCATGCGAGTTGCATCGCAAGCGCGCTCTTTGCCCACCAAAAGTAGTCAACGGCACTGACTGCACCCTCCCGTACTTGCCTTGTGCACAGCGCAACTTGTATCGGTGCGTCCACGCCACATGCGCGATTGAATTGGCCTCACAGCCTGGAGAGCTACATGCAGCCCATCCCGCTTGATGCGACGACCATCGTGACCATCGGGATGGGGCTCCTCGGTGCAGTGTTTTACGTGGCATCGCTCTCGATGAAGACCGTGATCCCGTTGCGTATAGCAGCCATCGCCAGCGCCTGCTTCTTTCTCGTATACGGCATCCTGGCTTATTCCATTACCACGATCTTCTTGTACGTCATCCTGGTCCCGCTGAATTCGCTCCGCCTTTATCAGCTCATTCAGCTGATCAAGAAAGTCCGGCTCGCTGCCGGCCAGGATTTGTCAATGGATTGGCTGGAGCCGTTCATGACGAAGCGAAAGTGCCGAGAAGGAGATGTGCTGTTCAGAAAGAATGACGAAGCCAGCGAGATGTTCCTTGCGGCAAAAGGGGCATACGTTATTCCCGAATTGGGCAAAAGAATTCAGCCCGGTGAAATATTCGGCGAGCTCGGGCTGCTGACCTCGGAGCAGCGGCGGACCCAATCGGTTGAATGCACGGAATCGGGCCACGTCCTGACAATCACCTATGACAAGGTGCGGGAGCTGTACTTCGAAAATCCGGAGTTCGGATTCTATCTGCTTCGCCTCGTCAGCGAGCGCCTCCTGCACGAAGTCGCCCAGTTGCGGCACGCCTTGGACACTGAACGTCAAAAAGCTTCATAACCCTTCCGAGTCCGATTGTGTCGATGGCGCCATGGAGGGGGCGCTCTCGGCCTTGCCGACCGTGAAGGTCTGGCTTGCAAGCTTGCGGTTGCCGTACCAGATTTCAATGGTCCAAACGCCGGGCACAAGCTCAAAAGCGTCTTCGAGAGTGTAGAACATGTAATTCGTCTCGCCGATCCTGGCCTGCACCGCGAACTCGTCTCGCGGCAAGGGTTTCGAGGCTGACGAGGGCTGAAGGCCCGGCGCAGGAAACAGGACAACTCTTCGAAGCGTGATCGGGGCTTCGTCCGGCTTCCCGACTATCTTGTAACGAAAGCCGAAAGTGGTACCGATACGAGCGGGAATCTCTCTGGTACTGGCTGCATGCTGGACATTGGTGGCTGTCGCCTGATTGATTCCCCGGGGATCCCTTCCCTGCATACGGCGGTCGACGCTGTAAATGCCGTATTCGACAATCTCGATGCGATCGACAGAAGGCGCCTGCGCGTGAACGGGGATGCCGGTCAGCAACACGAGTACCGCGATTTGCGCGCATTTTCTCGTCATTCTCATCCAGCGATATTGCTCGCAAGTGGATCTAAATCAAGCGGGGCTGGAGTATCGCCGATTACCCTCAAAGGGGGACCGGGTCCCATGCGGCAAGCTCTTTGTCAATTGGCTGCTCTCAAAGGCTTGGCAGAGCCGCGATGGGCGCTTCATTCCTCCAGTATGGATGTATTGGCCCCCTATGGCCTGCCGGATCTGGCGCAAGCGCTTAGATTAGGAACCTACACCCCGCGGTACCGCGTGCCGGAGCGACCAGGCAGGCTTCGCGCCACATCTGCTCGCCCTGGTTCCTTCCGGCCGGGGTAGCGGCGCCTTGGATTGCGGCGAGCGGCGATGTGACGTGGATCACCAAAATGCGCTTTGTCCCTTACGGCGAAAGAACCATCGGCATGGCCGCCGGTACTCATGTCCACGTGGCACCCGTTGTTGGGGCCTACTGATAGGAGACATGCATGGATACCGGCGCGCCATTGAACTTGCCCCCTCTCTTCGCTATACGGGCATCCGACCTTCGCGGGGATGAGGCGGGAGCACGCCAAGCTACGTCGCACGAGTGCATGGCTGATCTGGGATCTACGATGTCTTCGACCTTCGATACGGTAGCCAATATCATCTCGGAGACATGCGACATTCCGCGAGACACCATCAAGCCGGAAAGCCACGCCATCAACGACCTCGGCATTGATAGCCTGGATTTTCTCGATATTGCCTTCGCAATCGACAAGGCATTTGGCATCAAGATGCCGCTCGAGCAGTGGACCCAGGAGGTCAACGAGGGCAAGGCAACGCCGGAGCAGTACTTTCAGCTGAACAACCTTTGCACCCGCATCGACGAGCTTGTTGCTGCCCGGGGCGCCTGACGCCCGCAGCATGCGCCTCGAATACTTTCAGCTGATCGATCGTATTGTCGAGCTTGAGCTTGCCAATCAAACGATACGAGCTCGAGCGCGCGTGCCGACCGTATCCACGATTTTCGAGGGACATTTTCCCGGGTTTCCTTTGATGCCGGGCGTGTTGCTCATCGAGGCGATGGCGCAGACTTCAGGTTGGCTGCTCATCGCAATCACGAAATTCACCCGAATGCCGTTCTTCGCTGCGGTGCGCGAAGCAAAGCTGCGAGCCTTCGTCACGCCCGGTCAGGAGCTCGATCTCTCGGCCAAGCTCTTGCATGAAGGCTCCGGCTTCGCCGTTACGAAGGCGGAGATCCGCTGCGGCGGCAAGCTCGCCTGTAACGCAGAAATAACGTTCCGACTCGTCGAATTCCCCAACTCTGAATTTCGCTCCAACATGGAGAAGATGGCCGCTGTCCTCGAGTTCCCGGTTGGGGCGCTCGCCAATGGCTGAGTCGCCGCGCGACGTCTGGATTACCGGGATCGGAATTGTGTCGTGCTTGGGCGAGGGGCCCGAGGCGCACTGGCAGGGATTTAGCGAGCGCCGCATCAAAGTCGATGCCGAGACCTTTGCGCCGTACTTGGTCCATCCGCTCGCCCCGCTGGATCTCGACCGGCAGATTCCGAAGAAGGGCGACCAGCGTCAGATGGAGGCCTGGCAGCGGATTGGGACCTATGCCGCGGGGCTCGCCCTGCAGGATGCAGGGGTCAAGGGCAACGCCGACCTGCTTGGCCGCATGGACATGATCGTTGCCGCTGCAGGCGGCGAGCGCGACATCGCCGTTGATGGCTTAGTTCTGAGCAATAGATCGAAGGCACCCAATCCTGGTGCATTCCTCAACGAAAAGCTGATGAACGATCTGCGTCCGACTCTTTTCCTGGCACAGCTTTCCAATCTGCTGGCTGGCAACATTTCCATCGTGCACGGCGTTACCGGTTCCTCGCGCAGTTTCATGGGCGAGGAAGGGGCGGGCGTCGATGCGGTGCGCGTTGCATCCGCGCGCATCGGCGCCGGACAAAGCGATCTCGCCCTTGTGGGCGGCTCGTACAACGGCCAACGCGAGGATTTGCTGTTGCTCTACGACTCCGGCGGATATTTGCGCCGCAGCATGTTCAAGCCGGTCTGGGAGCGCTCCGACTCGCCAGGCATGGTGCTTGGCTCGATCGGCGCCTTCCTGGTTCTGGAAGCACGTGCCCATGCTCAAGCCCGCGGTGCAAGGCCGCTGGCACGGCTCACCGCAGTACTCTCCGAGCGGTCGCGCCGACCGCCGTCGGCGATCACGGAGGCGTTCGCACGAATGTGGGAAAGACTCGCTGCGCTGCGCGGCACCGGCCGGGTTGCCATCCTATCGGGAACCACCGGTACGGAGCCAGGTACGCGTGAAGAGCGCGCGTGGTTGAAGGCCATACCCGACTTGCCGGTGCGTGCGACCGGCAGCTATATCGGCCACGGCTTTGAGCCTCAATTCGCCATGAATATTGCAATCGCCACGATCGTGTTGGGTCATCAAAAGCTGTTCCCGCCATTGGATTCCTCCGGCGTTGAACAACCCTATGAAGGGGCAGTCGACCAGATCGCTGTTACAGCTGTCGGCCATTGGCGGGGCGAGGGCATGGCGTTGCTTGATGCGGTCGGGTGAAAGGACAGGGCGAACATGGCATCGGCACGGGGCAAGAACGGAGGTCCCACCGTAGTTGTAACCGGCATGGGCGTGATCACATCGCTGGGGACCGGCAAGGCGGATAATTGGAGCAGACTGGTCGCGGGCCAATCAGGCATCCATCGGATCACCAGGTTTGCCAACGAGGGGCTCAAGACCACGATCGCCGGAACGGTCGACTTCGTGCCAATGGAGCCCTTCTGCTCCACCGAGCTTGGCGAGCGCATGGCGGCCCTCGCCGCCGAAGAGGCGATTGCGGAGGCCGATATTGGCGGCAGGGCCGACTTTCCCGGTCCGCTTTTTCTTGCCGTGGCACCGGTTGAAATGGAGTGGCCGCACCGGGAGACATTGGCCGCTGCATCAGGAGCGAACGATACGGTAGGCTATGCGGACCTCCTGCGCGCAACCGCTTCGGGGCGTTTTCAGGCCATTCACGAGCGCTGTCTGCTGGGTTCAGTCGCCGAACATCTTGCCGATCGCTTCGGCACAAAAGGGTCGCCGATTTCCGTGTCGACCGCTTGCGCATCGGGAGCAAGCGCAATCCAGCTCGGTGTCGAAGCGCTCCGGCGCGGGGAAACCGAAGCGGCGCTGTGCATCGGTACTGACGGTTCGGTGAACCCGGAATGCCTGATCCGGTTTTCGTTGTTGTCGGCCCTCTCGACCGCCAATGATCCCCCTGAAGGAGCGGCAAAGCCGTTCTCCAAAAATCGGGACGGTTTCGTAATGGCGGAAGGCGCCGCTGCCCTCGTCATCGAGACCTATGAGTCAGCAAAGGCGCGTGGGGCAAAGATCTTGGGCGTCTTGGCGGGATGCGGCGAGATGGCGGACTCTTTTCACCGCACGCGATCGAGCCCCGACGGCAAGGCGATCATTGGGTGCATCCGTCATGCCATAGCGGATGCCGGTCTGACGCCTGACGACATCGACTACGTCAATCCACATGGCACCGGCACGCCCGAGAACGACAAGATGGAATATGTCGGGATGTTGTCCGTGTTCGGGCCGCGCGCGCAGTCGATCCCCGTCTCATCCAACAAATCCATGATCGGGCACACGTTGTCGGCGGCAGGAGCCGTGGAGGCGGTGTTCACGCTCTTGACTTTGCAACACCAACGGCTGCCCCCGACCATAAACTACCGCGTGCCCGATCCTGCAATCCCGCTGGACGTTGTTCCAAACGTGGCGCGCGACGCGAAGGTTCATCACGCGCTCTCCAATTCATTTGGCTTCGGGGGCCAGAATGTCTCATTGGTGATCAGCGGCGAGCCTGCCTGACCCATGCGGGCGCTTGAACTGCTTGGCGATCGTAAGCTCGAGCTGATCGACCAGCCGCCTCCCCCGCCGCCTGCACCTGGGGAAGTGCAGATCAGAGTGAAGGCGGTGGCCCTCAATCACCTCGATCTTTGGGGCTATCGCGGAATGGCATTTGCCAAGCGCAAGATGCCCGTGGTCGTAGGGGTGGAAGCGGCTGGCGAGATCGCAGCGCCCGGACCGTCGGTCCCCGGCCTCAAACCCGGCGATCCGGTGGTCGTGTACGGTGCCTTGACCTGCGGGAGCTGCAAGGCCTGCAGGGAAGGACGTGATAATCTTTGCGAGAATGTCGGCGGGATCATGGGGTTTCACATCGATGGGTTTGCACGCGATTTCGTGAATATGCCCGCGCGTCTCGTCGTCCCCGTCCCGGAAGGAGTGTCCCTGCGCGATGCCGCTTGCGCGCCCATCGGTTTTGCGACCGTACAGCATATGCTTTTCGACAATGCGAAGCTCCAGCCGGGCGAGATCGTGCTCGTGCACGCCGGCGGCTCCGGAATTGGAACCGCCGCCATCATCATGGCCAAAGCGATCCGGTGTACAGTCATTACAACAGTTGGGGACGATGCCAAGGTCGAGAAAGCCAAGGCGCTGGGTGCCGATCACGTCATCAATTATCGCACCGACCGGTTCGAAGGTGTCGTGCGCAAGCTCACTGCGAAGAAAGGCGTAGACGTCGTGTTCGAGCATGTGGGAGCACAAACGTTCAACGGCTCGTTGCTCTGCCTCAAGCGCGGCGGACGGCTCGTCACCTGCGGCGCAACTTCCGGGCCTTCTACCACGCTCAATCTGATGCAGCTCTTCCAGCAGCAATACCGGATTATTGGGTCGTTTGGTGCCTCCCTGCGCAATATCCGCGAGAGTCTCGCCAAGATGGCGAGCGGGCTCTTGCCAGTGATCGACACCGAGGTACCGCTTGCCGAATTCGACCGGGGACTGGCCCGGCTTGAGAGCCGGCAGGTGTTCGGAAAGATCATCGTCCATTTTTGACGCCCGGCAGTCCGCGCGCATGATCTCCCTCAACGCCCAGCACGCCGGGCGAGAGCTCAAGGCGACCATTGACACGATGCTGGGCTGGCTCGCGGTTGGGGCGCTGCGAAGCATCCGTGCCATCGATCGGAGATCGATGGCGGATTTTGCCGCGGCATCCATGCGCACACTTGGCCCGCGGCTCAAGGAACATCGCATCGGCCGCGCTAACCTGGCCGCTGCTTTTCCGGAAAAATCCGCACGCGAAATTGAAAGCATCCTGCAGGGCGTCTGGGACAATCTCGGGCGTGTTGCCGCGGAATTTGCCCATATCGACCGGCTGCAAATCTTCGCCCCACCGCGGCATGAGGCCGGCGATATCGCCTACACCCTTGAGACCGCCGAGGGCTTCGAGCGCCTCCGCCAGGATGGCAAGCCCGCATTGATCTTTGCTGCGCATCTCGCCAACTGGGAGCTGCCGGCACTTATCGCGAGCAAGTTCGCCCTGGACGCAACGGTGCTCTACCGCCGTCCCAATATCATTGCCGTGAGCGAGGCTGTCATCAGGATTCGCAAAGGCAGCATGGGCACTCTTGTGCCCACCACTCTCGACGCACCGTTCAAGTTGGCCCGCATTCTGGAGGGGGGCGGACACGTGGCCATGCTCGTTGACCAATACTACGTCAATGGCGTCGACGTGATCTTCTTTGGGCGACCGTGCAAGGCCAACCCGTTCATCGCTCGTCTCGCCCGGCATGTCGAATGTCCCATCTATGGAACACGCGTCGTGCGTCTGCCGGATGGGCATCGCTTTCGTGCCGAGCTTTCGGAGCCCGTCGAACCAAGGCGTGACGCAGAAGGCAGGATCGATGTGCAGGGCACGATGCAGGCGATCACCTCGGTCATCGAAGGCTGGGTGCGCGAGCATCCGGAGCAATGGCTCTGGCTCCACCGCCGGTGGCGCTAGAGTGGTGCGACGAGATCACAACAAAAGGACATTCGACTGGCTGCCAAAGCTTAGACGCGACAGGGGATCGGATCGATGAGTGTGGGGCGCGACGGCGATCTCCCACCTCACGACCGGCCTCGCCTGGGAATCGAAGATCGGCCGCACCCGCATTCTGACTGCGGGCACTTGCCATGCGCACCTGCCGCCGGCATTTGCTGCTGTGGTTTCAAGTACCCGTCTTGATACGGATCCAGAGTCGGTTCATCAGCCGTTCGGTCTTTAGGTCGTGGGCATTGATGACGTAAAGACGGCTCATCAGCGCGTCGTCCGGATAGACGGTCTTGTCTTCCAAAATGGCTCTATCGAGGAATTTTTGGCTGGCGAGATTGCCGTTGGCATACGAGACAAAATTGGAGTTGGCGGCCGCGACCTCCGGCTTCTGCAGGTAATTGATGAAGGCGTGCGCCTCATCCACGTTTGCCGCATCGCGCGGTATCGCGAGATTATCAAACCACAACTGCGCTCCCTCCTTGGGAATCGCATAACCCACATCTATGCCGTTCTTGGCCTCGGCCGCGCGTTTCTGTGCCTGCTTGATATCACCGGAAAAGCCGACAGCCAGGCAGATCTCGCCGGTGGCAAGTGCATTGATATATTCCGACGAGTGAAACTTTCGCACAAACGGCCGTATCTTCTTTATAAGATCGGCGCTCTTTTGCAGATCCGCCTCGTTTGAAGAGTTAGGATCGAGGCCGAGATAGTGCAGCGCTGCCGGGAAGATATCGTCTGATGCATCAAGCATCTCGACGCCGCAATGCTGGAAACGCGCGAGACTCTCGGGCTTAAAGACCGCGGCCCAGCTGTCGATTTCGCCAGCCGCTCCGGTCGCCTGCCGTACGTTCGCGGAGTTGAAGCCGATCCCCGTTGTTCCCCACATGTAGTTCACGGCGTAATCGTTTCCAGGATCATATTTCGCGAGGCGCTGAGCAATGATCGGCCAGATATTCACCAGGTTCGGCAGCCTTTGCTTGTCGAGTTTCTGAAAAACTCCAGCCTTGATTTGGCGTGCGAGAAAATACCCGGTAGGCACGACGACGTCGTAGCCGGACCTGCCGGCCAGAAGCTTCGCCTCCAGCGTGTCGTTGGTATCAAAGGTGTCATAGCGCACCTTGATTCCGGACTCTTTGGTGAAATCCTCGATTATTTTCGGCGCGATATAGTCAGACCAGTTGTACACATTGACAATGCGCTCCGACGCGGCGCAAGCCGCAGCAAAACCCATGACGATGATTGCCGCTGCCAGCACCGCGAGGACGCTGCGGCGTCCCGGAGGCCGCTTGGCAACAAAGCGTCCGGAGGCGGGCATGGTGTGGTGGGCGATCACGTCTCTGTAGGCAGGCCGAGCGCTTTCCATGCCTTCATGCCGCCAGCGAGGTGAGCATCATAAGGCAGGCCGGCCGCCTGAGCGATCAACGAGGCGGTCACTGAACGATTGCCGGAGCGGCACGCGAACACAACCTGGCGACCTTGCGGATCGGGAATTGCAGCCGCGTCGAACACCGACATTGGCAGGTAGAAGGCCTCCGGATAGCGCTCTACTGCCGTCTCATTGGGCTCGCGAACATCGACGAGCAGGACCTTGCCCTGGGCAATGCCTCGGGCGACTTCCTCCGGCTCCAGATCGCGTACGCTTTCTCTGCCAATCCCAGCTGCCATGACCTTGCTCCTTCGGATGGTGCGCGATCAGTAACTACGAGCTTATCAGATCGTCACCTGCGTTCCAACTTCGACCACTCGCTCGGTCGGGATTTGGAAATAGTCGGTTGCATCATTGGCCATGCGTGCCAGCATGATGAAGAGATGATCCTGCCAGCGCGGCATACCTGAACGCCGAGCCGGCTTGAGCGCCCGGCGGGATAGAAAGAACGAGGTCGACATGATGTCGAACGTCCAACCCAGCTTGCGTGCTATGGCGAGCGCCCGCGGCACGTTCGGCATCTCCATGAAACCAAAGCGCAGCAGCACCCGCGTGAAGGTCTGGCCCACGGGTTCGATCGCAACCCGTTCCGCCGCTTCTACCTTCGGCGCCTGATCGGTTTCGATCGTGAGGATGACGTTATGCTCGTGCAACACCTTGTAGTGTTTCAGGCTGTGCATGAGGGCAGTTGGCGCGCTTTCCGGTGTGCTGGTGAGGAAGACGGCGGTTCCTGGCACACGGACAGGCGGTTTTTTTTCCAGCATGCGCACCAGATCATTGAGCGGGATCTCTTGCTTTCGCGTCTTCTCCAAGAGGAGGCGAGTGCCGCGGCGCCAAGTGTACATCACGGTCATCACCAAGCCGCCGAACGCGAGGGGAACCCACCCTCCCTCGATCACCTTGAGCAGATTCGCTCCAAGAAATGTGAGGTCGATGAAGAGGAAAGGCAGCATCAAGGCCGCGGCAGCCATAAGCGACCAGTTCCAGACCTTCCAGATTACGACCAACGCCATCACCCCGGTGACCACCATCGTCCCGGTGACCGCGATACCGTAGGCGGAAGCCAGCGCACTCGAGGAGCGGAACAAAGCAACCAGCAAAAGAACACCGACAAACAGAAACCAGTTCACGCGCGGCATGTAGATTTGGCCATACTGCGCCTCCGACGTGTGGCGGATCTCAAGCCGCGGCAGCAGACCAAGCTGGATCGCCTGCTGGCTGATGGAGTAGGCGCCGCTGATGACGGCCTGGCTCGCAATCACCGTCGCAACGGTGGCAAGAACGACCATCGGCAGCAGCGCCCAGTCGGGATAGAGCAGAAAGAACGGGTTCTCGATCGCTCGTGGGTTTGACAGCACCAGTGCGCCTTGGCCGAGATAGTTCAGTGCAAGCGACGGAAGAACGAGTCCAACCCAAGCAGTCTGGATGGGCGTCCGTCCAAAATGACCGAGATCCGCGTAGAGCGCTTCGGCACCCGTCACGGCCAGGAAAACCGCACCCAGCGTGAACAGCCCGATTATCCCATGCCCGACCAGGAGGCGCACCCCGTAGACCGGATTAAACGCGAGGAGAACCTCGGGATCTCCAACGACGGCCAGCAACCCGGGCACAGCGATGCTGACGAACCACAGCGAAGTGATCGGGCCGAAGAAGGCCGCGACTTTGGCGGTCCCGGTTGATTGCACGGCAAAAAGGACCACCAATATCAGCACCGTGAGCGGTACAATGTACGGATCGAAGGCGGGCGTGGCGACTTTCAGACCCTCAATGGCAGACAGTACCGACAAAGCCGGCGTTATCATGGAATCCCCGTAGAACAACGCCGCACTCACGATGCCGCAGAGCACCATGACGCCAGCGCGTCTGCTGAGCGCGCCCTGAGCCAATGCCATGAGCGCCAACGTGCCACCTTCGCCGCGGTTGTCGGCGCGTAGAAGGATGAGGACGTATTTCAACGTAACGACGACGATCAATGCCCAAAGGATGAGCGACAGCACCCCCAGAACTGCGTCGCGCGCCATGATCGTCCCGGTTCCGGTTGCGGCGGCAACCGCTTCGCGCAGGGCATAAAGGGGGCTTGTTCCAATGTCGCCATATACGACCCCGAGGCTGCCCAACGTGAGCGCCCAGAAGCTGCTGCGCGCCCGTGCTTTGGCCGGCGTCATGGTAACCTGTGGAGCAACAGCTGTGGTCGGCATGGCGTCCAGAAAAACGAAAGGGGCGCCTTATATCACCGCCTCCAAGCCAGCAACATGCCGTCTCCGAACAAGTTCCTGGACACAGAAGAGAGTGCGCAGCCGCGTAGCCTCAAGGACATTGCTCACCCTCAATTGACGGGAAGGCATGCAAGCCTATAGTGGCAGCGTCCTCGTAAATCACGGTGATCGTCAGGCTCGGGAAGATGGAACGGAGGACGGCGCAAGATGCAATTCGGGGTGCAGTTTTTTCCGGCCGTCAATCCGACTGAAAAGGGCGCGAGCGATTATTTTGCGGAGTCGCTCGCGATCGCTGAGGAAGCAGAACAACTCGGATTCACCCACGCGCGCACCGTCGAGCACTATTTCGAGCGGTACGGTGGCTATAGCCCGAATCCCATCGTCTTTCTTGCCGCCGTGTCCCAGCGAACCAAGACAATGCGCCTTGTCACTGGTGCGGTGCTGCCGGTGTTCAATCACCCGCTCAAGCTGGCGGGTGAAATTGGGATGCTGGATGGGATTTCGGGCGGGCGCCTCGACGTGGGATTTGCCCGCGCATTCCTGCCGCATGAATTCCGGCGCTTTGGTATTTCACCCGATGAATCCCACGCCCGCTTTCGCGAGGGGCTCGACCAGGTTGACCTCCTGCTGACCCGGGAGAACGCCACCCATCGGGGTCAATTCCACTCGTTTGAGGACGTCACTTCGTTGCCGCGCCCGACCCAGAAGCCGCGGCCCAAGTTCTACATTGCGGCAACGCAGACCCCTGAATCCTTCGAGTTTGCTGGGACAAAGGGCTACGGCCTGATGGCCATACCTATCGGTCCGCTCGGCCCGATGATAAAGGCCTATCGCGAGGCGTGGCGGAATGCGGGGCATCCCGGCGATGGCGAAGTGATGATCGCCTTCCATATGTTCTGTCATGAGGATGCCCGCCTGGCGCGCGAAATCGCACGCCAGCCATTCGAGGAATATTTTCGCGCGCTCAATGAAGGAGTGAGTGACTGGATCCGGGGAACAACCTCCAAAGACTACCGCGGCTACGATCAATCCATGCGGAAGCTCGCGGCGTTCACGCTTGACGGACAGATCGAAGCCGGTGGCGCGTGGGTCGGTACGCCGAGCGAGGTCAGGACTAACATCCAACGCGTCATCACAAACTTCGGCGAGTTCGAGCATGCCTCGCTGCAGATCAATTTCGGGACGCTGAAAATTCCGGATGCACAACGATCCATGCGCCTGTTTGCAGGGGAGGTGATGCCGCATTTCGCGCCTGCGGGACGAGTGGAGACAGCCTCTCCTCACGAGCGCCTAGCGCGGGCGCGGTAGGCAGCAACTCGAACGCACGCAGCTACTGCGGGCCGATGGACGCGAGGCCGAGAGCTGCGCTATCTCAAAGCTTGGAAAAGCGGCTGCTCACGTGAGGGGAACGCCGCATTCGGAGGAAAGCATGCGTCAGATCGGCCATTTCATCGCCGGCAAGGCCGTCGCAGGGACATCGGGCCGGGCCGGTGATGTCTTCAATCCCAATACCGGCGAAGTTCAGGCCCAGGTCGCTTTCGCGAGCAAACCAGAAGTAGAGCAAGCGATCGCAAATGCCGAAGCGGCTCAGCCCGCCTGGGCTGCGACCAACCCGCAGCGCCGTGCCCGCGTTCTTTTCAAGTTTCTGGAACTGGTACAACGAGAGTTCGACAGCCTCGCTCAGCTTCTTTCATCGGAGCACGGCAAGACCATTCCCGACGCCAGAGGTGACATTCAGCGCGGGCTCGAAGTGGTCGAGTTTGCCTGCGGAATACCGCATTTGTTAAAGGGCGAATTCAGCGACGGCGCCGGCCCGGGCATCGATCTGTTTTCCATGCGCCAGCCCCTCGGGGTAGTCGCCGGCATCACGCCGTTCAATTTTCCTGCAATGATCCCGATGTGGAAATTTGCGCCCGCTCTCGCCTGCGGCAACGCGTTTATACTGAAACCCTCCGAACGCGATCCCTCCGTTCCGATGCGCCTTGCCGAGCTTCTGATCGAAGCGGGTCTACCCGCAGGCGTGCTCAATGTGGTCAACGGGGACAAAGAAGCCGTCGATGCCCTCCTCACTGATCCCCGCATTAGGGCCATAGGCTTTGTTGGGTCATCGGCCATTGCTGAATACATCTATACGACCGGATGCTCGCACGGAAAGCGCGTTCAGTGCTTCGGTGGGGCCAAGAACCACATGGTCGTGATGCCGGATGCCGATATGGATCAGGCGGTGGATGCCCTCATCGGCGCAGGCTACGGTTCTGCTGGCGAGCGTTGCATGGCAGTTTCGGTCGCGGTGCCGGTTGGTAGGAAGGCCGCGGATGCTCTGGTCGAACGCCTCATCCCCCGGGTGGAGAGCCTGAAGGTCGGGCCCTCCAGCGATGCCCAGGCCGACTATGGCCCCCTGGTGAGCAAGGCCCTTCTCGATAAGGTGAAGAGCTATGTCGATCTCGGCATCAGGGAAGGCGCCAAGCTCCGTGTGGACGGCCGCAATTTCAGGCTCCAAGGCTACGAGAACGGGTTCTTCATGGCAGGCTGTCTCTTCGACGAGGTCAGGCCCGACATGCGTATCTACAAGGAAGAAATCTTTGGGCCTGTGCTGTCGGTCGTGCGTGCCAAGGACTACGAGGAGGCGCTGCGGCTTCCTTCGGAGCACGACTACGGCAACGGCGTTGCCATCTTCACCCGCGACGGCGACACGGCTCGTGATTTCACCACGCGCGTGAACGTCGGCATGGTAGGTGTCAACTTCGCCATCCCCGTACCGCTGTCGTATTACACCTTCGGCGGTTGGAAGCGGTCGGGCTTCGGGGACCTCAATCAGCACGGCCCGGATGCCGTGCGCTTCTACACCAAGACGAAGACGGTGACGGCTCGCTGGCCTTCCGGAACCAAGGAAGGGGCCGAGTTCGTCATCCCCACCATGAAGTGAGCTACCCGATGCAGGTGCGGGTCGCGCTTGCATCGGTGCCGCTGGTGCGCGCGCATTGGCAGCGCGGCGCTCGGCTCATGGCCGATATGGTGACGCTGGTTATGCGATTCTTCTTCACGTCGATGCTGTAGAGCACAGCAAGGTAACCGCCCTCTCCTTCGGTTTTGCAGCTTGCTCAATCCTACTCTGTGGCGCAGCAAGGCGTTGCCGTTCCGGAACGGATCGAGCTTGACCGCGTCGAGATAGAGCGGCACCAGCGGAGACGGCGGAATCGACTTGATCTCGATGTAGCCCGTGCCGCTCTCCATGCTGCAGGATGCCAGCCCGAGGCTGAGCAGCGCGCAGGCCGCGCCGGCTCGGAGGGAACGCACGCTCAGGCTCCGGGCGTCTTGATGGTCCCGAGCAGCCTTTTGAGTTTGTCCGATGCGTCCCTTATCCCATCGGTAAAAGTATGAATGACGTCCAGCGCTCTTTGGTGCTCGCGGATCTGGAGCAGCTCGTCGATGAAATCCTCGCTCGTTTGCAGCTTGCGCAGCAGCTCGGCGAATTCCTTGCGCGCACCCTCCAGCTCCTTGATGGCCGCTTCGGTCGCCTCCTTCAGCTCGCGCCAGCGATCAATGAGAATTTGCCTATCCTCCTGTTTGTACCGCGTCTCCTGCTCGAACGATTTGAGCTTTTCATCGGCATGACTGAGAGCCTTGCTGCCGAGGCTCCACACCGTCCCATTATCGGCGATCGCGTCGAGGAGCTTGCCAATATCGCCCCTCAGCTCCTCGATCTCTTTGCGCGCGGCCTGCGCGTCATTGAGGCGATCTATGGTCTGCGCGCTGTCCTCGAAACTTTTGCTCAGATCCGCGAACGTACGCTTGAGCTCGCTCAGCTGCCGGGAAAACTCGTCATCTGCGGTGCGGAGCTCCTGCGGGGTCTTCTCGGTCTGCGCGAGCACGGCCGGCGCAGACGCCGCGAGCATTATCGAAAACAGCGCGGCCCACAGCACTGCGGAAGATCGAGTGGCAAGTACGCGAACGGTCACGACCGGGAACCCCAACGCCTGACACATTGCCGCGCCTAAAGTTTTTGGTGACACTCGTGTCCGAATGGAGGCATAGCTGGCGTTGTCGCGCTATTCCTTGGTTCATCCGGCGGAGAGCCCATGGCTGAGTACCAGCTCTATTGTTTTGCCCAATCCGGCAACGCCTATCGCGCCGCATTGATGCTCAATCTGATCGGGGCGGACTGGGAGCCCATCTGGGTCGATTTCTTTGGCAAAGGGGAGCAGCGCACGCCCGAGTATCGCACGAATGTCAACGAGATGGGCGAGGTCCCGGTGCTGGTGCACGGGGGCAGAAAGCTCACCCAATCCGGCGTCATCCTCACCTATCTCGCCGACCGGTCGGGCAAATTCCGACCGGCGGATGAGGATGAACGGCTGGAGGCGCTACGCTGGATCATATTCGATAACCAGAAGCTCAATGGCTTCCTCGGCCCATATCAATTCCTGCGCACCCTGGCCAAACCGCCGGGAGACCCGGCGGTGCTCGCTTTCCTCAAGGGTCGGCTCGACAACAACATCGCTATACTCGACCAGCGGCTGTCGACCAGACCGTTTGTCCTGGGCGCGCGCCCGACAATCGCTGATCTCTCCCTCGTCGCTTATCTCTACTACCCGTCGGAAGAATTCGGGTTCGACATCGCTGGGCAGCACCCCAACATCGCCGCTTGGCTGCAGCGCATAAACGCGCTGCCGGGATGGAAGCACCCGTACGACCTCATGCCGGGGCACCCGCTATCGGGCCGATAGGGTGGTGATGATCAAACCACCGCCTGTGCGGGCGCGCCACCAGCCTAATCAGTTCAGACGCGCCGGTCTGTCCGAACTAGGGGGATGCTCCGGATGAGCAGGCGATAGCGACGGCGATTCGCTTTGAGTCGCGCTATGGTCGCCGCTCGCTGAACGCTGCAAGGCAACTGCTGCGTCCCTGCGCTGATATTCTCGGTACACGATCCAGCCGAATGGCAGCCCGCCGAGATACGCTAGCGTCCCCAGCGTGAGTACCTCCCAGGGATAAGCGACCAAGAGCGCAAAGAACAGGACCACGGCCACAAAGACCGGCAACACCAATTCCGGAGCAATTCGCTTGCCGACGCGCTTACCGGAGAATACCGGCAGCCGCGACACCATCAGGAACGCGATGGCAAGAGTGTAGACCAAGGTCACGGGCGCCACGAACGCAAACCGGGGCATTCCCAGGAAATAGGTGTAGATCGGCAGCAGGACCGTGATCGCGCCCGCCGGCGCCGGAATACCTACAAAGAAGTTGGCGGCCCAGGCAGGCTTGTCCGGATCATCGATCATGACGTTAAAGCGGGCAAGTCTCAGGCCCGTGCAGATGGCAAACACCATAGCCGCAATCCAGCCGGCAGACTTGAGCTCATGCAGATCCCAGAGATAGACGATGAGCGCCGGGGCGACGCCGAAATTGACGAAATCAGCGAGACTGTCGAGCTCGGCACCGAAACGCGACGTGCCCTTAAGCAGGCGGGCGATGCGGCCATCGATCCCGTCGAGCAGCGCGGCGAACACGATCGCTGCCACCGCCCATTCAAGCTTTTCCTCGATGGCAAGACGGATGGCTGTGAGTCCCGCGCACAGCGCGAGCAATGTAATCAGATTGGGCAGCAGCGTGCGTACCGGGATCCGCCGGAAACGGCGAGGCTTGGCGACTCGATCATCAACCTCAAACGGCGAAAACGGCATGGCAGATATATAACCCCGACATCCTGAGCTCGCCAGTTATAGCAGTAGGAGGGGTTAGCGGGCGATCTCGCCCTTCGCGAGATCGCCCGTAACCCACCGTGGCGGAACGGCGGGGTGGCGGATGCAACAGCTATTACGCGACGCGGAAGGTGCGCTGGGCGTCGCCCGCATTCAGATCCGCGAGGATGGTTTCGCCGGCAATCGCAGTCTGGCCCTCGGCAACCAGCGCACGCACGCCATAGGGAAGATACACATCGACCCGCGACCCGAACCGAATCATTCCGATGCGCTCGCCCGCTTGCAGCGACGTCCCCTCGCGCACGAAGCAGACGATCCGCCGTGCAATAAGCCCGGCGATCTGCACCACCCCGATCCGGGCCCTGCCGGTAGCGATGACAAGGGAGTTCCGCTCGTTGCTCTCGCTTGCCTTGTCGAGGTCGGCGCTGACGAACGTGCCATGATGGTAGACGATGCGCTCGATCCTGCCTGCCAGCGGACTTCGATTGACGTGGCAGTCGAATACGCTCATGAAAATCGAGATCCGAGGCAGCGCCTGCGCACCAAGCGCGAGCTCCTGCGGCGGCACGGCATTGGCGATCCTGCTGACGCGCCCATCCGCAGGCGCAACAATAATGCCATCCCGAATCGGCGTAACCCGTTCCGGATCGCGGAAGAAAAAGGCGCACCAGACCGTGGTCAACACACCAAGCCAGCCGAGTGGTGACCACAGCCACAGCAGAAAAAGACTCGCCAAGCCGAAAACCGCAATGAACGGCAAACCCTCCCGGTGCACCGGCGCCAATTGGGCACGAATGGAGGCAAGGACCGACATCGTCACTCCGCTGCGTCGGCACGCTCGATGGGGCGGTCCAGCGTGACTTCTTCGATCTCAGGCGGAGCGCGTTCGATCTCAGGCGGATCGCGGTTCGGAGCGGCCGGCTCGTCATCCACCAGCGCAAGCTTCTCCCGCGCCGCCTCGGCCTCGCGCTGGCGATTCCACATGCTGGCATAGAGACCGCCCCTTGCCAGGAGGGAGTGGTGGGAGCCGCGCTCGACGATGACCCCCTGATCGAGAACAATAATCTCGTCAGCGCCTATTATCGTGGAAAGGCGGTGGGCGATGACGAGCGTCGTTCGGTTTCGTGACACGCGTTGCAGCGCGTCCTGGATCTCCTTCTCGGTGTGGCTGTCGAGCGCGGAGGTTGCCTCGTCCAGCAGCAGAATCGGGGGGCTTTTGAGAATGGTCCGGGCTATGGCGACACGCTGCTTCTCTCCGCCAGAGAGCTTCAATCCCCTTTCGCCCACCTCGGTCTCGTAACCCTTGGGCGACATGCGGATGAACCCGTCGATCTGCGCCAGACGGGCCGCCTCCTGCACCTCGGCGTCGCTCGCATCCCAGCGTCCGTAGCGGATGTTGTAGCGAATGGTGTCATTGAACAGCACGGTATCCTGCGGCACCATTCCGATCGCCGAACGCAGCGATTTCTGGGTCACGTCGCGAATGTCCTGTCCATCAATGGAAATGCGGCCACCCGTGACCTCATAGAACCGGAACAGCAGGCGCGAGATGGTCGACTTGCCGGCGCCGGAAGGTCCAACCACCGCGACCGTATGACCGGCGGGCACCTCGAAGCTGAGACCCTTAAGGATTTGTCGGTCCGGCTCGTAGGCGAACCTGACATTCTCGAACCGGATTGTGCCATGCTTGATCTCGAGCGGCTTTGCACCCGGTCTGTCCCTGATCTCGGGCTCCCGCGCAAGAATCGCAAACATCATCTCGATGTCGATCACCGCCTGCTTGATCTCGCGATAGAGCATGCCCATGAAATTCAGCGGCTGGTAGAGCTGGATCATCATGGTGTTGATCATCACGAGATCGCCGACCGTGTTGACACCCTGCTGGATGCCACGGGCGCACATCACCATGACTGCAGCCAGTCCCACGGTGAAGATCGTCGCCTGACCCGCATTGAGCACGGCAAGGGAGACATAGGACTTGACGCTCGCATCCTCATAGCGAGCCATGGAACGGTCATAGCGCTTCGCTTCGCGTTCCTCGGCCACGAAGTATTTCACCGTCTCGTAGTTCAGCAGCGAATCGATCGCCTTGACGTTGGCATCAGTGTCGCTGTCGTTCATCCGCCGCCGAATGCCTATGCGCCATTCAGTGGCGTAGAATGTATATGTCATGTAGCAGGCGACGGTCGCGAGAATGGCTACGACATAGCGCCAGTCGAACTGATAGAGCAGAACCGCGATCACGAGCGCCAGCTCGATTATCGTCGGTACCAGCTGCATGATCACCATGCGCACGATCGTCTCGATGGCGTTGCGCCCGCGCTCGAGAACGCGCGTCAATCCCCCGGTCTTGCGCTCGAGGTGGAAGCGCAGCGAGAGCTCATGCATATGCTCGAAGGTGCGGTAGGCGAGGCGGCGCACCGCGTTCATGGCCACCTTGGCAAAGATCCCGTCGCGAAGCTGCGTCAGCAGCGCCATCAGGATGCGCATGCCGCCGTATGCAAGCGTCATGAGAATGGGCGCCGCGAGCACCCACACAATCCAGGAGGACGGCGCGACCGGCGCGCTGCCCTTGCCGGTCAGTGCGTCCGTCGTCCATTTGAAGGTGAACGGGACTGCAATGGTGGCGAGCTTCGCGACAAGTAGAAGCACCATCGAGAACGCAACCCGCAACTTCAGGTCGCGCCGATCGGGTGGCCAGATATCAGGCCACAAGCCGCGCATGATAGCGAAGAGCGAACCGCCTCCGGCGGAGGCCTCGCGCTTCAACGCCGCAGTCGATCGTAGTTGGAACTCAGTCATGTCGTGGAAGGCCCGCGCACTTGACGGGCCGCAGCGCAGACCGCCGAACTTCCCTCATATAGAGATTTCCCACAGCGACAAGCACCCCCTCAGGCGCGGCATGTCAATCCGCTTGACTGCCCGTTCCAGCGAGGTCACATCTCCTCACCATGAGCGCAATCAAATCTATTTGCGTCTATTGTGCTTCCGGCCCCGGCAACACCCCCGCTTTCTTGGATGCAGCCACAAGCTTCGGCCGGGTTCTGGCCAAGAACAATATCGGGCTGGTTTATGGCGGCGGATCAGTCGGCCTGATGGGGGCGCTGGCCGAAGCCGTCCTCGACGGCGGCGGACGCGTGACGGGTGTCATCCCGGAGTTTCTGGTCAACCGCGAGCACATGCTGCTGCGCGTCCAGGAACGCATTGTCACCCGCGACATGCACGAGCGCAAACGTATCATGTTCGAGCGAGCGGACGCGTTCGTGGCGCTGCCCGGCGGGATCGGGACGCTCGAGGAGCTGGTCGAGCAGCTCACATGGGCACAACTCGGCCGGCATCGCAAACCCATACTCATCCTGAACATCGAGGGTTTCTGGGACCCCCTATGCGCGCTCATCGATCACATGCGACGGCTGGATTTCATCCGACCGGGTCTGTCCGTGCATTTGCTCGTGGCCGAAGGAGTGGACGACATCCTGCCAAGGCTCTTGGAGGAGGCACGCCTGGTCTCGCAAGCTGAGACGGAGATGGCGCCAATCGTGGCCGAGCGGATGTAACCCTGAGATGACACGCCTGGACCTGGAGCTGCTGCAGGGAGCAGTCGATATCCACATTCACCACGGTCCCGATCTCTATCCGAGAATTCAGGATGCCTTCGAGCTTGCGCAGGACGCCAAGGCGGCGGGAATGCGCGGGATTTGTCTGAAAACCCACAATTTTCCCACGGCACCGATGGCGCTGCTGGCACGCAAACATGTGCCTGGCATCGACATATTCGGCAGCATCACCTGCAACTTGGAAGTCGGCGGCATCAACCCCAGCGCGGTCGAGGCGGCGATCAAGTACGAGGCGCGGCAGATCTGGCTGCCCACCATCAATTCCACGAACCACGCCCTCGTGACCGGCTCCATCGGCCAGCACGGCCGCGGTCTCACCATCAAGGGCGGCCTGTCGGATTATGCGCGCAAAAAGCCTCGCCTGTTTCTGCTGGATGCTGACGGCGATCTGGGACCCGCTCTGCACGAGATCTTCCGCATGGTGGCGGACGCGGACATCATTCTCAACCTCGGACATATCTCGTTCAAGGAGATGACCGCCATCGTGCCCGCGGCCCAGCGATCAGGCGTCAAGCGGATCGTTTGCGATCACCCGTTCTTCTCGTGCCTGAGCCTCGCCCAGCAGATCGAGCTTGCCGACCACGGCGTGTGGATCAACTTTACGGCAGGCGAGCTGTTACCGCGCTGGTGGCGCGTGTCCATCACTGATTTCGCCGCTGCCATTCGCAACGTGGGTGTCAGGCGTGCGCTCGTTTCCAGCGATTGCGGACAGCTGCACAATCCTCCGATGGCCGAGGCGCTCCGCATCACCTGTCAATTGCTGCTGGAAGAGGATTTCACCGCCGACGAGATCAAGCGGCTGCTGCACTACAATCCCGCGGAGCTGCTGTACCCATAGCAGCACCTTCGATTGCCCCACCTCATTTCTGTTCTTAAATCTTTCGAAACGTCACCGCCTCGATGCGGTTGCCCTCGGGATCGCGGATGAACGCGGCGTAATAACCCGGGCTGTATTCCGGCCTTGGGCCCGGCGCGCCATCGCAGTCCCCGCCGGCCGCGAGCGCTGCTGCATGGAACCCGTCCACCGCCTCGATCGAGGCAGCGCGGACGGCGACGTGCGAACCGCTGTCTCGATCGAGCGGCGCCATACCCCGCCGTCGATTGATCCAGAATTCCGGGTAGGTCTTGCCGAAGCCGACGGTGTGCGGCTCATCCCGCAGCTTCTTGTACCCGATCGTTCCCAGCACGGCTTGATAAAACCGCGCAGCCCGATCGAGGTCGCGCACGCTGATGGAGACATGATCGATCATTGCAGCAAAGTCACGCCGGAGCACCGGAGCGCACCAGCTTATAGACGATGGAATCCATCAGCGCCTGGAAGGATGCATCGATGATATTGGGCGATACCCCGACCGTGGTCCAGCGCTCGCCGGTTTCGTCCTGGCTTTCGATGAGAACCCGCGTCACCGCTTCGGTGCCGGTATTGAGAATGCGCACGCGGTAGTCGGTGAGGTCAAGCCCCTTGATGTAAACCTGATACTTCCCCAGATCCTTGCGCAGCGCCAGATCGAGCGCGTTCACGGGACCGTTGCCCTCCGCCGCGGAAATAAGAGTCTCGTCGCCCACGTTCACCTTGACCACCGCGAGCGACACGGTCACGCGCTCGCCGATCGCATTGTCGCGCTGCTCGACATTCACATCGAATTTTTCCACCCGGAAATAGTTCGGGACCTTGCCCAGGATGCGGCGCGCCAGCAGCTCGAAGGAAGCATCGGCTGCCTCGTAGGCGTAGCCGATCGCCTCACGCCGCTTCACCTCTTCGAGCAGTCGCGTGAGCCGCTCGTCCTCCTTTTCGATGCTGATGCCGATGCGATCGAGCTCCGCCAGCAGGTTCGACTTCCCTCCCTGATCGGAGACCAAGAGCTTGCGCCGATTGCCAATCGTCTCCGGCGGCACGTGCTCGTAGGTGGCCGGATCTTTCATGATGGCCGAGGCGTGAATGCCCGCTTTGGTCGCGAACGCACTCTCGCCCACATAAGGCGCATGCCGGTTCGGCGCCCGGTTGAGCATCTCATCCAAAGCACGTGACGCATGTGACAAAGTCTTGAGCTGAGCGTCGGTTATACCGATCTCGAACCGCTGCGAAAATTCAGGCTTCAGCGCCAGCGTGGGAATGATCGAGACGAGATTTGCATTGCCGCAGCGCTCGCCCAATCCGTTGAGCGTCCCTTGAATCTGGCGCGCTCCGGCGCGTACCGCCGCGAGAGAGTTGGCGACGGCCTGCTCGGTGTCGTTATGGGCGTGGATGCCGAGATGATCTCCGGGAATGACCTCGGCCACCTCGCCAACGATCTTCTCCACTTCATGCGGAAGCGCGCCGCCATTGGTGTCGCACAGTACGACCCAGCGCGCCCCCTCTTCGTGCGCGGCCTTGGCGCAAGCCAAGGCAAACTGCGGGTTGGCCTTGTAGCCGTCGAAGAAATGCTCGCAATCGAGCAGCACCTCGCGGCCTCGGCTCTTTGCGGCGCGCACGCTGTCGCGGATTGCCGTCAGGTTCTCCTCCAAGGTCGTCTCCAGCGCGACACGCACATGGTAGTCCCACGATTTGGCGACGAAGCAGATCGCATCGGCCTTGGCCTGCAGCATGGCGGCGAGGCCCGGGTCATTCGAGGTCGAGCGGCCCGGCCGGCGCGTCATTCCGAAGGCGGTGAAACGCGCTCTCAGCTTGCGGTCCTGCGCGAAAAGCTCCGTATCGATTGGATTGGCGCCGGGGTAGCCGCCTTCGACATAGTCGAGGCCGAGCTCGTCCAGCATCCTCGCGATCGCCAGCTTGTCGTTAAGGGTGAAATCGACGCCATTGGTCTGCGCGCCGTCGCGCAGGGTCGTATCGAAGAGGTAGAGGCGTTCGCGAGCCATTTGCCACTTGGGGGGTTCACAGGACCTGATACGCGACATAGAGCGCGACCACCACCGCGGCCGCGAGTAGCGCATATTTGAGCACGATGTAGTAGAACCAGTGCCGGGGAAAGGGCGTATCAGGCCGGTCGATCATGACGCCCTCCGCTTGATTTTCCAGCTGGTCGTGCCGTCCTTGTGGTCTTCGATCTCGATACCCATGCTGGTCAATTCGTTCCGGATGAGATCCGCCTGTTTGAAGTTCTTGCTCTTTCGAGCGGTGGTCCTCGCATCGATCAAATCTCGTACCTTGATCTCGTCGACCGCGATTCGCAGCGGGTCGCGCTGAATATATTCTCCCGCGGTTCGTTCAAGAATACCCAACAAGGAACCTGAGGCCTTGAGCTTGCGCTTGAGCTCCATCTCATGCGGGCAGCCTGCGGACCCACGAATTTCATTGACCAAAGCATGCAGCCGGGTCAAAACACTTGGAGTATTCAGGTCGTCGCAAAGCGCCTGCATCGCCTGATCGTCGGGAATCATGTCAGACGACGATATATCACCGATAGTGTTGTACCATTCGTCCAAGATCGTCTTGCTTTCCACCAATGCCTTCATCGTCCAATCTAACGGCTGTCGATAGTGGGTTCGCAACATGTTGAGACGCAGCACCTCGCCCGGCCAATCGGCGAGAAGCTGCCTGATGGTGAAGAAATTCCCCAGGCTTTTCGACATCTTCTCGCCTTCGACCTGCAGAAAGCCGTTGTGCATCCAGTAATTGGCCATCATCGTCGAGTGGAAGGCGCTGCGCGTCTGCGCGATCTCGTTCTCATGGTGGGGAAAGATGAGATCGATGCCGCCGCCGTGAATGTCGAAAAACTCGCCCAGATGCTGCCAGCTCATGGCCGAGCATTCGATGTGCCAGCCGGGACGGCCCGGGGCCGCAATTCCTGCGGGCGAGGGCCAGGCCGGCTCGCCGGGCTGCGAGGGCTTCCACAGCACGAAGTCCATGGGATCGCGTTTGTACGGTGCAACGTCAACGCGGGCGCCTGCGATCATCTCATCGAGGGAGCGCCGTGAAAGCCTGCCGTATTCGGGCATCGAGGCGACGCTGAACAGCGCATGCTCTTGCGCCACATAGGCGTGACCCGAAGCAACAAGACGCTCGATCAGCACCTTCATCGCTTCGATATGCTCGGTCGCACGCGGCTCAACGCTGGGAGGCAGACAGCCGAGCGCCTCCACGTCCTCATGAAACTGCCGCTCGGTCCGCTCCGTAAGCGTGCGGATGGATACGTTCAGCGGGCGATCGGGGTATTCTTCGGCCGCCCGCGCGTTGATCTTGTCATCCACGTCGGTGATGTTGCGCACATAGACGACATGATCGGCGCCGTAGAGATGGCGCAGCAATCGGAAAAGCACGTCGAACACGATGACGGGCCGCGCATTGCCGATATGAGCAAAATCATAGACTGTCGGCCCGCACACATAGAGGCGCACGCGCGTAGGGTCGATCGGCTCGAACCGCCGCTTCTGCCGCGTCAAGGTATCGTACAGCTTCAATTCCATGCCCATCGCCCGTTTGGCCGAATGATCGGCTCTCGGCCGGCGGCCGGGCCGTCCATGCATGATGCCGCAGAAATATCAAGGGTGTGTCTTTCGTGCTCTAGGCAAACGAGCAATTGGCCCGCTAACACCCTGTTAGCCATGCTGCGGCGGCAGCACGGAGCGGTTAGGGGCAGGTTAAGTTCTCACCGCGCATTGTCTGCGTTGCGTTGCGATCCTGGGGGCCATCGGGGGGTTGAACGATGCGGACCGTCTTCGGCGCGCTTTGTTTCGCGGCGGTCCTCTTCAGCACCGGCGCGCAAGCTGAAAAACGCATTTTCATCATTGCCAATAACGCGGACGGCTATGGAGTCGACCGTTGCCTCGCAACCGGGGCCAAATGCGGCATTCCGGTTGCGACCGCCTATTGTCAGTCCCGTGCCTACATGCGGGCAGCCTCGTTCCGCAAGGTCGATCGCGACGAGATTACGGGCGCGGTTCCCGTCACCAACGGCACCTCTGCCCGCGACGAATTCGTCGCGATCGAGTGCCTCCGGTAGCGCCCCCACGCTGATTCGACGCGTCTGAGACATCGGCGCCTCCGCCTCTCCCGGCTCCCAGGCAAGCGGCAGGATCGGCAACCGGCCGGTTGCAGCGCATTGTTTCTTCGGTCAATCTCAGGCAGCCGTCTCAGAGCTGGGCATCCGGCACGGACGCCAGGTGCGCATTGATGGTCAAGTCCGCTTCATCCGTCGAGCCAGCAGCGTTCGGCGTCTCCCCGGGTACACGCGATACGGTGCTGAAGCTCGAAGATTTTCTGCCCCACCGGCTGAACGTCCTGTCCAGCCTGGTCTCAGAGGCCCTCACCCAGGTGTACGGCCGGTACCATATCGGCATTCCCGAGTGGCGTGTCCTGGTGACGCTGGGCGAAACCGAGGTGATGACCGCCAAGGCCATTGGCGCGCGAACTCACATGCACAAGACCAAGGTCTCGCGGGCGGTGGCGCAGCTCGAAGCGCGCAAACTCCTGACCCGGCGCCCAAACCGCGCCGACCTGCGGGAAGCATTCCTGACCCTCACCCCAGCCGGGCGACAGATCTACGAGAGGCTTGCGCCGGGCGCGCTTGCATTCATGAACCAGCTGTTCGAAGTGGTCGCACCCGCGGACCGTCCCGCATTCGATCGCGCCGTGCAGGAGCTGACCCGCCGCTCCGCCGAGCTGGTTGCGGAACACTCGCTGCGCCAACCGCAGAAGCCCGACGGCGACACCACCCGCCGTGAGTGAGGGGCAAGGAGGGTTTTCGTGACGCTGTACGGTTATTTTCGCTCCTCTGCCGCCTATCGCGTCCGCATCGCGCTCAACCTCAAGGGCCTCGAGGCGGAGATGGTCTCGATCCACTTGCAGAAGCAGGGCGGGCTGAACAGGAAGCCGGAATACCGCGCCATCAATCCGCAGATGCGCGTGCCCGCGCTCAAGCTCGATCAAGGCGGTGTTGTCATTCAATCGCTCGCGATCATCGAATACCTCGATGAGGCACATCCGCAGCCGCCCTTGTTGCCGGATGATCTGATCGCGCGCGCCAAGGTGCGCGCAGTGGCCCAGCTGATTGCCTGCGATATCCATCCGCTCAACAATTTGGGGCCGCTGCGCTACCTCAAGAACGCGCTAGGCCGCACACAGGCCGAGATCGACACTTGGTATCAGCACTGGATTCTCGACGGTTTTGAAGCACTCGAGAGCTTGATCCGCGCCACCCCTTATGCCTGCGGCAAGGACGTCACCCTCGCTGACGTCTGCCTGGTACCGCAGGTTTATAATGCCCGGCGTTTCAATGTGCCCCTGGATCGTTTCCCCAAGATCGTGGCAGTCGAGGCGGCCTGCAACGCGTTACCGGCATTCATGCAGGCCCGGCCGGAGAATCAGCCCGACGCGGAGTGATCGAGGTGGTTTCGTGCGGCCACGGCGTGTAGGGGCGGGTTTAAAAGCCGCCGCTAAACGCGACAAAACGGCAGCCAAATAGGCTCCAAGTCCACACTTTGGTCACCATCCCGGCGCTTCCTCGGCGCGCTGGGGTGACCCCGGGTAAGCCCGGGTTCGGGTGGGGGCTTTTCCTGATGCCTTGGACGGTGATCGCGAAGGGATTGCGCGGAGGCGGGCTTGCGTTGCCCTTAAAGGCCTCCTTGACCCTTTCCGTGACCGTTTTGTGCGGCTTGCCGGCCGCAGCCCAGGTTGGATTTCCCGCGCCTGCCTCGCCGCCGGCCGCAGCCTCGCCTGCCTCGCCCCCGGCCGCAGCAGCGCCTGGAGCGCCCCCGGCGCCGGCGCGCAATCCCGTCTGCCTGCGCCTGGAGGCACAGCTGGCTGCAGTCGAACGCGGGACGGTGGATCCCGCCACGGCCGACCAGATCAAGCGCTACGAAGATTCGGCCGCAAAGCAGCAGGCCGAGCTCGACCGCCTGGGGCAGCAATCTCAGCGGCTCGGCTGTCAAGGGGCCGGGTTCTTCGCTCTGTTCAGCGGCCAGTCACCGCAATGCGGGCCCGTGAACAACCAGATCCAGCAGACCCGCTCCAACCTCAATTACTACCAAACCGAGATCCAGCGCCTGCAGGGCAACAGCGGCGAGCGCGAGAGTCAGCGCCGCGGCGTGCTGATGTCGCTCGGCCAGAACGATTGCGGCCCGCAATATCGCCAGTTTGCCAATGCCGGTCCCGGCGGATTTTTCGAGACCTTGTTCGGCATCAACCCGGTCCCGTCCTCCCCGATGTCGCAGATGGGCATCCCGCTATCCGGAACCTATCGCACGCTCTGTGTACGCACCTGCGATGGTTATTATTTCCCGATCTCGTACTCGACCGTGCCGGGCAAGTTCGCCGAGGATGAAGCGCTCTGCCATCGCCTGTGTCCCGCAGCGGAAGTCGCGCTCTATAGCCACCGCAACCCCGGCGAGGATGTCTCCCGCGCCATTTCGATAAGCGGCAGGCTGTACATGGACCTGCCTACTGCGTTCAGCTACCGCAAGACGTATAATGCGGCCTGCAGCTGCAGAGCTCCCGGCCAGTCCTGGGCCGAGGCTTTGCGGGGAGCTGACGATCAGATGCTGGAGCGGGGCGACATCGTCGTCACGGAAGAGCGGGCGAGACAATTATCGCAGCCTCAATTCGACGCCCAGGGTAAACCGGTCACCCTCGACGCCAATCCGGCGCGGCAACCACCCGCAACGCGGGATGCAAGCGCAAGCGCAAAACCAGGCATGTCCGCTCCAGCTGCCGGCGAGATCGCGCCGGCGAGGGCCGGAGCCGATAGCACCGACGAGGATCCGAGCAAACGCAAGGTCAGAGCAGTAGGCCCGGCATTCCTGCCGGCGCGCTGAGTGCTAAGCGCTCTGGGTGAGCGCCAAAGGCGTGTATGGCCGTCCATGGCCGTGCACGAAATCCCAATAAACCCTTGCTAGACGTGCACTTGTGTGCACGCTTGTTTACAGCCGTCCGCACCGGTATATTGGACATATATTGGTCACCGGGTTTTCCGCTCTGTCAGGCACGGCAGCCCGTTGGACACGTATTGGACACGGGAGGGCTGACAATGCCCAGGACGCTGCGCGACAGCAAGCTCGACAGCCGCGAGGCACGTGCAAAGCTCAAAGCGCGGGGCAAGCCGTACTTCCGATTGCTGGAGCCGGGGCTGCATCTCGGCTACCGGCGCCTGTCCAAGCGGCCGGGCTCCTGGTGCGTGCGCCGCTACATCGGGGCACAGACCTACAAGGTGGAGGCGCTCGACGGCATTGCCGACGACTATTCCGCTGCGGACGGCGCTACTGTCCTCAGCTACGCCCAGGCGCAACGTGTGGCGCTGGATCACAAGCCGAAGGCGGATGGGCCGCTGACAGTTGGCAAAGCCGTCGAGAATTATCTCGAATATCTCACGCACCACAGGAAGAGCAGCAAAGACGCGCGCTACCGTTACGAGGCGCTCATAAAGCCGACATTGGGCGACGTGCTCGTGCAGGACCTCACGAAGAGGCAGATAGAAAAGTGGCTCAACGCGCTCGCAACCATGCCGCGGCGTCTGCGCAGCCCCCAAGGCAAGCCACCGCGTCACGCGTCTGACGACAACACAGAGGAAAGGAAACGCAAGCGCCGCGTAAGCGCAAACAGAGTGCTGATAACTCTGAAAGCCGCGCTCAACATGGCGTGGGCTGACCCCGACAATCACGTGTCTTCAGATGAGGCGTGGAGACGCGTCAGGCGCTTCAAGGGGGTCGATGTTGAGCGCGAGCGCTTTCTGTCCATTGCCGAGTGCAAGCGTCTGGTGAACGCATGTCAAGGTGACTTCCGCAGGCTCGTGCAAGCGGCGTTGGTGTCGGGCTGCCGCTACGGCGAGTTGATCACTTTGCTGGTGAAAGACTTTCAGCCTGACAGCGGCACGCTGCTTATACGCACGAGCAAGGCGGGCAAGCCGCGCATCGTGTGGCTCACCGTGGAGGCGCAACAGTTGTTCGCGCGCTGGTGCGCTGGCAAGCGTGGCGACGAATTGCTCCTGCCGCGTGACGACGGCACCGCGTGGGGGCCAGGACACCAATGGGAGCGGATGCGTGCCGCTAGCGAGCACGCGCGCATAAGCCCGCCGGTTTCGTTTCATTGTCTGAGACATACGCATGCTTCGCATCTTGCGCTGAAAGGCGTGCCGACGGCCGTCATTGGCGAGCAGCTCGGTCACGCCGACGAGCGCATGACCAAAAGATACGCGCATTTGTCCGAGTCATATGCGGGCGCGACAATCCGACGAAACGCGCTCACGCTCGACACGGAGCCGGACGACACCGTGGTGCCGATGGTGCGGCCGTGAAAAAGCCTCGCATCGCTGCGGCCGTCGGCAACCGCAATTGGTCGTGGCACTGCGCGCGCTACCGATAGCGGAAGTCTATTCGCTCATTGGCAGCTAATCCAGGCTGTCGGTGCAAGTCTCCGCTACTTGCCCAAGTATTCTCCGGACCTTAACCCGATAGAGCTGGTGTTTCATCCGCTGAAGACATTCCTGCGCAAAGCCGCGCAGCAAGTGAGCAAGGTGCGCTGTGTCGTAGCCCAAACTGGCACAATGCATGCTATCCGGCGGAACTCCGAATGACTCGGGTGTTGTGCGGCACGCGTCCCGTGTAAGCATTCCTCACTCGCGGCGATTCCGAAGCCATCGCGCGATATTCGGCCGCGTTGATCATGATATCCTCGTACGCAATTTCGTTCGTCCCGGCCTGAGCCGGAGCAAAGGGTGGGACGGACACGAGGCAGCCGCTTTGCTTCCGAGACCTCGAGGCCGCCGTACTTGGCTTTCCAGTTGTAAAAGCATGCCGAGTTCTCTTGACCGTGATATTTAATAGGTCACATATCCGGGTTTACTGGTATCGAAGTAGGTGGCGGACGTGAGTGATCTTTCTGTTCCGCCAAATGATCCGTATTCCAACATTTTATTTTTCAGATCACGCATAGACCTCGGCGGGTAAAGGTTTTGTTACGTTTGTTGAGAACCGCCCAGGCGATGCGGCGAGCTTGTTGGCAAGCGCAATCGCCAGCACGTTATGGTGCAACTGCGTTTGCGCTGCTTCCAGGATTTGAGCCCGTAGCGCTCCCAATGCTTTGGCCCAAGACGCCATGGCAGCTAAGGAAGCGGCGGCTCGGCTCGAAGGTGGCCAAGTCCGGTTCCGTCAGGAATTAGCAGACGTCCACTCCGACCGCGATGCCTGGCGCTCAGAGGTGGAGCGGCTTATCCTTATTGAATACAGGCGGAATGAGCGCGAGTGCCTGCCTCCAATAGCCCTCGCCAAGCCTTCCGTCTTAGGTCAATTCCGTTCCGTGGAAATCCAGGGGGTTCGGACAAGAACATGAGCGACTGGCTGCACAGTCTCCCGGTCGCATGGGGCTGGTAGTAACATCAGGAAAAAATTTCGGGGCGATCTGCAAAAGCTCGATCCGGCGATCCGCAAGGAGGTCTGTCGCGTTGCGGCTCCCATATGGCGAGCACGACACCGAAAGGCGCCGATCGCCTGGTCGCCCAGGTTGACATGGCGTCGAGGCACCCGATCCTTGAGCGTATAGCAAGTTTGCTATAAAATGCAAGAGAAGAATGAGCTTATTGCAAAAATGCTATAGCGGTGGTCGTCTTCCGATGCTATATTTCCAGCGATGGGGTGGACCAGATTAGGCTCTGGTACGACGCCCAAGATGACGCCGTTCAGGCCGATTTGCTGGCGGTCATGGAAACCCTAGAGGCGATAACCCGGGATAGGTGGCCTGAGAGTTGTTTCAAGGAGCTAGAGAATAGGAAGGGTAGTCAATGCGAGGGGCTCGTCGAACTCATATTGGAGGACGACAAGGGCGTACAATATCGAATTTTTGGATTTTCTGGCCCGCGCGATGACGACTTTACGATGCTTCTGCCGCTCAGGAAAAATGACGATCCGACATACAAGCGTTCATGCGAAGAGGCTCAGGAAAGGAGAGCTGAGGTAATCAATGACTGGAACCGCGCGCGAGAATGGAAAGCGCCTCAGTCGGACTGAGCGCCTCGCAGGACAATTCAAGAAAGAGAAGTTTCGCAAGAGTTATTTTGCTCGGCAATTGAAGGTCTTTCTTGCTGCGCAAATTCGCGCGCTTCGCGGTGATAGGACACAAGCTCAATTTGGTGAGCTGATTGGCAAGCCCCAGAGTGTGGTGGCGCGCCTAGAGAGAGAGAGCTATGGCAAAGTCAATCTTCAAACATTGATTGACATTGCAACGAAACTCGACATTGCGCTCGTTATCAGGTTTGTGAGCTTTCCTACCTTTCTGGAGTGGACGAAAGATTATTCGGCCACTGCTCTGGCACCCCAATCTTACGCTAAAGAGTGTGCCGAAAATCAGATCGGGCCCGAACTTGTCAACTCCCTACATGGTGAAGGACTGACAAGCAATGCTCGATCCGGCTCGCTATTTAGCGAGATTGTGACAGATGTTGCTTCTCAAAACGCGGCACCCGAGGGCGTTCATGAGCGATTGCGTGAAGGGGCCAAAAGCTTCATGTACTCAAAAAATCAACCACGATCAATCGAGCAGGCCATGCAGCAATGCGTGTGATTGGTCCAGATGGCGCTCGTCTGATTGTTCCGTTTGCTCCCGAAGAAGTCCGGCCAGAGAGCGGGTTTGACACGGCTGAGTTTGTTCGAGCTACAGGAGATCGCTATAACTTTGTAACGCGACCAAACCTGATCGAATTGAGCGGCGACTACAACACGTTAGAGTTTAAGACTGGCGCCCTTTCAAAAGGGAACAAGAAAATATCTGTCATTTCGCTTTCCGTGCTGGTCAATGGCATTGTGATTGACGCGGTCACTTCTGAAGATGCCGACATGTTCTTTGAGGATATATTTGATTGGGCATCTGGCGCGTTCGGCTTGAGGCGCCCACAGTCCGAACAAAAAAAATATTATCTTAGTAACGTCGTCGTGGAATTTGACCCGGCAGTTGAAGAGTTAATACCCGCATTCCAAAAAATTCTTGCCATCATTGGTCCTGAAATAAAGGAGCGTGCGCGCGTCACGGCAGACGCGAGACTTGTTCGACTGGTCTTTAATTGCGATCCACAAAGCATTCCGCCAGGCTCCGTTCGAACCGACTTCATCATTGAACGAAGGACAGGCAGTCCTTACGCCCAAAATAGATACTTTTGCGCGGCACCCTTTCCGACGCGCACGTTGATTACAAAACTAGAGGAAATTGAACGGGCTCTGACTTCCTGACATTCAAATCCGGCCACTAGGCTTGGAAACCGGCCTCTGTTTCGGTCCGCCGGGCACCGCAGCGCGGACCTGCGTCCAGCGTCCGCGCGGGTAGCCCCAACGTAGGTACGCCGACGAGACGACCGGCCGCCAGCGGCTGGTGCGCCACGGCCATTTGCCAGAGCGCGAGATTCATGACCGGCATCGGACGGCGTGCGCTGCCCGCGGGTGCGCGACCGCGTCGGTGAAGGCTCGCAGCGCGCATTCGCTTTTCCTCGGCTCGTTATCAGGTTTGTGAGCTTTCCTACCTTTCTGGAGTGGACGAAAGATTATTCGGCCACTGCTCTGGCACCCCAATCTTACGCTAAAGAGTGTGCCGAAAATCAGATCGGGCCCGAACTTGTCAACTCCCTACATGGTGAAGGACTGACAAGCAATGCTCGATCCGGCTCGCTATTTAGCGAGATTGTGACAGATGTTGCTTCTCAAAACGCGGCACCCGAGGGCGTTCATGAGCGATTGCGTGAAGGGGCCAAAAGCTTCATGTACTCAAAAAATCAACCACGATCAATCGAGCAGGCCATGCAGCAATGCGTGTGATTGGTCCAGATGGCGCTCGTCTGATTGTTCCGTTTGCTCCCGAAGAAGTCCGGCCAGAGAGCGGGTTTGACACGGCTGAGTTTGTTCGAGCTACAGGAGATCGCTATAACTTTGTAACGCGACCAAACCTGATCGAATTGAGCGGCGACTACAACACGTTAGAGTTTAAGACTGGCGCCCTTTCAAAAGGGAACAAGAAAATATCTGTCATTTCGCTTTCCGTGCTGGTCAATGGCATTGTGATTGACGCGGTCACTTCTGAAGATGCCGACATGTTCTTTGAGGATATATTTGATTGGGCATCTGGCGCGTTCGGCTTGAGGCGCCCACAGTCCGAACAAAAAAAATATTATCTTAGTAACGTCGTCGTGGAATTTGACCCGGCAGTTGAAGAGTTAATACCCGCATTCCAAAAAATTCTTGCCATCATTGGTCCTGAAATAAAGGAGCGTGCGCGCGTCACGGCAGACGCGAGACTTGTTCGACTGGTCTTTAATTGCGATCCACAAAGCATTCCGCCAGGCTCCGTTCGAACCGACTTCATCATTGAACGAAGGACAGGCAGTCCTTACGCCCAAAATAGATACTTTTGCGCGGCACCCTTTCCGACGCGCACGTTGATTACAAAACTAGAGGAAATTGAACGGGCTCTGACTTCCTGACATTCAAATCCGGCCACTAGGCTTGGAAACCGGCCTCTGTTTCGGTCCGCCGGGCACCGCAGCGCGGACCTGCGTCCAGCGTCCGCGCGGGTAGCCCCAACGTAGGTACGCCGACGAGACGACCGGCCGCCAGCGGCTGGTGCGCCACGGCCATTTGCCAGAGCGCGAGATTCATGACCGGCATCGGACGGCGTGCGCTGCCCGCGGGTGCGCGACCGCGTCGGTGAAGGCTCGCAGCGCGCATTCGCTTTTCCTCGGCGATTCTGCCGCCCTACGCGCGCCGATTTTCGGCCCGCGCCCTTGCGGCCACCGCGTCCTTCTTGTCGTCGGCAGCCTCGTTGCCGGCAATGGCTTGCTCGATGTCCTCAAGCGCCAGAAGCAGTTGCTCGGGATCGAGCTTCTCCGAACGGCGGCCGAATTGCGCGCGCTGCAATTGGCGCAGGAGATGGCGTAGCCGATCGATTTGCGACAGCGCCTGGTCGCGCTCGGCAATCGCAACGTCACGCTCGGCACACGCGGCTGCCACCAGCGCCTGCAGTGCTTCGATGTCGGTAGGAAGCTGAGGTGCGATCTCGCTCACACGCGACACTAAATCTGATTCGCGTGCCGTTGTGATCAGCGTCGTGCGCAGGTGATTCAAAAAGTCGCAATGCTCACGACGTTGCGGTCGGCCGTGCGACGTCGCGTGCATGGAGCCGCGACCAATCCATCCCGTCAACAAGCGCAGCGAGCTGCGACGCAGTCAATCCATGATGCCATCGCTGATCGGCGGCCAGCGGAATGCCCCGTGCTCCAGCCGTTTCCAGAACAGCACCAGGCCAGACCCATCCCACGCCAAAATCTTTACGCGGTCGGCTCGTTTGGACCGGAACACGAAGATCGTCCCCGAGAACGGATCCTCGCCGAGCGCCTCGCGCACCAGCGCCGCAAGCCCATCGCCGCCCTTTCTAAAATCGACCGGTTTGGTGGCCACCAGCACGCGTATGCCGGCCGGAACCGTAATCATGACGCCGCCATCACCGCGCGCAGCACCGTCTGCAACGTGGCGGCATCGGTCCCGGGCGCAATCCGAACCGTCGCAGCGCCGATCACGATCTCGATCACCAATGAACGGCCAGGGCGCGTCGCCGCAATCGGTGCGTTCCCGTACGGCCGAGCCGCTTCCACGATCACGGGCGCAAATGCAATGCCGCCCTTGCCGTCTCCGTCTTCCGCCAGCCGCGTATGCCGGCGCCATCCGAACAACTGCTGCGGCGTCAACCCGTGCCGGCGCGCAACCGCGCATACCGTCTCGCCGCTCTCATAACTCTCGGCGACGATCCGCGCCTTCTGCTCCGCGGTCCAACGGCGGCGGCGCCCGGCCCCGGTAAACACCTCCAGCCGGCGAACCGGCTCGGGCTCCCGCTTAGGCTTAGGTAAAAGCTCAGTCTCCGACATGTGTCCAACCTCCTCAATCGAGGTTCGGACAATCGCCGATTACGGGCCAGCATTGCAGAGGGCGCCAGAAGACCGCTTACATTGCGGCAATCGTCCTAACGTTTCGACGATGCCACTACTCGCGGCTGTACGCGTAAGGAATCGACGAGCGGCTCGTGCGGACATGGATCCAGTTAACGAAGCCGATAGCGAGCAACAAGCACTGCTCGGTATACGCAGCGCCCTCGTTTGAGGGCGCATCCGATTGATTTGGTAGAAATTGCACTACTTCAGCATTGCGCCAATTTTCGCGCTGATCTCAGCGCTGGTTGTTCGATAGACGTCTGCGATGAGCGATTGAATGCGCTCGCCGGACACTGGCGTGATCTCCAGATTTAGCCTATCGGCCTCCGCAAGATATTCCCGGTCGCGTAGCGTTTCGTCGAATGCTCGGCGTAGCGCGGCGACGCGCTCAACGGGCGTGCCGGGCGGTGCAGCGAAGGGCCATGCCATGACCTGTCGCGCCAAAGCGACCTTGAAGATCTGTCGTTCTTCGTCGGTTTTTGCGTAGTCGGTGATCAAGGGCGTATCGGGCACGTCCGGGTGCCTTCGGAGTGAGAGCTGGACGAGGATCGATATGCTTCCTTCCCTCAGCCATTCGGCCTCTGTGGCCTTCACGCTTGACCACGACCAGCCACAGCGTCCGCTGACTTCGCCACGTAGCATCGCGAGCTTGATCTCGTTGCCGCCGGGGAAGCCCCGAACAATGCGGAATTTGGTTCCGAGAACGCCATTCACGAGCCTGGGAAGCTGATCGTCGTCGCCGCTGCCACCGGTCGAGCCGACGACTAGTTCCCGTTCGAACATTTGTTCAAACCTCGTGACGCCGCTCTCTCGCCGTGCCGCACAGATGGACACCTCGTCGTTGGTGCTGCCAAGCCAGTTGAATTTAGTCGCGTCGATCGCTCCAGCAGGCTGACCTATCAAGGGATTGAAGGCGATGCCGCGGGCGAACGTTCCCATGGCAGACCCGTCCTTGGGGGCGGCCTGATAGAGCCAGTTCGCAAGGGTGAGGCTCGCGGCCCCCGTCATTTGGCGCGGAACAAAGATCGGATTTCCCGGGATGTGCCGACCCATGAAGCGCGACAGCAGTCGTGCGTTGACGTCATAGACGCCACCTACGCTGAAGCCGATGTAAATGTCGATGTTCTTGTTTCTGTAGCGGCGCGCACGCCGATGACGACGAGCAGCGAGATGGACGTTGCTTTGCCATCGAGCCGCACGCGCGCCACGGTGCCGTCGAGAATGAGCCTGACGATCGGCTCATCGGTCAGCGAGCGGGCATTCCAGGCGTCCCAGTCGCTCTTCACCTTGCGCCAGACCCGGCTCACCGTGTCCTTGCCCACCGCCCCGCCAAACAAAGCACGCAGCGCACGGCGCACCCGGCGCGTGTTGGTGCCGGCAAGATAGCAGCCGGCGATCAGAGCGTCGGCCGCCAGCGTGCGGCGCTGATAGGCCCGCAGCGTTTGGCTCTTCCACTCGGTCGTCTTGCCGTCGGGGGTGTTCAATCGGGCACGCGGCACCTCGATCGTAACCCGGCCAAAGCTTCCCAGGAGGTCACTTCAGGGCAGGAAAGAAGTACCCACCAGCCCCTGGCGCTTACCTACGAAAACCTCAATTCAAGCCGTTATGGAGATGGTATTAGATCCCTCAACAAAGGCTTAAAGAGGCCCGATAGCCTCCGCTGCGGGGAGCGTTACAAGCCCCAGAAGGGCCCACTTAACCAACGACATGGAACGCACTCTGCGTTGGCCCCATTGTTAGCGATCGTCTATGATCAGTGCAAAGAACGGCGTCGCAGCGAGTTGCGCAGCCTTCTAGGTACTCCAGTCGGGGAAAGGATCGCATCATGGCAGCGGAGACGAGCGAATTCGAGGCAAGCGAAGGACGGAGTTCAACTGAGGTCCCGATCAAGCCAACCGCGATCACAACGGAGCAGACCAACACCGCGCGCGATAAGCTTGCCTTGGAATTGGTTGATCGTTTGTCCCTGTGGTCTGGTGCAGCCGGCTTTATTCCAATTCCCATTGTTGATATGGCGGCAGTTGGTGGGGTGCAGCTTCACATGTTGCGACGCCTTGCCGAAATATACGAAGTTCCATTTTCCGAAAATCGGGGCAAATCGATCCTGACCAGCCTCGCCGGCGCGGTGATCCCAGCAACCACGGCAACCACTGCGACCAGCCTCGTCAAGGGTATACCGATACTTGGAACGGCGATTGGCACGCTGACGATGCCGGCGGTGGCCGGCTGCGCTACTTGGGTGATCGGAAGGGTATTCATCAAGCATTTTGCTTCGGGTGGAACGCTTCTCGATTTCAATCCACCAGACTATGGTGAGTTCATAAAGACTGTTCGATCTAGAAGGGCAGCTTCCAGTTCTCTGTCGGCTACGCCAGCGGCCTCTGACGTGGCGGCCAAGAGCGAGACGACCGCCCCTTGATGATCCAGTGCTCGTCAGGACGGCCCGGTAGAGGAGAGCTGCGGCAACTTCGCTTGCATAACCCGATCAATAAAGTTGTCGACCACGGCGGCAATCGAATAGACCCCGCCGAGACGGTCATAGAGCGTAGGCTTGCTGGTAACAGGGCTCATTCAGCCATCCCTGCAGAGCTGTCGAAAAGGATCGTTCCAACATCACGCAAGGTCGATTACGTCGCCCCGCCGGATTGTTCCCTCGACCAAGACGGCGCCATACACTCCGGCCTTGTTGTCGTGGGCTTGATTAACGGTTCGCAAGAGCTGCGCGTTAGTCTGAGCTGTGTCGGGATCGATCGTGATCATCTTGCAGCGCGGGTCGCGCTCAAGTACCGAGACTACCACCTTCGGACCGATCCGTAAGGTTCGGCCGACATACGCGTCCTCCGCGAACCCGCCAGCCGACGCGAGATCCATATAGACGTTTGCCCTGAAGCGTCGCTTGTCGAGGGTTGTTCCGATCTCGTCGCCAAGTTGGCGGCAGGTCTGAATCGAAAACAGTGAAATCGGACGACAATCCGTCATCGCGCGCTCGGATCGCCGCAAGGTAAGGACAGGCGCATCCCCCATCCGCTTGGCGAGCATGCTTATCAGGGCAGGATCGTCAACTCCAAACGCTTGTCCCGATAGTGTCTCGACATCGACGGCGAGGTCTGTCGCATCGGCGAACACTGGATTTATGCCGGGCGCCATGCTCTCAGCTTCGGACAGGTTAGGAGGCTTTGCGGCTCGTTCCGGATGGCGAAAGTGCGGGCGATAGAGCAGCATCTCTTCCTGCTCCCGCCCGGTCAGGTAAGGGAATCCCTTGGGCGCAGCGGAACTCTTGAAGGCAAAGAGGTGGTCGCCATAAACACCTGAAAACCCAACGAACGCCTCTTCCAACTCCTCACCGCGCATGCTTTTGACCGGATAGCGCCAGAGGCTCTCAACTTTTCCCACGAAACTCATTCCAGACATCCCTCGGCGAAAATTCCCACCGCAATTAACCCTAGCCCGGATATCTCACACTACCTAGTCAAGCGTTTCCAAAATTCGAATCATATGGGGCCGTCGGAATTCCCGCATTTTGCGGTGAGAAGTCCAAGGACTGCAACGGACCAGAATCGTGGAATCGGTCGTCTAGGTGCATCGGGGCGCGACAAGCCGGGCCAGTTCTCGGGCAGAGTTTTTCGCAGCGCCGCTGAAGGCACCTCGGCGGTGGAGGTTCGAGTCCTCCCGTGCGCACCAATTGATCAGGGTGTAGGGGAGCCTGGCCGTCCCTGCCTGCCGCCCCGCTGACCAGTTTGATGCCCGTTAGCTCAGTCGGTAGAGCGCCGCTCTCTGAAAGCGGATGTCCGCGGTTCAAGTCCGCGACGGGCTGCCAATCGACCAGATGCCCGAGTGGTTAGGGAGCGCTCTGCAAAAGCGCCCACGCCGGTTCAATTCCGGCTCTGGTCTCCAAGGTGGCGCCAAAGGGGGGCATGCTGCGGCTGGAGAACGGGTTTACCCAGCAAATCACCCAGATCAATAACGGCCGGATTGCGCTTCCGCTTCTGAAACCTCCAGCCTGCGCCGCTCAATCTCGAAACCGTCGCCCGCGCCGACCAGGCAATGGAGTAACGGGCTTTTTGCTGCGGTGCATGAGTTTGGATTTGGCAGATTTTGTTGCAAAAGTCTTTTTCACTGGTGATCAAAATTTCTTTTGGCTGTACGCGCGACTTTCGTGTAAAGATGTGGGGGACCTCGAGCAGAGCGATGAACTCGCGGCGTTTCATTTGCCCGTGCCTCCTGTGCTTCCGCCCGAAAGAATAGCACACCTCAGTACGGCAGGAGGTTGCTGCGCTGCGGGATTTCAGCCCGGGCTATGAACGCCGGCATGGCGAGAATTCTGCCCACGCTCATGAGGGCCGGCGCCCAAGCACGAAATCGCGGCGAGGAGTGGTAGGGCGGCAGAGCCGCAAGCACTATGGGGATTTAGCCGTAGCGTAAAGGTGGGGCCAATCGGCGGGCAGCGGGAGCGGCGATGGGTCGATCGCAACGCATGCGCAAGGATGCGGCAGAGTAGCGGTTGGGGAACGGGCGGGCAGGTGGATTAGGGAATCGCCGAGCTGTAAATAGAGTGCCCGAATTGCGAGCTGCGCAGATAAGCGCGGAAAGCAGTTTTGTCCTGTTGCATTGTTGTAGGTGCGCCCTGCCGCGCGAACTCACTATGCCGCTCCGATCCGCGGTTCTAGCCGCTGTGGTGAGGGAGAAACGTTGGAGGTTGCGGTGCTGGTTCAACAATCGACTGGCCAGCAATAGTCTAAATTCATGAACAACGAACGAAAGTGAACCTGATGACCTACGCTGTCGCAGTTCGCCTGCAGCGCGGGCTGGTGTTTGCCGCCGACACCCGCACCAATGCTGGCATCGACAACGTCTCACAATTCAGAAAGCTGCATTTTTGGCGCCGGACTGGGGATCGCGTTCTGGTGCTGCTCACTGCCGGAAACCTGGCGGTCTCCCAGTCCGTGATTAGCATTATCAACGAGCAACTTTCCACCGAAGCACCGACTGACTGTCCTACATTGATGAATGTTAGCTCGATGTATCGGGCCGCGCGTCTTGTCGGCGATGCTGTGCGTGAGGTTCGCGCAATCGATGGCCCGTCACTCGACGCAAGTAAAACAGGCTTTTCTGTATCGTTTATTCTGGGCGGTCAGGTGGGCGATGAAGCCCCGCGGCTGTTCCAAATCTACGACGAGGGTAATTTCATCGAGGCGACTGACGACACACCATATCTCCAGATCGGCGAGCACAAGTATGGTAAGCCGATTCTCGACCGTGTGGTGCACCCCGAAATGCGGCTTGGTGAGATCGCTAAGCTCATTCTGCTATCGTTCGATGCAACGCTGCGCTCCAACCTTTCAGTCGGCATGCCAATCGATCTCCTGCTGTATGAGCGTGACACTCTGGATGTGCGACGCGTGCGAGAATCGACGAGAATGACGACTATTATCGAAAGCTTTCCAACCAATGGGCCGAAGCCCTCAGAGCTGCGGTTGCCAGCATGGACGAGTACAAAGATTGATCGGCATCACGCCCGCGGTCCTCGTCTATTATCTCCAATGCATGCGGTGTTTTTCGTTCATTAAAACCTCACGCAAAAATGCCGCCTACGGCGCTGGAGCAGGTCAGCGGAGTGCATGCTTTCCGCGTTTCTGGTGAGTTTCTTTGTTCGACCGGAGAACCGTTTCTTCGTCAGTTGCGGCACTCGCAAGTTTTTTCGCCGGCAGGTTTTTCTGCGCTCATCGCCTAGTCCTCAGTTCTAGGTGAAGGCGCATGCGCTCGGCAGGAACAAGGATAGCGGGAAGTTCTGGTGCGCCACCTTTAGCGCCGCCTTCTCGTTTGTCTTGAGCGCGATCTTCTGGGCGAGCATGATATCGGCTTCAGGCAAGAAGCCGGCATCGCTCGGCGCCAAGCACAACGCCGCGACTTCGACGTTGTCTTGCAGAACGCAGCGCGAGCGGCAGACAGTTTTGCCGGTCCAGGTCCCAACCAAGTTTGACTTCAGAGTTTGCTGCGCGCTAAGCCGCGAGCGGCCAAACCGCCGCTGTGCCGCCGAGAAGGTAATTTACCCGGCATCGAAGACTACTTCTCGCGGGGCGGGTCATAACGTACGTCTTCGACAATTCACCTTTGTCCACTCTGTTTCGAAATTACTACCGGAACCGTTTCCCATCCCTCTGGAAGAACTTTGACGGTGTTGTCGATCAAGGCAGTCTTGTGTCTACCCGTGAAGCTTTCCGCGAAATCATGGATGGGCAAATTACGGAGTTGCGCGAATGGGCTAAAAATAATCAGGGGCTGTTTGCCACGCCTACAGCGGC
>CAWJDY010000046.1:0-185284 GCA_963841705.1 uncultured Alphaproteobacteria bacterium
TGCGCATGAACCGGCGCAGCGGACCCGGCCGGCAATGGGGATCGGCCAGCAGTCGGATCGCATGCTCGCTATCGAGCCTCACCTTCAGCCGGTCGGCAAATCGCTCGAGCGTATCCACGGCGATGTCGTTGAGGCCGTGCAGCTCGTACACGATCATCAGCTTGATCATTTGGTCGAGGGTCAAAGGCCGGGAGGCCGTCTGATAGTTCTCCGGGTGATCCGTCTCCTCGATGGCATCGCGACAAAACAGGACGTCGACCTTCGCCGGCTTGCCTACCCGGTCCTCGCCCTACGACGCACTTGCGGCCGCTGCGCACGAGGGCGCGCTGGAAGCTCGCGCGGGGAATGCGATTGAATCCGATATCGAACACAAGCAGCCGGTGTTGCAAAAGCGTCTGCTGCAGGGTGGCAAGATGCCCTTTGGGATAGGTCGGACTGATGCCGAAATTGCTCTCGGCTTCCACCCCCAGCACTCCCGCCGCAATCAGCGTGTCGGCCCCGCGCAATACGTCCTGCTCGAAGCCCTCCACATCGACCTTGAGGAAGTCCGCGCGCGGGAGCACGCCTTGCGCCAACAGCGTGTCCAGGCGGCGCACCCGAACGTTGCGTAGCTCCTGCCCCGCGACGGTATCGAACCGGCTCTCGCCATGCGGATACATGGAGCTCGCGGTCGGGTTGGCGGGATTGAAATAGAAGGCGCGCTCTTCATCCACCGCACCGGCAGCAATCCAGTGATAATGGCGGTTGCGCTTTCCCAGATTGCGTCGCGCAAGCTCGTCTACCGCCTCTGCGATGGCGTCGAACCCATGCACGATGAGGTGATCGCCGAGCTGATGCCACCGTCGGTGCTCGCCGTGTTGCACGCCGACATCGACGAGAACAAACGGCTCTTGCAGGTAGCCTTGCCTGACGACCCATTGGGTAAACGCCGCATCGAGATTGTAGGCAAGCTCCACAGGCTGAACTCCCCAGCAACGAGGACGGTTTGCGGTCACGCGTGCGCACTACCTACATCGCATTCTCGAGCTTGGGGAGCGGCGCACCAGGTCACCCGCCGCTCAGTGCCGAGGCCGACGTGTAGCGCGGCCGTTTGCCCGGCCCTGGCCCAGCCGAGAACGTTCACGACAAGCCGCTCAGTCGTGAGCGGCTGGAAGCCTTCGCACGCCTCACTCTTGGCATTTCGGCCGGCATGCGGCACGAAGAGCACCGGCCGAGCCTGAACGATAATTGTAGGGGCGGGTTTCAACCCCGCCCCTATAGGCAAAGGCCGCGTGCCCTGCCGACCGGTGAAGGAGTTGAACGTGGGCGAAAGAGTTCTGGTCACCGGCGCAGCCGGATTCATCGGCATGCACGTCGCTCGCCGACTGCTGTCCGAAGGCTACACGGTCACCGGCCTCGACAATTGCAATCCCTATTACGATCCCCGCCTGAAAGCGGCGCGAATTGCCGAGCTCGAAGCATTTCCGAATTTCGCGTTCAAACAGCTGGACATCGCCGACCGCAAATCCATGTCGGAGCTGTTTGCGATGCAACGTTTCCCCTATGTTGTGCATCTCGCCGCGCAGGCCGGAGTGCGGCATTCGCTGAGCGAGCCGCATGCCTACATTGATGCCAATCTGGTTGGCTTTCTCAACGTGCTGGAGGGCTGCCGGCATTCGCAATGCCGGCATCTGCTCTATGCCTCGTCGTCCTCGGTCTACGGCGCCAATCGGCGCATGCCGTTTCGAACGTCGGATAATGTCGATCACCCGCTCAATCTGTACGGCGCCACGAAAAAAGCCAACGAGCTCATGGCGCATGCTTACGCGCATCTTTTTGCCTTGCCCGCCACAGGATTGCGATTCTTCACGGTCTATGGACCATGGGGCCGTCCCGACATGGCGATTTGGCTGTTCGTCGACGCCATCATGCATGGACGGCCGATCAAACTGTTCAACCACGGCCAAATGCGGCGGGACTTCACCTACATCGACGACGTCGTGGAGGCGGTTGCCCGCTTGATCCCCCGCCCGCCGGCGGCGGATCCTATGTGGGACGCCGATCACCCTGACCCCGCCAGCAGCCAAGCTCCCTGGCGCGTCTATAACATCGGCAACAACAAGTCGGTCGAGGTCAAGGAGGTCGTGCACCTCATTGAGCAGACCCTTGGCAAGTCGGCGACCCGGGAGCTCCTGCCGATGCAGCCGGGAGACGTGCCGGAGACCTACGCGGATGTTTCAGCTCTTTATGAGGCCGTCGGATTTCGACCCAACACGTCGATCGGCGACGGAATTACGTCGTTTGTAGACTGGTTCCGCGGCTTTGCTCTGAGATAGGCAAAGTGCACGAAGCTCCCCGGCGCTAGAGCATGTCCAGCAAAAGTGGGAACCGGTTTTGCGAAAGGACATGCTCAACAAGAGAGCGGGATGACTATTCGAACAAAGGTCATCCCGCTCTCGCAGCGCCGAACCCCCGGCGTCGACTAAAACCGAAAATAAATGAACGGGTTCGCGTTGTTGCTCGGAAGGAGGACAATGAGCAGCGCCAATCCGGTGAACAAGCCGCGCAGGAGCGGTCCGTCCCAACGACGCAGGACGTAAAGAAATGCAGGCCGCTGCAGATACGCTTCGACGCCCTGCAGAGCAAATAACCCGGCGAGCCCCAGCACAACCTCCCAGACCGGGGCGGCATCGTCTGCTCCGCCCGGCGAGCCGCCACGGAAGGAAGCCATGGTGGCGAGATAGTCGAACGCATACGGGAGGCTGGTCGAGCGGAAGATAACGAGGCTCATGGCAAAAAACGTGAAGGTGACCGCCCACCCGATCCATGCCGGGACTGGCCGAAAATACCGCGACCACAGGCCTGCCAGCACCATCGCACCGCCCTGCAAGGCGCCCCAAATGATGAAATTGAGGCCCGCGCCATGCCAGAGACCGCACAAGGTCATGGTCACAACAAGGGCGGCAAAGTGTTGAGATGTGCGATACCGCCGCGCCGCAATCCTGATGTCAACAAGCGGAACGAACACATAGTCGCGGAGGAATCGCGTGAGCGTGATGTGCCAGCGCTGCCACAACTCGGCGATGTCAGTCGCCAGGAAGGGCGTAGCGAAATTTCTCGGAAGCCGTATTCCCAAAAGATATGCGGAGCCAATGGCGATATCCGAGTATCCGGAAAAATCGAAATAGATCTGGAACGTGAACAGCACCGCCCCGAGCCAGGCATAATAGGCGCCGTCAGGCGGCGCGGCAAAAATGTCATCGACCAGAGGTGCCAGGCTGTCGGCCAGCACCACCTTTTTGGTCAGGCCCACCACGATCAATCCAAGGCCGAAGGCAAGCAGCCGAAGTCGCCGCTGCTTGCCGTCGAACAGCCGCTGGATCTGCGGCAAGGTCTGTCTCGGCCGAACGATCGGGCCGGCGATGAGCTGCGGGAATAGTGCTTTGAACAGAAAGAACTCGGGAAATGAACGAGCCTGCCCGCTCCGACGCCGCACTACGTCGATGTGGTAGGCCAGAGCTTGGAAGCTGTAGAACGAGATACCGAGAGGCAGGGTGGTATCCACATAGCTCCCGGCCAGGCCGGTTTCTCCCAAGAGCAGATTGCGGTACTTGAACCAGCCGATCAGCCCGATATTGACGGCAACTGCGCAGACGATGCGCCTTCGATCAGCGGGAATGAAAACCTGGATGAGCCAGTTCAGCACGACTGCAGCCAGGAACACAGTCATGTCGAACAGGCCGGCCGCGGCGTAAAATACAAGGCTCGCCAGGATCAGCATCAGCGCGGGCCGGGGACCCTTCGCCACCCAGGCGACGCTGAACGCCAGCAAAACTGCATAGGCAAGCGAATTGAACGCCATTGCGCCTGACTAAATCTGCGCTGCGTCGATCGGCTCGAAGGAATTCTGCAACCACATCTGCCGGGCGAGACTGCGCTGGATCTTTCCGCTCGTCGTCTTCGGAATTGCGCCAGGGCGAATGAGCACGATCGTGTCGAGCGCGATCTCGTGTTCATTCGCCACCGCCTCGCGGATGCACGCAGCGATCTCATCGAGGTCGAGGTCACGCCGATGGGTGCGTTCCACCTCCTGCACCAGGACGACTTTCTCTCCGCTGTCGGTGAGCACCGAGAAGGCGGCCCCACAGTGCCGGCGCAACGCGGGATGGCTGTCGTAGACGGTATTCTCGATGTCCTGTGGGTAGTAGTTCATCCCGCGCACTATGATCATGTCCTTGTGGCGGCCGGTGATGAACAGCTCTCCGGCCGCATCCATGAAGCCAAGATCGCCGGTGCGTAACCAGAGCTCGTTGTCGTCATCGCCCTCGATGCGCGCATCAAACGTCGCCCTGGTGGCCTCCGGATTTCGCCAATACCCCTTGCATATGTGGGCACCGCCCACCCAGACCTCACCGATGCAGTCTGGAGGCAGGCGACGTCGCGTCTGCGGATCCACGATTGCAATCCGCTGCCCGACAATGTTTTCCCCGCAGCCGACTACCCGCTGCGTATCCTGCGCGCCGGCGGGCGTTGCAATCTCATTACGCCGGAACGCATCCATGCTGACCGGGCGGATCACCGGGTTTGCGCCTCTGCGGCTTGACGAGATCAGCAAGGTAGCTTCCGCCATGCCGTAAAGCGGACACATGGCATGCGGGTCGAAGCCATAGCAGCCGAAGGTGGTGGTAAACCGCTCGATCGTGTCAGCCCGTACCGGTTCAGCGGCATTGATGGCCAGCTTCCAGCATGACAGATCGATACCCTGCATTTGATCGGCGCGAAATCGCTGGACGCACAGATCGAAAGCGAAATTCGGCGCTGCGGTGACTTCAGCCCGATACTGATGAATGGCGCGCAGCCAGCTCAGAGGCCGCTGAATGAATGTCACCGGTGCCAGCAGCACGCAGAGCGAACCGAGGTACAGTGACTGCAGAACGTTCAGGATGAGTCCCATGTCGTGATACAACGGGACCCAGCTCGCATAGGTCGACCGTCGGGTGTTGCCCAGCGTTAGCCGAATCATTTCCAGGTTTTCGATCAGATTTCCGTGGGTGACCATGACCCCCTTGGGATCCGAGGTCGAGCCTGACGTGTATTGCAGGAAAGCGATATCATTGGGGCTGGGCATCGGCAGGCCATGCTCCGCTTCGCCTGATTGCTCCGCCTGATCCACCGTGAACCATTGCATCTGTGGTCCACTGAATCGCTCGATCACGTCCGGCCTGGCGGTGCGCACCCGGGCATTTGTCATAAGAAAGCGTGGGGTGCAGCTGGCAACAATGGTAGCGCTTGAATCGAGCGAGCTGTTGCGCCGAGGCAGCATCATCGGAACCGGGATCAGGCCTGCGAGGACACACCCGAAATATGCGATGATGAAATCAAGCCCCGGCCCGAACAGCAAGAGAGCACGATCGCCCGGAGCGCTGCTTTGTCGAAGGCGTGCAGCCACCGCGCCCGCGCATCGTTGCAGCTCGCCGAATGTCAACGCCGCTTCTTCATCTCCCTTGTCAGACAGAAACACATAGGCGCGCTCGTCGCGCTGCTCGGCGGCGCGACGACCGAGCAAATCAACAAGGGAGCTAAAGGGCAGGCGACGCTTATCCAGCATGCAAATCGTTCAGCTGATCGCAGTTTTCTGGGCAGCGCAAGTCGCCACCGGATAGCCGGCCAGTGCGGCCGGTGTTTGATGGTCGAAAATGAGCTCGACGCCGATGATGTCCAACTCGGTAAGTCTCGATTTCAAGATGAGCTCGTTTGCGTGTCTCTATCTACGCCCAAATCTCCGCTACGTCGATCGGCTCGAATGAATTCTGCAACCACATCTGCCGAGCGAGACTGCGCTGAATCTTTCCGCTAGTGGTCTTCGGAATTGTGCCGGGGCGAATGAGCACGATCGTGTCGAGCGCGATCTCGTGTTCATTCGCAACCGCCTCCCGGATGCACGCAATGATCTCCTCGATCTCGAGTAAGCGCCGATGGGTGCGTTCTACCTCCTGCACCAGCACGACTTTCTCTCCGCTCTCGGTGAGCACCGAGAAGGCGGCTCCGCAGTGCCGGCGCAAGGCCGGATGGCTGTCGTAAACCGTCTTCTCGATATCCTGGGGATAGTAATTCATGCCGCGCACAATCATCATGTCCTTGTGGCGGCCGGTGATGAACAGCTCTCCGGCCGCATCCAGGAAGCCGAGATCGCCGGTGCGCAGCCAAGGCTCGCTGTCCTCTTCGCCCTCGATGCGCGCGTCAAACGTCGCCCTGGTCGCTTCTGGATTTTGCCAATATCCTTTGCAGATATGCGGACCGCTCAGCCACACTTCGCCGATGCAATCCGGTGGCAACCGACATCCCGTCTGCGTATCCACGATGGCGATCCGTTGCCCGGGGACGTTCTTTCCGCAGCCGACCATCCGAAGCGTGTCGTCCCTGCCGGCAGGGGCTGCAATCTGATTGCGTCTGAACGCATCGACGCTGATAGGGCGGATCACTAGGCCGGCGCCTCTGTGCCCTGACGAGACAAAGACGGTCGCTTCGGCCATTCCGTACTGCGGATGCACCGCACCGGGATCGAATCCATAGGGGCGGAACGTCGCGGTAAAGCGTTCGATAGTCTCAGCCCGTACCGGTTCAGCGCCGTTGAAAGCCACCTTCCAGCATGACAGATCGACACCCTGCATTTGATCGGGGCGAAATCGCTGGACGCATAGATCGAAAGCGAAATTCGGTGCTCCTGCCAATTCGGCCCGATATTGATGAATGGCGCGCAGCCAGCTGAGAGGCCGCTGCATGAATGTCAACGGTGCCATCAAGACACAGAGCGAACCGAGGTACAGGGACTGCAGAACGTTCGCAATGAGGCCCATGTCGTGATACAGCGGAACCCAACTCGCATAGGTCGACCGCCGAGTGTTGCCCAGGACCAGCCGAAGCATTTCCAGATTTTCAATCAGATTGCCGTGCGTGACCATGACACCCTTGGGATCCGAGGTCGAACCTGATGTGTATTGCAGGAAGGCAATATCATCGGGACGAGGCATCGGCAGCTCCCGCTCCGCTTCGCCCGATGGCGCCACCGCTTCATCCACAGTGAACCATTGCATCTTTAGCCGACTAAAGCGATCTTCCAGATCTGGCCTGGCGGTGCGCACCCGCGCGTTTGTCATGACAAAGCGAGGAGTGCAGTTGGCAACAATGCTCGCGCTCGAATCGAGCGAGCTGTTGCGTCGAGGCAACATCATTGGCACCGGGATCACGCCGGCCAGAACGCAGCCGAAATACGCGATGATGAAGTCGAGTCCCGGCCCGAACAGCAGCAGCGCCCGATCGCCGGGATTGCTGCTTTGAAGCAGACCTGCGGCGACCGTGCCGGCGCGGCGTTGCAGCTCGCCGAAGGTCAAGGCCGCTTCTTCCTCACCCTTATCCGACAGAAACACGTAGCCGCGCTCGTCGGCCTGTTCGGCTGCACGGCGACCGAGCAACTCGACGAGAGAGGTAAAAGGCAGCCGACGCCTATCCAGCATGCAGATCGTTCAACTGGCCGCGCTCTTTTGCCCCGCGCAACGCTCAGCCAAATAGCGGGCCAGTGCGGCCGGTGTTTGATGCTCGAATATGAGCTCGACGCTGAGATCGAGCCCGAGCCAGTCCTCCAGATCCGCGACGAGGAACACAGAGGCTGCGGAATCCATCCCCAACCTGGCAAATTTCGCCTGGGGATCGATGCGTTCCGCCGACAGCTTCAAGCTCTTGGCGAGATACGCTATGCACCAATCACGGATCTCGGACTCGGTAGGGTTCGATTTCACGCAGGAGCTCGCGTCGATAGAACTAGCGTGCCGCGTGAGTGATGAGACGCCCGGAGAACGTACATTCTCCCGGGTCATGCGGCTCCCGCATCAATGCAATTTTTCCGGCGTGATTGCAAGAACGCAGGCGGTGCGTTACTCCTGGGTCGAACACTGCTTGGCATGCCACTTCAGCTTTGACTCCCGCCCGCACAACCGCATCCGCTGTTGCTGAGCGACCGATGCCGCGTCATCCGCGCCGCCTGAGGCGCTCGACCGTGACGTCTTTCCTTCTCGGCTGTGTGCTGTCGCTTGTGCTGTTCGACGCCGGCCTGCGCCTTATCGAATGGACGCCGCTTTGGCGGATCTTACCGGTCGTCGAGCCCATTCTCGGGCAGCCCGATCACGAGTTCGGCTTCGGCTCCACTCCCGGAGCGGTGGGCATCTGGTCGCGTGAACATCGCGCGCGCATTCGCGTCAACTCCCTCGGCTTGCGTGACGTGGAGCGCACAGTAGTCAAGCCGAAGGGAACCGTTCGCGTCGGCCTTCTCGGCAACTCCATGGTGGAGGGCGCGCAGGTCAGCCAGGAAGCGACGTTCGGCACCCTTGCCGAGCACAGGCTGCGCAGCCAGGGCTACAACGTCGAGCTGATCAATCTCGCGGTCGCAGGACCGAGCCCGATACGGCAGCTGCTCCGGTTGGAAAAGCGCGGATACGCCTTGAACCTCGATGCGGTCGTGGCCAACAGCACGGGCAGCAGTTTCTGGACCGGCGCGCTGCTCGACGACAGTCAGAACCCGGGCTACGTCGCCTCCAGCGACGGCCATCTCGTGCGCGGATATGCCTTCCGCCAGCGGTTCTCCCAGCGTCACGCCGACGATCTGTGGGGGCGGTCGTTCGTTGCGCTCTATCAGCACTCGCCCCTCTTCCGCATGTTCTATCTGCGTGGCAAGGAGCCCGGGCAGATCCTGGGCCTCTCGGCAGCCCAGCCGCCCTCGCGGCCGGCCCAGCCATCCGCCGCGCCCGATCACGCTGCGCTCTGTACCGCAGCAGATGCTGCGCTCAAGCCGCACATCGCGTTGTGGCTCAACCATCAGCCCGCGCCGGAATGGGCCGCCACAACCCGGTTCCTGCAGGATTTCTCAGAGAGCACAAAGGCGCACGGCGTCGAGGTCCTGTACGCCGTGCGCGACATACCATTGCCGCCGCAGGACTGCCCCTCCGCCGAACGGCACCGCGCAGAGTTGATGTCCGCGATGGACGCAGAGTTCAGCAATCGCGGCATGAGGTTGCTGGACTGGACGGCTATGGTTGCCGCCGCTTCGGGCCTGCGAGATCTGGGCCCGTTGCACGGGTTTGGGGTCCATCGCGGTGCGGGACACTTGAACTTTGACGGACATCGGGCCTGGGCAAGAGCCCTGGTGGACCTCCTGAAAACAGAGGTGCCCGGCCTGCAAGCACACCATCAGTCCGCGTCGTAATGGACGCTCATCGTTGTGCGGATTGACAGCTGCTCTTCGACCGTAGAGTTTGCAACATATCGAACGCCTGTGCAGGCTTGAGGTTCTTGTGCACGACGGCGTGGACTGCGGCGATCATCGCTTTCGGGTCGTCGGACTGGAAGATATTCCGCCCCATGTCGACGCCCGCCGCGCCTTGCTGGACCGCATTGTAGGCCATCGTCAGGGCATCGAGCTCAGGCAGCTTCTTGCCCCCCGCCATGACAATGGGCACCGGGCAAGAGGCGGTGACCGTCTCAAACCCCTCCTCGACGTAGTACGTCTTGACGTATTGGGCGCCGAGCTCGGCAATGATGCGGCACGCGAGCCGGAAATATCTTGCGTCCCGCACCATGTTCTTGCCCACGGCGGTAACGCCCATGACCGGCATGCCGACGCGCACGCCGGCATCGACCAGCTTGGTCATGTTGTGGACAGAGCGGCTCTCGAACTCGCCACCGATGAAGACCTGGATGCCGATGCCGGCGGCATTGAGCCGCACTGCATCCTCCATATCCATTGCGATCTGCTCGTCGGATAGATCCTCGCGCAGGATGCTCGGCCCGCCGCTCGCTCGCAGCACCATCGGCTTTCCTGTTTCTGCAGGAATAACGCTGCGCAGGATGCCGCGCGTGCAGAACAGCGCGTCGCACGACGGCAACAAGGGGACAATCGAAAGGTCGATGCGTTCAAGACCGGTGGTTGGCCCCTGAAAGTAGCCGTGGTCGATGGCAAGCATCACGGTGCGACCTGAGCGCGGATCGAACACGCGCGCCAAGCGGTTCGTCATGCCCCAGTCGAGCTGGTGCGAGCCCTTGAGAAAGAACCCTGGCGCCTGCTGCACCTGGTCGGCAAAATAGCGATTTCCTTCGATGTCCGCTTCAGGCACCGCTCACCTCGTGATTGGCGCCGCGACACTAGACCAGTTGCCGGGTGGATGCTAGGCGAGCAGGCGGAATGCGGACGGAGAGGCAGCGTTTTTGTTGCTCGAATCCGGCTCGCATGCATAGCGGCCGGCCCTCAGGGCACGGGTGCAATCGTAAGGGCATGCTGTGAGCATCATTTTCAAAGGGCTTCCGCCACACGAGCTCGGGCCAGCAGAATCCGCCTCCGCGCGAGCCTCCGGCGGAGATGTTGAAGTCACCCTGCACGTGCTCGATGACTGGCACTCTCCCACCCTCGTCGCCATTCGCGTCAAGATGCCGCCCAGTGTTGCCCGTTCCCTTGCCGATCAACTGACGTCGATTGCCGCACAGGCGGAACAGGCGCGCGGATAGCGGCTCGCCGCGGCAGCCGCCGCTTCCCTCCTGTCGCGGTTGGCTTCTTCCGATACGCGGATAAGATCTCGTCCAGATGCTGTTTTGGCAACGCGCGCGCGACCACCCTCTCGCAGCGGTCTTCCTGCTCTCGCTCATTGTTCGGCTGAGCAATCTTGCGCTGCTCAGCGGAGACAATTCGTTCTTCGCAGAGCCTGATGCTTTCGCCTATTGGATGTTGGGCACGGCGCTGGCCAAGCATGACGCATTTGGGGCGACGTTGTCATCCATGACCGATCGCATGCCGCTCTATCCGCTGCTGCTTGCGGGCATTCAAAGCGTCTTCGGCGGTGCGCCGAGAATGGCCGCTGCGGTTCAGGCCGCCCTCGACGGCGGTAGTTGCACCCTGATTGCTGCTCTCGGAACGCTCGTCTCCCCGCTCACGGGTCTCATTGCGGGCGTCCTGGCCGCTCTCTCGATGACACTCGTGGTCTTCAGCACCCAGCTTCTCACCGACACGGTGTTTCTTTTCTTCTTCACGCTGATGCTGCTCGCCGGCGCACATTTTCTGCTGCGCGCCGGTATCGGCGCTGCGGCTCTGGCGGGTTTCGCAGGCGGACTGGCGCTTGCGACACGGCCGTGGATCGCACCTCTTCTCATCGCAGCCACGCCTCTGGTCTTTACGGTCGCGATCATCAGGTCCCGCAGATTTGGCCGCGCCTGCATCACTGCGGCATTGTTTGCAACAGCAGCGGCGGCCCCGATCGCTCCGATCTTGCTGCGCAACCTCGTTCATTACGGCAGCTTCAATCTGACCTCACAGGCAGGTGATCACCTCGCCTTCTGGATTGTGCCGCTGGCGAAGCAGCGGGCCGACGGAACGCCCTACGAGGCCGGCGTGCGCAACATGCAGGAACTCTACGAGCAACGGCTTGCGGCGGCCGGACCGGAGATCCAGAGCAATCCGTTTGCGCGCGCCTCGATCAAGGTCGAGCTTGCGCAGCAGCAACTGGCGCGGCTGCCCCTCAGGGCGATTGTCGAGAGCTGGATCGAGGGCATGGTGGTCAATCTGGCTGCCCCTGCCTTGATCGCGGACCCGCGCGTGCGCGCACTGCCGAAGCCGAGCTTCTACGCCACGACGGGACGGACTCTCTGGGAGAGAGCGCACGCGTATCTGTTTGCGCGTGTGGGACTCTATGAGGTGCTGGTTGCGCTCGGTATCGCGGCCATGCTGCCCTTTCTGCTCCTTGAGAGTATCGGATTCATCATGCTCGCTCGCAGCAAACCGTGGGCGTCTGCTTTTGCCGGCCTCCTGATCGCTTATTTTTTGCTGCTCAACGGGCCGGTCGCGAGCCCGAAATACCGGCTGCCGATCGAGCCGGTGCTGATCGTATTGGCGGCTATTCCGCTCGCGCGCTGGAGCGAACGGCGCATGCGGACGCGGTCCGATACCCAGAAACTATCGAGCCGAGTTGAGCCGCAAGCGACACAAGTGTCGCCCGCTTGAGCCCTGATTCTGACGCTGCCGTACCGTGACGCGCGCCGCTGGATTACTCGGCGGCTACCCGCTTCGTCCTGATCTGATATGCCGCCGCCGTTGCGTCGCGATAAAATAGCTGCACCGTTTCCCGCGAGTACTCGAGAAGGTCCTTGCCGACAAGGTCGAGCTTGGCCAAGAACTCGTTGGGAACGGTGACGATGTCGCAGCCGCTCTCTTCCGCATGGAAAATGTTCAACAATTCGCGCGTACTCGCCCATAGCAGCTCCGCTTTCGGGCGCGACGCCAGGAGCTTTTTGGCCGCTGCCATGTGTGGAATCGGATCGACGCCAGTGTCGGCAATTCGCCCGGCGAAAACCGAGATGATCGCCGGCGTTGCCGGGTCGAGCGCATTCACGATGGTGCGGACCTGATCGAGGGTGAAGATTGCGGTCACGTTGAGCATCACGCCCTCGGAGGACAGCGCGCGGATCAGCTCGTTCGATGACTGTCCCTTCGTGTTGGTGACCGGGATTTTGACGTTCACGTTGGATCCCCAGGTGGAGATCGCGCGCGCCTGCTCGGCCATGCTAACGAAGTCATCGGCAAATACCTCGAACGACACCGGGCGATCCGTGATCGTCCCCAGCACCTTGCGCGCGAAGGCTTCGTAATCGCTCACACCCGCCTTGCGCATGAGCGTCGGATTGGTGGTGAACCCCTTGATGGCGGGATTGCGCGACATCTTGACAATGCCGTCAAAGTCAGCGCCGTCGGCAAAAATCTTGACCTTGAGATCGCTGATGCGGCTCATGCTGCCCCCTGTGCTGTTGCAGTGGTTTTGATGATGATCTCAGCCGCCTCCGCCACGGAACGCACGACATAGTCGGGAGCATCGGGCGCAGGCTCGTCATAGCCGAGGTCGATGAAAATGGTGGCGCAACCCGCCGCACGGCCGGCAGCAACATCGCTTCCGCGATCACCGACCATGAAGCTCTTCGCGAGGTCGATTCCGAGCTCGGTGGCCGCCGCCAGGATCATGCCCGGCTTGGGCTTGCGGCAGTCGCAATGCTCGTCTTGCCGATGGAAGCAAGCCTCGATGGCATCGACCGGCAGCTCCCGCCGCAGGATCTGGTGCATCGCCTCCACTTCCGACCGGAGGATCAGCCCGTGCCCCACGTCCGGCTGGTTGGTCACGACTGCCAAGAGAAACCCCTCCCGCTTGAGTCTGCTCAGACTGGACGCTGCATCAGGGTAGAGCTTGAAGTCCTCGAGTCGACGGGGCGCGAAACTGCGCCGATCGCGGAATTCCGGAATGACGATGACGCCGTCCCGATCAAGAAAGACGGCCGGCCTCAACCCGCGCGCACGGCTTACCACTTCGTCTGCCTGCGCTGCAAGACTGGATGGCTCACAAGGCAGTGCCACACCACGGCCTGAAACGCTTCCGACAGTGGCGTCACCCAGCTCGGATTGACCTGCGGAATTACCACGACCGTATTGCCGTGCATGGCTGTGTATCCGCTGTCTCGGCCGACGATGCCGAACACCTTCGCGGAACGCGTCTTGGCGAGATCGATCGCCTTCACGATATTGGCGCTGATGTTGCGCTCCGCGTCGCCGCCGCCCACGGAATATACCAGAATGGCGTCCTTGGCGTTGAGATGACTCGTTTCGAGCCACGCCGCAAACACGGTATCCCAGCCTTCATCGTTGGTGCGCGCCGTGAGCTCCGAAACGTTATCGACCGGACTATAGGTCTCGATTCCGCAGAGCTTGCGAAAGTCGTTGACCGCATGGCTGCAATTGGCGGCGCTGCCGCCGACGCCGATCAGGAACAAGCGTCCTCCACGCTCCCGCAGCTCGTCGAGCTCGGAGGCGAGAGACTCGATCGAAGCAACCGAGATGTCGCGGCAAATCTGGCCTGCCGCTGCAAAAAAGGCTTCCGCGTGTTTCATCCGCCGAACATTCCCTGTCGCATCCTCTTGCCACATCGGATGCGACATTTGAAGCATCGAACCTGAGTTCACGCCAGAAACCGCCCTCACGCCTCACGCTGTTTCCAGCGAAGCATAAAGTGCGGCGAAATGCTGAACCGCGATCGGCAACGCAAAGTTTTCCACAATATGCATGCGCGCCTTGGCGCTGCGCGCAGCGCGTGCCGGTATCGGCTCCTGCGCGAGCGTCTGTATCGCCGCCGCCAAGGCCTGCGCGTCGGCAGACGGCACAACCATGCCCGTCCCGCCCACAATCAGCCTGGCATCACCGACATCGGTCACGATTCCGGGCAATCCACAGGCCATGCCCTCCGCGATGGCATTCGAAAAACCTTCCCCGAAGCGGGAGCTCGAGACGATGAAATCGGCGGCGCTCAACAAACGTGCTACGTCGCGCCGACGTCCGAGTCGGAAGACATTGCGCGATCCCGCCAAGCTCTCGGTGCCGGCTCCGATAAGCAAGGCATGCAAATGCGGTAGCTTTGCCATGGCAGCCAGGAAAGTGCTGTGGTCTTTCATGGGATCGACGCGCGCGACATGCGCAATCACGGTGGTTTCATCGTCGATGCCGAGCTCGCGGCGCACAGTTTTGCGAGCAACCAGGTCGGGCCTGAACTCCTCCACATCGATCCCATTGGGGATGACCTCTGCGCAGCGGGGGCGATACCCGAGCTCCAGATGGAATTTTAGACCCCGGGCAGAATTCGCCGTCACGGCGTCCGGCCAGCGCGATAACAGCGTGCAGGTCTTCACCACCGCGCGCAATTGAAGCCCATATCGACGCAGGTCCATGTCCGAGCACCGGACGCCCCACACGAGCCGCGTCCGGCGACGGCGGCCGGAGAGCGCAAGCGCGATAAGCGCTGCGAGGTCGCCGTGATACATCCATCCCTGCACGATGTCCGGGCAACGATCAGCGATCAGCTTCGCCAGCTGCAGGAGACCCGAGGCGATCCCCGTCGCGCTGCGGAAGTCGAGTTGCACGACCGTTACTCCCGCCGCCCGCAACCGCTCGACATAGTCGTTTTCCGGCCGCAGGCTCACGACAATCACTTCGTCCGCAATGCCGGGCTTGGCGGTGACAAGCCGCGTCAACATGGCCTCAGCACCGCCGACGCCAAGATCTGTTGTCACACAGAGAAGCCTGCCCGGCCGCGGCTTCACGCCCACCTCGCGCGCCACGCCTGCAGCATAAGCACGGTCCACAATGGATATTGCCAATTGCAGCTTCCCTCGAGATGCTGCTGCCACGCCCGGCGCACCGGCTCCACGCGGACGAACCCATAGGAGGCGAGACGTGCAGGGGCCAAAAGCTCCTCCGCCCAATCGCGCAACGGCCCGCGCAGCCAGGCATGGATGGGCACGCCGAAGCCCATCTTGGGCCGGTCGATCAAATGCTTGGGCACGTAACGATCAAGTACCCTGCGCAGCAGCCATTTGCTTTCGCCGCTGCGGATCTTGAATTCCTGCGGCAGGCTCCAGGCGTAGGCCACGACGCGATGATCGAGGAGCGGCACCCTGCCCTCGAGCCCCACGGCCATGGTGGCGCGGTCCACCTTGGTCAGGATGTCTTCAGGCAGATAGCCTACCATATCCAGGAACTGCATGCGCGGGACGAGCTGCGGAAAGTCTTTTGCGATCGTTGTATCCCACAGCGGCCCATGCGGCTCCCGGCCTGCAGCGGCGATCTCCTCGGGGCGTTGCCACTGGCTCACCAGGCGGCGGTAGATGGCCTCCGGCGAGGGATCATCGAAAAGCGTTGCGAGCTTGTGCAACTTGTCGCCGGGCAAGGCCGGTCGCCACGCAGCGGGTATGACAGCAAACAATCGGTTCCAGGTCTCGGGCGCGAACGCCCGCAATGCCGCCGCGGATGCAGCGCGCAGTTGGCCGGGCATATGGCGCATCGCCTGCGCCAGCCGCGCTCCCCAACGGTAGCGGTTATAGCCCGCGAACAATTCGTCCCCGCCATCGCCCGACAGCGCTACCGTCACATGTTTGCGAGTGAGCTCGGAAACGAGATAGGTCGGGATTTGCGAGGAGTCCGCGAACGGCTCGTCGAACCACTCGGGGATCTGCGGAATGACCTCGAGGGCGTGGCGAGGCTCGACGTAGAATTCGGTGTGGTCGGTGCCCAGATGGGCGGCTACTTTTTTCGCGCACTCGGCCTCGTCATACCCGCTCTCGTGAAAACCGATGGAGAACGTTTTCACCGGGCGCGAGCTTTGCGCCTGCATCAGCGCCACGACTGTCGACGAATCGATGCCGCCCGACAGGAACGCGCCCAGCGGGACATCGGAGATCATCCGCAGCTTGACGGCATCGCGCAACAGTGTGTCAAACCGCTCGACAGCTTCGTGCCCGTCGGGCGCAGGATCGTTGCGTCGCAGAGCCGATACCGCGACACTACGCAGATCCCAATAACATTTCGAAGGCGCCTGCGATCCTTGCCGCAGCGTCAAAACGTGCCCGGGGGCAAGTTTTGACGCTTCGCGATAGATCGTGCGCGGCTGCGCGATGTAAGCGTGACGCAAATAGCCCACGACCGCATCATCATCGATCGTCGGCTTCCATCGCGGCACGGCGCGAAAGGCCTTGAGCTGCGAAGCGAACAGCACCCGCTCCGGCGTCGCGGCATAGTAGAGCGGCTTGATACCGAGCCGATCGCGCGCCAGAACCAGGGTCTTCATTCTGCGATCCCAAAGCGCGAAGGCAAACATTCCAATGGCGCGTTCGATCGCCGCTTCCACGCCCCAGAGTGCGCAGGCCTCCAGCAGCACCTCGGTATCGGAATCGCCGCGGACGGCATGCCCTGCGGCGCCGAGTTCCCGGCGGACGTCGCCATAATTGTAGATTTCGCCGTTGAAGGTTATGACGTAGCGCCTGTCGGCCGAATGCATCGGCTGCGCGCCGCCCGGACTGAGATCGATGATGGCGAGACGACGCTGCGCAAGTACTGCCCCCGCCTCGGCCTCCACCCATACGCCCCCGGCGTCGGGGCCGCGGTGACGCAGCGTCTCGTTCATGCCTTCGCCAATAGCGCGCAATTCATCGGCGCTGGTCATCGCGCCCCAATCGATCATCCCCGCAATACCGCACATGGACCTGACCGGATTATCCCCAACGTGCTGCGTTGTATCGCCAGATCCGCGGAGGGTCGAGGCAGCTGCGCGTGTGCGCACTGACGGCTGCGTGGCCGCCATTTGAGTTGGAATTTGAACCCGCAACCATGCAGCCGTTCCTGATTATGCCTGCCTTCATGCTCGATCTGCGCCGTTGTGAGATACGATAGCCTTTATTTCGCATTTTTTCTGGGCTTGGTGTGGCTCGCATTCCTGCTGCTGCCGTGGCGGGGCTGGATACTGCTGGCCGCCAGCATTGTCTTTTATGCGGCTGCCGGCGTGCGCGACAGCGTCCTTGCCGCCATCATCATCCTGTCCAACTACGGGTTCCAGTTCCTGATCGAGCGGGACAGGCGATGGCTCTACCCTGCCCTCCTCGTCGATTTTGGCTGTCTTGCTTATTTCAAATATCGAGTGTTTCTGGCGACCGCGGTCGGTTTTGACGTGTTCACCCAGGACATCGTCATTCCGCTTGGAATCTCCTTTTACATCTTTCAGCTCTCCGCATTCCTGATCGACATTTCCCGCGGCCGCGCGCAGCCATTTCGATCCCTGGCGCGCTTTGCCCTGTTCAAACTGTTCTTCAGCCAGCTGGTCGCCGGCCCGATCACACGCTGGCGCCAACTCGGGCCGCAAGTGCATCGGCTGTTCGATGGCAAGCTCCTGGTACGATCGCGCTTCATCGGGTTGGGATTGGGGCTGTGCCTCCTCGGCCTCATCAAGAAGGTGGTGCTTGCCGACTCGATTGCTCCAATTGTCGATGCGATCTTTCGCGATGGTCCCGCCGGTTCCGCCGCGGCCTGGCTCGGCGTATGGCTGTTTACGTTCCAGGTCTATTTCGATTTTTCGGGATATTCCGACATCGCCATCGGTTCTGCCTATCTCTTTGGAATACGCCTTCCCAGGAACTTCGCGACTCCCTTCCTCGCGACCGGCATCACCCAGTTATGGCAACGCTGGCACATGACGCTTACCCGCTACCTGCGCGACTACGTGTTCGTCCCCCTCGCGGATGCGAGGTTTGCATCCCGGCGCTACCGGGTTCCCCAGCACTTTTTCGCCATGGTGCTGACTATGACATTGTGCGGGCTGTGGCACGGAGCGAACTTTACCTTCGTTGTCTGGGGCGCGCTGCAGGGCGTTGCGATTGCGGCTGCTACAATGTGGTCGAGGTACTTTCGGCCGCCGCCGGCGCTGATCGGTTGGGCTGTTACCTTCGCTTTCTACGTGACGACGGCGCCCTTTTTTCGCTCGCCAAGCCTGGGTTACGCATTCGACTATTTGGCGACCATGTTCTCGTTGCGCGGCGGGTTTCCGGCTATTCCACAGCAGTTGGCCTCCAGCTGGCAACTGCCCTCTGATGCAATGGCCGAGCTCCTGATCGTGACCGGCTGCATCGCGCTGCTTGCGCTGCACTGGCTGGAAGCGCAGGCGACAAACCTGCAGGCGGCCGTGCTCGTATGCCGCCTTGACGGCACGTTCCTGCGGATGCTCTTCGCCGGAACTGCAATATGGCTGCTGCTGCTCCCGAAGGTGCAGGACAATCCGTTCATCTATTTCCGGTTCTGATCCATGTGGCGGAACATTGGCTTGCGGACAGCAAAATTGCTGGCGGGGATCGTCGTCGCAACCGCCGCGGTGGAGCTGCTATTCGTATCCATTGCCGCAGCGCCGCTGCGATGGGTACTGCCGGTTCCACCGGTTTCGCTTTACGGCCCGGACTCTGATACCGGCTATCGCCATCGCGCCAATGTTTCCGGATTGTGGCTCACCGAGCACCGCACGCTGATAAGAACTTCGAACCTCGGCCTGCGCGATCGCAATCGCACTCTCGATCACGATGGCGCACCACGCGCGGTCATCATAGGCGATTCGTTCATCGAAGCGCTGCAGGTGGATGAATCAGAGACGGCGGTAGCGGTCGCCGAAAGAATCCTCTCGGGTGAGCATCCCGGCACGGAAATCGTCAACCTTGGTCTGGCCGGCGCAAGGCCGGCGGTCGAAGTAGCGCGTCTGCGCTCGGAAGGCCGCCGCCTTGGCACCGACGCAGCCGTGGTCATGCTGTACGTTGATAATTTCCTCTCGCCCAGCACAACGGACGATTCCGAGTTCACGGGCTACCGCCGTGACAGCAACGGCGAGTTCCGGCTGTCCTATGGCTTTCGCAACAGCAGCGGTTACCGATTTCGTACCTCGCTGGCCGGTCGCGTCTACTACTGGTTGCTCGACCACAGTCAGGCGGCGCGCATCATCAACGCACGCAAGAACAGCGGGCTGCTGGCCGAGTGGTTCGAGCCGGCACCCGCGCCCGCGCACAGAGCGCAGCCCAGCTGGAGCTGTGCGTCCACTCTCCTGGACGACCAGCTCGCCTTGTGGCGCGACGGTACGCCCTCTCAGGCGAATGCTCTCGCCGACGCGTTCATCCGCGACCTGGCCGCCTTCCGCCAATCCCGTGACATTCCGATCTTTGTTGCGGCATGGGACATCGAGGCGCGATGCCCATCCCTTGCAAGCAAGCGTTCGGTCCTGATCGAGGCAATGCGCGCGAGGCTCGAGCGAGCCGGCCTGCAGTTCGTAGATCTCGACCAGCGCATCGTCGAGAAAGTGGGTCCTGCGGGGGTAGCGAGGCTTCATGGCTTTGGCCCCACTCTCGGCGGCGGCCATCTCAACGTCGACGGGAATCGCGTCTACGGCGAAATTTTTGCTGAAGTTCTTCGCCCGGTCCTCTTTGGGCATCTGTAATGGATCCGAAACAACGCTCCTGTAGGGTGGGTTAGCGGTACAAGTCGGCTGCCAGCAGCCGACTTGTACGCGCGTAACCCACCGTTTTTCGACTCCCAGGAGATATCAGCCGGGTTGCAGCAGGGGCCGCAAGCCGCGGATGTCCTGCACGTGCTCGATCTTGAAGATTGTTTCGATGAGTTTGGCAGATGTTTCACGTCCGAGCACGGGACTGATCAGATCTCGCGCCTTGTCCATGACTTCGCCACGCGTCATCGGATTTCGCGGCGTACCCCGCACTGCCGCCACGCGTTCCGAGGGACGCCTTCCGTCCTTGAGCTCGATCTCGACCAGGGTGACACGGACCGGCAGAAGCTTGGAAAGCTCCTCGTCGCGGACAAGCTTCACTTTAGCGCGCTCACGCAGCACGGCCGGTTGTTGCATCCGCGCCTTGTCGTGCGCAGCTCGGAACGAGACCGTCTTGTCCAGAAGCATCACGGCGATCATGTGCTGGAGGCAGATGTCGGGCATCTCGCGGTTGTCCACGACCCTCGCCACCGAGGGAGCAAGGCGAACCGTAACGCTCTCCACGTCATCAGCCTCAAAGGACTGCTTGCGAAGTATTGCTTCGATTGCGTCGAGCGGTGCTTGGATAGGCGAACCGACTGTCCATTTCTTGATGTCGGTCTGGGTAATCTCATAGCATTCGCCGAGCTTTTCTATGAGTTGTTCGGGCTGCGCCTTGGGCGCGTAGGCGAGGAAGAAATTGTCCGGGCCGGAGAAGATGTCGTCGAGACCGTTCCAGCCGGATCGCACCAGCAGCGCGGAGGCGACCCCATTGCGCGCCGGCATTCCGCCGAAAACAAACGCTTTCTCGACATGATCCGTATCGCGTCTCCAGGCGATGATGCCCGAGGACTGCTGCGCCGTGTAGTCGAGCACCCAGCGCATCTGCCGGATGTCGAGAGCGCCCGCGCAAGCCGCAGCGGCCGCAGCCCCGAATGTCCCGGCGATGCTGTGGGTGCTCAGGCTGCTTTCGTAGCTGAAATCAGCACCGCCCATGGCCATGACGACGCGCGTTCCGATGTCATAGCCGAGCGTCACGGCGCGCAGAAAGCGCGCGCCATCAATGCCGAGCTCCTCGCCGGCCGCAAGCGCCGAAGGCACGACGGCGCAGCCCGGATGCGAGCGCGACGCGTTGTGGGAATCGTCGGTCTCGTCGGCATGCGCCATCACCCCGTTTGCGAGTGCGGCGTCCCCGGCCGCAGCCGTGAGCCGCGAGCCCACCACCGTCGCCTCCCCCTTTCCGGCGTGCGCACTGACATAACGCAGCGCCGCCTGCCCAGGCAGCAGCTGCGATCCCGAGATCATGGCTGCCAGCGTGTCGAGCAGATGGTACTTCGCGTGCTCTACGACGTCGGCGGGTAGCTCCCGATCTGTCGCGGCGCTCATATAGGCGCTGAGTGCGTCCATTTCTGTTTTTGGAGAGGAGGACTGAGCAAAAACGCATGCCTGCGAGGCGTAAATTCCCCCCGCTGTCATCATGCTCATACCGAGAACACTACGCCGGTTCAATTGCCGCTCCATCATTGTTTGCTATTTCATTCGGCGGCGACGCATCGATGCTGGCGCGGCGGCGGCACTTGGCGGTGCCACGTGCGCCACCGTGTGCATGTGATTCCATTCGAGCGCGGCCACCTCCTGTCTGATCCACGTGCGGAAAGCCTGCACATTCGAGTGCTCCCTTCGGCTCCTTGGACAGACGAAGTGATAGGCCCGCTCCGAGCGCAGGGCAAACTTGATTGCTATGACAAGCCGCCCTGTGCGCAGGTCGTCATAGGCCAGCACATCGTGTGCAAGCAACACGCCTGCACCTTCGCCTGCGGCATCGAGCGCGTGATCGGCGCTGTTAAACCGCAGCCCGCGACTGACATCCACGCGCTCGACGCCGGCCGCCTTGAACCACTCCGCCCAGCTTGACACCTTGGCGCGACCGGCAAGCGTGTCGTCGTGGATAAGAGGCACGCCCTTGAGCGCCTCCGGCCCCTGTAAAGGCCCGTACGCCGCGATGAGCCTCGGGCTGCATACCGGCAGCAACGTCAGCTCGATCAGCTTCTCGATCACAAGTGCCGGGTCCGCGGCCGCATCGACGGGCATGTTGCGGATCGCTGCGTCGACTCCATCGCTCGTAAAATTTGCATTGTCGATGGACGAGGAAACGCGGACGTCGATCTCGGGGTACGCGCTTGCGAAGCGGTAGAGCCGCCCCGCCAGCCACTTGGCGGTAAATCCTGGCGGCGTGCTGATTACCAGTACGCGCTGTCCGCTCTCGCGGCTGAGCGCGCTGACCGCGTCACGGATGTGGCTGAACCCAGTATGCAAGCCGGGATAGAGCTGCCTGCCGGCCGGCGTAAGCGCAATCGAGCGCACGCCGCGCTCGAACAGCTTGAGGCCGAGCAGCTCCTCCAAGCCGCGGATCTGATGGCTCAGCGCACCGGCGGTCACATGCAATTCCTGCGCTGCTTTGGTCAGGCTCAAATGTCGCGCCGCGGCTTCGAAAGCGCGCAGGGCATTGAGTGGCGGCATCAGCTCGCGCATGAGAAAAGCTCAGCTGTCACCTGAGAAGATATCCTTTGTAATACGGCATTTTGCCGACATCTTAGAGTAGGTCAACTCCGACGAATGAGGAAGACTCAATTCGGGCATCACCGTTACATCGAGCCACGGGGATGTGGAAAATTCATTCCGGCATTCGCAAGAGACGATGGAGAAGGCAGATGAACTACGCGGCAAATAACAGGGATCTCATCCCTTGCTTCGGCGAAAAAGGCTCCGGCAGGAGCACGCTGGTAGGGAACCGGCCAGGCGTGCTGCGGCGCATCCTGAACCTCATCGTTGAGTCGCGTCAGAACGAGGTCGATCGCGACATCGCGCGTTTCCTCATTCGCTCGGGCGGGCGGCTCACGGACGATATGGAGCGCGAAATGACGCAGCGTCTCTTCAAGGGCAATTGGAACCCGCACCAGTGAGGAAAGTGGTTCATGGCACTCTGACTGAGGCGCGCTTCATCCAGGTTCAGCGACCCTGGCGCAAGTCCCTATGGTGATGGCAGGATTACCAACCTGGCGAGCAAGGCGGGCAGATCATCGGTTGCTTCCAGACTCCACAGTGACTGCAGGATCGCGTCCGTCCGTTCCTGTGGCCACCGCTTGCGGACGTTGCCGCGAAATTTTCGTTCGATCTCGGGGCGGCTCATGGGCTGGCCGGGGAAACCCGGCAGATTTTCGATTTGCCGAGTGATCCGCCGCCCATCGTCGAGCATTGCCGTGATCCGCGTCGCAGGTGCATTGCCGCGCAACGCGCCGAATGTGGGATCCTCCTTCACGGTGATCTTGCGCATGAAGGCGAGGATGCGGGGATCGCGAAGTTTTTCCGAGGAGTAGCTGTCGTTGTCGATATCGCGGTCGAACATGGCTCGCGCCGTTATGTAAGGCAGACTGTGATCCGCAGTATCTCTCGTATCCGGCGCCCATTTCTCAGGCTCGCTGCCGGTCTGCTGGAACCCGCGGCGGGTGGTTGCAATCTCAACCGTCGCGATGCGATCGAGAGCGCCGACTTCGTTGGCGACCGCTTGCGCGGCCACGATCGCGCTCTGGGCATAGACCACGGCCGGGTAGGCTTTCATCCCGCATTGGTGGATCCGAAACGGGATGCCGCGCCGGCCGAACGCCGCAACATCCACTTCGGCAGGCCCCGAGACCAACTGGAAAAAGCCTTTCCGCCCTTCGAAGATAGGGGCTGGCCCAGTAAGGCCGCGCCGCGCCAGCATGGCAGCGAAGACCGCATTGCGTGCAGCCTCCGCGACCGCTAGCCCCTTCCAATCAGACAGGGTTTGCGACCGGGTCTGCCCCATGGGAATGTGGTCGTTAATTGCCAGATTGACGGCTTGCGTCAGTCTGTCTGCTGGAAGCTTCATCAGCTTGCCGGCCGCGAGCGCAACCGCCGGCAGGTTGAAGACCGGCGGGTCCCAGCCGCGGGTCGAGATGTCGAAGGCATCGATCAGGCGGCAGTTGACCTCGTAAGCGAGAACGATCGCGGTGATGAGCTCGCCCGCGCTCGCGCGTTCGGACTCGGCCACCGCCAAGCAGGCTGCGATATTGTCGCTGGGATGGCCGGAAAAACGGCCGGCATAAACGTCGTTGAGATCGTAGTACCGGTTCGCGGCGCCATTGGCGAAGGCCGCTAGGTCGGGTGTAGTACGCCGGCTCGTCCCGATGACCGTTGAGGCGCCGGTCGCGGCCGCCAGAACGAGATCACGACAAATTCGCACGGGCCGCTCATCGTATGCCGCAATTCCGCAACCGAGCGTGTCGATCACATGCGATTTGACACGTTCGATGGTCTCGGCGTCGAGATCCTCGTAGCGCAGCCCTTCGGTATAGGCGGCCAGCCTTTCGGCCAGCGGGCGGACGGTTTTCTCCAACTCTGTAAGGGTCATGTCGGTCTGCGCCCCTGCCATCGGCGAGCTCGCCGCAACCGCGGCAGCGCCGGCCGCAAGATGCAGGACTTGCCTGCGCGGAACTTTCACCATGATCCTCTGTCACCCGAATCATGTCGAGCGTCGAGCGGCAGGATTACTAATGTCGGCCCGCCATGAGCGAACCCATCGAATGATCCCATGCGCCGCAATAGTATCACCCCGGTGACCGCATGAAGGTATTGTTCTTTATCCGCTCGATGGTGGTGGGCGGCAGCCAGCGGCAGCTTGCCATGCTGGCGCGTGCATTGGCGGCGCGCGGTCACGACGTTGCTGTTGTCGTATTCTACACGGGCAGCGAGATCGACGTGTTCCGGCACGACACAAGCGTGCGTGTAGTATCATTGAGCAAATCCGGCCGTTGGGATGCACTCGGGCCGCTGCTGCGGCTACGCCGGCTGCTCGTAAAGGAACGGCCCGATGTCCTGTACGCTTTCCAGCCAACTCAGTCGGCCCTGGCCGCGCTGCTGCTTCCGTTTGGGCAATCGACCAAGCTCGTCTTCGGCGTGCGTGCGGCCGGAATGGAGGTCGATCGCTATGACAGCCTCTCGGCGCTGACCTACCGGCTGGAAGTCTGGCTGTCGCGGCGCGCGGACCTGATCATCGCGAATGGGCGTGCTGTGCGCGACGACGTTATCACGCGCGGCATGCCTGCAACTCGCATTGCCATTGTCCCTAACGGCATCGATACACAAGCCATGCGGCCAGACCAAGCCGCCGGTCGCGCGCAACGATATGGATGGGGCATCTCCGATGAGGCTTTCGTCATCGGCTGCGTCGCTCGCTTCGATCCGATGAAGGATCACGCCACCTTTCTCGCAGCCGCCGCGAGCTTTGCCCGCGCGCATTCGGATGCGCGCTTCGTGTGCGTCGGAGACGGGCCGCCCGGTTATCGTGACCGCATCCAGGCCTTGGCCCGATCCCTCGGACTCAACGGCTGCCTCATCTGGGCCGGCGCGATGGACGACCTGCGAGGCGTGTACAATGCCTTCGACGTTGCCACCCTGTCGTCGGCGTTCGGCGAAGGGTTTCCCAACGTGATCGGAGAGGCCATGGCGTGCGGCGTTCCCGTCGCGGCAACCGATGTGGGCGATGCGCGCCTCATCGTAGCAGAGTTCGGCGAGGTGGTGCCGCCGCGTCAGCCTGAGCTCTTGTGTGCGGCATGGGCTCGGCTGCGGCAGCGCCTCGCGCGAGATGCTTCCTTCCGCGATGCCATGCGACAGTCGATCGCGACGAAATACGGGGTCGATATGATGATCGAACGAACGGCGCACGCTCTTGCGCTGCTTGTGGCCGAGCGGCCGGCTGAGGAAATTACGCGCGCGCTCGCTGAATAGGCACCAGCTCGAACAGGTGGCAGGCGCTCCCGAGCATGTGCGCAAGGCGGCCGCGCTGCGAAAGCGTAAGATGGGAACCGAGCAGCATGTTGCCGGTATAGAATAGACCCATGGGCTCGTCGTGAACGACAGCGAAGGCGTTCTCGGAAAAATTTCTGCGCCACCAGCGCGGGTGAAACAGCCACAGCTCGGAGACGACATTGCCCCGCTCGCCATGACGCCGCGGCAGGCATCGGCCGCCGACAGCTCGCGCGGTGCGATACCAGGCGCGTCCGAGACGGCGGAGCTCCGAAGCTCGCGGCAAGGCCTGCGGTACAAGCTCCGGGATCCCGGCGAAGAAATAGACGACCGCGTCGGGATAGCCGGCGAGCGTTGTCCACAATCGCCACGAATGCGTGGGGAGCACATGCACGCATTTTCCCCCCGGCCTGAGCACGCGGCGGATCTCGCGATGCATGCGCGCAAGATCCGGCACGTGCTCGAGCACATTCGAGGAGAACACCACGTCGGTGCTGCCGTCCGCCAGCGGGATAGTGAGCCCATCGTAATCGACGATTGGGAACAGCCGATGTGCAGCGTAGTTCGAGTCCGCGATTTCTATGGCGGTCACCTCGAACCCGCGCCGCCGCAGCTCGAGCGCCTGCTTGCCGGTGCCGGCGCCGATCTCAAGAACACGCGCACCCGGGGGAAAGAACGGCACGACTCGCTCGATCTCCGCCGCGCGCAGCGCATCGAGGTGCTCGTACGAGAACATCTGCCCGCCGACTGGCTCTAGCCTTTGCGGCGATACAAATATTCGTCGCAACCGGAGCCGAAGAAGCCGATGGTCAACGGAGTTGCCATGCTCCAGATGCGCGTGAAACCGAGAGGCTGCATCAAGGCCTCGACCTCCGCCGCGGAGATGGACTCATAGGGGTAGCCGCCCATCCAGTCGTGCACGTTGTGGTCGAATTCCATCCCGCGCTGGCGCTGATAGGTCTTCACGTAGGAGTGAAAGTCGCCGCCGGTCAGGAGAAAACGCAGCTGCAAGAGGCCGACATAGATTGCCCGCGCGCGCCGTTGTGCATCCGGGGAAGCACCGGCATACCAGCGCTTCTCGATCTTCCATAGGCCACACATGCGGGTGCGGTGGTAAAGCGCAAAAGCGAACACTCCCTTCGGAGCCACCAACCCCGATGCGCCAGCAAGCGCATCGCGCATGGCGCCGGTGTGATGGAGCACGCCCCAGGAATAGACGATGTCGAATGTCCCGAGCGCGGCGAGGTAATTGCGGTCGAGCACCGACCCCTGCTCAACGGTCCACTTGCGGTCGCCTGGGAAATAGAGATCCCGCAAGCGGCGGGTGCAGAGCACCGAGCCTACGTCGTAGTCGAAGGAATGAACGCGCGCCCCGAGTTGGCGCGCGGCCAGTGAGAACAACCCGCTGCCGGAGCCGGCGTCCACGAAGCTTGCCCCGTCGAGGCTGTCGCGCTTGAGCAAACTGCGGACGGACTTCTCCGCTTCGGTGATCTGTTCGTCGCTCAGATCGCGGGTGAAATCGAGCCAGTTTTCGCCAAACCCGAACCGGCGATCATCCTTTTTCTGGTCCAACATGCTCAATCGAAAGCGCGTCTTGTAGGGTGGTTAGCGGCGCGCGCCCGCTTGGCGGCGCGCGTCGGCGTAACCCACCACTCTCCCCACATGCTCCCATATTGCGGTGGGTTACGCTGTACAAGTTGCCTGCACGCAGCCAACTTGTACAGCTAACCCACCCTACGACACCACACACCGGAACGCGCTGTCATATGGCGGATACCATCGCCCCGGGCACACCATGATCGCGCACGCCATGGGGCGCCTCGTTGTGCTTGCACCGGCGGCTGTAGCCGCGTTGCTTCTTGGCTATGCGGCGATCATGTTGCTGTGGCCCTGGCTTGCCCGCCACGCCGTTGCGCAGCCGACCGCACGTTCTTCCCACTTTGCCCCCGTCCCACAAGGAGGGGGCATCGGGGTTGTCATTGCCACCCTGGCAGTCACGGCCGGAGTGATCCTCCTCTCACCCAATCTCGCGCATGGCCAGGCGGAACAATTTGTGATTGTGAGTGCAGCCGCGATCCTTCTCACTGTCGTCGGTGCCATGGACGACGTGCGCGCCTTGCCGGCTGCGGCACGGCTTCTGGTGCAAGGCGCCGCTGTTGCGGCGGTTGTGCTCGCGCTCCCCGAGCAGGTCAGGGTACTCCCGGAGCTGCCTTGGTGGGTCGATCGGGCGTGCCTCCTCATCGGAGGCGTATGGTTCGTGAACCTCACCAATTTCATGGACGGCATTGATTGGATGACCGTAGCGGAGGTCGTGCCGGTCACCGGGGCGATGGTCTTTCTCGGCATCGCCGGAACCATCGATATCGTCGCTTCCGCAGCGGCTGCCGCGCTCTTCGGTGCGATGCTTGGGTTTGCGCCTTTCAACAAGCCGGTGGCACGGCTTTTTCTCGGCGATAGTGGAAGCCTGCCCATCGGGCTCATCCTCGCCTGGTTGCTCATGCTGCTTGCGGGTGAGGGCCATCGGGCAGCGGCGCTGATCCTGCCGCTCTATTATCTCGCCGACACTACGATCACGCTGCTGCGCCGCATCGCCAAGCGTGAGCCGTTCTGGCAGTCGCACCGCACGCATTTCTACCAGCGCGCTACCGATAACGGGTTCAGCGTTGCGGAGATCGTGAGCCGAGTGTTCCTGCTCAATCTGGCGTTGGCCGCGCTCGCGCTCACGGCGGTTGCCGTGGGTGGGGTGCTTGTTCCGGCGTTGGCGTTGGGCGGGGCTGCCGCGCTCGTGGCAAAGCTGCTCGCGAGCTTCAGCCGCATCAAGCTAAAGCGCTGAGACTTACTGGAATTCGGGTCGCACGCCCGGTGGCGGCGAGAAGCCAAGATCGCCGCGCGCGATGACCGCGTCGCGTCCACCATAACGCATGAGCTGCTCCGCCTGGCGCTGCTTGGCGCGCGTCCCCTCGCAGCGTGTTCCAACCCGGCGGGCTCTCTGCCAGCCCGCAGCTCTTTGGGATCGTCGGCGGCTCGCTTGCGGCCCAACTCGCGGCGATGCTGGTGCCGGGCGTGCGCAACGTGCTTGGCGTTGCTCCCATAGGCCTGCTGGACGCCCTGGCTATGGCGGCAGTGGCCCTCAGTGCCGCAACATCCTCTGCCCGTCATTCCGGCCGAGGAAGCCGGGCTTTCGCCTGGCGAGCGAGAGCCGGAATCCAGTAATCAACGCGCTATGTGCATCACTCCGGCCGTAGACTTCCCGGTTCGCGCGAGCCCGATAGGGGGGTGCATGCGTGCTACGCAGAGAGGGGACCTGTAGGGGCGGGTTTGAAACCCGCCCCTACAGGGAATGCCGCGCGAGGATGCCCCGGCCCTGGCCGGGACAGCCGCAGCTACCCAGGCAAGGCAGGAACCAAGTCATTTCAACCTGTTACGCCAGCTTTCTCAGTCGTCCTTTCGGAACTGTGCTTCTTTCTCCACGGCTTCGGCTCGCTGGGCGGCTTCGGCGGCTCACCCGGGCCACGCGCGTGCTTCCTTTGGCCAACGACAGCATAACAGCTTTGCCGCCCGTTGGTGCCGCGCTTACAGCCCCGGCTGTGCAGCCGGCAGTGCCGGCGAAACCAGCGCTCTCTCGCGATCGAAGCGACGCTGTCGCCAAGCATCGATCGGACGATCGATCAACCAATAGAGCACGCAGGAGAACGCGATCGTCATCGCCATGATGGTCAAGCCGCGAGCGTAACCCGTGCCCAATGCAACTGCACGGTCCAGGCACCAGATCACCAGCACGTGGCAGATGTAGATCGGGTAGGACAGCTCTCCGAGGAGCCGATCGAACTGCCAATTCTTGCTGGCACGGAACAGGAGAGGAATCGCAAGAACCGCGAGCGTGAAAAACACCACAGAGGCGACGCGGCTCAGTCCATTCCACCGGTTGATCAGCAGCGCCGCTCCAACGCACAGAACCGCTACCACGAAGACGCGGGCGAGATGGGAATCGAGACCAGGCGATGCGGACAGCCTGCTCCCCTCCCCAGCCGAAGTCGGATTTATCCGAGTTCGGCCATTTGGTGTGACGAACTCGGGTATACCCGAGTTCGTGTCGGGAGGGCCATCACATACGGGCTGTCGTCCCGGCCAAGCGAGCCCGGCTCCGCCGGGATCGTGCGAGCCGGGACCCAGTAACCCCCGGCCGGCGTGAATGCACGTACCGCTTTGATTACTGGATTCCAGCTCTCGCTCGCCGGGCAAGGCCCGGCTCGCTCGGCCGGAATGACAAGCAGGGATATTGTGGCTTGGCACGGCAGTGCGGTCGTCGGAGCCAAATGCGAAAGACGCGCTCCCCACCAGCTCGGCCGCACTCAACTTGTAGACGCGGTAGCCGAGGGCGCCCAACAAGAACACCGCGAGCTCCGAGGGAAAGAAGCGGTAGGACCACGGATCGCCGGAATAACCGGCAAGCTGCAGGAGAAGCCGCAGCGCAAGACTTGCCGCGAGCACGCTGACGATCGCGGCGGCCGAGCGGCGGACGATGAAGGGCGCGATCAGATAAAACGAGAACTCCAACCCGAGCGTCCAGCCCTGCGGGATGACGAGCAAAGGAATGATCGGCTCGGGAGCGGTGTGAAAGTCGGGCCAGAAGGTGAGCGCACCCGCCTTGAGCGTCAGATAGAAATAGAGATCCTGTCCCCACATCAGGATCTGAGAGCCGATGAGGAATGCGGCGCTCCACCAATCGAGCGCAGGCAGCGAATGCCAGCGGCTCACGAAGGGAAGCTCCGGCGAGCTCACCGCGGCAAAGATAAGCGTCAGGCAGAGCACAGCGGCATAGGCGGGAAACAGCCGTGCAAACCGATTGGAGATGAATAGGAAATAGCTCGACGATTGCGGGCGATATTTCTCGTTGAGAACAAGTGCCATGTAGAAGCCGGACACGGCATAGAAGCACTGCACTGCGGTGTCGCCGGGAATGAGGGGAAAGCCGAGAAAGTCCCCGGCATGGCCGTAGGCCACCGACATCGCGAGGATGAAGCGCAACGCCCCCATCAGCGAAGCGTCACGCCGCTTGTCCGCCGAAGTCCGGTACCGCGTCGCGCAGGACGCCGTAGATCACCGAGCGGTCCTCCCGGGCGAGGCCCTGATCAAGCGCGGCGAGCCAGCCACGCATGGCTTCCAGCGGAGGGCTCACCGGCTTGGCCGCAACGATCCCCTCGATGCCGATGGGCGCGCTCGGCTCCTCGCGCGCGAACAGGATCTCGTGCAGGCGCTCGCCCGGCCGGATGCCGGTAAAAGTGATGTCGATGTCCTGTCCGGGCTCGAGGCCAGAAAGCCGGATCATGCGCTCGGCGAGGTCCACGATCTTCACCGGCTGGCCCATGTTGAGCACATAGACCGCAACCCGTCGTTGCCCCGGGCCGAGAGCGTGGCTCGCTGCGGTGACGACGAGGTCGCACGCCTCGCGGATGGTCATGAAGTAGCGCACCATGTCGGGATGGGTGACGGTGAGCGGGCCGCCGGCCTCGATCTGCGCCTTGAACTTGGGCACCACCGAACCGTTGGAGGCGAGCACATTGCCAAAACGCACCGCGATCAATCGCATGCTGCGTTTTCCCACCTCATGCCGGCGCGCAAAGTCGCTGTCGAGCGCCTGGCAGTACATCTCGGCGAGGCGCTTGCTTGCGCCGAGCACGGAGACTGGCTCGATCGCCTTGTCGGTCGAGATCACGACCATTGCCTTGGCGCCGGCGGCGACCGCGGCATCGGCCACATTCACCGACCCGAACACATTGGTCTTGACCGCTTCGCCCCAATCGCGTTCGAGCAGCGGCACATGCTTGAGCGCCGCGGCATGGAACACGATGTCGGGCCGGAATTCCGCTATCAGGCGGAATATGCGTTCGCGGTCGCGGACATCGGCGAGCCGGCCCTCGATCTCGGCGTCCGTCTGCTTGGTCGCGAGCATTTCCAGGACGGCGTGGAGCGCCGGCTCTGAATTCTCCATGACCAGCACGCGGCCGGCGCCGAAGGTCACGATGCGGTCGCAAATTTCGGCGCCGATCGAGCCGCCACCGCCGGTCACGATGATGGCCTGGCCGCGCACGAAAGTCTCCAGCCGGCCGTAGTCGATCTTCACGCCGGGGCGCAGCAGGAGGTCCTCGACCTTCACCGGGGCAAGGCGCAGCGCCTCGCCGCCCTCGTGCAGTGCCGGCAGCCGGCTGGTGGCAAGGCCGAGGCGACGCGCGCGCATCAGGATGGTCTCGGGCCTGGCCTCGGGCTCGAGCGCGGTCGGCATGAGCACGAGACGGGTTACCTTGACGTCGCGGTCGGCGAGATCGGCGACGATGTGCTCCAGGTCGTCCATATCCCCCAGCACGGACACGCCACGGATCGACTGGTGACGATCAGCGGACGACGAGGAGAGAATGCCGACGGGACGGACCTTGGTGACGGCGCCGCTCTCGATCGCGCGCAGCAGCACGTCAGCATCCGCGGCGCGGCCGAGCACCAGCGTAGGTGTCGCCTCGCTCGCCTTGGCGTGGTGCAGCGCGCGGGTGTAGCGGAAATAGCGGTAGGCGACGCGCGGACCGCTGAGAAATGAGATCTGCAGCAGCCAGTAGAGAAGGATCGTGATCTTGCCGAAAAAGAACGTGCCGTAGATGTTCGGCGCGACCAGCACGTAGTCCAGGGCGAGCAGGCTCACTGCGAGGACGGTGCTGGCGCGCACGAGGTTGTAAAGCTCGGGCAGCGACGTGAATCGCCACTTCGCCTTGTACACATCGAAGAAGGCGTAAACGAAGCCGGCGTACAGGACGAAGAGGGGCAGGACCAAGAGCAGGAGCCGCCAGCGCTCGACCAGCCCGTATTCCTCGAAGCGGATGAAGAAGCTCGCGAGCACCGCCGCCGCGGTGACGAGGAGATCATGGGCCAGAATAAGCCACAGTCGCGGCGTGAAGCTGGAAAGGGAGGTCATTGCCCTCAGTGCCCGGCCGGAGCGGCCGCGAAGCCTAGCCTACCCAGGTTTGGCGATGCGCGCCACCTTCGCGCCGGCGGAAAAACCAGTAAATTTCGTGCAAGGGATTGAAGTGGTGCGTTTTTTCGTTTTGGGGCTCACTCTGGGCTTGGCCGGTTGCGCCGCCGGCCATCTCGCCGAAAGCTTGCCCGATCGCCCCGTTCCGGAAGATCTCTCGGAGCCGAACTATCGGCAGATCGTCGCGAACAACATCGCGGCGGTGTTTCCCAGCCCCGACGGCCTCGGAAGCCTCGAGATCTCGGCGGTGCGGCCGGTGAGCCATCTGCGCGGACCCGCTTGGCTCACGTGCCTGCAAATCCACGCAGAGGGCGCGGCGCAGGAATACGCCCTGTTCATTCAGGGCGACAGGATCATCGACCAGCGCACCGGCGTGGCGCTCGACCGCTGCAAGCAGCAGGCCTATGAGCCGTTCGACGTTGCAAGCATCAAACAGCAAAGGGATGCTGCAAGCCTCAAGCCGCAAAAGAAGGCCGGCCGTTAGCCGCACGCGGGTTGTTCAGGGAACATCTTGCTGTGGGAGCGGCTGTGCCCGCGTATCAAGTCTTTGCAACGCCTGATCAACGACGGCGAGCACTTGTGCCGCCGGCAGCTCATCCATGCAACGGCTGAAGCTGTCGAGGTGGCCCTCGCAGCCAAGCTTCTCGCACGGCAGACAGGAGAGCGGATTCTGCAGCACCCACACATTGCCGCGGTGCTGCACCGTGCCCGCGGGATCCCAAGGCTCCGCCAGACCGCCTACTGGCCATGGGCCAATCAGGCGCGGACTCGTCGGGCCGTAGAGAGCGATGGTCGGACAGCCCGTGGCCGCCGCAAGATGCGTCGTTGAGGTGTCCGGTCCAACATAGACCTCAGCCTCCTTGAGCAGCGCGGTGAGCTCGCTCCAGTCCAGCTGAACGCGCGCAACCGGCGTGTCTGCTCCGCTCCAGAGCCCATCGAGATAGGACTTTTCTGCTGGATCAGGCCCCTCGGTGGCTACCACCCTCAATCCGCGTTCGGCCAGTCCACGAGCCACGCTGCGCCAGCCGGCGTCGGTCCACCTTTTATAGCGATAGAGGGGGCTTGCATGCAGGACCGCATAAGGCCGCCGTGGAGCCGATTGCAAAGTATCGGCGCCTCGCGGAGCCACGAGCTCCGCCTGTGTGTTGAGACCGAGCGCGCGCGCAATGGTCATCAATTGCGTCACGCGATGAACATCAGGCTCGGGAACGATCGCAAGGTGATGGACAGGTCGCTTCCAGGCGGCGCCGGTCTCGCCGGGCCGGGGCACGAGCCCAACCCGGAAGCTTCCCGCGAGCAGCGCGAACAGCGTCGGTTTATCGCCGGCCTGGGTGGAGACGGCGAGATCGTACCGGCGAAAAAGTTTGCAGACCAAAGAAGCGGTCTCGCGCAGAGATGCCTGCTGCGCAATTGTCATGACTGCGTCGATATCGGGATTTCCCCTGAGCATGCCCTCGCTGCCACGGAATACAAGCACCTCGAGCGTTGCACTGGGAAACCCGCGTCGAATGCTGCGGATGAGAGGCGTCGTGAGCAATACGTCGCCAAGGCGACGCAACGTGATGACGAGGATGCGCGGCCGCGCGGGAAGATTTATCTTGCTAGCCATGCGCTGCGTGTAGCGGCATTTCCTCTGCGCGCTGTTGCCTTTTTCGCGAGCGTGATAGCTTATGCCGCTTCCCTCAACAATGACAGCTCATGCCAACAGTTTCGGCCTACATCCTCGCGTATAACGAGGCGGAAAAGATCGCGGACGCGATATCGAGCGTCTTGTGGGCGGACGAGATCCTGGTTGCGGACTCCGGCAGTACCGATCGCACCGTCGATATTGCCGAGAAACTCGGCGCACGCGTCGTGCAAATTCCATTCTGCGGATTTGGCGATCTGCGCAACAAGTCCGTTGCCGAATGCCGCTGCGACTGGATTTTCAGCCTCGACTCGGATGAGCGCTGCACCGCGGAAGTGCGCGACGAGATCCTGACAATCTTGTCCAGCGATCCGGCGCATGATGCGTACCTGGTGCCGCGCCGCAACTACATGATGGGCCGCTGGATCAAGGGCTCCGGCTGGTACCCGAACTTCCGGCAGCCGCAGCTCTTTCGCAAGGGTTCATTGCGCTATCGTAATGATCCAGTGCATGAAGGCTATGAGCTCTTGACCTCACGGAAGCCGGGAGCGTTGCGAAATGCAATCTGGCAATGCCCGTTTCGCAATTTGGAGGAAGTCATCCGAAAGATGAACCGATACTCCTCGCTGGGAGCCGCCAAGCTGGCAAACAAACGAGTCAGCATGTGGAGTGCCATGGCGCATGGTCTCTGGTCATTCATCAAACATTACGTGTTCAAACGCGGCTATCGCGACGGCTGGGCGGGATTTGTGATCGCACTGGGGAATTTCGAGGGCACCTTCTACCGCTACGCCAAACGCTACGAGCTGGCGCAGGATTGGTCCCTGCCAAAGACCGAGCCCCTGCACAAGCCGATCGAGTAGGGCGGGTTAACTCTACTGCGTCACAAAATACGTATTCTGTCATTCCGGGGCCGCGAGCATAGCGAGCGGAGCCTGGAATCCATAACCACAGACCGGGCGGTTGCGACCGGCGAGCGAGCAACTGCTGGCTGGGGTTATGGTTTCCGGGCTCGTCGGCAAGTCGGTGAAACCGACTTGCCGACGCCCCGGAATGACAGCGTAGTTTGTGACGCAGTACTACTAACCCACCCTGTACCATTGGCGCCGGTCCTTGAACGGTTGCCGCACCCGGCGCGACGCGTTGCGAGCCATGCGGAAGGGCAGGCCCAAGTAATACTTGCGCACGATCTCCCAGCGGTCAAACCATGCCACCTCAACATTCGCGTCGCGCGGAACGTACCACCCGTTGTATTCGAAGCGGCGGATCAAGCGGTAACCTGCGTTTTTCAGGAACCTATGCTTATTGAGATCGGCAACATGGTCTTCCAGCAGGATCAGGCGCGGCCGCCAGCGTATCAGATCGAAGCCGCTGAGCACTTCAAGCTCATGCCCTTCGACATCGATCGAGAGGAACTCAAACCCTCCGGGAGCATTCACTTCGCTGAGAATATCGTCCAGCGGTCTGACCGAAACTTCGATCACGCGTTGCGGGTGGGTTCCCGGCGCCATGCGGTTGCGATCGAGCGAGGAGTGAGCGCCGGCCACATGCAAGCTCATCCTCTTCCCCGCATTCTGTGGCGAGGAGCAGGCAACGGCAAAAACCTTCGCCCGGCGTACCTTCGAAAGCTCCTCAGCGAGATCGGGCTGCGGTTCAACAAGCACTCCGCTCCAGCCAAGCTGCTCGAGGTGCCACGTCTGCGATTGCTCTTGCGGCCGGTTGGCTCCGACCTCGACGAAAAACCCTGACCGTGCGTTGTCGAAAAACTCACGCACGAGCTGTTGCTCGCGTCCCTCGGGCAGACCTGCTTGCACGGATCGCTGTCTCAGCCTGCAAAACCGGGTTGCAGGGCCCGGGACTTGCGCACGATCTTGGTTGTGCTGAAGCCCGGGACAAGAGGGATGAGCATCACTTCCCCACCAATACTCTCGACAAACTCATGACCGACCACTTCCTCGCGCCGGTAATCTCCGCCCTTTACCAAGATGGCCGGCCGCACGCGCTGGATCAGCTCCAGCGGAGTGTCCTGATCGAATACGACCACCAGATCAACCGCTTCGATAGCAGCCAGCACCTCGGCGCGCGCGTGCACATCCTGCATGGGACGGCTCTCGCCCTTCAAGCGTTTGACCAACTCATCGCTGTTGAGGCCGACAATGAGCCGATCACAAGCGGCATGGGCTTCAGCCAGAAGCTTGATGTGCCCGGGATGGAGGATGTCGAAGCAGCCATTGGTGAAACCAAGGCGGAGCCCGCCGCGACGCCATTCCGCGGTGCGCTCGTCCAAAATCGACCAGTCGAATACGATTTTTTCCTCCGGTGCCAGCGCCGCATGCGGGAGCACGCGCCCGCGCAGTTCCGCCGCCGAGACAGCAGCCGTGCCCCGCTTGCCGACGACCACAGCCGCTCCCGCATTTGCCGCACGCATTGCCGGCTCCCAGCTTGCCCCGGCCGCCCGCATGACGGCGAGCACCGCCACGACCGTATCGCCCGCTCCGGATACGTCGCGCACCTTCACGGGATGAGCAGCCATGTGGATCGGCTCCCCGCCCCTCGATACCATCGACATTCCGGATTCTCCGCGGGTGACCAGAACCGCATCAGCCCCGATCGCGTTGCTCAGGTCGGCCGCGGCCGAGGCAACGTCCGTTTCGGTTGCCAGCGTGCTCCGAGCCACTTGCGACAGCTCCTGCCAGTTCGGGGTGATCAGGGTTGCGCCCTCGTATTTGGAAAAGTCCTTTCCCTTCGGGTCGACGATCACCGGCGTTCCGAGCTCATCGGCGCGATCGATCAAGGTGCGAACCACTCTCGGCGTGAGGGTGCCTTTGGCATAATCGGAGAGCACCAGGGTTTGTGCCTGCGGCAAGGCCGCGAGTGCCCGCTCCAGTAACCTCGCTTCGGCCTCCCCTTCTATCCAGCTGGTGACCTCCCAATCGGCGCGCAAGAGATGGCTCGAGTGCCGCTCCGAGACGAAGCGGACCTTGCGCGTGGTCGGACGCGCCGCATCCTTGACAAGGTGCGCGGTTATCCCTGTTTCATTGCCCAGCTTGGCGGCAAGCGTATGGGCCGCCTCGTCATCGCCAACTACGGCCACGAGAATGCAGCGAGCGCCAAGGCTCGCAACATTACGCGCCACATTACCTGCACCTCCGATCATCAGCTCGCTCTTCGTGACCGCCAACACCGGAGTTGGCGCTTCGGGCGAAATGCGGGCAACATCGCCATAGACGAAATCGTCAAGCATCAGGTCTCCAACGCAGAGCACAGTCTGCTGCGGGAACCGTTTGATGGCGTCTTCAAAGTCGAACATTGGGGTTTTGCGGCGGAACAGGATCCCTTGGTCTCAGCGATATCGATCCGGCTGGCTGAGAAAGCCGGTCACGTACCGCTTCACGCCCTCCTCAAGCGATACAAAGTCGGCATTATAGCCCGCGCGGCGGAGGTTTTCGACGCTTGCTTGGGTGAAATACTGGTATTGCCCCCCGATCAGAGGCGGCATCTCGATGTATCGGATATCGGGTGAGCGCCCCAGCGCATGGAACATAGCAGTAATGAGATCGTTGAAGCTCCGCGCCCGACCGGTCCCGACGTTGAAAATGCCGGATACGGAGGGCGTGTGCAGCAACCAGCGCATGACTGCAACCGCATCCTCGACGTAAATGAAGTCGCGTTTCTGCTCCCCATCAGCCACACCGTCCTTGTAAGACTTGAATAGACGAACGGGTTCTCCGCGCTTTGCCTCGCCGTACCGCTTGGCAATGAGGCTCATCATCTCACCTTTGTGATACTCGTTCGGCCCAAACACGTTGAAGAATTTGAGGCCTGCCCATTGCGGCGGTAGTTTTGCGCGTTTTTTCGCCCGCGCGACCACCGCCAGGTCAAAAATGTGCTTGCTGAAACCGTAAAGGTTCATCGGCCGCAGCCGTTGCAAGTACTCGGCCGACCAATCATCCTCAAATCCGGCTTCCCCGCTCCCATAAGTAGCGGCCGAGGAAGCGTAAATGAGAGGGGTGCGCGTCGCGGTGCACCAGTCGAGGAGCCGCATGGAAAGACGAAAATTGGTCTCAAGAACGAGGTCCCCATCCGACGCCGTGGTATCGGAGATGGCACCGAGATGCAGAACCGCGTCGAGCTTGCGCCCGTCAAGCCACTCCATAAGCTCATCGGGCGGCACCACGTCTGAAAACTGCCGCTTGGCGATGTTGCGCCACTTATCCCCCACCCCAAGCGTATCGTTGACCACGATATCGCTGCGGCCGCTCGCGTTGAGCTCGGCGATCAGGTTTGATCCGATAAATCCGGCACCACCCGTGACAAGCAACATCAAACACCCTCGCCGCGAACAAGGCGGCCCTGCCTTTCCTGCCTCAATTGACCGGCATTGCGCAACGCAGGTAGCACGGCGATTTTAGACCAAGCCATGGTGTGCGTGGAAAACAATATGACGGCCCGGGACAAGCGCCCGCCAAGCATCGGGGATGAGAAAGCCTCCATGGCCGTACGGCCCCAAACAATGCAAGGCGGTCCGGTTCTTATCGTGCCCTACATGTGGATCGGCGACTTTGTTCGCTGCCACACCGTCATCAGGCTGTTGCTAGAGCAAAATCCGAGCCTTGCCATCGACGTGCTGACGACATCCATGGTGGCTCCCCTCCTCGACTACATGCCTGGCGTTCGCAAGGGCATCATAGCTGATCTGCCGCGAAAAAAGCTCGCGCTCGGCTGTCATCGTGCCCTTGCCGACAAGTTGAAGGCAGAAGGATATTCCCAGGTGCTGGTGATGCCCCGGAAATGGAAATCGGCGCTCGCGCCATGGCTCGCCGGGATCCCGCTGCGCACTGGTTTCGTAGGAGAAGCTCGTTTTGGATTGATCAACGATCTGCGCTTTGGCGAACGCCGGCTGCCGCGCATGGTCGACCGCTGTGCGGCACTCGCCTTGCAAAAAAATGAGCGCCTCCCGACAGCGTGGCCGTTGCCCCAGCTGGAAGTCCCGGCCGCCGAAATCGCCGCGTGGCGCCATCGGTTTCAACTTAACGGCAACTCTCGTCCTGCAATCGCCTTTGCGCCGGGAGCGGTCGGACCGTCCAAGCGATGGCCACCGGAGTATTTTGCGCAATTGGCAAAACAGCTCGTCGCAGAGGGATACAGTGTCTGGATCTTTGGAGGGCCGGACGAAAAGACGATGGCCGATGAAATTGGGCAAGGCGACCCCATTCACATACGCGATTTCACCGGTCCCGACCTGCGCAATGCGATCCTGGGCCTGGCAGCCGCACGAGCGGTGGTATCGAATGACTCCGGGCTCCTGCACGTCGCTGCTGCGCTAGGGAGACCGAGCATAGGAATCTTTGGTCCCACCAGCCCTTGGCACTGGGCACCGCTTAATCCGCTATCCGCGATCATCGAATTAGAAGCCGAGCTCACGTGTCGGCCGTGCCATAAACCGGTCTGCCGGCCTGGGCATCACAGGTGCATGCGCGACATCGCTGTTGATCGGGTGCTTGCCGAGGTGCACCGAGCTGCAGCTGCGAACAGTCAATTATGCGATCTGGTATGACGCTGCACAGCCAAAGCTCCGGGCAGAGCAGCGCACGTGTCAAACCCGCCGTCGCAGACGTTAGGAAGCCGGGATTGCAGGGCGGCATCCAGGGCGAGCTGATATCGGTAATCGTTACCACCTACAATCGCCCCGATGCTCTCAACGCGGTGCTGCGGGGACTTGCGGGACAGACGGATCGCGGATTTGAGGTGATCGTCGCCGATGATGGCTCAGACCAGCCAACCGCGCAGCTGGTCGACGCTTGGTCCGATTCCTTTGCCCGCCTGGCGCATGTCTGGCACGAGCATCGCAGCTTTCGCGCCGCAGAGATCAGAAATCGGGCAATTCTGCAGAGCGTCGGCGAGCTCTGCATTTTTCTGGACGGTGACTGTATTCCACGACCCAATTTCATCCGGGTGCATCGACGGCTGGCGGAACCCGGATGGTTCGTGGCGGGCAATCGCGTGCTGTTGTCGCGTCCATTGACGGAGCGAATTCTGGCTGCGCGCCTCGAGCCGGAACGATGGAACCTGTGGCAATGGGTCGAAGCACGCCGCAAAGGCGAGATCAATCGCCTGCAGCCGCTGTTGCCGTTGCCGCTCGGTCCGTTACGTCATCTGTGGAGCATGGCATGGCGAAGCATCCGCAGCGCCAATTTGGCGATTGCGCGCGCAGACCTTCTGCGCGTCGATGGTTTCGACGCGGCGTTCAGCGGGTGGGGCCGGGAGGACTCCGATATCGTGCTTCGGCTCATGCATAGTGGGACGCGGCGCAAGGATGGACGATTTGCGACCGCGGTTTTGCATCTCTGGCATCCTGAAAATGATCGATCGCGCCTGCCGGCAAATGACCTCCTGCTGCACGACGTCCTTCGGCACGGTCGCACCAAAGCCCAGATCGGATTGTCCTCGCTCATTCGCCCTTGCCGGGCTTGAGCGCACATGGGGTCAAGCCCGGGCCTGACGACGCGGAGAGATCAGCGCGACAGCGCGAGAGATACTTCCGGTTTTCCCGCGCCTCGATCGGCGAGCGTGGTCTCGATGCGGTGGATAACTTCGAGGCTGGTGATTGCATGCATGCACGCGTGACCGTGCCGGCAGCGGCTGAGCACGCGCAGATAGCATGGCGAGCACGGCAGTTTGGCCTGCAACACGGCTTCGGAGCGACGGTAAGGACCGATCCACACGGCATCGGTTGGCCCAAAGATGCTCACCACCGGGCGATCGAGAGCGACTGCCAAGTGCATCGGACCGGAATCGTTGGTGAGACAAACGCTGGACCTGCGGATGACCGCAGCGAGCTCGGGAAGCGTCGTCTGGCCCGCCAAGTTCGCAACGCCGGGCGCGGCGGTGACGACCTGCTCACAGATCGGGATCTCCCGACCCGATCCGATCAGCACCACACCGAACCCTTTCTGCATGAAATGGCGTGCCACCTCAGCGAAGCGCTCGCTCAGCCAATGCTTGGTTTCCCAGATCGTGCCGGGGGCAATGGTCAGCAACTTCTCGCCAATACCATGCCGGCGCAGGAGCATATCAATCCGCATTCTCGCCGTATCAGGAATCGGGAAAGAGAAATCGGCAGCTCCATTGTCGAGCCCCAGCATGGGACCCACGCTGAGGTATCGGTCGACGGCATGCACGTCCAATGTCGGCACCCGAATATGATGTGTGTACGCAATCCATGATCCCTCGCGCGCTCCGCTCCACGCATGCTTTCGCGTTTCTGCGGGCATTACGCGTGCCGAGGCCTCCCACACGCGCGCGCGGGGACGATCAAAACCGATGCGTACGGGCGCGCCGGTGGCGCACGTAAACAAGCCAGTCCGAAACTGGCCGTGCAGATCGATCACCAGATCATAACCGACCGCATTGAGCTTGTGCGCCAAGCGAGCGGAGCTTGAAAATGCCGACCAGCGCCATGGCCGCAGCCATTCGTTGCGCGCAAACTCGATCACATTGGAAATGCCGGGGTGATACCTGAGCAGCTCGGCAATCGCGGGTGTCGCCAGCCAGTCGATCCGTGCGGCGGGATATCGGCGGCGCAACTTGTTCAACACCGGGATGGTGTGGACCACGTCGCCCACGGCGGAGAGCTTGATCAGCAGGATCCTGCTGAATTCCGTGACAGCCAGCTCGCCAGCACTCAACGGCAGCGTTGTTCCCAAGTTGATGCCTTCCTTTCCGCCCGAAAGCTCAATGGCGAGCCGGCAGTATCCTGGCAAGGATGCGCTTGGCGGATGCGGAGGCATGATGGCGCAAAAGCGCAATCTGCCGATTGCTCTCCGAGGTGACCCAATTGAACTGAATAACCCGGCGCGCACCGACGAAAGCTTCGTGGCCATGCCAGGAGTTGTCAGACCGTTTGAAGGCGAGCAGCGTGCCCTGCACGGGCGGCACCTCGAGGATCACGTCGTTGAGGTCGTTGCCGGAGCGCAATAGACGCAGGCGCCCACCCTGATCCTCCCAGCCGGGGTTCATGTAGATCAGAACGGTGATGATCTTGCCCAGCGAATCCGTGTGGATCTTGCCGTCGCCGACACCGCACCACCCCCGCACCGTGGTGGTGGTAGGGCGTCCGGACAAATCGACCTCGAATTTCTCCTCGAAGGCAGTCCTGAATTCATCGCCTTCCAGCTCATCCAGGAGCCCCTGAAAAGCCGGGCCGTATTGGACGCGGTTCACAGGAAAGCTGCCGCGTTCCGTGATCGTGGGGTAATCGGCGTTGATGCGTTCCGAGGCCGCTTGCTTGATGAATTGCGGCACTACCAGGAACTGGAACGGCTCGCGCACCAGCGGCGTCGCTCTGAATGAATCAAGGTCGAGATTGACTGACATTCCGAGTAACCTCTGCATGGACGGGCGCGCGCGGATTGTAGCTTGGGCGCGCCTCAGCTATTCGTGCGGCAATATGGATCAACCCATCAAACCGCGCAAATTCATGGAGATTGCCGAGGCCGCGCCGTTCAACAAGCTGCTGGGCGTAAAGGTGCATCTGCGCTCACCCGAGCGCAGCGAGGCGGAGCTCACGGTGCGCGAGGAGCTGTGCAATCGTCGCGGCGTGCTGCATGGGGGCGCGGCAATGGCATTGGCGGATGCTCTTGGCGGGATGACTGCGAGCAGCAGTCTTCCACCCGGGGGCCGCACCGCTACGATCGAGAGCAAGACCAATTTTTTTGCCGCCGTCCACCTGGGCGACACGGCACGCGCCGTCTGTATTCCATTGCATCGCGGCCGAACCACTGTCGTTCTCGAGACCCGGATTACGCGGGGCGATGGCAAACTTGCGGCGATTGTCACCCAGACGCAATTGATCTTCGAGCATTAATCCGATTGCGGGCGCTGCGCAGGGAGCCCAAGCGCCGCGCGGGTAACCTCGACCCTGCCGCAGGCACAAAGCCGCACCAGGTTCACTGTGCCCGCGTATGCGGGCGAGCCGGAATAATACGCCGCAGGGCCGACCCGCGCGGCGCGATTCCAGTGACCGAGCGCGATGTAATCCGCGCCGGTCGCGGCAAGCTCGTCGTCTCCAATCAGCCATGACGGCCGCAGCCGGGTGGCCCGGTCAGGCCTCGGCGCATAATGGCCATGGGCGACAGCAACCTGCCAACGGGTGGAGCGGGGACGCGGTCGCTCGAGCGGGATCATGTCGGCATAATCGCGATGTGGACGTCCCCAGATCTCGAGATCAAAATCCGGGAACAACACGCCCTCGCCGTGGGTGACGCCGATCACGTGCAGGTTTGCGCAATCAGCCAGCGCGCGGGACCAGTAGACCGAACCCTCAACCACCGGGTCATGGTTGCCGGGCAGCAGCACAACCGGCAGAGCGGCGCAAGCAATGATGCCACCGGCGCGACCGACAAGATCGCCGGGTATGCGGTGGCTGTCGAAGGTGTCGCCCGCAAGCACGACCACGTCAGCCCCATGCCGCTGTGCCGCGCTCAGGACCGACCTCAGGCCGGCAATAGGATCACCGTCATACGATCCTCCGGTGTAGTCATGCTCGATGTGCAGGTCGGAGCTGTGAACAATCACGAGCTCACGCTCGGACCGGAAGGCCTTCAATGACATGTTTCAGACATATCCTTTTTGACGGCCGGTGAGCATGGAATTCGGCGACCAGGAGGCGAGCGTGCGGCGCATGGTCGACTTCATCGGCGAGCCGTTCGATGCGACGTGCCTGAAGTTTCACGAGAACCGGCGCTATGACCGCACCGCGAGCTACGCGCAGGTGACGGAGAAGCTCTACGACCGCACGCGCGCTGGCGCGGAAATGTCGGTCTTGTTTCATAGGGGCGAGTCGGGATCCCAAAAAATGCAAGGCATTTTTTGGGTGCCCCTCATGCCTCGCCCCTACGCAACTGATCGCGGGCGGATGAGCGCTTCGGCGGGAATGCCCCACTCACTATGAAGCTTCCATGCCATCCGCATGGTCAGGCCGCGTTTGCGCGAGAGGACGTCCGACGCGCGCTGGCGCGAGCCGAGCACGCGCCCAAGATCGGCTTGCGTGAAGCCTCCAGTCTGCATGCGCCAGCGGATCGCCTGGATCGGGTCGGGCGGGTCGATGGGCCAATGCTTGTCCTCATAATCTTCGATGAGCAGCGCAAGCAAATCGAACCGGTCGGCTGCCGGGCTACCCTCCTTTGGCTCAACCTCGAAATACTGCTCAATTTCCGCCAATGCCGCGTTGTAGTCGGCTTCCGATCGGAGCGGACGGATTGCTCCTTTGTGAGAGCGCTTTTGCGTCATGGATCTCTTCGTCACGATACGGTCTCCGGATCGATGCGGTCGTATTCCGAGTGGGTCCCGATGAACTTCACGAGCACACGGCCGAACCGATACGACACGTGAGCCACCAGACGGTACTTATTGCCGCCGAGATCGAAGATCACGCGGTTATCGGCGACGAAGTCCACGTTGGTCCCAAACTGCCGTTTGATCTCATTCGGGCCTTGCCAGCGCGCTTTGCTGACGACTGTAAACCAGACGCGGATCGGTCCCTGGGCCTGCGGGTAACGCTGCCAGAATTGCCTTAGCCTCCGGCGAGCTATCACCTGCATTGCCCACCCCTACCATGTCCCCAATTTGGTGACAAGCAGGCGTAACCGGATCGCGGTTGCGCGACCTGCGACGGTGAGCCGGAGACCCCCCGAATGAGCAGGGCTATCGCATCTGGGTGTGTGGTCTCGGCCAAGCGAGCCCGGTTGATGTGGTCCCCGACCTTCTCAGCCGGGGTGCCCCGACCGCGCGGTGTTTGTTGTGCGTAGGGGCGACCCATTGGGTCGCCCGCAAGCGGGCGAGGCATGCCTCGCCCCTACATCGGGCAATGCGGCGTTCGCCTGGGAGTGCCGGCTCAACACCACCTCCGCGCCTACACCGCCGTGGACATGACCGCCAAGCTCGCGGCGCTCAAGGCTGCGGGGGTACCGTGCCTCGCTTGGCTAGGACGGTAGCCCAGTACGGGGCGTGGGAGCCATCAGTTTGCCAATTTCGCGCAGTTGCCTTCGCCCTTTGTTGCGTAGTGGGGAGCGCGTATCCATGAGTTCCACTGAACGCTATCGGACAAATGCAGAAGACTGCCTGCGCAAGGCCCGCACCATAGAAAACGATCACGAGAAGCCGTTCTGGTTGAATTTGGCCCAGTCCTGGCTGCAGCTGGCGGAAAAGCGGTCGCGCGCCGGTTCATTGCGCCAGCCGAGCGCGCGTCAGGAGCGGGGTTGAAAAACACTGCTCATCAAAGCGGCAGGTTGTCGTGCTTGCGCGATGGCATCTCCACGCGCTTTTCCGGCAGCATCGAGAGCGCCCGAGCGATACGCGCGCGCGTTGCATGCGGCATGATGAGATCATCGATATAACCGCGTTCGGCCGCCACAAACGGCGATAAGAAGCGGTCTTCGTATTCCCGGGTGCGAGCGGCGATCTTCTCCTGATCGCCGAGATCGGCGCGAAAAATGATTTCCACCGCTCCCTTTGCGCCCATCACCGCGATCTGCGCCGTCGGCCAGGCATAATTCACATCTCCGCCGATGTGCTTTGATGCCATGACGTCATAGGCACCCCCGAAGGCTTTTCGCGTGATCACAGTCACAAGCGGCACGGTGCACTGGCTATAAGCGAACAGCAGCTTGGCTCCATGCTTTATCAACCCGCCGTATTCCTGGTTGGTGCCGGGAAGGAAGCCGGGTACGTCGACAAAGGTGATGATGGGGATCCCGAACGCATTGCAGAACCGGACAAAGCGGGCAGCCTTGCGCGACGCATCGATATCGAGCACGCCGGCGAGGACCATCGGCTGGTTCGCGACAAACCCCACCGTGCGCCCGGCTATGCGGCCGAAACCGGTGACGATGTTCTTCGCGAAAGCCTCCTGCAGCTCGAAGAAGTCTCCCTCGTCCGCCACCTTGAGAATGAGCTCCTTGATGTCGTACGGCTTGTTGGGATTGTTCGGTACCAGAGTATCGAGCGATCTCTCCTGGCGCTCGATATCGTCGAAGGACGGCCATTCCGGCACTCCAGCCTCGTTGTTTGCCGGCAGAAAATCCAGAAATCGGCGTATCTGCAACAGGCACTCGAGATCGTTCTCATACGCGCCATCCGCAATCCCCGATTTCCCCGTGTGGATCGACGCACCCCCAAGCTCCTCCGCCGTCACCACCTCGTTGGTGACCGTCTTCACCACGTCCGGGCCGGTAACGAACATGTAGCTCGCGTCACGCACCATGAAGATGAAATCGGTCATCGCCGGCGAATAGACATCGCCGCCGGCGCAGGGACCCATGATGACCGAAATCTGCGGGATCACGCCGGAGGCGAGCACGTTGCGTTTGAACACCTCGCCGTATCCCCCAAGCGCCGCCACGCCTTCCTGGATGCGCGCCCCGCCTGCGTCGAACAGGCCGATGATGGGCGCGCGCGCCTTGAGCGCCAGGTCCTGGATCTTCATGATCTTCTGCGCGTGCGCCTCGGAGAGCGAGCCGCCGAATACGGTGAAGTCCTTGGCGAAGGCGAATATGGTGCGGCCATTCACCGTACCCCAGCCCGTGACCACCCCGTCCCCGGGAATCCTGTTCTTCTCCATGCCGAACTCGGCGGAGCGGTGCTCGACAAACATGTCGAACTCCTCGAAGGAGCCTTTGTCGGTGAGGAGATCGAGCCGCTCGCGCGCGGTGAGCTTGCCGCGCTTGTGCTGCGCGGCGACGCGCGCCTTGCCGCCGCCGGCGCGTGCCCGCTCCCGCCGCTCCTCCAGTTTTTCCAGGATCTCTTTCATATCCGGCCCGCGCGTATGTGCGACGGAAAATCCATAGCACGCATCGAGATTTGAGGGTAAGCTTTGTGGATTCTAGCCGGTGCCTCGAAGTGTTAGAGGGGAGTAACAGATGTTCAAGGCGTGGCGTTGCTGTGCTGTCGCGAGTATCCTGCTTGCAATCGCGGGCGGACCGGCGACTGCGCAATTCCCTCCTGGCCCGGACGACCAGGACCAACCGGCCAGCAAGGCGAAGCCGAAACGGGCGCCAGAGCCGAGCGCTCCCAGCATCAACGGCAACTGGAGCGGCGAGCTCAATCAAGTCGGGAGCCAAACACCCTACAGAGTCGATATCAGTATCAGCGCGCGAGGAGCGGAAACAAGATACCCGGATCTCGACTGCACCGGCCGGCTTACCCGGGTGGGCGCGGCCAAGGCCTATGCCTTTTTTGTTGAAGTCATAACCAAAGGTCAGGTGGACAAAGGCGGCCGTTGCCCGGACGGGACCATCACCGTGGCGCGTCAAGGCGACGAGCTTGCCGTCGGATGGTTCGGCAGCGTGCAAGGCAACACCATCGTTGCCTACGGCAACTTGAAGAAGCAGTGAGCTGCAGCAGCGTACGACGTTCCTTCCGGGGCGCCGGCAATTGTAGGGGCGGGTTTCAAACCCGCCCCTACATGCTCAGAATGTCCGTAGGGGCGACGCACTGCGTCGCCCCTCTATCACAACACCGGATGTGGCAACCGGGCGAGGCAATGGGGGGCACCCAAAAACGGTTGCGTTTTTGGGGACCCCGACTCGCCCCTACGAAGGGCCGAGAACCTGCGTAGGGGCGACGCACGCCCTGAGGACACCAGCCGCGGCCTCCATTTCGGCATAACGGGCCGCGCGGCGCTCGAGCGCAAGCGCGTCCCTCCCCCACATTTCCATGTTCCAGTCCTCGTCCACATTGGCTGCCGACCACGCCCGAGCGGGCGGCATCGCACCTTCCGCGACGGCAAGGGCGACGAGCGCCGATCCGGTGAGCGTGGTGATGGAATGCACCGCTCCCAGCCGCCACGGATCGCCCGGAATGGCGGGCCGCACCGCCGCCAGCGCCTCCGGCGGCTGCGGGACGTGGCTCAGCCCTGTTCCGGGCACAAACCGTGCCCCGAATGACTTGTCGGCCCAGTCGAGGACAGGATCCCAGGCGGCAGCCTGCCTTTCGGCGAGAGCCTGGGGGCTGTCAGCGCGATAGAATAGGAGATCCGAGGCGAGGTATCGTTCCACCACCCCTGCGACTTCCGGCACCGCCCTCGAAACGCCGTCGATGATGGCACTCGCCAGCCCGGTTAGCGGCATTTTGGCCGGATCAACAAATTCGCCTTGTCCCGCCCACTCTTGCGCCAAAGCCTCGGCCAGCGCTGAGGCAGGCGCCGCGAGCAGGTTGCGTGCCGGTGTCCGGATTGGACGATCATCAACGGTGACGCGGAAGGTGTTGCCGGTGCTTTCGACACCCGCGCGCTCATAAAAGCGCCGCCGCAACGGCGCTCGCATGGCCCGGCGAGCCGCTTCCGTGGGGTCCGCCGTCCCCAGGGGCGGAATCTGCTCGAACAGGTCGCGCATAGGGTCAACGTGGGGGGCCGTCCCTCCCCCGCAAAGGGCGCAGGACTATCGCATATGCCTTAAGCGGTGGATAATTAGTGGTCCTGCGTCACAAGTTGTCCCTCGACGTCATTCCGGGGCGCAGGCAAATCGGCCGTGCCGATTTGCCTGCGAGCCCGGAATCCATAACCCCAAGCAGTAATGTGTGCCACCGCAGCGTAACCCTTCATCACTGCACGGCCTGTGGTTATGGATTCCGGGCTCCGCTCGGACTAAGCATCACCTTGCCCAGCATATGACTGTGCGAGCAACGTGAATTGAAATATGGCTCCCCGGGGAGTGCTCTCGCTTGCCCACAATCGTCCCTGATGCGCTTCAATAATCGAGCGGCAGATCGACAGCCCCATTCCCAAGCCGCCGGGTTTGGTCGTGTAGAAAGGTTCGAACAGCCGGTCGACGCTCTCGGGAGCCAACCCCGGACCGGAATCCCGCACCGTGACGAGCATCCCTTCCGAGTCGGTTTTCGCGGTGCTGATCTGCAATTCCCGAGGCCCTTCGCTCATTCCGCTCATCGCCTCGATACCGTTGAGCAACAAATTGACAATCACCTGTTGTAGTTGTACTCGATCACCCTGAATTGCGGGCAAGCTCTCCGCTAGCTGCACCTGGAACGAAATGGCGTTCTTCACAATTTCGCCTCGGGTCAACTCCACGATCTCCAGGATCGCCTGATTGATGTCTACTCCCTCCCTTCGTGGAGGGGCCTTCTTGAGAAGTGCGCGTAGGCGATCAATGACATCGCCGGCCCGAATGCCGGCCTTCACGATGATACCGAACGCCCGCTGGGCCTCCTCCAGATTTGGCGGTTGGGAACTGAGCCAATTCAAACCAGCGTTGGCGCACGTGATTGCCGCTCCGATTGGCTGCTTCACTTCATGGGCAATCGATGCTGACAAATGCCCGATCGTGGCAACACGGCTCGCATGCGCCAACTCCAGTTCTAGCTCGCGGTATCGCCGTTCGCTCTCACGCGCTGCCGCTTCCGCCTTCTTTTGATCGCTCAAGTCCACCACAAAACTCACGCCTTCATCCGACTTCCCCTCGAAGATTGCGCCACCGACCAGCACCGGCACGCGGCTGCCATCTTTCCGGAAATATTCTTTCTCAAATACTTTGACAGTTCCGGTCGCCTCAAGCTCCGCCGCACGTTGCTGGCTGACGGCACGCCATTCGGCAGGGGTCAGTTCCGTCCAGTGCAGGCGGCCGGAGGTCAGATCGTCGCGGTCGTACCCGACGATGCGGAGAAAGGCTTCGTTCGAATCGATGATTCGGCCGTCTTTCGCCCAGATGAAGATCCCGATGATGTTGGCATCAACTAACCGTCGGATCTTGCCTTCCAACCCATTGGCCAGTTCACGCAGCGCTGTTTCCGCCCTTTCACGCGCGGCAATTTCCAATTTAAGGTCCTCGATGGACCCCACGGCTTGATACGCCGCTGACGCAAACCGACCCATGCTTTCGAGTAGCCTTAGGTCCTCGGCGTCGAATTTGCGACGATTACTGTGAGCGATTGCCCAAATCGTGCCGACTGCTTTGTGGTCTACGTAAAAAGGAACAAGTAGTCCCTCCTCCGCAAGCGGAGTCGCCATTTTCAAATACGGATAACGCCGTTCCCAATGAGTGAATAGCATCGGAATATTGTGGTCAAGCACATCACCGCATGGACCAAAATCGCGCGGGCAGCCGCCACCGATGTGGGGCTGCCATGCGCCGGCAATAGCCGCCCAGTAGAACCTCTTGTCGTCTTTCGTCAGCAGACTTAGACCGGCTGAGTCGGCATGCAATAGCCCAAGGACTTTATCAGCCAGCGTTTGCAGAATGGTGCGTGGGGAGTCGGTTAACGCGCTGACCAGTGCCACGAGGGCGGAGTTCTCCTTCGCGTAATCAGGTGGACGCCATGGGCGATTACGCAACTCCTCCGTATAGAGGATCGCCTCCAGGGAAACCGCGCCATCTGAACTCGAAGTCTCGAGCTGCGATTCAGCAGGGGTTTTAACGATGCTGATGTGGTTCGCGGATTGAACGGTTTCGGCCGTGTTTGTCATGGCTATCACTCCCTTTTACTGGACGCAAAGCCATATGGAGGTTTGCTCGAAGGGCCTCCGCTTCAACGGGTTTGGCCAAATAGGCGATCGCTGCTTCTTCGAGCAGTTGCCTTTCAGCCTTGGGATTCGGATCGGCCGCGATGAATATCGCAGGCATCGGATCGGCCGTCGCAATAAGCCTGTGAAAAAGTTCGATCCCGCTCAGTTGAGGCATTTGCACGTCGACGATCAGACAGCGGGCTTCGTTTACCGCGTCCGAGGTCAGAAATGCGCTCGCTGAGGGAAGGCAACAGTACGGTAACCGCACGTTTCTACGAGCCCCTGCATCGCTATCAAAATGTCCTCGTCATCGTCTACGATTACTATCAGCGCGGCTGGCGGCGCCGGCTTCCTCGCGATATGGCAGTGAACCCACTCCATGGGATCGGAAGCCGAGAAGGGAAGCCGAATCGCCCATAGAAGGTACCCTCCGGTCCGTCTTCAGTATCGAGCCAGCTCCGAGAGGCAAAGACACGACAATAAGTGCTACTGCTAAATCCGCGCACTGTCGATACGGAACCGAGGCGAATTCTATTTTTCTACCGAAGGCATGATGCGGCCAGTCGAGTTCCGACACCGTCCTCGCCGACACATTTGAGCATATGCTCGACATGCTGGATCACCAGCTCAATGGGGTGTGTCCGCATCTCGACGGCCGTGCGGACGGAGGAAGCTGGTGGCGAAATTAACGCCGACGAGGCCTCCAGTTTCACCGATAGCCATCAATTGCTGGTGGGGACGAGCTCGGCCATTCTTGCGGAATTGGATCAGCGACGAAGACCTCGTACCCGAGAGTCGTGGACGTGCGACCATGGTCATCTCCTGAATTCGTTGGTTTAAGCAGCCAAGTCGAACTTCGCGCGGTTGCGCGCCACGAATTCTTCCAGCGTCAGCGGCGGCTTCCCGGTAATCGTCTCGATGGTATCGTTCGTTCCTGCGAAGATGCCGTCCTGATAGTCCTGCGCCACGCTCGCGATGTGCTGAATGAAGCGTGGACTCAGCCCCGAACGCTGCATCTCGGTCACGAACTGTGGAATCGACAGCGGCTCGTAGCGGAAAGGCCGGCCGAGCGTTGCGCTTAGCTTCTCCGCGATCTCGTAATGGTCGAGTTCGATGGGTCCGAAGAGCGGGTACACTTTGCCCGCGTGCGGCACCGGATTCGTCATCACCGCTGCGATGAGGCGGCCCTGGTCCTCGGCTGGGATGGGCGCGTGGCGACCGCGCCCGAGGGGGAAACGAATGACGCCGTTCTTCACCTGCCATCCCGGGCCCGGATAGACAAGCCACTCCGCGAAGAACGTTGGTCGAATGTGGGTCGTCGGAACGCCCGACCAGTCGAACACTCGCTCGCTTACCCAATGGTCGCGCGCGGCGTGACTCTTGGCTTCGCGGCGCGCCGATTTCTGCGACATGTTGACGAGCGACTTAACGCCGGTCTCGATCGCCGCCTGAGCCGTGAACGCCGCCGCGTCGATGAGACCGTCTTGAAACGGGTAGACGAAGTATGCGCCCGCCACGCCCTCCATCGCGCGGCGGATCGAGTTGAGATCGAGGAGATCGCCGACGCTCGTCTCGAGGCCCAACGTACGAAGCGCCTCCGCTCGCGCATCGTCCTTGTGGATAAGGCCGCGCACTCGGCGGCCTTGCTTGTGGAGCTCCCTGGCAGCCGCGCCGCCCGTCGCCCCCGTGACTCCCGTGATGAGGTAGATTGGCTCGCTCATTTTCGACCTCCTAGCGATCGTCTTTCACGCGCACCATGGCGCCGCGGTGCGAACGGGTTCTGCGAAAACAACTCAATGCCGCGATGTCATGACAAACCTCCTGAGAGTAAGATCGATGATGGAGACTCAGACCTGCGCGAAGCCGCCATCGACGAACAGTTCGGTTCCCGTGATGTAGCTGGCGTCGTCGGACGCGAGAAAAACCGCGGCCTTGGCCACCTCTTCGGGTGTTCCAAACCTGCCGAGCGGCGTAGCGGCCGCGATGATCCTTCGGCGCTCCTCGCCTGCTTGCGACGACGCCAACAGATTGGTCAGCCCCGGCGTGTTGATGGATCCGGGACTGATCGCGTTCACGCGAATCCGGCGATGCTTCAAATCCGTCGTCCAGGTGCGCGCGAAGGAGCGCGCGACGGCTTTTGTGGCGGCGTAGATGCTGTTAGCCGCGAGTCCTTTGCTTCCGACAATGGATGAAGTCAGGATGACCGCAGCGCCCTCCGGCAGCAAAGGGAGCGCCTTCTGCACCGTGAAAAGCAGGCCTTTCACGTTGATGCTGAATATTTCCTCGTACAAATCTTCGGTGATGTCGCCGAGCGTCGAATATTTCGCCACGCCGGCATTGGCGAACACGATGTCAAGCCTTCCTTTCTCTTGCCTGATCCGAGCGAACAGGCGGTCGAGATCGCCGAGCTTGGACACGTCCCCTGGGACGCCGGTAACGTTTTTTCCTATCTCCTTGGCCGCCGCCTCCAACTCTTTCGCTCGGCGCCCGGTTATGAAGACGTACGCCCCTTCACCGACAAACGCCTTCGCGGTCGCAAGTCCGATCCCGCTGTTGCCGCCAGTGATGAGCGCGATTTTGCCCGCCAGCTTGCTCACGGCATTTCTCCTTTCTTTCCAGACGCTTCGCGTCCTTTAGGAACGCGCTGAATGACGCGCGACTATTTCGAACTCCGCCTGGCATTGACATATGCGCATATACGCGCGTATATAGGGGTATATGCACCTTTGTCAATGGGATCACAAAATGTCGACCTTTACCTTGCCAAGACCCGAGGATTGCAACTGCTTCGCCGTCCGGTCGGCCGCGCGCCACGTAACCCAACTTTATGATCAGCTCCTGGCGCCTGTCGGACTGCGCGTCACCCAGTTCTCTATTCTCGCGAAGCTCAAGCGTAGGGGTCCGCTCACGATCAACGCGCTTGCCGATGACATGGTCATGGACCGCACCACGCTGGGGCGTAACATTCAGCCCCTACAACGAGACGGGCTGATCAGAATTGAACCGGCGCCATCCGACCGTCGAGCCAAGGTGCTTCACTTGACCAAGGCCGGCGAAAAACAACTACATGCCGGCCTTGAGGCCTGGTCGAAGGCGCAAACCCGCTTCGAAGCAGGCTTTGGGACCAAGCGCGCCGCCGAGCTGCGCACGCTACTCCGGGCGGTCGTCGCCAGCCAATTCACGCCACCCAGTCAAGACGCAGGTCAGTAAAGCTGCTCCTTTGGCGCAAGGAGACGCGCGGGAATATAGGTGCATATACTCCTTTATCGACGAGGCTCATCATGGATGCACTGGCAAAATGGAGCGCCCCGGTCGCCACCAAGACGAAGCCGCGATTAACATTCAAGCAGCTCGCACTGCTCGTTTTGGGTTCCATTACTGCCTTAGCGGCGTCATGGTACGGCTCTTATTGGTGGACTGTAGGTCGTTTCATCGAGAGCACCGATGATGCCTACGTCGGTGGAAACGTCACGCTGATTTCACCGCACATTTTCGGGTTCATCGCGGAGATTCTTGTCACTGACAATCAGCGCGTTGATGCAGGACAGGTGCTGGTGCGCCTCGATGATCGTGATGTCCGGGCTGCCGCCGATCATGCGGACGCGATCCTCAAGCAGCGCGTGGCCATGCTGGCCAGTTTGCGCGCCAAGTACGCGCTTCAACAGTCGGCCATCCAACAGGCCGCGGCAGACCTCGACGCCAAGGCAGCCCAAGCCGGGTTTGCGAAGGTGGACGCTGAACGCTATCGAACCCTCGCCCTTTCCGATTCCGGCTCCCGGCAGAATGCGGAGAGAACACGCGCCCAAGATCAGGCGGCACGGGCAGCCGTGGCGTCGGCGCAAGCTGCCCTTGCTGCCGCAAATCAGCAACTAAGCGTGCTTAGAGCCAACATTGACGAGGCCACGGCTGCGGTTGCGCAGGCGCAAGCTGATCTCGAAACCGCACGGCTCAATCTCAGCTATGCCGAAATCCGTTCACCCATCGACGGCTATGTCGGGAATCGCGCTGCCAAGGTCGGCGCTTATGTCTCGCAGGGAGCATATCTGCTGACCATTGTTCCAGCGAACGGCCTCTGGGTCGACGCCAATTTCAAGGAAGACCAGCTCGCACGCATGCAGTCGGGCCAGCCGGCGACGATCGTCGCCGACACATTGCCGGGCCATGTTTTTCACGGGCATCTGCTCAGCCTCGCCCCCGCCACTGGCGCCGTTTTCAGCGTCATCCCGCCGGAGAACGCGACCGGCAACTTCACCAAGATCGTGCAGCGGGTTCCGGTGCGCATCGCGCTCGACGACGAAGATGCGTCGCTCGGCCGGATAAGGCCCGGTCTGTCGACCTACGCGACGGTGGACACACGACCGCAATCAGGAGGCCAAAAATGAGCGACGCCTCCTCTGAAAGCTGGATTAGGAGCCTGTTCCCGTTCGTGGTGATGTGCTTCGGCGGCTTCATGGCGCTACTCGATATTCAGATTGTTGCGTCTTCCCTGCAGCACATCGGAGGTGGACTATCGGCGGCGCAGGACGAGATCAGCTGGGTGCAGACGGCTTACCTGATTGCCGAGATCATTGTGATCCCGCTGTCGGGCTGGCTGACGAGGGTGTTCTCCACGCGTTGGCTGTTTACTGCTTCGGCTGCCGGTTTCACGGCCACGAGCATGCTCTGCGGGATCGCGTGGGACATTCACAGCATGATTCTTTTTCGCGCGCTGCAGGGCGCGATAGGCGCCTCGATGATCCCCATCGTGTTCACGTCGTCCCTCTACTATTTCCAGGGACCGCGCCGCGTCTATTCCGCTGCGGTCGTCGGCAGCATCGCCTCCATCGCGCCGACACTTGGTCCGATCGTCGGCGGCTGGATCACCGATACCTGGAATTGGCACTGGCTGTTCTACGTCAATCTCGTGCCGGGAATCGCGATCACGCTCCTGACACCGCTTCTGGTCGACATCGACCTGCCGGATCTGCGCCTCCTCAAGGACGCGGATTATCCCGGCATGGCGCTGATGGCAATTTCGCTCGGCACCCTCGAATACGTGCTTGAGGAAGGAACCCGCTGGAACTGGTTCGACGACAGGACCATCCGGACCTGCGCCTGGATCGCTGCCATCAGCGGAATCCTTTTTGTCGCCCGAAGCCTCACCTTCGAGCGGCCGGTCGTCGATCTACGCGCGCTCACAAATCGTAATTTCACGATTGGATGCCTGTTATCCTTCGTCACCGGTATCGGCATCTTTTCCACGACTTACCTCACGCCGCTGTTTCTCGGCTACGTCCGCGGTTTCAGCGCGTGGCAGACGGGAGTCGCGATCTTCTCGACCGGCGCAGCGTCGCTGATCGGCGTGCCCCTTTATACGCTTCTCGCCCGCAAGTTCGACATCCGCTGGCTCATGATGGTGGGCCTTGCGTCCTTCGGCCTATCGATGTGGAGCTACAGCTTCATTACCCACGACTGGGGCGCGGACCAGCTCCTGATCCCGCAGATACTGCGTGGGCTGCCGCAGGTTTTCGCGGTAGCGCCCGCCGTCAATCTCGGTCTCGCCAGCCTGCCGCCGGATCGGCTGAAATATGCCAGCGGCCTTTTCAATATGATGCGCAATCTCGGCGGCGCGCTTGGCATCGCCGTATCCGGCGCCATCCTTAACGCCAGAACGAATTTTCACTTCGTCGCCATCGCTTCCAACCTGACACCCGCGAACGGAGCGATGACCAGGCTACTGGATGACATGGTGGCGCGCTATGGCGCCTTTCCCGGCAGCCCGGAGGCTGGGCACGTGTCCGCGATCAAGCAATTATGGCAACTCGCCTATCGCGAGGCATCCACGCTCGCCTATGCTGACGCCTTCCGCTTCATTATGATTGCATTCGTGATCGCCACCTTGCTGGTGCCACTCTTGCGCAACGTCGTGCCGACCGCCCCCGCGTCGTCGCAGGCACATTAAGGCTGTGAGTTGCACCTAATCGCGCTGAGTTCGCCAACGCCTGACGGACCGGCAGAGGCAGGCGGTCGTATGTGCGGGGCCAATTCATCGCAGTGGGCCAGCCTTAGGGGCTAAACCGCGGCGTTATTTTCTGCCCGGTCACACCCGACTGCGTGCCTGGACTGAGAGGATTCGAACTCGCAAACGTCATTTTCGGGAAACCCTTGATGTATTGGGCAAAATTCTCTCTGGTCGTCGAAATGCCATCTGCTGGTTCGAGTCCTCTCAACCCAGCCGCACAGTTCGGTCTCTGCCTACGCATGTCCCGGAAGAGGGGGCCGGGAGCCGCTCGAGGTTTGCTCGGGCTTCGGGCGGTCCGAGCCTTTCCCGCCAATCCGCAATTTGCAACTTGCGGTAGGTTGACATTTTTGAACAAAGCATGATTATAAAGTGAACATTAGGAAACGCGGCCCGGGAACGCCGGGCTTTTTCGTGAGCGGCGTGCGGATCACGAAGCTCTTTGCGTCTCGTGCGCGACGGCAATGACAACTTCATGCCGGAATATGGCGCGCATTGCCGACGCGGTGAGCACCGGCGATCTTTTGCCGGGCGAGGCTGCTGCGCTGGCGAGGGTGGTCGAGAACTATCTTCAAGCGCTTGCGGCGCACGGCTTCGAAGAGCGGCTGACCAGGCTGGAAGAGATGGCTGTCAGGGAGCCCGAGCCCGGTCGGATCATTGAGCTTCCTGCGGGGTCTCCACCATGGGTTGAAAAATCATTGTAGATTCATTGTTGTTTGCAATGGGCCCCCAGCCTGCTCCCGTTTTAGTTGTATATGGGCCTGTCGTCCCGGCCAAGCGAGCCCGGCTCCGGCCCCGGCGTACGCGGGGGCGGGACCCGGTAATCCATGGCCGGCGTGAATGCCCAAACTGCTTTGGTTACTGGATTCCGGCTCTCGCTTGCCGGGCGAAGCCCGGCTCGCTCGGCCGGAATGACGGGCACGGGCGTGGCAGACAGTTCTCGGAGGCAAATGCGATAGCCCTGCCCCCTGCAAGGGGTCACTCCCAGCCGCGATGATTTGCCCCGGACCTAGCGGGTGAAAACCATGCGCGGTCAAAACCTGTTGTAAATCAGCGTACGGGTGGAATTCCGGCGGAGGGTCCACTAGTATCCGCGCCGGATTCGGAAGGCGGCATCCCAATGCTGCCATAGGCCGACGATATGGCCCGACGCGGGGGCGGCATAGGTTGAGTGAGGGGCACGCGGCCGGGCTGCGTACTGAGGAGTAGATGAAACCCACCGATATTTCGGCACCGGACTACTTCCACAAGGTTGTGGATTGCCAGTGGGCCTGTCCGGCCCACACTCCCGTGCCTGAATACATCCGATTGATCGCGGCTGGCCGCTACAGCGACGCCTACATGGTAAATTGGAAATCCAACGTTTTTCCCGGAATTCTCGGGCGCACCTGCGACCGGCCATGCGAGCCGGCCTGCCGTCGCGCCCGGGTGGAAAAGGAGCCGGTTGCGATCTGCCGCCTCAAGCGCGTTGCAGCCGACTTCAAGGACGATATCCGCGCCCGGCTGCCCCGCCCGGCTGCCGTGCGCAACGGCAAGCGCATTGCGCTCATCGGCGGCGGGCCCGCATCGCTGACGGTCGCGCGCGACCTCGCGCCGCTTGGCTATCACTGCGTCATTTTCGATCAGGATCCCAAGGCCGGCGGCATGATCCGCACGCAGATCCCGCGATTCCGACTGCCCGAGTCCATCATCGATGAGGAGTGTGATTACATCCTCAACCTCGGAATGGAGTTTTGCGGGGGCAAGCAAATCGACAGCTTGAAATCCCTGCTGGCGGAAAGCTGGGATGCGATCTTCGTCGGCTGCGGTGCGCCGCGCGGGCGCGACCTCGACATCCCCGGGCGCACGCAGGCGGCCGCCAATATCCATATCGGCATCGATTGGCTCTCATCCGTCTCGTTCGGGCATATCAACAAGATCGGCAAACGCGTGATCGTGCTGGGCGGCGGCAATACCGCCATGGACTGCTGCCGATCCTCGCGCAGGCTCGGCGGGCAGGACGTGAGGGTGATCGTGCGTTCCGGCTTCGAGGAGATGAAGGCGTCTCCGTGGGAGAAGGAAGACGCCATGCACGAGGATATCCCGATCCTCAATTATCTCGTGCCGAAAGAGTTCACGCATGAGAACGGCCGGCTGACCGGTGTCCTGTTCGAGAAGGTCAAGGCCGAGCTTGACGCCAAGGGCCGGCGCACGCTCGTCCCGACCGGCGAGCCCGATCAGCACTTGGCCTGCGACGATGTGCTGGTCGCCGTCGGCCAGGAGAATGCGTTCCCCTGGATCGAGCGCGATATCGGCATCGAATTCGATCGCTGGGACATGCCGAAAGTCGATCCCAAGACGATGGCCTCGACACATCCGAAAGTATTCTTCGGCGGCGATGCGGCGTTCGGACCAAAGAACATCATCTGGGCCGTTGCTCACGGTCACGATGCCGCGCTCTCCATCGACAAGCTGTGCTCCGGTCTGAACATCCACGACCGTCCCGCACCCATGGTTGAAATCATCAGCCAGAAAATGGGGATCCACGAGTGGAGCTACGATAACGACATTGCCCCTGACCGGCGTTACCGCGTGCCGCTGCGCGACAAGCTGGTCGCGCTGCGCGACATCAAGGCGGAGGTCGAGCTTGGTTATGACCCTGAGCTCGCTCTCAAGGAGGCTTATCGTTGCCTCAATTGCGACGTGCAGACGGTGTTCACCTCCTCCCTCTGCATCGAATGCGATGCCTGCGTCGACATCTGCCCGATGGACTGCATCACTTTTACCCAGAATGGCGAAGAGGCGGACCTGCGCACGCGGCTCCAGGCGCCGGCGAAGAACGCGACCCAGGACCTCTACGTCGCCAACGATCTCAAGACCGGTCGCGTGATGGTGAAGGACGAGGACGTATGTCTGCACTGCGGGCTGTGCGCCGAGCGCTGCCCGACCGGTGCCTGGGACATGAAGAAATATCTCATCGACATGGCGCATCCGGATGACCTATGCCAAGTAGCAGCCCGATCAGCAGCGTGAACGATTGCGTCGTTCGCTTTGCGAACGTCAACGGCTCGGGCTCCGCGAGCGCCAACGAGCTGTTCGCACGCGCCATACTGCGCATGGGAATTCCCGTGGCGCCGCGCAACATCTTTCCCTCCAACATCCAGGGCTTGCCCACCTGGTATGAAGTGCGGGTGTCGGGCTCCGGCCACCTCGGCGCTCGCGGCGGCACCGACCTCATGGTCGCGATGAATCCACAGACCTGGGACCGGGATGTCGCTTGCATCGAGCCCGGCGGTTATCTGTTCTACGACTGCACCAAGCCGATGCCGCGTTCGAGATTCCGCGACGACATCACGGTCCTCGGCGTGCCGCTCACCGCGATTTCCAACCGCGAATACACCGACGCGCGCCAGCGCCAGCTGTTCAAGAACATCATCTATGTGGGCGCGCTCTCGGCGCTCCTCGACATGGATGTGAAAGTCCTCGAGCAGCTCATTGGCGAGCAGTTCAAGTCCAAGGAGAAGCTGATCGGCGCCAACGTGCATGCCCTGCATCTGGGACGCGACTGGGCGTTGATGAACCTGACCTGCCCCATTGGGCTGCGCCTGCAGCGTGCCAACGGCGTAGGTGACCGCATCTTCATCGAAGGCAACTCGGCCGCGGCGCTTGGGGCCGTTTACGGCGGCGCCGCCGTATGCGCCTGGTATCCCATCACCCCGTCCTCGTCGCTGGCGGACGCATTTACAAGCCATTGCCGCCGGCTGCGCATCGATCCGGTAACGAAGCAGAGCAAGGTGGCGATCGTTCAGGCCGAGGACGAGCTTGCATCCATCGGCATTGTGATCGGGGCTGCGTGGAACGGTGCCCGCGCCTTCACTGCAACTTCCGGCCCCGGCATTTCCCTGATGCAGGAGTTCCTGGGACTTGCCTATTTCGCGGAAATTCCCGCGGTGATCTTCGATGTGCAGCGCGCGGGGCCCTCGACCGGCATGCCGACGCGCACCCAGCAGTGCGATCTGATCTCCTGCGCTTACGCCTCGCACGGCGATACCAAGCATGTCCTCCTCTTTCCGGAGGATCCGGCAGAGGCCTTTGATTTCGCCGCGGATGCGTTCGACTTGGCGGATCGGCTGCAGACCCCGGTGTTCGTGATGCTCGATCTCGACATCGGGATGAACCATCGCCTGTGTCGTCCGCTGACCTGGAACGACAGCCGCAAATACGACCGCGGCAAGGTCATGACCGCGGCCGACCTGGAAGCGGGCAAGGAGTTCGGCCGTTATCTCGATGTGGACGGGGACGGAATTGCCTACCGCACCTATCCCGGCACCCATCCCAGCAAAGGCTCGTTCTTTACCCGCGGCACGTCGCGCGACCGCTATGCGCGCTATACCGAGGAAGGTGCTGCCTACGCCGACAACATGCAGCGGCTCATCCGCAAGTTCGAGACCGCGAAGGATCTCGTCCCGCGCCCGCTGCAAGCCAACTCCGCGCGGCCGACAAAGTACGGCGTCATCTATTACGGCTCCACATCGCCGGCCATGGACGAGGCCATTGGCCTGATGGAGGCGCGCGGCTACGCGCTCAACCGTCTACGGGTGCGCGCCTTTCCCTTCCATTCGAGCGTGACCAGCTTTGTCGCCGATCACGACTTTGTTTTTGTGGTCGAGCAGAACCGCGATGCTCAGCTGCGCTCGCTCATCGTGAACGAATGCAGCATCGATCCCATCCGCCTGGTGCCCATACTGCATTATGACGGGACTCCGATCACCGCGCGTTTCATCGCGCGCTCCATCAGGGAGCACCTCGACGCGCTGAAGGTGACCCCGTTGCGCAAAGTGGTGTCATGACATGACCTACATTACCAAGCCCAAATTCCATCATCCGGCGCTGCCGAAGAATGCGCTCGGCTATACCCATCGCGATTACGAGGGATCCATATCGACGCTGTGCGCGGGATGCGGGCATGATTCCATCTCCGGCGCGATCATCGAGGCCTGCTTCGAGCTCGACATCGAGCCGCACCGCGTGGCCAAGCTCTCCGGCATCGGCTGCTCGTCCAAGACCCCGACCTATTTCCTCGGCAGCTCGCACGGATTCAACTCCGTGCACGGGCGCATGCCCTCGGTGCTCACCGGCGCAAATCTCGCCAACCGCGACCTCATATACCTCGGCATCTCGGGCGACGGCGATACAGCCTCGATCGGGATGGGTCAGTTCGTGCATGCGCTGCGCCGCGGCGTGAACATGGTCTACATCGTCGAGAACAACGGGGTGTATGGCCTCACCAAGGGCCAGTTCTCCGCCACTGCCGACCGCGGCTCCAAATCCAAGCGCGGCCTGATCAATACCGACAGCGCTGTTGACCTCGCCGCGATGGCCCTGAATGTGGGCGCGAGTTTCGTCGCGCGCTCGTTTTCCGGCGACAAGGAGCAGCTCGTGCCGTTGATCAAGGCGGCGATCGAGCACAAGGGCGCGGCGTTCGTCGACGTGATCTCGCCGTGCGTAGCGTTCAACAATCATGCGGGATCGACCAAGAGCTTCGATTACGTGCGCGAGCACAACGAAGCCGTGAACCGGCTGGATTTCATAACGGGGCGCGCCCCGATCACGGTGAGCTATGAGCCCGGCAGCATCGAAGTGGTCGAGCAGCACGATGGCTCAAAGCTGGTGCTCAAGAAGATCGCCGGCGACTACAACCCGCATGATCGCGTCGGCGCCATGACCTTCCTGCAGCGCCACGCCGAGATCGGCCAGGTGGTGACCGGACTGCTTTATGTCGATCCCGACCCGGAAGATCTGCACCGGCATTTCAACACCGTCGAGGTGCCGCTCAACAGCCTCTCGGAGAAAGAGCTGTGCCCGGGCTCGGCAATGCTGGGCAAGATCAACGCCAGCCTGCGGTAATCATCCGACTGATTCTGTAGGGTCGGCAAAGGCGCGCGCGTACACAAATTTACGCGCTCTGCGCAAGCTTGACTGCGCGCACAGTGCCCACGCGGTCGGGCGGTTCTGGTGGGCACGGCGCGCTCCAAGGGTGCGGGACTTTGCCCACCTACGGATCGATCCGGGACCCTACTCCTCCGGCGCCTCCACGATGGGATCGTAGCGCGCCGCATCGAAGCCGAGCAGGTTCCAGGACTGGCGCATGTGCGGCGGCAGGGGCGCGGTAACGTCTATCGTACCGCCGCGGGGATGGGGCGCCACGATGCGGCGAGCCAGAAGATGCAGCCGGTTCTGCATGCCGCCGGGAAGCTCCCAGTTTTCCCGGTTGAAGTATTTCGCGTCGCCCACGATCGGGTGACCGATATGAGCCATGTGCGCGCGCAGTTGATGGGTGCGCCCGGTTACCGGCTTGAGGGAAAGCCAGCCAAGCTGCCGCGCGGCGGTATCGACCACGGCGTAATAGGTCACCGCGTGGCTTGCCCCCTGTTCGCCATGCCGGGCGACACGCATGAAGGAGTCGTCCTCGCGCTCCTCCTTGGCGAGGAAGGTCGAGATGCGGCCCTGCCGCGGCTTGGGCACCCCGGCAACCAGCGCCCAATAGATCTTACGTGCCGAGCGGGAGCGAAACGTCTTGGCCAATGCGGAGGCGGCAAAGCGCGTCTTGGCAACGAGCAGGCAGCCGGCGGTATCTTTATCGAGCCGATGAACGAGGCGCGGGCGTTGTCCCTGGGCGTCGCGCAAGGCGTCAAGCATGCCGTCGAGATGCCGCGTGGTGCCGGACCCGCCCTGCACCGCGAGGCCCATGGGTTTGTCGAGCACCAGCACGTCGGCGTCCTCGTAGAGCGTGATGGATGCGAGAAAGTCACGGGTCTTGAGGTCGGCTGCGCCCGTCGCCTTCTTCGACGCGCTCTGATCGAGCCGCAACGGCGGGATGCGTACCGCCTGCCCGCTCTCCAATCGCTGTTTCGGCTGCGCGCGCCTGCCATTCACGCGCAGCTCGCCTTTTCGGATGATGCGCTGGATGTGCGAGAACGACAGCCCGGAAAAGCGCGCTTCGAGAAAGCGGTCGACGCGCATCCCGGCTTCATCGGCGCTCACAGTCACGGTCTGAACGCCCGTCGGGGCACTGCCCGGATCTGCAGCGGCACTACTTTGCTTATAGGTTGATTTCGCCACGTCCAAATTCCTCAAGCAGCTCCACCTTGTGCTCAACTGCGCCGACGACGCGAGGTATGCAGCACCGCGATGATATCTACTTCCGTTTCACCTGTACGATAGATCACGACGTAGGGCAGACGCGCTCGTCTCCAATGCGGGAATCATGGTGCGCAAGCCACTGCGCCAACTCACGCTCGCCGAATGGCGCAAGGTGCTCGACACCAATCTTACCGCGGCATTCCTCTTTGCCCACGCTGCCGAGAAGCCGTTGCGCGCCAGCCGGGGGGCAATCGTCACGATTGCCTCGACCCGCGCGCTGATGTCGGAGCCGAGCACCAACTCCTATTCGGCCAGCACGGGCGGTCTTGTCGCGCTCACCCACGCTTTGGCCGTCAGCCGACGCGTCGGCCGGCCCGAGGACATCGCGGAAATGGCCGCCTTTCTCCTCGATCGCGACCGGGCGGGTTTCGTCACCGGAGCCAATTTCGTGGTCGATGGCGGCATGACCCGCAAGATGATTTACCAGGAGTAACCCGGCCGCGACCGCGAAGGCGTACGCGGGGCGCAAGCAATGCGGTAAGCGGGTCCCCCACTGCCGCTCGTAGCCAGACATTGAACACGTGACCAGCGGCACTGCGGTGCTGCGGTACGCCCCGGCTGGTTGATCTTTCACTGCTATGCCGGTCCGTCATGGAATCCATGCCGGCGCGTGCGCCCTGCGGGATCAAGGGATCAAGTGTGATTTGATTTAGTTCAGGAGCTCAGGTCCGGTGTTGGTCCAACTCCGGTCCAGCCGTCCATGGCGGGGCTAATGCCCGAGAAGTGCCACAACCGGACTAACGCGCTGCAGCAAAGAACGTTATCCCCACCACAAAAGCGGACATCAGGAGCGCCATTGGGAGTCGAACAGGCCTGCCAAGCTCAGTCGCCATAGAGCAAATCGCCGAAGCGCACCCAGCGCTTGCCGTCAAACCGCATTAACTGCAAGTTCTGGACCGGATAATAGTCTGTCGGACTGGTGTTGACTTTGATTCCAGGCAGCAGCATCGGCAGCTCGAGGTCGCGCAGGTTTGTCGCTTGACGCATTATATTCTCGCGGGAGAGATCGCTACCGGCCTGTTTGAGCACCTGCACCATGATGGCAGCCGAGTTATAGCCGTTGATGAAGTTCGGCCGGCGCACATCCGCATCTGGTAGATATTTGCTGATCCAGGCGCGCCAATCCTTCATCGCGGGGTCGTTCTCAAACTCGGGATCATCCGGATCCTTGCGATAAGTTGATGACAACAAACCGACGCTGCTCTCGAGCCCTGCCCGCTCGAGGATGTTGGGCACCGACGCCGAGACATTGCTCATGTAAAAAATCGGTTTCCAGCCGAGATCGTTTACCTTACGAATCGTCTGCACGGCGAACTGCAGGATGGTGGCTGCGATCAGTGCATTGCAGCCGGTCCCCTTGAGTTGGACGATCTGCCGGTCGATCGAGGCATCGGTGAATTCGTAGGTCGCTTCCTTGACGACCTCGGCGTATTTGACGCCGAGCACGTCCCGCACGCCGGCCGGATAATCACGACCGAAGTCGTCGTTCTGATACAGGATACAGAGTTTTGTGTTTGGGTGCTGCTGAAGAAGATGTCGGGTATAGAAACGCGCTCCCAGGCGGTAGCTCGGGCGCACGCCCCCAATCGTGTAGGGAGTGTCCTTGTAATTGCCCCAGCGATAAGCGCCGCTCTCGATGAACAGCTGCGGAACTTTTCGATCGTTCAAATATTTCGCGACCGCGACTTGCGTCGCTGTCCCGATCGAACCGAAAGTAAAGGCGACCCGCTCCACTTCGATCAGCTTGCGCGTCTCATTGCCGGTTCGCCACGGCAGGTATCCATCGTCCACACTGATCAGGTTGATCTTGCGACCATTGATGCCACCCTGATCGTTGATCATTTTCATGTATGCCTTCTCGGCCAGACCGGGAGCTGAGAACGGGGCAGCCGGACCGGTATAAGGCATTGTTTGCCCGATCTTGATCTCGTTGTCGGTCACCCCCGGCGCGTTCTCGGTGGCCGCTGATATTGAGATCGCGCCGCTTAGGAGCAAGCAGCCGAACAAGGCCCAAACCATCCGCTCCTCCATTCGGTTACAAGGTTTGAGTCACGTTAACACAGCATATCATATTGGTGTTGTAAAAATTCACGCAAAATTGGACGTTGTCGCCGCCGCGCTCGCGCAAACACTTACTATCAGGCAGCAACCCGGTTGGACCAGCTTCATCGCGCCACGTTTTGGCCTTCGACGAAGCCGGTTTCGGCTCCAACATCAGTCAGCGGGCATGTGACCCCGATGTTGCAATTGGGTCAAACGCAGCGGTTCAGGGCAGTCCAGTGCCTGGGTATGATATCCGCAGCACCCCAGAAAGCAGACCTTCCAAGTCAGGGCCGCCGGGGCTCTTCAGTGCCAGGAACGGACTCATGCAGTGCAGCAAAGAAGTGCGCGGTTGCGTAGCTTATTCGATCACCTCGTCGGCGCGGGCAAGTGTCGTTGGCGGCACCTCCAGGCCGAGCATCCTGGCGGTCTCGGCGTTGATGACCAGCTCGAACTTGCTCGCCTGCACGACCGGCAGGTCCACTGGGTTGGCGCCCTTGACGATGCGGCCGACATATACGCCGACCTGACGCCACGCATCCATAAGGTTGCTCCCGTAGCTTATCAGCCCGCCGGCTTCTGTAAATTGGCGCCCCGGATACGTGGCGGGAATCGCGTGGCGCGATGCCAGATTGACCAATTGGACACGACGGCTGATGAAGAAGGGGTCGAAGTCGACGAAAAGGGCGTCGGGCCGGTCGCGCACAAAAGTTGCAAAGGCAGCATTGATCTCGCGGCTGGTGCTGGCTTTGAGGACCTGGATTTGCATCCCGATGGCGCGAGCGGCCGCTTCCACGTCTCTCACCGTGGTCTCGGCACTGGCAGCATCGGCCGGATTGACGAGCACGGCCACACGAGTGGCTGCGGGCACCAGCTCATGCAGGAGTTCCAACCGCCTCGCCACCAACTCACCAGCGACAAAATTGATGCCTGTCAGGTTGCCGCCTGGCCGAGCGAGGCTGGCGACAAGCCCAAGCCTAACCGGGTCTACGTTGACTAAGAAGACGATGGGGATTGTTGTTGTTGCCGCTTTGGCCGCGAAAGCGGCGGGGCCGAATGCGGCGATCACGGAAACGTCGCGGCGAACCAGTTCGGCCGCCAGCGCCAGCAGTTGGTCAGTTTGACCCCCGGCCCAGCGGTACACGATCGTCACGTTTTCGCCCTCGACATAGCCGGAGTCCTTCAAGCCACTGTGAAATGCGCGCAGACGGTCAGCGTACGTGTCAGGTGATAAGGGGTGGAGTAATCCGACCACCGGCATCGTCGCTTGCTGCGCGCGTGCCGAGAGTGGCCAACCAGCCGCAGTACCGCCGAGAGTGATGAACTCGCGCCGTCTCATGTGCTCCCTCCAGTCTGAGGATTACACCCTACCACATCGTTGTACGAGTGCCGCATTGTGCATCGCAGCAAATCTGATGGCCGATGTCCGAGATGGGTCATTTGCGCCCAATCCCACTCATTCGACCCACTCACGGAGGTCCGCAGTACCCTCGTTAGCAGCCGTAATCGGGACGGTTCGGCACTCACACTTCGGCCGAGTAGGCCCGGGGAATTTCACCCCGAGCCTCTCACAGATCCGGACTTGACACTCTCGCGTCATCCGGCTCGTGCCACCGCACGAAGGCTGCCGCCTTCCATTGAATATCGGGTTCCTCCCGTTGCCGGTTGACCCGATCTCAAAGGCGATGACCCACCCCCTTCGCTCCACGGGCATTACCCCGCTTCAACACTACTACGGGGCAGTCCGCCCCTCTCCGGCGCATCAGTACTTTCGGCCTCGCGGTTGGAGCCGCTTGTGCCTTTATGGGGCTTTTCTTGTCAAGGAGTTTCGGCACGCCGGCGCACCTTTTATTCTTCATCAGTTCCTTTGTTCGATCCGAAAGCCGTTCCTTCGTCCCGACCCGCGCTTCGCCCAGGTCGTCGCGCGCAGGAGCGGTCAAGGTTGGCCGTCGCACCAACCTAGCAGCATGTTCCGCCCTTGCCAGGCCATACCTTGACAGCTTCGAGCACGACGACACGCTTGGTGCGGTCGGGATGGCGATCAGAGGGGAGCTCGCTTTCGGGCGCGGATCAATCGCGCCACAACCTTGTATCCGGCGGGTCCGAGGACCCGAACCATGATGCAGCCATGCGCATCGGCAGCGAAGCTCCGAAGCGGCGGACCCATTCTTTTCCTCGGCATAACAGCCATGGCACAAACCGGGACCCGCCACCTCGAATCGTCATCGGCGAGCCGTCATAAGCGGACGGACTGGGCCGAAACTGTTGGATGCCTTCAGCAACCTGCGTTTATTGCGTCGGGCGCAGAACGACGCCGTCCGGCACCACGCCCTCTCGCACGAGCCGCCACAAGGCGATCAAAAGCTTGCGCGCCAAGGCCACGATCATGGGCTTGCGCGTACCGCGCGCGTTCTCGGTGCGGGCTCGAAACCACTGCGCCAAGGCGCTGTTCTTCTGAAACAGGAGAAATCGCCAGGCCAATTGGATCATGCCTCGTCGAACTCGAGCGTTGCCGGAACGGGCCAGCCCTTTCTCCCGGCGTTTTGTGCCGCTCTCGTCGGGCGAGCCTGTGAGGCCAGCATAACGCGCTATGGCCCGTCGGTCGCGCATGTTTCGCGCCAGCACCTCCTGCACCAACATATCCGCGGTCTCGATGCCAACCCCGATCACGCGCGCCAGCAGGCGCAGCATTGCGTGTGGTCCATCACTAGGCGCCTGCTTGAGACGATCCAGGCGTGCCTCCTCGATCTGGCGGATCTGATCACTGACCAGCCGACGACGATCCATGTCACGACGCAGCTCAGCCATCGTATTTGGCGGTATTGGCTCGCCCTCGGGCGTGCGCAAATCTTCAAGTCGCCCGCCGGCCTTCTTCAGCTTGGGATTGAAGCCGCGGATGCCGAGCCGGATCAAGGTTGCTTTCATTCGGTTGATAATCCGAGTTTGCTCTCCGACGAGGCTCTCGCGCTCGCGGTTGGGCCGCTTGGCATCCTCGTCCTGGCTCGTCGGGATCGCCACCATCTTGCAGTGATCACGCTCACCACGCAGCCAGCCGAGAAAGGCGCGTTTGAGCAGCTCGGTGTCGAGCCGGTCGGTCTTGGCGCGTCGGTGCTCGCGCGATACGGCTACGCTCGATGCGTGAATAACGTGGGCCTCAATGCTGCGTGTCCTCAACCAACGCGCCAGCCAGAAACCATCCCGGCCAGCCTCGAAGGCGACTGTAGTGCGTTCGATCTTGCGTCCTGCTTTCTCGGCTTCCTCGCGCCACCGATGCAGTAGCTTTAGCAATGCGATCTCGTCGGCAGCGAGCTTCTTCAACGGCTGGCGCTCGACGCCAGGCACGATACCGGCAACGAGCCAGCTCGACTGACTCATCTCGATGACGGCGATCAGCGTGCCGTCCGGCTTGAGAGGGGCAAGGGATCGGCTTAGATCGTTCAACTTCTGCATGGGGTGCTCCATCGGTTCAAATCAGCGCCGATGAATGCAATGATTCTCGCCGCCGCCCCATAGCATCTTTTCCCTTGGCATCGCCGGCCAGGTTCTCACGTTCCGTACAAGAGCCAGATTGAGCTTCGCGCCGCCTCCATGCCGGATGCCGCTTGGGCAGTCTCAGTACATCCCCCAAGCTGATCCCGGAGGAATGGCAACCCCCCGGTTTTGACATCGTCTAATCGGCTTTTGGCGTCGATAAGAGTTGGCGGCCGGAACTCCTTGATCAGCAACGATGCGCGCGGCGAGCGCATTGCTCGCGCCCGGGAGCAACGGCAGCAGCACCACCATGCGCTGCTGAAGCATCCGCACCCAGCGGGTGGCGCCCTGCAGGATACCGTTTTCGTGGAGGTCAGTCAGCGGGTACGCAGGCCGTTGTGCAACCGGATGGCCGGTTGCACTGCACATCCTAGGTCTGCAACGGGTCAAGCACACGAAGCTGATCCGGCAGATTGTGCTTACGGTGACATGGACTGAGTTGAAAAGCAGCAACTCTGCTTTACCGCAGCCAACCATCGTCCCGCAGTCTTGGAGCCGTTCACGATGACCACGAGCGATCCAAATTCGGCAGGATGCAAGTGTCACGACGGCCGAACCAGCGATAGCGGTTGCGCGCAACCAAGTCATAGATCGTGTCGCGGATCACCCGTGGGATGAAATGGAAGATCCATGTCCACTGCCAACGCGGAAGCTCGCGCGCAATGCGCAGCGCGGCTTCGGATTTTACATAGCCTTGGCCATTCGCCACGAACGCAAAGGAATCCGGGCGATCAGGATCGATGCCGAGCTGCTCAGCGAGCGGACGTCCCTCGGCCAACTGGATCGGAACGAAGCGAAAATAGCCGCGACGATCCCGTTTGCTTACGAAGAGGCAGCCGCGCGAGCATAGGACGCATACGCCGTCGAACAGGATCAGGCCGTGCGGCGAGTTGATGCCGCCGGGACTTTTTGGATTAATGACAATTGAATGCTCCGCCTGCATGGAAAAAGTAAACACCCGCGGGATGGCCGGCGCAACAGGGGTGGTCGTCGCCTTAGAGCCGGTCTCGAAAATGGCTGCCAACCGGCAACCTCCGTGGATCCGTGCATGTCCGGAACGGGTCAAAACCCGAATGCCTCCCGAACGCTCGCATGTCAGCTTTCGCCAGCTGCGGACATGCCGGCCATGCGCTCTATTCTGCCATGTGCCATGAACGGACTCATGCACTGCAGCAAAAACGTCAGCATGGCCCCTTCCGCCAGCTCGCAAAGCTGATGTAGCATTTTACCCGAGCTGCCAGCGGGACGTGCCGGAATCCCGATAATTTCAATGGGCAGCACATGGTGCTATCTATCGGCGGGCGCCCCAGCTTCATCGTTCACATTTTGAGCGTCCACGCGCGCGTTGCGCAACGACGCTGGGAGGAATCCATGAAGCGTCCCCGTAGAACTTTTCTGTATCTGACCGCGGGCGCTGCCGCGCTTCCCACTCTGTCACGCACCGCATCGGCGCTCGATTATCCGACGCGGCCGGTGCATGTGATCGTCGGCTTCTTTACCGGCAGCTTGTCCGACATTCTCGCGCGCACGATTGCGCAATGGCTGTCCGAGCAGCTCGACCAGCAGGTCATCGTCGACGACCAGCCGGGAGCGGGCGGCAATCTTGCTACCGAAATGGTGGTGCGGGCGCGACCCGATGGTTACACGCTGCTTGAAGCGATTCCGCCAACGGTGGAACGCGACACTTTACGACAAGCTCAGCTTCGATTTCATCCGCGACATCGCTCCGGTTGCGAGCCTCTCGAGGACGCCGGGCGTCCTAGTGGTCAATTCATCGGTCCCGGCCAAGACCGTTCCCGAGTTCATCGCCTATGCCAAGGCTAATCCCGGCAAAATCAACATGGCATCGGGCGGCATCGGGAGCCTCCCACATGTTGCCGCTGAGCTTTTCAAGTTTATGGTTGGCGTCAAGATGGTTCACGTGCCGTACCGCGGCAGTTATCTGCCGGACCTGCTCGGCGGACAGGTGCAGGCGGCGTTCAGTCCGGTACCTACGGTGATCGCGCAGATCAGGGCGGGCAAGCTGCGTCCCCTTGCGGTAACCAGCGCGATGCCCTCCAACGCACTGCCGGGCATCCCGATCGTTGGCGAATTTGTGCCGGGCTACGAGGCAACCGCGTGGAATGGTGTGGGTGCGCCGAAGGACACACCCGCCGGAATCATCGATAAACTCAATAGCGCGATCAACGCCTGTCTTGCCGATGCAACGATAAAAGCGCGACTGGCCGAACTTGGTAGCGTGCCGGTGTCGATGACCCCTGCCGAATTCGGCAAATTGATCGTCGACGAAACCGCGAAATGGGGCAAGGTGATCCGAGCAGCCAATATCAAGGCGGACTAGGCCCATTCCGGGCTTGACTTGAGTTCCATAACGTCCCGTTTCGCGAATGAGCGCGGTATTGATCAATGACTACTCAGGGGTCATCACTGAGACCATGTGGCTGCGTCGGGTGCAAAGCCGCTTCACCCCTGACTGCGGACCTACCAGCGCGATGCCGCGACGGCTCTTTGTGCCACAAGCAGACTCATGCACCGCAGCAAAAACGGTGGTCGTAATCCATAGCTCGATCACCTCGTCGGCACGGACAATGGCCGCAATCGTCTATCGCTGTCCCAATGCTGGCTTAAAGGTGTGCAAGGCTGGATTGTCGATGATCCAAGCGAAAGCGCGAGAACCATGACTGGGCGGTGGTGTTGACCGGAGGACTATCAAGCGGTCCCTGGTGCGATGCGAGACGCAGATGAAGATATTGATTTCAGGCGCCGGCCCTGCAGGTCTTACTGCCGCCTATTGGCTGAGGCGCTACGGGTTTAGCCCAACCATTGTAGAGCGAGCGCCGTCCTTGTTGGATGGAGGCTATAAGATCGATGTGCGCGGGGCAGCTCTGCAGGTTCTCAGGCAGATGGAGGTTCATGACGCCGTTGTTGCGGCGCATACCGACATGCAGGGCGCCGTACTCGTCGATAAAGAAGGCAATGTTATCAATCGAATGAGCGGGGATGACTTTGGGCACCGCGTTGGCGGAGATGTCGAGATCGTTCGCGGCACATTGTGTCAGATCCTTAGGGATCGTCTTGGGGATGTTGAGCTACTTTTTGGCGACACCGTTCGGGGGATCACCCAATCTTCGGACAGCACACAGGTTCAGTTCACAAAGAACGGTGTGCGCGAGTTTGATTTGGTGATCGGCGCTGACGGGCTTCATTCCAATGTCAGGCGAATCGCATTTGGGGAGGAGTTGCGGTTTCTTCGCGATCTAGGTTTGTATTTGTGTGTGTACTCCGTCCCTAATTATTTGCAATTGGACAGAATGGAGTTTCAGTACTCCGAGCTAGGTCGAATTGCCGCGATCTGGAGTTCTCGCGGTGATGCGAATGCCAAGGCCTGTTTTGGCTTTGCGGCCCCGTTCCTTCGGATTGATTTGCGAGACAGGGATCAGCAGCAGCAAGCGCTCAGAACGGTCTATGCGGGAATCGGCTGGGAGGTCCCTCGCCTTCTGGAAAGCATGCCAGCGGCGTCGGATTGGTACTTTGATACGGCGGCTCAGATAGACATGCCCCGATGGTCACAAGGTCGAGTTGTATTGGTGGGAGACGCTGCCTATTGCGCTTCACCCATGTCAGGGCAAGGCACGAGTATCGCATTAATCGGCGCCTATGTGCTCGCCGGAGAGTTGGCTGCCGCGTCGGGCGCTCATGCGCGTGCATTTGCGGAGTTCGAGAACCTCATGCGCCCTTTTGTGGAAGCTAATCAGGCGCTTGGACTCAAGATCTGCAAAGTTGATGAGGTCGGGAGAAAAGAAGTCGGTCATCGGCTGGCTACTAAAGCAACTGATGCGAATGGTACCAGGCCGCATGACGGAGTGGATTATCAATCGCTCCACGCAACGAATCACCCAGGCGGCTAACGCAATTAGTTTTAAGGATTATTCGTCCTTCTTGAGATCAAAAGAAACGACAGTGAGATGATCAGTGACCAGCGCTATCTCTCTCTTGCCGCGATCGAGCATGGGGCCAACATCGTCCGCCCCGTTCGGGCTTATGTCAGCTTCCGCTGGCTGCGGACATGCCGTCGCATTAGGCTATGTGCGAGAAGTGCGACGAGGAGACATTCCGATGACCTTCGCCTCCTCGTCAAGAATGAACCTCAGCGCCCATCTGGGATACGCACGCCTCCCCAGGCATCGCGAACCTGCTGGTAGTGCACCATGGCATCGTAGACTTCGGTGCGCAGACCCAATACCTGCGGCGAAAGGCTGCCAACCGTCGACAGCACCGTATAGGAGGCGACGACCCGGTCATGCTGCGCCGTCACCAATGCGACGCGCGCATTGACGAGGGTCTGTTGCGCATTGAGCACATCAAGTGTCGTGCGCTGGCCGACGCGGGCTTCTTCCCGCACGCCATTGAGTGCCACCTCCGCCGAAGTCACTTGGGCCTGGGTGGCAAGGATCTGCTGCTTGGCGGACTCGTTCAGCGCCCAGCCCTGGACCACCGCCGCCTGCACCTGGTCGCGGGTAAGGTCGAGATTGATCCGTTGCTGTCCCAAGGTTTCCTTGGATTGGCGGATGGTCGCGTACTCGGCTCCGCCCTGGTAGAGGGGAACCGTGAGCTGGGCAGCAAGCGTACCGGTCAACGATTCGAGAACGGCTAGAGAGTTGGGCGAGGCGCCGAAGTTCTTCTGTACGTTGCCGACCGCCTGCAGCGTGGGATAAAGCGCGCCTTCAGCGATCTTGACCTGAAGGGTGGCAACGTCAACGTTGTACATGGCCGTGGTGATGTTGGGATGCTCGGTGCGACTCCGCGCGATTGCCCCATCGAGGGTACGCGGGAAAAACCGATCGACCGGGCTGCCGGGAGCAAGCCTTGCCGGCGGCTCGACACCGATTATCTGCCGGAAATTGGCGCGGGAGGTGAGATAGTTGGATTCGGCCGCCGCGAGCTGCGCCCTGCCCGAGGCGAGGCTCGATTCCGCCTGTGCCACGTCGGTACGGGTGACCTCGCCGGCAGTAAAGCGGTCGCGCGTCTGGCGCAACGTGACTTCGAGCACGTTCACGTTGCTGCGCTGGAGCTCTAGAATGGCTGCGTCGCGCAGAAGGTTCATGTAAGCGGTCGCGGCACTGAGCAGCACGGTCTGCTCGGTCGAGCGCAATAGCTCGCGAGCCGCGAACACCTGCTGCTCCGATTGCCGTGTACGGTTGCTGGTTTGCATCCCATTGTAGAGCGTCTGGGTCGCGGTTACGCCGAAATTGGACACGGCAGCCGCACCCTTGCTCTGGACGTAAACCGGAGCGCCTGTTGCGCTGGTCGTCTTGGCGACCGTGTCGAGATACTGCTCCGTGAGACTCGCGGTGCCGGTGGCACGTGGCCGATAGCCCGAAAGTGCAATGTCAACGTTTTCATCCGTGGCGCGGGCCGCAGCGCGCTGGGCATTGAGCTGAGGATTGCCCTGGTAGGCCAGGACGAGTGCGCCTGGCAGCGTGCCTGCGCCGGCGTCGATCCCCGGCCCTGAGATTACACGGCTTTCGCCGGCGGGCTGAGCCTCAGCAGACCTCGATACCGAAAGGGCCGCGAGTACGGACAGGAGAAACGCGGCGATTACCGCGCTTCCCTCCAGTCGCCACCGCTTACCCTTGGGATGCAACATACCCCCTGCCCAACGCGATAAAACGCGCTAGCCCCATCAGCGCGAGCCACAACAACACCATAGTGAGCCTGATTAACCAAAATTGCGGCAGGGCGCTCGGAAAATCCCTGGCGATAAGGCTTTTTTTCCGACAAGGTGTTTCCGCGCCACACAGGTGCCTGGGTGCCTGGCGGCCCGCACAATGCCACATTTTGCATAAAGATTCACACTGGAGTGCAAGCCACCAGTGGGGGCTTTATGGCCATTTTCGGCTATGCCGGCGTGACCACTGACTGCCAAACGATGGCAGCGCAGTTGGCTCAGCTGCAGGCTGACGATTGTGTCATGGTTTATTTCGAAAAAGCCGGCGCCGCGAAGAGCAGGCGCGCCGAACTCACCAAAGCACTCCGCAAGCTTGATCCGGCTGATGTACTCGTGGTGCCCAGCCTTGACGGGCTGGCACGATCAACCTGCGATCTACTCAACATCCTCAATGCGCTTGCAGGGAAGAGTATCGGCTTCAAGTCGATAGGAGATGTGTGGGCGGATACCACGGCAGGCGACGGACGCTTGATGCTGACCGTGCTCGCCGGCCTCGTGGAGTTTGAGCGCGAACTAATCAAGGGCCGTGTCGCCCGTGCCAAGGCTCGTGGCGCGCGCTTAGGTCGCCCACGCAAACTAAATCACTACCAACGCAAGAAAGCGCTCGCTCGCTTGGCGGCTGGCGAGTCACAAGCCGCCGTGGCACGGACCTACAATGTGGATCCCAGCACCATCGGGGCATTGCTTAAGGTTGGTGGGATATCACCGAAACGGTTCGAAAGCTTTCACGATCCGCGAACTCATCAGGTGATGTGGGATTTAGAAACCCGATCACTGGCATCGACGTTTGCTGCACACGCGCGGCGAGCGGCCCCCCACCTAAAAGACAATTCACATCTGGGCCATGCATCGCGCGAGAAGGCGGCGCGACATCGGACGGTTCAACATGCCGACCAAGGCGTCGAGCCCCCCGCTGCTGACAAACCGCCGCCATAGGCTCGCACCGCGGAACGAGGCTGCGAAAGCCTTTCGGCAAGCACGCTCGTACTCAAGCAAGGTCCGAGCGGGATCGGCGCGTTGCTTCAAGATGCTGTGTAGCGCCTGCGCGCCCAACATGCCCGAATGCATTCCCTGATAGATGCCTTCGGCCGTGGCCGGATGGGTGATGCGCCGGGCATCGTACGCCATGCGGCGGAGCCCTTCGAATTTCAGGGCTATCGTGTCGAGGCGGGCCAGAAAGTTCTGATCGCCATCAGCGTCCCGAACTTCCTCCCGCAGTTTTATCCGGATCCGGAGCGATTTGACATCGAACGCTACTACCCACCGCGGCGTGAAGATCGTCAGGACGGGGTTTTCAACCCGTGGGGAGTCGGCCCGCATCTATGCCTGGGCACCGGGCAGGCAGAGATAATCGTCATGCTTGCCGCCGGAATGCTGCTGCGTTGCGCGCGACTGTCACTCGATCCGCTGAACTACAAGCTGCGCACCCGCATGGAGCCTGTACCCGCACCGTCCGGATGCAAGGTGCGGATTTCGGAGTTTCGAACCGCAGCGCCTCGCCGTCCTCGAATGGAGCGGACCGAACAGATTGCGATGGTGCTTCCGACCCTCGACCGCAAGGTTCTTGCGGATGTTGCGTCACGGGTTGTCGTCCAAACCTACTCTGCCGGCACCGCGATCATCCGACAGGGCGATGCCGCGGATCACTTCTTCATCGTCCAGGAAGGAGAGCTTGACGTCGAAGTTGCCGCGGCCGATGGCGCTGCGCCGCGCATCGTGAACCACCTCGGCCGAGGCGACTACTTTGGAGAGATCGGCTTGTTGACCGGATCGACGCGCAACGCCACGGTTCGCACCAGGCGCGAAACTCAGGTGATGGAGCTGGACAGAGATGGGTTCATGACCATGATCTCGACCAGCGACCTCACGAGCCAGGAACTGTCGCGTGTGATGCGCCAGCGTATCATCGCCAACGGGCTCGCGCTTGCTTTGCCATCGCTCGATGCCCGGCAGGCTGCAAGCCTGGCCGAACGAGTCCAGCGTCGGCACTATGACGACGGGCAAGCTATCGTGCGGCAGGGTGAACCGTCCGACGCGTTCCATGTCTTAACTCGCGGCGCCTGCGAGGTCATTTGCCGCACGCCAAGCGGAGGACACGCTGTTGTCGGGAAATTCGTCCAGGGCGACTTCTTCGGCGAAATAGGATTGTTGCGCGGAGTGCCGTGCACCGCCACTGTTCGGGCAGGACCTTTGCCGATGCGGAAGTGCTCGCGCTCGACGCCGAGGGTTTCCGCTCTTTGATCCAAGATTTGAAGCTTGCGCATGAGGAGATCGCGAACGTCATGCGGATGCTCCGAGTACGGTAACCGGTGCCGTGGTCTGTTGTTAGCCGTCCGCTCAAGGGCGAAACACCGATGATCGATGTGGCGGTCGGATATCACAAGGCAAACACCTCTGCGATCCTGAAGAGGTTCCTCACTAGGATTGACGATTTAGCCGCAGGAATGTCTGGCGGACCGGATCGCGGATATACCTCTAGCGAGAGATCACTGCAGACGAATGCGCGACAACGTCGCCTTTGGGTCATTCTCGACGTTTTCCCAGTCGGAACTGCGCCTCGGCGTCGGCGGCGGGATTCCGACACAAATTTTGCTTGATATTTTGCTTGATATCTATTTTGCTTGATATCTTGACATTGTAACAAACTTCTGCTATGAGTCGCTAATCTTCGAAAGCTGTGAGAGAAGCCTGGCCCGGATTCCCGCGCCGGGCTTTTTGTTTGGCCAATCGTCCGTCTGCTGTCGGCCACTTCGCAAAAGGAGGACAATGCATGCAGTTCCAAAAAGGCCAAAGCGGTAACCTGGCGGGCCGACCGCGAGGATCGCGAAACAAGGCATCCATGCAACTCCACGAGATGCTCGAGCAAAGCGCGGAGACGCTCTTCAACAAGGCCGTCGAGATGGCCACGGCCGGCAATATCGCGGCCCTTCGGCTGTGCCTGGAACCGCTCCTGCCCACGCATAAGAACGAGCCCTTGTTTTGCGAGATGCCGCCGCTTGCAAAGGCCGCCGACGCCGTCGCTGCCATCGCCGGCATTGCATCCGCTGCGCTCACCGGCGACGTCACGGCGGACGAGGCTGCCAAGCTCACCAAGGTGATGTCCCTTTACGTCCAAGCCCTTGAGGCCAATGAGTTTGAGGACCGGCTCGCTTTGCTGGAACGCACCGACCTCAAGCGGATGGGAGAGGTGAGAAACGGCGCGCCCATCGCCAGCAATGCGGGCTCCATCGACAGTGAGCGCAAAGGCTGAACCCATGGAGCCAGCCTGGCGTAAGCGCTTGCGAGCGCAGGAAGAACGGCGCAATGAAACGCACACCCATTACCTGTGGAGGGACGCAGGCGAAAGTCTCGAGGACGTGCGGGAGCGTTTTCGCCGGATGGTCGAACGGGGACGCGCCGATGAGAACGACGACTACATCATCTTTCGCTGGGAGTGGTGATCGCGACGTTGCGTCATAAATCGCTGGTATTTCCCTGTTATTTTCCCTGTTATTTCCTGTTTTTGCCTGTTCCGGATCCTGCCATTTCGGCAGATGTCCTTGATGGTACTCACTTTTTTGCAGGTTTTGGATGTCGCCCCGCCCCCCTTTACAGGGATTTGCAGCAGGGGACGCCGGTAGTGCGTATTCGAGGTTCTAATCATATCGCCGCATCAATCAACCTCGTCCTGAGGAGCGCCGCCTTCGGCGGCGCGTCTCGAAGGACGGCCACAAGCAAGATCGCGCCAGCGGCCATCCTTCGAGACGCTCGGCGCGCAAAGAGCGCGCCGAGCTCCTCAGATGAGGTCTGCGGGATTAACCTCGATCCGATTGGTGTCATGGAATCGATGCACCAGAGAGGAGGTTCATGCCTGCTTCACCGAAAGCTCCCGTCGCGATCGTCACCGGAGCGGCGCATGGGATCGGGCTTGCGGTTGCGCACAGGCTGCTGCGCGAGGGGTGGCGCATCGGCGCGGTCGATCTGCCCGGCTCGGGTCTCAAGCGCGGCTATGCCCGGCACACTCGCCAAACCGTGCTGATCGAGGGCGATGTTGCGGCCGAAGATACCGCGCGTCGTGCGGTAAACCTCATCGGCCGCCCCGCTCCTTGCGAAGCTGCGCCCAAAGCTCCAGGCGCTTCCCAAGCTCGCGCTCGAACCCGCGCGCGGGCGGATCATAGAATTTCTGCCGGCCCAGCTGGTCCGGAAAATAGTCCTGACCGGAAAACGCGTCCGGATCATCGTGGTCGTATTGATAGTCCTTGCCATAGCCTTGCGCGCGCATCAGCCTCGTCGGCGCGTTGAGAATGTGCTTGGGGGGCAGGAGCGAGCCTGCCTCCTTGGCCGTGCGCATGGCGCGCTCGTATGCAACGTAGGCCGCATTCGATTTGGGGGCAGTGGCCACGTAGATCACCGCCTGGGCGATGGCCAGCTCGCCTTCGGGAGAGCCCAAGAAGTCGTAGGCATCCTTCGCCGCGTTGCAGACGACGAGCGCCTGTGGGTCGGCGAGGCCCACGTCCTCCACCGCCATGCGAACCACGCGCCGGGCGATGTAGAGCGGATCCTCGCCGGCATCGAGCATGCGGCAGAGATAATACAGCGCGGCGTCCGGATCGGAGCCGCGCACCGACTTGTGCAGGGCGCTGATCAGATTGTAGTGGCCGTCCTGCTGCTTGTCATAGATGGGCGCCCGTCGCTGCACGACCTCCTGAAGCTGCGCAGCATCGAATGTCTCACCCGAGCGCGCCGCGCGCCAGACCTCCTCGGCAAGGGTCAGGGCCGCACGGCCATCCCCGTCGGCCATGCGGATGAGCGATCGGCGGGCGTCCGCATCAAGCGGAAGGCCCCTGCCCTCGATCGTCTCCGCGCGGGCGAGCAGGCTTTCGAGCGCGGCTGCCTCGAGGGGCTTGAAAACAAGCACGCGGGCACGCGAGAGGAGCGGCGCTATGAGCTCGAAGGAGGGATTCTCGGTCGTGGCACCAACCAGCACGATGGTGCCGTCCTCCATGACCGGCAGGAACGAGTCCTGCTGCGCCCGATTGAAGCGATGGATCTCATCGACGAACAACAGCGTGCCGCGCCCGATCTCGCGTCGCTCGCGCGCGGCATCGAACACTTTCTTCAGGTCGCCGACGCCGGAAAAGATGGCCGAGATCTGCTCGAAATGCAGGTCCGTCGCGTGCGCGAGGAGCCGCGCGACCGTGGTCTTGCCGGTCCCCGGCGGCCCCCAGAAGATCAGCGAACCAAGGCTGCGCGAATCGAGGAGACGCGTAAGCGCGCCATCGGGCCCGAGCAGGTGCTCTTGGCCGACCACCTCCGCGAGGGCGCGCGGTCGCAGCTTGTCGGCCAACGGGCGCGGCGCATCGTCTGCAAGTCCCGCTGCCGCGAAGAGGCTAGGTCCCCCACGTCCGGCACGCGCTGTCATCCCCACAACTCGATCGTCGTCTCCTGTCCCTCGCGCCTGATGGTGATGCGCCAGAGCCGGCTGCGCTGACCGGCGACACGCTCGAGGTCGCGCGGCTTCGCAATCTTGGTGTTGTTCACAGCCAGCACGAGATCGCCGCGCTGAAACAGGCTCTGCGCCGGAGAGCCGTTGGCGATGTCCACGATCACTACGCCTTCAGCGGCAGGATCGAGGCGAAGATCGTCCGCGAGCGCCGGCGACAGGTTGGAAACCTTGACGCCCTGGAAGGGCGACGGCGAGGAAATGACCAGCTCGTCGTGCGGAGTATCGGGCGGCGCCTCGAGCGCAACATTGAGCGCGAGCTGCTTTCCTCCACGCATCACGCCAAGCCGGGCACTGCCGCCAAGGGGTTTGGTCGCAAAGCGGTACTCGAAGGCATTGGCATCCTCGATGGCTTGCCCATCGATGTCGACAATGAGGTCGCTGGATCTGAGACCCGCTCGCCCGGCGGGGCCGGCGGGGGTCACGCTCGCGACCAGAGCGCCGGTTGGGCGCTTGAGCCCGAGGCTCTCGGCAATCTCCGGGCTGACCGCCTGAAGGCGCGCGCCGAGCCAAGGCCGCTTCACCGTGGATCCGCCGCTCTTCGCCGAAGCGACCACCACTTTGACCATGTTGGCGGGAATGGCAAAGCCTATGCCCTGCGAGCCGCCGGAGCGCGAGAAAATGGCGGTATTGATGCCGACCAGACGACCGGTCATATCCACCAGCGCACCGCCTGAGTTTCCAGGATTGATGGCGGCATCGGTCTGGATGAAGAACTGATAGTCGGTGATCCCCACCTGGGTGCGCGCAACCGCGGAGACGATGCCGTGGGTCACCGTCTGCCCAACCGCGAACGGATTGCCTATCGCGAGCACGATGTCGCCCACCTCCAGCGCATCGGAATCGGCGAATTCCAGCGCCGGAAAACGCTCGTTGTGTGCCTTGATCCGCAGCACCGCGAGGTCCGAGCGAGCATCCTTGAGCACCATCTCCGCCTCGAGCTCGCGTTTGTCCGAAAGCGAGACCTTGACCTGGTCGGCCCCTTCGATGACGTGATTGTTGGTGACCACGAGCCCGGACGGGTCAATCAGAACGCCGGAGCCCAGCGAGCGTTGGACCTGCTCACCCGCCCCTCCTGGCATCCCGAAGAAGCGCCGGAAAATGGGATCTTCGAAGAGCGGGTTGCGCACGCTCACCGTCTTTGCGGCATAAACGTTGACCACGGCGGGAGCGACGTGCTGCACGATGGGCGCGTAGGACAGGCGTACCTCGTTCGGCGACGAGGGAACCCGGCGCTCCTGGGCGAGCGCCCCGGGCGAAGCGAGGCCAAGGGTGAACAGAACTACGGCCGCAAACGTCTTCACGTTGAAATTCATGATGAATCCCGCGCATTACGGATGCCCAGATATACGCGCGCACCTGCGGCAATTGAAGGGCACCTGGGAGCGCAACGGGCAACTCGCCCGTGTGGTGAAGATTGGCATCACTTCCATACAGGCGACTGCCGACGCTGCTCAGTGACGATGCCGTCCCGTTCCGCCCCTCGAAGTGGTTAGGTCCTGTCCGGCGCTATCAGCGAAATCCCTGAAAAATAGGTTATGTAGGGTCGTGGATCGCGTGTGAGCAGCGTATAGGGCGACAGCAGCATACGCAGGTTCAAGTCTGACACCGGCGAGCACTCGCTCAACCTCCTCGATTCGAGTGTACCCGATAGAGAACTCAGCATAGACAACTGCATTGATCAGCACCGGCCCGCGGATCGCGGCAGCGTCAAGTTGATGCAGGGACCAATGAACCCACATCGGATCATTGGTCGCAATATCGAGGAGAACGTTCGTGTCGACCAGGGTCGTCACGTCTGGCCGCGGCTGAGCGCCATGATCTCATCCGTCGTGAGCCCGCTTGTTGCAGACCCTCGCATTCGAACGAAGCGGCCGGGGGGTATCCGGCCTTTACCGCTCCGGCGGAGAAACGCCCGGCCGTCCGCGCCGATCTCGAACTCTACCCTGCTGCCGGGTTTGATGCCGAGGCGATCTCGAACCGGTTTTGGGATGGTCACCTGTCCCTTACGCGTCACCGTCATGCCCATCGCAGTCTCCGTAATACCAGTGCGATCACGGGTATTACTTAGCATGGGGCCGTGCAATGATGCGAGCGCGGAGTGCTGACCATAGGTCCTGACTCCCGCTCACGCATGCTCCGGTTAGCGAGCCGGAAACGCCGCATGCACAATCACGTTGCATTCCTCTTTGCGCGGATTCAAACTCGTGCTCAACTGATTCGGGAGAGGCGCGTGGACCCTGCGCAGGTCATCGCTCAACTGGCCTTTCGGACCCCTTTGCCGGTGGAGGCCCTCCGTTCCGTTGAGGCGGATCGGGCGGCGGCCATACCGATCTTTTTGCATGCCATCGACAGCTATCTATCGCCCGGCGGCGACCCTGCGGCGGAAGACGCGCTTTTTTTCATATTGCACCTGCTGGGCGCATGGCGCGAGAAATCGGCGTACCGCCCGTTGGTCCGGCTGTTGCGCTGTCCGACCGAGGCCGTGGATGCCGTCCTTGGAGATTTTTCGCTCGAGACGGGCCCTCGCGTCATGGCTGCGGTGTTCGACCGGGACCCCAAGCCGCTCTACGACCTGATCTTTGACGAGAACGTGGACCAATTCCTCCGTGGAGCGATGTGCGAGGCGCTTGCGATTGCCACGTTGCAGGGCGATTTGCCGCGCGAGGAGGCCGCCAAATTCTTGCGCGCGTGCTATTTTGAGCTCACTCCGCAGCGGGAATGCTGGGTATGGCATGGCTGGCAAGCCGCCATTGCCGTTCTTGGCCTTACGGAACTCAAGCCTCTCGTTGAGGAAGCTTTTGCGCGAGGATTCATCAGCAGCTCCTGGCTTGGGCTGAAGGATTTCGAGGAAGACCTGCAGCGCGCCATCCATCATCAGCCGCCGCTGCGGGGGTCCGGAAATTTCACGCCATTTGGAGATGCGATCGACGAGCTGGCGGGCTCGGGTTTCTTTGAACTGGAACAGCCCAAGCTCGCTCCTCCGGCGGAAAAGCCGGCGCGCTATTTTGCGACCCAATGGGAGCCGGTTCCGGGGTTCAATCGATTCAAGGGCGTGGGGCGAAACGATCCGTGCCCATGCGGCAGCGGCAAGAAATTCAAGAAATGCTGCTTGCGCGCGGATGCGCTGAACGCCGCCTGAGTTGAGTAATAGCCGCTGTTCGCCACCCCCCAATCCGGCTTACGCCGGAGCGGGACTCTCCGCCTCGGCTTGCTTCTCCGCCCCAGGCCCCGAGTTCATACCCTTGGCGCTGGTGTCGCGATCGACAAACTCAATCACCGCCACCGGGGCCGAGTTGCCGTAGCGAAATCCCGCCTTGAGGACGCGGGTATAGCCGCCGTTGCGTTCCTTGTAGCGCGGCCCCAGGACCTCGAACAGCTTCTTCACCATCGGAACGCTGCGGATCTGCGCAATAGCCTGTCGCCGCGCGTGCAGGTCGCCCCGCTTGCCGAGCGTCACCAGCTTCTCGACGATCGGGCGGAGGTCCTTCGCCTTCGGCAGCGTCGTCACGATCTGCTCATGCTTGATCAGAGCGGCAGCCATGTTCGCGAACATGCCGCGGCGGTGCTCGGGTTTCCGGTTGAGCTTGCGATGGGCGTTGTGGTGGCGCATTCAGATATCAGATGTCAGTTGTCAGGTATCAGTTGCAGTTGTCAGGTATCAGTTCGCAGCTGTCAGATGCTGATACCTGATCTCTGATAACTGATTCCTGATATCAGTAATTGTGGTCCTCGAAGCGCTTGGCCAGCTCGTCGATGTTGTCGGGAGGCCAACCCGGCACTTCCATGCCGAGATGAAGCCCCATCTGGGCCAGCACTTCCTTGATCTCGTTGAGCGACTTTCGGCCAAAGTTGGGCGTGCGCAGCATCTCGGCTTCGCTCTTCTGAACAAGATCGCCGATGTAGACGATGTTGTCGTTCTTCAGGCAGTTGGCTGAGCGTACCGAGAGCTCGAGCTCGTCGACTTTTTTCAGGAACGCCGGATTGAAGGCGAGATCGGGGATGGCCTCGGCCACCAGCTCCTTGCCGCGCGGCTCCTCGAAGTTCACGAACACGTTGAGCTGGTCCTGCAGAATGCGCGCGGCATAGGCCACGGCATCGTCGGGACTAAGCGCGCCATTGGTCTCGATCTGCATGGTCAGCTTGTCGTAGTCGAGAATCTGGCCCTCGCGCGTGTTCTCGACGCGATAGGAGACCTTGCGCACCGGCGAGTAGAGGCTGTCCACGGGGATAAGCCCGATGGGCGCGTCCTCGGGCCGGTTCCGCTCGGTGGGGACATAGCCTTTGCCGTTGTTCACGGTGAATTCCATCCGGATCTCGGCACCCTCGTCCAGGGTGCACAGGACAAGGTCCGGGTTGAGCACGACGACGTCGCCGACGGTCTGGATGTCCCCGGCCGTTACCGTGCCCGGCCCCTGTTTCTTCACCACCATGCGCTTGGGCCCGTCCGCCTGCATCCGGATGGCGATGTCCTTGATGTTGAGCACGATGTCGGTCACATCCTCGCGCACACCCGGAATGGAGGAGAACTCGTGCAGCACGCCGTCAATGTGCACCGACTGCACTGCGGCGCCTTGCAGGGACGACAGGAGAACGCGGCGCAACGCGTTTCCCAGGGTCACGCCAAAACCACGCTCGAGCGGCTCTGCCACCAGGACCGCCTCCCGCTTGGGATCGCCACCGGGCGTCACCTGGAGCTTGTTCGGGCGGATCAGTTCCTGCCAGTTCTTCTGAATAGTCACGTTGGCACCCATAGCATTGCGCGGCGGGGAAGCGGGCCGGGTCTCCCACTCCGCGGCGTGGAAATTTCGGGCAGCGGCGGGCTGTTCTGCAGCCCGCCCGGTGAGAATATCGTCTGTCATACTCTGCGCCTCTTGCGTGGACGGCAGCCGTTATGCGGTATCGGCGTCACGTCGCGGATGGAGGTGATGGTGAAACCGGCCGATTGGAGCGAGCGCAACGCAAATTCACGGCCCGAGCCTGGTCCCGCCACCTCGACCTCGAGGGTGCGCATCCCATGCTCCTGGGCCTTCTTGGCTGCGTCCTCTGCTGCCACCTGCGCCGCATAGGGCGTCGATTTTCGCGAGCCCTTGAAACCCATGGTGCCGGCCGACGACCATGCGATGGTATTTCCTTGTGCGTCCGTAATGGTGATCATGGTATTGTTAAACGTCGCGTTCACATGCGCGACTCCTGAGGCTATGTTCTTGCGTTCGCGTCGCCGGACGCGGGTGGGTTCTTTCCCCATGTGTTGTCCTCAATGGGCGCGGCCTGTGCCGCAGGCTCAAAACACTGACTTACCGCGAAGCAGCAAAGCTGTTGCCGGCTGCCTGCGGGATCGGAGTCTCAACCACTCACTTCTTCTTGCCTGCGATCGGCTTGGCGGGACCCTTGCGGGTCCGTGCATTGGTGTGGGTACGCTGTCCGCGTACCGGCAGGCCCCGACGGTGGCGCAACCCTCGGTAGCATCCCAGGTCCATCAAGCGCTTGATATTCATGGCGACCTCGCGCCGCAGGTCGCCCTCCACCATATAGTCACGATCAATGACTTCGCGAATTTGCAGGACCTCCTGGTCGGTCAGCTGTGATACGCGTCGAGCCTCGGGAATCCCGACCTTTTCCATGATTTCGCCCGCCTTCCTGGGCCCAATGCCATGGATGTACTGCAACGCGATCACCACACGCTTGTTGGTAGGTATATTGACACCGGCGATGCGGGCCACAGTCCTGCACTCCTCTTGCCGGCCGTAATCAGAATCGGCCTGTCATCGTTCCACAACGCCAAGCGCAAGCAATAATGCGACACCAATCCCCGTTCCCCGGGGCCCGGTATCGATCGGCCGCTCGCTTTGGATGCGGGTTATTAAAGGATTCGAGTGCGTTTCGTCAACCTTTGCTGCCCGCGTTTTTGCGGGTGAGGCCTGGCCCCGCCCAGAGCGGGCCGCCCAGCCCGATCTTCGGAGCCTTTTATAGGGGCCTGCCCCTACGCTTGCCTCAGGGCGGAGGCATGGGCCGGCTTCTTCCGGGGTACTTTTGCGGCTCGGTTAGCTTGCCGGAACCGCGCTGAGAACCCGGTCGATCGCCGCCGCAACCTCCGCCACAGGCGCCATGCCGTCGACCTCTCGCAAGACACTCTGCTGTCGATAATGCGCAACAAGGGGGGCCGTGTGCTCGCGGTAGGCCCGCAGACGCCGTCTGAGCACTTCCGGATCATCGTCCAAACGGAGCGCCGCGCCCCGTGCCTTGGTCTCGGCCACCCGCTTCTTGATGCGCGAAAGCAGGATGTCCTCGTCGACCTTGAGCTCAATAACGGCATCCAGCTTCAGATTCTTCTCCTTGAGCATCCGATCCAGCGCATGCGCCTGGGGCACCGTCCGCGGAAAACCGTCCAGGACGAAGCCGTTACGCGCGTCTGGCTGATCAATCCGCGCCGAGATGATAGCTACCACGAGGTCGTCCGGCACGAGCCCGCCGTGGGCGATGATGTCCTTGACGCGCAATCCGATCGGAGTCCCCGCCTTCACGGCCGCGCGCAATATGTCGCCCGAAGACAACTGTACAATCCCATGCTTCGCCACGATGTGCTTAGCCTGAGTCCCCTTGCCGGCCCCAGGGGGGCCAAGCAGTATCAACCTCATCTACGCCGCCCCCGCAGCTTCGAACGCTTGATCAGTCCTTCGTACTGATGAGCAAGCAGGTAGCCCTGGATCTGCGCCACAGTATCCATTGTGACGCTCACCACGATCAAGAGCGAAGTCCCTCCGAAATAGAAGGGCACCGCCGCATATGAGATCAGCATCTCGGGCAGAAGGCAAACCACAGCAAGATACGCTGCGCCGATGACGGTAATGCGCGAGAGCACGTAATCGATGTATTCCGCAGTGCGCTCGCCAGGCCGAATACCGGGAATGAAGCCGCCATGTTTTTTCAGATTATCGGCGGTTTCCGTCGGGTTGAACACGATTGCCGTATAGAAGAATGCAAAGAATACGATCAGAGCGACATAGAGGATCAGGAACAGCGGTCGTCCATGGGCAAGCTGAGTGGTGATCGTGACGAACCACTCCGGTCCCTGCCCGGCGTTGAAATTGGCGACTGTCGTGGGCAATAGCAGAAGGGAGGAGGCAAAGATCGGGGGGATCACGCCGGAGGTATTGAGCTTGAGCGGCAGATGCGAGGATTGACCCTCGAACATGCGATTGCCGACCTGACGCTTGGGATATTGGATCAGGAGCCTCCGTTGTGCGCGCTCCATGAATACAATGAATCCAATCACCACCGCGGCCATCACCAGAACGGCCAGGATCAGACCCGTGGACAGAGCACCCTGGCGGCCGAGCTCGAGGGTGCCGGCAATGGCGGAAGGCAATTGCGCCACGATGCCGGAAAGGATGATCAAAGAGATGCCGTTGCCGATGCCACGCGAGGTGATCTGCTCGCCGAGCCACATCAGAAAGATGGTTCCCCCCGTCAAGGTAATCACGGTAGTGATGCGGAAGAACCAGCCGGGATCGCTGACCACATTGCCCGCACCCTCCAGACCGACGGAGATCCCGTAGGATTGGAACGCGGCAAGCAGTACGGTCAAATACCGCGTGTACTGATTCATGACCTTGCGGCCCTGTTCTCCTTCCTTCTTGAGCTGTTCGAGGGTGGGCGACACAGTCGTCATCAGCTGGATGATGATCGATGCGGAAATGTAAGGCATGATGTTCAACGCGAAAATCGCCATCCGGTGAATGCCGCCGCCGGAGAACATGTTGAACATCCCGAGAATGCCGCCGGCCTGGGAGCGGAAAATCTGGTCCCAGGCGGAAGGGTCGATCCCCGGCAGTGGAATGTAGGTCCCGAAGCGATAAACCAGCAGCGCGCCGACGGTGAACCAGATGCGTTTCTTCAATTCCTCTGCTTTGGCCAGCGCCGAAAAATTGAGGTTGGCCGCAAGTTGTTCTGCTGCTGACACCATAGGCTTGAGGCTCCGATTGTGCGCCCTCGGGGGATATAGCGACTAATCCCCCTGTTCGCCTGTTCCAGGCTTCGGCGCCAAGGTGGTCACCGACCCGCCCGCCCTTTCCACTGCTGCTACTGCCGATTTGGAAGCGCCCCAGACCGAAAATACTACTTTGGCCTTGATCTCGCCGGAGCCGAGGAGCCTTACGCCGTCTCTGGCACGCCTGAGCACTCCGGCCTTCACCAAAGCCCCGACATCGACCGTTGCCGATGCATCGAGCTTCCCGGCCTCGATCGCGGCCTGCACCTTGTCCAGGTTGACCTCGTTGAGCCTGCGCGCAAATGCCGTCTGTCGGAAGCCACGCTTTGGCAGACGGCGGTGCAGCGGCATTTGGCCGCCTTCAAACCCCTTGATACGTACCCCCGTGCGGGCGGTCTGACCCTTGCCGCCGCGCCCGCCGGTCTTGCCGATGCCGGAGCCGATGCCACGGCCGATACGCACGCGCTTCTTGCGCGCCCCCGGCCGATCACAGAGCTCGTGGAGCTTCATTGCTCTGTCTCCAATACCCGAACCAGGTGCTTGACCTTGAGAAGCATTCCGCGCGTCTCTACGGTATCGGGCAGGTGCGCAATCCGCCCAATGCGATTGAGGCCGAGCCCGATCAGAGTCTCGCGCTGCGAATGATGACGGCGTATCGGACTGCCGGTCTGCTCGATCTTGAGCAGCTTGCGGGTTTTGCTCACCTTGCTCTCCTGCCGCGCTGCATGGGTCAATCGGCCGCCTGCTCGGTCTCTCCCGGCTCACGCCGCCGCGCCTGCAGGGTGGAGACCTTGATGTTTCGTCGCGATGCCACCGAGCGCGGGGAGTCCTGTCGCTTGAGAGCATCGAACGTCGCCCGCACCATGTTGTAGGGATTGGAGGAGCCGAGTGACTTGGCGACCACGTCCTGCATGCCGAGCGTCTCGAACACCGCGCGCATCGGTCCGCCTGCTATGATGCCAGTCCCCGGAGGGGCAGCACGCAGAAACACGCGGCCGGCGCCATGCCGTCCGGCAACATCATGGTGCAGCGTGCGGCCTTCCCGTAACGGCACCCGGATGAGACCACGCTTTGCCGCATCGGTTGCCTTGCGGATCGCTTCCGGCACTTCGCGCGCCTTCCCATGCCCAAATCCGACGCGGCCTTTCTCGTCGCCAACCACCACGAGGGCGGCGAAGCCAAACCGGCGCCCACCCTTGACGACCTTCGCCACCCGATTGATGTGAACGAGCTTGTCGGTAAATTCGCTCTCGCGCTCTTCACGCTCTCTGCGCTCGCGAGGTTCACGTGCCATGTTTCATTTCCAATCCGTTCAATCCCGGTTCGTTAGAGGCATCCGGCAGATCGAGTTCACTCGCCGCGCATGATGCCGATCTTCCTGTCTATAGTTCGGTCTCGTTGCTCGTTTTTCCGTGCTCAGAAATTCAGCCCGCCTTCTCGGGCGGCATTCGCCAGCGCCTTCACACGACCGTGATAAAGATACCCCCCGCGGTCGAACACGACATCCTTGATGCCCTTGGCAACTGCCCGGTCGGCGATCCGTTTTCCAACTGCCTTGGCCGCCTCGACATTTGCTCCAGTTTTCAGGTCGGCGCGCATCTCCTTCTCGACCGAGGACGCGGAAGCCACGGTCTCGCCCTTGGCGTCATCGATCACCTGCGCGTAGATATGCTTCGACGAACGGAAAACGGATAACCGCGGACGATTGCCCGCCGCACGACGCACGTTGCGCCGCACCTTTGCGGTTCGCCGCTGGGTCCGATCCGCGACTGTCGCCATCGCATCCTCCCGTTACTTCTTCTTGCCTTCCTTGCGGAATATGTATTCGCCGGCGTACCTCACGCCTTTGCCCTTGTAGGGCTCCGGCTTGCGGAAGGCCCGGATTTGCGCGGCCACGTGACCCACCTTCTGGCCGTCGATGCCGCTAATGACGATTTCGGTCGGTCTTGGCGTCGCAATTGTGATGCCCTCAGGAATCGGGAACACAATATCGTGGCTGTAACCGAGCTGGACCTGCAGGTTCTTGCCTTGCACCGCCGCGCGGTAGCCAACGCCGGTGATTTCGAGCCGCTGCTCAAATCCCTTGGTCACCCCGGTGATCACATTCGCCAGCAGCGAACGGTACGTGCCCCACATCGCACGTGCACGTTTGCTGTCGACGACAGGATTCACTCTGATCTCGGTGCCTTCCACCTTGGCAGCAACATCGTCATGCAAGGTCAAGGCGAGCGCACCCTTGGGGCCCTTCACGCTCACCGCCTGTCCTTGCACGCTGGCTGTGACGCCCGAAGGGATTGCAACCGGTTTCTTTCCGACACGGGACATGCGGGCTACTCTCTCAGAATACCGTACACAGGATCTCTCCGCCGACATTCTTGTCGCGGGCGTCATGGTCGGCCATCACCCCTTTTGGCGTCGAAAGAATTGCAACGCCCAACCCGTTATTCACGCGTGGCAGGGCCTTTACCGAGGCATAGACGCGCCGGCCCGGCTTTGAAACCCGGGATATCTCCCGGATCACCGGCTCCCCGTCGAAATACTTGAGCTCGATCTCCAACTCCTTGCGCCCATTCGAGTGCTCGACGGACGCATAGCCACGAATGAACCCTTCGGTCTTAAGCACGTCGAGCACGCTCAAACGCAGTCGGGAGGCCGGAGTCGAGACCTTGGACTTGTTCCGCATCTGCGCGTTGTGAATACGCGCAATCATGTCCCCCAACGGATCGCTCATCGGCATTGCTCGATCCTCCTACCAGCTCGACTTCACGAGACCGGGAATCAACCCCCTGGAACCCAGCTCGCGCAAAGCAATGCGCGAGAGCTTGTGCTTGCGATAGAAACCGCGCGGACGGCCGGTCACCTCGCATCGGTTGCGCACCCGCGTTGCCGAGGAGTTACGCGGCATTTCTGCGAGCCTGAGCGTCGCCGCAAACCGCTCCTCCATGGGCTTGCTCTTGTCGCGCGCAATGGCTTTGAGCCGGGAACGGCGACCCGCATACCTTTTGCTGAGCCTCCGCCGCCTCTTGTTCTTTTCGATCGCGCTGGTCTTCGCCATCAATTTCTCCTGGATCTCCGCATTCCGGCAAGCCTCACTGCCGGAACGGGAAGTTGAATGCGGTCAGCAAGGCGCGCGCCTCGTTGTCCGACTTGGCGCTGGTACAAACCGTGACATCCATCCCCCAGATGTCGGCCGCCTTGTCGTAATCGATCTCGGGGAAGATGATGTGCTCCTTTATGCCCAAGCTGTAGTTGCCGCCGCCGTCAAAACTCTTGGGCGAGAGGCCGCGAAAGTCCCGCACGCGCGGCAAGGCGACGTTGATCAGCCGGTCCATGAACTCGTACATACGCGCCTTGCGCAGCGTCACCTTGCAGCCGATGGCTTGGCCGTCACGCACCTTGAACGTGGCGATCGACTTCCTCGCCTTGGTGATCACCGCCTTCTGGCCGGCGATCAACCCTAAATCGTTGGCCGCGGCTTCGACCTTCTTGCGGTCACTCACGCCCTCGCCGATGCCCATATTGATGACGATCTTCTCGACCACGGGGACTTGCATCGGATTCTTGTAACCGAACTGCTCGGCGAGCCGCTTGCGCACAACTTCCTCGAACAAGGTCCTGAGCCGAGGCGTTACGCGCTCCTCCACCTTTGGCGGCTGGGCACCCTTCTCTTTGGCACCCTTCTCTGCGGCGGGTTTCGCAGCGGCTCGGTCGGGCTTCTGCGCGGCTGTTGCTTGCTGCGGCTTTTCCGCCCTCTCCGGTCGCGGAGCGTTTTCCGACTTGCCCGTCTTCGATTTGGCGGGTTTTGCTTTGGGCTTTTCGTCAGCCATCGATCTCCACTCCCGAACGCTTTGCAAAGCGCACTTTCCGGCGCTGGTCGCCCTCGCCAATGAACCGGAAGCCGATGCGGGTCGGCTTGCCATCCTTCGGATCGGCGAGCGCAAGATTCGACAGGTGCACGGTCGCTTCCTTGGAGATGATGCCACCCTGCTGCTGAGCGCTCTGTCTTTGGTGGCGCTTGACCATGTTGACGCCGCGCACCAGGGCGCGTCCGTGCTGTGGACGGACCTCAATGACCTCGCCGGTGCGTCCCTTGTCCCGACCTATCAACACCACCACCTTGTCTCCCTTGCGGATTCTTGCAGCCATCACAGCACCTCGGGAGCGAGCGAGATGATCTTCATGTGATTCTTGGCCCGAAGCTCGCGCGGCACCGGTCCGAATATGCGCGTGCCGACAGGCTCCATCTGCGGATTGATCAGAACCGCCGCATTGCGATCGAACCGGATCACCGATCCGTCCGGTCGTTTGATATCCTTGGCGATGCGCACCACCACTGCCTTCATGACCTCGCCCTTCTTCACGCGCCCGCGCGGGATGGCTTCCTTCACGGAAACAACAATGACGTCGCCGATGGTGGCGTATTTGCGCTTTGAGCCGCCCAGCACCTTGATGCACATGACACGGCGCGCGCCGGAGTTGTCGGCGACGTCGAGGTTACTCTGCATCTGAATCATGACGCTAGCCTCATCCGTTTCCCAGCCGGCGCGTACCGCCGTCAGACGACCTTCTTTTTCTCGCTCTGAATCACTTCCCACCGCTTGAGCCGCGAGAGCGGTCGACGCTCCTCGATCCAAACGACGTCGCCGACGTGATGCTCGTTACGCTCGTCGTGGGCGTAATATTTTTTGGCGCGTCGCACGGTCTTCTTCATCACCGGATGGGTAAATCGGCGCTCGACCCGCACGACCACGGTCTTGTCCTGCTTGTCGCTGACCACAACGCCCTGCAACGTTCGCTTCGGCATTCGTGTTACTCCGGCCTTGCCTTTGCCGCGGCGCCGCCCGGCTCTCGCGCCCGCTTCTGGGCGGCGATGGTCTTGATGCGAGCAATATCGCGGCGCACCTGGCGCACCCGCGAGCTGTTCTCCAGCTGCCCGGTGGCGCGCTGGAAACGCAGATTGAATTGCTCCTTTTTGAGCTTGAGAACCTCGTCATCCAGCTGATCGATGGTCATTGAGCGCAGATCGTCCGCTTTCATGGCTGGCGTCCCAAGCTACTCCGCGATCCGCTCGATGAAACGGGTCTTGATCGGCAGCTTTGCTGCCGCCAAGCCGAGCGCTTCCCGGGCAAGAGCCTGCGGCACGCCGTCCACTTCGAACAGGACGCGACCCGGCTTCACCCGCGCCACCCAGAACTCGGGGGCTCCCTTGCCGGACCCCATGCGGACTTCCAGCGGCTTTTTCGATACCGGCACATCCGGATAGATGCGAATCCAAACCCGGCCGGCACGCTTCATGTGCCGCGTGAGTGCACGGCGCGCAGCTTCGATCTGGCGCGCGGTGACGCGCTCGGGCTCGAGCGCCTTGAGGCCGAAGTGTCCGAACGCGAGCTCAACGCCGGAGGTCGCAACCCCCTTAATGCGGCCCTTGTGCGCCTTGCGGTACTTGGTGCGCATCGGTTGCAGCATGGCTTACGCCTTCTCTATTGCGATTACGCCCGGCAAATCAGGAAGCGTCCCGGCGGGGTCTTCCAACCTCGCCTTCGGCGAGCTTCTTGTCCTGCGCCATCGGGTCGTGCTCCATGATCTCGCCTTTGAAAATCCAAACCTTTACCCCGCAGGTGCCGTAGGTCGTGAACGCCGTGGCGAACCCGTAGTCCACATCCGCGCGCAAGGTGTGCAGCGGCACGCGCCCCTCGCGATACCACTCCATGCGGGCGATCTCCGCCCCGCCCAAACGGCCGGAGCAGTTGATGCGGATGCCGCCGGCGCCGAGCCGCATCGCCGACTGGACCGCCCGCTTCATGGCACGGCGAAAAGCGACCCGCCGTTCCAGCTGCTGCGCGATAAACTCCGCAACCAGCTGCGCGTCGAGCTCCGGCTTCCTGATCTCGACAATATTGATCACCACATCGGATTTGGTGAGGTTGGCGACCTTCCTGCGCAACTTTTCGATGTCGGCGCCCTTCTTGCCGATGACTACGCCGGGCCGGGCGGATTGCACCGTCACCCGACACTTCTTGTGCGGCCGCTCGATCACGATCTTTGATACCGCCGCCTGCTTGAGGTCCTTCATCAGCTCTTTGCGGATCTTCATGTCCTCATGCAGCAGCTCTCCGTACTCGCTCTTGCCCGAGTACCAGCGCGAGTCCCAGGTGCGGTTTATGCCGAGCCGCAAGCCGACTGGATTGACCTTTTGACCCATGTGTCCGCTCCTTATGAAGCCCCAGCCGTTGATGTCGCCGGCAGCCCTTCGCGCACGACGATCGTAAGGTTCGCGAACGGTTTTAAGATCCGCCCCATGCGGCCACGACCGCGCGGATGAAACCGTTTAATGACGAGCGCCTTCCCGACATGCGCTCGAGCGACAACAAGCTCGTCCACATCAAGATCATGGTTATTCTCGGCGTTGGCGATCGCCAATTCCAGGCACTTGCGTACGTCCCGCGCCACGCGCTTTCGCGAGAATTCAAGATCGGCGAGCGCGACAGACACCTTCTTGCCGCGAATGAGCTGCGCCAGCAGATTGAGCTTCTGCGGGCTTACCCTGAGCATGCGAGCAACCGCTTTGGCCTCATTGTCCGCAAGCGCTCGTTCGCGCGTCTTCTTGCTCATGACGCATCCCTCCTCGCTTAGCTCCCGCCACCGCCGCCCGACGCAGGTGCCGAGCTCGGCGCGGCAGCAGCTGCGGCCGGCGCCCCAGGACCCGGTGCGCGTTTGGCTTTGCGGTCCGACGAGTGGCCGTAGAAGGTGCGCGTGGGTGAGAATTCCCCGAACTTGTGACCAACCATCTCCTCTGTCACCAGGACCGGAATATGCTTCTGCCCGTTGTAGACCCCGAATGTCAGGCCCACGAACTGCGGCAGAATGGTCGAGCGCCGGCTCCAGATACGGATCATCTCGTGGCGACCGGATGCACGCGAAGCCTCCGCTTTCTTCAGCAGATAGCCATCGACGAAAGGACCTTTCCAAACGGATCGTGCCATGATGCCGAGCCTCATATCCTACTTCTTGCGTGCATGACGGCTCGCAATGATGAATTTGGTCGTGGATTTGTTCTTGCGTGTCTTTTTTCCCTTTGTTGGGAAACCCCATGGCGTTACCGGATGCCGGCCGCCCGAGGTGCGACCCTCGCCGCCACCATGAGGATGATCGATCGGATTCATCGATACGCCGCGGTTATGCGGCATGCGGCCCATCCACCGCTTGCGTCCGGCTTTGCCGATCGAGATGTTCATGTTGTCGGGGTTGGAAACGGCACCGATAGTTGCCATGCAGCGGCCATGGACGCGCCGTTGCTCGGCTGAATTGAGGCGCAATGCCACGTAGTCACCGTCGCGGCCGACAATTTGTGCATAGGTGCCGGCAGAGCGCGCGATCTGTCCGCCCTTGCCGATCTTGATCTCTACGTTGTGAACGATGGTCCCGATCGGGATATTGCCCGCCGGCATCGCATTCCCCGGCTTCACGTCGACGTGCTCGCCGGCTATGACGGAGTCACCCGGCGACAGCCGTTGCGGCGCCAGGATGTAGGCGAGCTCCCCGTCCTGATACTTGATCAGTGCGATGAAACCGGTGCGATTGGGGTCGTACTCGATCCGCTCGACGGTTGCCGGCACATCAAACTTGCGCCGCTTGAAATCTATGGTGCGATAAGCCTGTTTATGTCCGCCACCGCGAAACCGCACGGTGATACGGCCTCTATTGTTGCGCCCGCCGCTGGAATTCTTGCCCTCGGTCAGGCTTTTGACCGGGGCACCGCGGTAGAGCGCACCACGGTCAACCAGCACGAGTTGACGCTGGCTCGGGGTGACAGGATTGTAGGACTTGAGTGCCATGGTGCCGTTTCCGTCAGAGACCCGTGGTCACATCGATCCGATGACCCTCTTCCAGGGTCACGATGGCGCGCTTCGATGCGGACTGCTCTCCAACCTTTCCCCTGAAGGCCTTGAGTTTGCCCTTGCGTACGTGAGTGTTGACGCTCTTGACCTTCACGTCGAAGAGCTTCTCCACAGCTTCCTTGATCTGCGGCTTGGTAGCATGCCCTGCCACTCTGAACATGACCTGGTTGTGGTCCGACGCAATGGTCGCCTTCTCCGTGATGACTGGCGAAAGAATCAGATCGTAATGGCGCGGATCCGTCGTGCTCATTTCAGCCGCGCCTCCAGCGCTTGCAACGCCGCCATGGTCAACACCAACACCCGACAGCGCAAAATGTCGTAGACATTGATGCCTTGCACCGGCAGCACATCGATGTGGCGAATATTACGGGCGGCCAGCGCAAAATTCGGATCGACCGACGCCCCGTCGATGATAAGGGCGCTGGCGAGTCCCAGTTTTCTGAAGTTTGCCTGCAGAGCCTTGGTCTTGACGTCCTTGAGGCTTGCCTGGTCGAGCACGATAATGCCGCCATCGCTCGCTCTGGCCGATAGCGCATGCCGCAGCGCGAGCACCCTCACCTTCTTCGGAAGACCGATGGCATGGCTGCGCGGTGTGGGACCGAACGCGCGACCCCCGCCACGAAACAGGTTGACCCGTCCCGAGCCATGACGCGCCGACCCCGTGCCCTTCTGCCGGTACATCTTCTTGCCGGTTCGGTTGATTTCGCTGCGGTTCTTGACATCGTGCGTGCCACGCTGCCGACGCGCCAGCTGCCAGCGAACGCAGCGATGAAGGATGTCGGGCCGCGGGGTGAGCCCGAAGATACCATCGGGCAGATCGACTGTGCCTGCCGGCGAGCCGTCTAGCGTTGTGACCTTCAGCTCCATGTCACGCGCCTTCTTTTTCGGCGGACGGAGCGCCTTCAGCGACTTGTGGCTGGGCCGGCGCTGCGTGCGCCTCGGTTTGCGGCGGCCGAAACTTGCCCGGCTTGGGTACATCCGCCGGCAGCTTCTTCTTCACTGCATCGCGCAGCGTGATCCAGCCGCCCTTGTGCCCGGGGACTGCGCCCTCGATCAGGATGAGGCCGCGCTCGACATCCGTTTGCACCACCTTGAGGTTCAGTGTTGTGACACGTTCCACACCGAGATGGCCGGCCATCTTCTTGTTCTTGAATGTCTTGCCGGGGTCCTGACGGCCGCCGGTCGATCCGTGCGAGCGGTGGGATATTGAAACGCCGTGGGACGCACGCAGTCCACCGAAGTTCCACCGCTTCATCGGGCCCGCAAAGCCCTTCCCGATCGAGATCCCCGTCACGTCCACGAACTGACCCGGCACAAAATGGTCAGCGGTAATCTCTGCTCCGATCGGGATGAGCTCAGTCTCCTCTACGCGGAATTCAGCGAGCTTGCGCTTCGGCTCGACCTTGGCAAGGGCGAAGAGGCCGCGTTGTGCCTTGTTGAGGCGGTTGGGTCTGCGGATGCCGGCTCCGAGCTGCAGCGCAACATAGCCGTCCCTGTCCTTGCTGCGGTGGGCAACGACCTGGCAATTGGCGAGGCACAGCACCGTCACCGGCACGTGCTCGCCGGCGTCGGTAAAGACCCGAGTCATCCCGACCTTCTGCGCAATTACCCCGGAACGCATGCGGCTTGTCCTGTGCTGGTCGTGGCTCGTGCGTTACAGCTTGATCTCGACATCCACGCCGGCTGCCAGATCGAGCTTCATCAGCGCATCCACCGTCTGCGGCGTGGGATCAACGATATCGAGAAGACGCTTGTGCGTGCGCATCTCGAACTGCTCACGGCTTTTTTTGTCCACATGCGGCGAACGATTGACCGTGAACTTCTCGATCTTGGTCGGCAACGGTATCGGACCGCGCACCTGCGCGCCGGTGCGCTTGGCAGTCGCAACGATCTCACGTGTCGAAGCATCGAGGATCCGATGGTCGAACGCCTTGAGCCGGATGCGGATATTCTGGCCGTTCATGTTTTCTCCGGTGGCAGCGGACGGGTGGTTCTCGAGAGCCGATCCGTCCTCCGGCGTCCGTCCTTGTTGGGTGTTATTCGGTTATGCTGACTACGACGCCTGCGCCGACGGTCTTGCCGCCTTCACGGATGGCGAAACGTTGCTTCTCTTCCATTGCAATGGGCGTGATCAACTCGACGTCCATCGCAGCATTGTCGCCGGGCATGATCATCTCCGTGCCTGCCGGCAAAGTGACCTGGCCGGTCACGTCGGTGGTGCGAAAATAGAATTGCGGACGGTAATTGTTGAAGAAGGGCGTGTGGCGGCCACCTTCCTCCTTGGTGAGGATGTACGCTTCGGCCTTGAACTTCTTGTGCGGCTTCACCGAGCCCGGCTTGCATAGAACCTGCCCGCGTTCCACCGCGTCCTTGTCGATGCCGCGCAACAGACAACCGACGTTGTCGCCCGCCACTCCCTCGTCCAGGAGCTTGCGGAACATCTCGACTCCGGTGACCACCGATTTCTGCGTATCGCGCAGGCCGACAATCTCCACCTCCTCGCCTACCTTGATCTTGCCGCGCTCGATACGCCCGGTGACCACGGTGCCACGACCGGAAATGGAGAACACGTCCTCGATCGGCATCAGGAAGGGTTGATCGATCGGGCGCTCAGGCAGGGGCACGCAAGTATCGAGCGCCTCATAAAGCTTGAGGATCGCTTGATCGGCGAATTCGCCCTTCTCCCCGTTAAGAGCCTTGATCGCCGCGCCGCGAATGACCGGCGCCTTGTCTCCGGGGAACTGATACTTGGTCAAAAGCTCGCGAACCTCGAGCTCGACCAGATCCAAAAGCTCCGGGTCGTCCACCACGTCGACCTTGTTAAGAAAAACCACGATATAGGGAACGCCTACCTGGCGGGCGAGCAGGATGTGCTCGCGTGTCTGCGGCATCGGGCCGTCCGCCGCCGAGACCACCAGGATTGCGCCGTCCATCTGCGCTGCGCCAGTGATCATGTTCTTGACGTAGTCGGCATGGCCCGGACAGTCCACGTGAGCGTAGTGCCGCTTTTCCGTGGAGTACTCGACGTAACTCGTTGCGATGGTCAAGATCTTGGTCGCATCGCGGCGGCCCTGCAACTCCGATGCCTTGGCGACCTGATCATAGCTGACGAAGTTGGGGGTCCACCCCTTGTCCGCGGAAACCTTGGTCATTGCCGCAGTCAGGGTGGTCTTACCGTGGTCCACGTGACCAATGGTCCCTACGTTGCAATGCGGTTTGGTGCGTTCGAATTTCTGCTTGGCCATCGGACTCTCCGTCTCGGTCCTGTTGTGAACTCTACTTGTCGGGTATCAGGCGAACTTTGCCTGGATCTCGGCGGCGACCGCCGAGGGAACCTGTTCATAGTGATCGAATTGCATGGTGAAGGTGGCGCGGCCCTGCGACATGGAGCGCAGATTGCTGACGTAGCCGAACATGTTTGCGAGCGGCACCATCGCGTTGATCACGTTGGCGTTGCCGCGCATGTCTTGGCCCTGTATCTGTCCGCGCCGCGAATTGAGATCGCCGATGACGGAGCCGGTGTAGTCCTCGGGAGTAACCACTTCGACTTTCATGATCGGCTCGAGCAGCACGGGCGAGCCCTTCTGCAGCGCTTCCCGCAAGGCAGCCCGGGCGCAGATCTCGAACGCCAGCGCTGACGAGTCAACGTCGTGGTAGGCGCCGTCGACCAGCCTCACCTTGAGGTCCACCACCGGAAAGCCGGCCAGCACGCCGGACCCCAGCACCGATTGCAAGCCCTTCTCGACGCCCGGAATGTATTCCTTCGGTACCGTTCCACCAACGACATCGTTCTCGAATCGGAAGCCCCCCGCGGGCGGCAACGGCTCGGCGATGATCTTCACACGGGCGAACTGACCCGCGCCTCCCGTCTGCTTCTTGTGCGTATAATCAACGGTGACCGGCTTGGTGATCTTCTCGCGATAGGCAACCTGCGGCGCGCCGATATTGGCGTCCACCTTGTAGGTGCGCTTGAGGATATCGACCTTGATATCGAGATGAAGCTCGCCCATGCCTTTGATGATCGTTTGGCCGGATTCCTGATCGGTTGCGACCCGAAATGAGGGGTCCTCCGCGACCAGCTTGGCGAGGGCGACGCCGAGCTTCTCCTGATCCGCTTTGGACTTTGGCTCTATGGCAATCTCGATGACGGGGTCGGGGAATTCCATCTTCTCCAGAATGACCGGCTTCTGCGGATCGCACAGCGTATCCCCGGTGCGCACGTCCCTGAGGCCAGCGAGTGCCACGATGTCGCCAGCGAAGGCCTCCTTGATGTCCTCGCGGTTGTTTGCATGCATCAAGAGCATCCGGCCGATCCGTTCCCGACGTTCCTTGGTTGAATTGATAACCCCGGTGCCGCTTTCGAGGCGGCCGGAGTAGATACGAGAGAACGTAATGGTCCCGACAAACGGGTCGTCCATGATCTTGAACGCAAGCATCGCCAGCGGCTCGGTATCAGATGCTCTGCGGACGACCTCGTTTCCTTTGGGGTCCACGCCCTTGATCGGCGGCACATCGAGCGGGGACGGCAGGTAATCGACCACGGCATCGAGGAGCGGCTGCACGCCCTTGTTCTTGAAGGCGGAGCCAGCGAGCACCGGAAAGAATGCGCCGACGAGCACCGCCTTGCGGATCAAGCGCTTGAGCGTCGCTTCGTCCGGCTCCTTGCCTTCCAGATACGCGGTCATTGCCTCGTCATCGAGATCGACCGCCGCCTCGATCATCTTCTCGCGATATTCCCTGGCCTGCTCCAGCATGTCGCCTGGAATCTCGATGTCGTGGTAGTTCGCGCCAAGCAACTCGTCATCCCACACCACGCCCTTCATGCGCACAAGGTCGATGATGCCCTTGAATTGCTGCTCGGCGCCGATCGGCAGCTGGATGGCAACGGGCTTGGCGCCGAGGCGATCGACGATGTCCTTGAGACACTGAAAGAAGTCCGCCCCGATCTTGTCCATCTTGTTGCAGAAAACAATGCGCGGGACTTTGTATTTGTCGCCCTGTCGCCAGACAGTCTCGGTCTGTGGCTCTACACCCTGGTTGCTGTCGAGCACGCATACCGCGCCATCGAGCACACGCAGGCTGCGCTCCACTTCGATGGTGAAGTCGACATGCCCGGGAGTGTCGATGATGTTGAGCCGCTTTTTGTTCCAGAAGGCCGTCGTTGCCGCCGATGTGATGGTGATCCCGCGCTCCTGCTCCTGCTCCATCCAATCCATCGTGGCGGCGCCCTCGTGCACCTCCCCGATCTTATGGCTCTTGCCGGTATAGTAGAGGATCCGTTCGGTCGTGGTCGTCTTGCCGGCATCGATGTGGGCCATGATGCCGAAATTACGGTAATCCTCGATGGGATGGCTGCGTGGCATGCGAGTATGTCCCCGATCTCGAGCTCGAGCCTCACCAGCGGTAATGGGAAAATGCCCGATTGGCCTCCGCCATCCGGTGCGTATCCTCACGCTTCTTCACCGCACTGCCCCGGCTGTTGGAAGCGTCGAGCAACTCAGCCGAGAGCCGCTCAGTCATCGTCTTTTCATTGCGTTCCCGCGCAGCCGAGATGATCCAGCGAATGCCGAGCGCCTGCCGGCGCGTCGTACGCACCTCTACCGGCACCTGGTACGTGGCTCCACCAACGCGGCGGGAGCGCACTTCAATCGACGGCATCACGTTCTCAAGCGCTTGTTCAAACACCGCGATCGGATTCTGCTTCGTCTTTCCCTCGATGAGATCGAACGCGCCATAGACGATGTTCTCAGCCACCGACTTCTTGCCGGCATGCATGATCGAGTTCATGAACTTCGAGACCACCTCGTTCCCGTATTTGGGGTCCGGGTTTATCTCTCGTTTCTCGGCGCTATGGCGGCGGGACATTGCATCGACCCTTGGTAGTGCTCATCAGTTTGCGTGGCCCACAGGCAGGCCACCGGTTTCCCTTATTGCGTTCCGGTTCTGCGGGCTCATTTCGGTCTCTTTGCGCCATATTTCGAGCGCCGCTGTTTTCGGTTCTTGACGCCCTGCGTATCGAGCACGCCGCGCAAGATGTGGTAGCGCACTCCCGGCAGGTCCTTCACCCGACCACCTCGGATCATCACTACCGAGTGCTCCTGCAGGTTATGACCTTCGCCCGGGATGTAGCCGATGACCTCGAACCCATTGGTCAGCCGCACCTTGGCCACCTTGCGCAGTGCCGAGTTCGGCTTCTTGGGCGTGGTCGTATAGACCCGGGTACACACGCCGCGCCGTTGCGGACACTGCTGCAGCGCAGGCACCTTCTTTTTCGCATGCTGCGTGACACGCGGCTTGCGGATGAGCTGGTTGATCGTCGGCATCGTCTTCTCTGCTCTGGCTCCTTGGCCGTTGCTCTCAAGCTTCCCAACGCGCAAAACGGAAGAGCGCCTTGCGCGCGGATGCGTTCGGCGCTCACCCGTTAACATGTGACCGCTCCGCGCGTGTACGCGGGGTAGCCATGCCCTTCAATCTGACGTTGCGTCAGAGGCAGCGTCTGAGCTTCAATTCTCGAGGCTACGTGAAGGCCCCGCGCCCTTTGAGAAAGATATTAGCTCCCAAAGAGTTAGCCGCGTCGGGCATGCCGTTCCGAGCAAGCGAAGCTCACCGCCTGCCGAAAAGTGGGCGGTATGTATCGGCGACCTCGGGCGAAGTCAAGGCAACAGTCTCAAAAAGCGGGCTTTTCGACCCACTCAGCGGACCGTTACGCCGCGTGCTTTGCCAAGCGGGCGACCTCGCGCTGGATCAGATTGCCGTAAACACCCTTGCGCCCGACCAGCACCTGCGGCGGCCCGTCTTCACAGACCTGTCCTGCCTGCAGGACCACGATCCGATCGAAGCTGCGCAAGCTCGACAGACGGTGGGCGATTGCAATAACGGTGCGCCCACCCATCAACCGGTCCAAAGCATCTCGCACGGCTTCCTCGGACTCGCTGTCGAGGGCGGACGTCGCCTCATCCAGTAACAGGATTGGTGCGTTCTTGAGGAAAGCGCGGGCAATGCCCAGACGCTGGCGCTGGCCGGGGGAAAGCTTAAGGCCGCGATCGCCGACAATGGTCGCAAGCCCATCGGGCATATTTTCGATAAATCCGGCGCAGTTTGCCGCGGCAATAGCCTCGAAGACCTCGGCGTCTGATGCCTCGGGCCGGCCATATCGGATGTTTTCCAGGATTGAGCGGTGAAACAGAGACGTGTCCTGAGGGACTACGGCCATCGCTGCCCGCAAGCTCTCTTGCGCCACTTCCGATATGTCTTGGCCGCCAATGGTAATACGACCGCCCTGCAGGTCGTAAAACCGCTGCAGCAACAGAAAAAGCGTGGATTTGCCGCAACCGGACGGACCAACCAGGCCTACGCGCTGTCCCGCCTCGACGTGCAGGCTAAAATCCGTGAACACGCGCCGGCCATCCGGATAGGTGAACCAGATCTTCTGAAAGGCAACATTGGTGCCTGCCCGTACCAGCGTTCTTGCCTGCGCGCGGTCGCGCAGCCGGTGCGGCACGAGAAGAGTGGAAAGCGCCTCCGAAAGCCGCGCCACGTGTTGCGTCACATCCACAAGAGCTACCGCCAAATCCCGGGTCGCGTGCAGGATGGAAAGGCCGAGGGTGCATACCAGGATCACGTCGCCCGGAGTGCCTATGCCGTTCTGCCAAAGCACGAGGGCCCAGGCCAACAGCGCGATTGTGAGCACGACGGTAACCGCGGCGTGGAGCAGTCTCAGCTTTTCGAGATACCTGAGGCTGCGCTGCCGCGCGACCATTTCCCGCGCAATGGTGTTGTCAATCCGGCCGTGCTCGCGCCCGAGACCGCAGAACGACCAGACTAGCGAGATATTGGAGATGGTGTCGACCATCTCGCCATCGACGGCAGCGGCCTTATCGGCAAAATCGTGATGCAGCGGCCTGCCGGCAGCAGCAAGGCGAAAGAGCATGATGACCAAAATGCCCGCGAGCACGCTCAACGCTCCGGCCATGGCCAGGCTCACGCTGGCGATGAAGATGATGGCCACCACAGTGGCGGCGCACGGGGGCATGATGTTCCACACGAACATGTTCTCGAGCGTAAAGACCGCATTCGAAGTGGCGGTGATACGGCTCGTCAAAGTTCCCGGCATGCGGTCCGCAAAGTAGCTTGGGGCATGGCTGGTAAGATGCCGAAACAGGTCCCGGCGCAGGTCCCCCGTCACCCCCACAAAGGCCGAGCTGGCAATCCAACTCGCCACCCGCCAGAGAAAGTTATCCGCGGCAATGAGGGCGACCAGGATGACGAAGGCCTCCCAGGCGTAAGAAGCGGCGGCCGCCCCAGCAGGTCCCTTGCTCAGTGCATCGACCAGAAGCTTGATGCCGTATTGGGCTCCGACCGAGCACGTCACGGCGGCGGCAACCGCCCCCACGATGGTCGCATGCGCCACCGGCCGCGCGACGACGTAATGGCCAATGAAAGCCAGTGGGCGGGTGGCGAACCGGCATGCATCCTTCATTTGGATGAAAGCTCCCCGAGGCAGCTGTGCACTGCAAACAACGCACGAGGGGGGGTAGCGGTTTCAATGGAACCGGGGGTGCACCGAAAATTTCAGCCGCAAGACGCAACCGGATCAGCCTGAAGCTCTTTCAACCGCGCTCAACGGCGAAGGACTACCTGGCAAGCCGGCCAGGAGCTGTGGTCGGTTGCGGGCGCGTTTCCGGCAGCAGCCAGACCGGTGCGGACCCGCAAAGGGCGATGCATGCCAGCCCCAGGAACGCAATGCTGCTGCCAAAATGATCAACCACGTAGCCTGCAAGCGTGGTGCTCAGCGCGGCGCCAATTCCAACGGCGCTGCCGACGATTCCCAGCCCAAGGTTGAAGCGGCCGGTGCCCCGCATGATGTCGGCAACGATCAGCGGAATGGTGACCCCCAGAATCGCGGCTGAGATACCGTCAAGCGCTTGCACGGTCACAATCACGTATGGGCTGCCCACCAGCGCAAACAACACGCCGCGTGCCGCCAGCGCTGCAAAACACAGGTACAGCAAAGGACGCCTTCCCCAGGAGTTGGCAAGGCGGCCCACGCTCGGAGCACATCCTGCCACCACGAGCTGCGGCACGACGATACAGGCTCCGATCCAGGTGGAGGCCCATTCGCTCGATCGCATCGTCAGCATGCTGCCCATGAGCGGCAGCATGGCGGCGTTCGCCACCTGGAACAGCAAAACGCAGCCTGCAAAAAGGAGCAAACGCCGATTCCTCAGAATGGAGCTCATTCCGGGCCGGTCCTGCTCGATCACTTCAGGTTTGAGAGCCGTGACGTCGTCGGGACGAATGCCGGCGAGCGCGACTAGAGCCGGAGCCACCAGCAGCGCGGTCAAGAAGAAGACGGCCTGATTGGACACAAGCAGCCCGCACAGGCCCATCCCGGCCGCAGCAATGCCATTGCCGATCGAGGCAAACCGCGCGTTCCGCCCGAGCCGCGCCCCCAGCGCCGCATGCCCGACGAGACCGAGGCTGATGGCTGCAACAGTCGGTCCGATGATACAGCTCGCGGCCGCATGCAGGACGCGGGAAGCGACGACCACCGGGAAAATTGGCCAGATCGCAAGGGCAAGGGCACTCAGGCAAATCGCCGCGACAGCAAGGCAGCCGAGGAGGCGGGCGGAGCGGACCGCATCAACCAGCGCGCCGCCGGGCATCTGACCGGCGAGCGCGACCAACCCTCCGGCGGTGAGCACTAGCCCGATATCGAACTGCGTCCAGGCATGGGCGGTAAGGTAGATCGCCACGAAGGGGCCAAAGCCCGTCTGGATGTCGGCGAGAAAGAAGGTGAACCAATCGAGACTGCGAGCGCTTGTTGCCGACGGTACGGAGCGGGCTGCAGCAGGCAGCGTGCGTTCCGGCGCCCGGATGGGCGCGGCAAGCCGTTCGGCGCGGCGGTCGAACCGACCGCCGCCAAATTCAAGCGATAGCGTAGACAGCCCACCGTCTCCGGCACCGCAGGGGAAGTTACGGCGTCGGTTTTTGGCCGCGTTGCCCCGCGCAACCGGCCTCCCCTCATCCTTGAAGTCAATCCATCAGAGCGAGAGACGCCTGACGGAGAGACCACCTCGATACCGTCACGACTGAACTGCCAAAGACGGCAAATTTGAGAAAGCTCCCCAAGTTCCACACCCCGGAACTTCTTCAATGAGAAGCCGGCTGAGTTCCACGCAGGGAACTTACCCTTGTTCGCGGGCAGCCGGCGACAGACGCCCCCTGTGCGTCGCCGGTCAGGGGTCGGCCAGGGACGTTCTCAGCTGCGATCGAGGATGCCAGCTATCGCCTTCACCTGATTGCGTGCATAGACGGGTAATCCCGCGCTGATCGACTTGCCCGAGTTGAACGAGCTCTTGCCTGCGAGCACCTGTGCGGGAACCAGATTGCGCAATACCGGAACGTTGCTGAACTCCTTCTTTTTCAGAAAGAGGTTGGTCTCCACTGCGAGCGCAAGAAACACCGTAACGATCGTTTGGTTGGCGTTCGTGGGATGTTGCTGAAAAACGGCAATCAGCTTGCCGAATTGCATCACTTGGTTGACATAGTAGATATTCTGCTCGATTGCTCCCACCGACGGCGTGTCGAGCCCGGTTAGATTCGTCAGACCCAGCTCGGTCACTTCCGCCGGGGACCGCAGCGTGAGCTCGCTCTCGAACTCGAGATGATCCGCGATTTTTGTTTTCGAGCTGTCCCTGATCTTATTGGCGATCTGAATCCCGAGCGGCAGCTTGCCCTCGAATTGATAGCGAGAGCGGAGGCAGATCGTGACCGGCCTCGCATCGCACCAGCGCCGCAACGGGTGCTGGTTGGGAGCGGCACGCGGGTCCTTCGGGGAGATCGCCTCGGCGGACGCGATCAGCTGGTGCTTGACGGCCGGATCGATGCGCTCGATGAAGGGCAGGCTTATGTAGCCTGCGAGATCGAGCGATCCCGGTGGGCGTCCCAGCGCGAATCGCGCCTCCGCCACATACATGTGCAGTTTTTCCTTCACCCGCTTGCGCACGCCATCGACCGTCGTCTCGATCACTGGCTCGACAAAGCTCGGAAACGGGCTGAGAAGTTGCTTCTCCAGGGGCCGCGCCTGCGCCCAATCTTCGAAGCGGATCAGGCCCGAATCGGGGTCGATGAGCTCTTCGCTCGGGTGATCAAGGAATGCAATCGTCTTGGGCTTGATCTGATCAGGCGCGAGCGCGGCGGCGGAAGTGACCTCCTGCACGGTGAATTCCGCCGGCGCGTTCTGCGCTCGGGCCGTTGCGGCAAGCGCCCCCGCACAGACGAGAAGCGCCAAAACCTTCACGCCGTGCATCGATCTCTCTTTCAATTGTAGCGCCAACGATTACCCCAGAAGAAGTTGAACGGATTGAAGTCGCGGGGGGCCTGGTACTGGGGAGCGACCTGCGCTCGCGGATCACGTTGCTGGTAAACGGGCGCGGGGGGCCGCGCCGCTTCGCGCGGGACGGGAACGTAGCGTCCGTAATTGTCGTAATATCCTTGATATCCGCCGCGCTGATCGTAGTAGGAGTTGGATCCGAAGAACGGATTGGAGTTCGGCGCAACTCCATAGTATCCGCCGCCGCCGCCGTAATAGCCGTCCTCACGTGAAACGAGTTGATACTGCGTATCGATCACATGGCCGGTGCGGTCCACACGGAAGCACTCCGTAACCGCCCGCCCGGTGTTTCGCTGCATTGCGCCCAATTCGACACCGACCGACCCGCACGCGAGCTGCCGCTTCGCTTCCGCCGAAGGCGGCGCTAGCGCAGTCTTCTGCGCTACATGCGTCCAGACCGCCGGAATTACCGACTCGAAAATAGGAACGGCCACGTGGCCGCCGGTCGCCCCTCCGCCGAGGGTACGGCGTTTGCCGGCAGAATTGTCGTATCCAAGCCAAACCGCAACCGTCACGTCGTTGGTGAAGCCGACGAACCAGGCATCGTTCTCGTTATCGGAGGTGCCGGTTTTTCCGGCGACGTAAGGCGAAAGGTAGGCGATTGAGCGCGCCGTCCCGCGCGCCAAAACCCCCTGCATCATCGTCTTGAGCTGATAGAACGCGGCATGATCAACCGAGCCGATCATTGCAGACGACGACTTGGGATCATGCCGATATACGATGAGCCCGTTACGCTCGATGGATTCGATGACGTACGGCTCAGGGCGCATGCCTTCATTGGCGATGGCAGCGTAGAAAGCCGCGAGATCCACCGGTCGCACCGGTTGGGCGCCGAGCACGAAAGGATAGTAGCGTACGCATTCGTGATAAATCCGCGCCTCCATGGCAAGCCGACAGAGGCGATCCAGACTCCCTTCCGGACTGTCCTCGATCCCGCCGGTGAGAAGGTGGACGGTCGCGAGATTGCGCGAGTTCTCCAGTGCACTGCGTAACGTGAGAATGCCGCCTCCGTAGCCGTCGTAATTCTTCGGCGACCAATAATCCTGCTCGCGCACGCGACCGCTGCCGATGGGGGGAAGCGTGATCGGCTCATCGGCGATAAGCGTGTTGGGTTGCAGCCCGCGGCCGAGGGCGGCGAGGTAGCTCAACGGCTTGATCGCAGAGCCCGGCTGGCGCACCGCTTGCGTCGCCCGGTTGAGCTGGCTCAACGGATACGAGAAGCCCCCCGCCATGGCGAGGATGCGCCCAGTCTTGTTCTCCAGCACCACTACCGTGCCCTGAACCACAGGCCGCACCCGCAGCTCCGCCCGTGCCGCACCGTTGTTCTTGCCGCCGCCTTCGACAACCCGCACGAAGATCACGTCGTAGAACGCAAGCTTGCGTTGGGCGAGGGCATTGTCGAGCGCAAGCGGCAGGATTCGCCCATCCACAAGCCCGACCCGCCATGTCTCCCCTTTTTTGCCTGTCGGCTTCTGCACTATGACCGCCGAATCCCAGTGGACGTCGTAAAGCGGCAGCCGCGCATTCGCGAGCGCTTCCTGCCAAGCCGGCTTCTTGTCGCCTGTTTTCTTCTCCGCCTCGATCCGTTGGACCGCTTTGGCCAGGCTCGCCTCGGGGCCTCGGAATTGCAGTCGCCCGGCGTTGCGCTCATAGCGCCATAGCCCTTCCTGCAGCGCCTCCTCGGTCGCCCGCTGCAGTGACGGGCTGATCGTCGAGCGAACCGTGTAGGAATTGGCGGTAATTGCTTGGATCCCCGCAACCGACTTCGCTTCGCGCGCAACCTGATCGACAAAATGAAAGCCGATATCCCGGTGCGGGCGTTCGTACGCCACCATGGTCGGCAGTGCCGGCAAGCCCCGGCTTGATCCCTCGCCTGCGGGAATGACCCCGTCCTCGCGCAGCCGGCTCAGCACATAGGCCAGGCGCTCCTGCGCTCGTCCGGGGTGCCGGTCGGGAGAAAAATAGTTCGGACCCTTGACCAGCCCGGCCAGGAGCGCACCCTCTTCCAGGGTGAGGTCCTTGGCTGCCTTCCCGAAATAGCTGCGCGCCGCAAGCTCGATCCCCCACGCTCCCCGCCCGACATAGACCGAGTTGAGATAAAGCTCGAGAATCTCCGCCTTGCTCAGCGTGTGCTCCACCCGCGAGGCCACCACCATCTCGCGGATCTTGCGCTCATAGGTGAGCTCTTCCCCCACCAGGAGGTTCTTGACCACCTGCTGGGTGATGGTCGAGCCCCCCTGCGGGCGGCCGGAATTGGCGAGATTGGCAATGAACGCCCGGATCAGCCCGCGTTCGTCGATGCCCTTGTGCTCGTAGAAGCGCTTGTCCTCGGCCGCGACGAATGCCTTCTGCACATGCTCGGGAATGTCGGCGAGCACCACCCAGACCCGGCGCTGGTTCTCCTCGAATACCTCGGCAAAGCGCTGCCCCTTGCGGTCGAGCACCACGCTCGCTCCGGGAAGCTTGAGGCCCTTGAGCTTGGTGTGATCGGGCAGATCGGTGAGCGCCTTGTTGTAGAAATCGATCACATCGCCGAGGTCGACCGCCGGCGTCGGCACCTGCTCGTTCTTGCAGAACTCGCGATACGCGGTGAGCAGATCGGTAAAATTGATGCCGCGGAACGCCTTGCTCTCCCCGATCGCCTGGGGGTCGTCCATGGCGGTGGCGATGAGATCGTCGAGGTTGATATCCTCGATGTCGAAGGCTTTGCGAATATGGGTGCAGCCCGCCCGCAATAGCGCTGCCACTCTGGGCTGGTCCGTATCACGATCGAACCGGGTGGTAATCGCCTCCGGCGCCGTCGTCACCTGGCTAAGCGTGAGCGCAGTCGCAAAGATCTTGACGAGCAGCGTTTCCATGTGCCTTTGCAGCAAACTCGCATGAAGGACGGCGGTAAGCCCGCATAAAGCAGCCGGTACAAAATGGCTTTTTGCGGAGCTTGGTTCCTTCCGGCGGGAAATATAGCGGCAATAGGCCGTTGCGAGTGCGACAGTTAAGCAACTATCGCTAAGAATCGGCAGCGAGAATCGGCAGCGATCGTTGCGTTGGACCATTCTCCCGGAATTCGGTTAAGATTTTTCTTTCCTGGCTGTAACGCCGATGCGCAAAAAAAGAGGCCGCCCGAAGGGCGGCCTCTGCGAATTCGGTCGGGCTTTACTCCGCCGCGGGCAATTGCGCCGGCTCCAGCTCTGCTTCCGCCGCAGCGGCTTTGGCGGCCGCTTCCTTCTCGCGTTCCTGCAGAATGAGGGCGTCACGCTTGCCCGCGACCTCGCGGAGCATGTTCATCATGGCACCGGTTCCCGCCGGAATGAGACGGCCCACGATGACATTTTCCTTGAGGCCTTCGAGAGTATCGACCTTCCCGTTCACCGCAGCTTCGGTCAACACCCGCGTGGTCTCCTGGAAGGAGGCTGCAGAAATGAATGACCGCGTCTGCAGTGAAGCCTTGGTGATCCCGAGCAGCACCGGATGGGCAACGGCTTCCTTCTTGCCCTCTTCCTTGGCACGCAGGTTGACCTCATCGAGCTCGACCTTGTCGATCTGCTCGCCTTCGATCAGCTCGGTCTCGCCTGCGTCCTGGACCTCGACCTTCTGCAGCATCTGGCGGACGATCACCTCAATGTGCTTGTCATTGATGGCGACGCCTTGCAGGCGGTACACGTCCTGAATTTCATTGACCAGATAGGCTGCAAGCTCTTCGACACCCTTGATTGCCAGAATGTCGTGTGGCGCCGGGTTGCCCTCGACAATCGCGTCGCCTTTCTCGATCACATCGCCGTCCTGCAGATGGATGTGCTTGCCCTTGGGAATGAGATATTCCCTGGGTTCTTCACCCTCGGAGCTTGGCTCAATGATGATGCGGCGCTTGTTCTTGTAGTCGCGCCCGAAACGCACTGTGCCGGAGATTTCGGCAATGATCGCGGCTTCCTTCGGACGCCGCGCTTCAAACAGCTCGGCAACCCGCGGCAAGCCGCCGGTGATGTCGCGCGTCTTTGCGCTCTCCGTCGGAATACGGGCGATGACATCGCCCGCCTTCACTTGCGACCCGGGATCGGTGGAGAGCACGGCATCGACTGCCAGCTGATACCGCGCGTCTCCACCGCGCGGCAGCTTTACGATCTTGCCGTTCTTGTCCTTGACCACAATAGCCGGACGCAGATCAGTTCCGCGGTTGGCGCGCCAGTCGATGACCACGCGTTTGGCAATACCGGTCGACTCGTCGAGCGTTTCCGTCATGGATTGCCCCTCGACCAGGTCCTCGAACCCGATAATGCCGTCGACTTCGGTGAGGATGGGTCGCGTATACGGATCCCACTCGGCAATGCGCTGCCCGCGCTTGATCGTGTCGCCGTCATCGACCAGCAGTCTCGACCCGTACTGGATGCGATGCGCGGCGCGCTCGGTTCCGTCAGGGTCGAGCACCGCCACGATCATGTTGCGCGCCATTGCGACCGTTTGCCCATCCGAGTTCTTCACGGCGTTCTTGTTCTTGATCTTGATCTTCCCGTCGAAGTTCAACTCGATGATCGACTGTTCGGAAATCTGTGCCGCGCCGCCGATGTGGAACGTCCGCATCGTCAGTTGCGTGCCGGGCTCGCCGATCGACTGCGCGGCAATGACGCCTACCGCCTCGCCAAGATTGACCGGCGTGCCGCGGGCGAGATCTCGCCCATAGCACTTCCCACAGACCCCGGAGGCCGTCTCGCAGGTGAGCACCGAGCGAATCCGCAGCTCCTGCACGCCCGCGTTCACGATCGCCTCGACCTGCGGCTCCTCGAGGAGCGTGCCGGCCTTGGCAATCACCTTGTGAGTGGACGGGTCGCGCACATCCTCGGCCGCGGTGCGCCCGAGAATGCGGCTGGCGAGCGAGGCCACCACGGTTCCGGCATCGATGATGGCACGCACCTTGATTCCGGAGCTGGTTCCACAGTCTTCGCCAGTGATGATGCAGTCTTGCGCGACGTCAACCAGGCGGCGGGTGAGGTAACCCGAGTTGGCGGTCTTCAGCGCCGTATCGGCCAGACCTTTGCGTGCGCCATGAGTTGAGTTGAAGTATTCAAGGACCGAGAGTCCTTCTTTGAAGTTGCTGATGATCGGGCTCTCGATGATCTCTCCCGAAGGCTTCGCCATCAACCCGCGCATCCCGGCCAGCTGGCGCATCTGCGCGGGCGACCCGCGCGCGCCGGAATGGGACATCATGTAGATCGAATTGACCTCCGCCGACCGGCCGCGCTCGACGCGCTCGACCGCCGAGATCTGATGCATCATCTCATCAGCGATCTGGTCGGTCGCCTTCGACCAGGCATCCACGACCTTGTTGTACTTCTCTCCTTGCGTGATCAGGCCATCGTTGTACTGCTGCTCGAACTCCTGAGCGAGCGCTCGCGTGCGGTCGATGATCTTCCACTTGCTGCTCGGCACCACCATGTCGTCCTTGCCGAACGAGATCCCCGCCTTGAAGGCATGATGGAAACCAAGCGCCATGATCCGATCGCAGAAGATGACCGTCTCCTTCTGACCGCAATGACGGTAAACCTGATCGATCATGCTCGAGATTTCGCGCTTCGTCATAAGCCGGTTGACGACATCGAACGATATCTTGGAGTTCCGGGGAAGCACTTGGCCGAGCATCACACGACCGGGGGTCGTGTCGTACCATTTGCGAACGGGCTTGCCCTTCTCGTCCACTCCGTTCCAGCGGTATTTGATCTTGGTATGCAGATCGATCACCTTGCCGTGGAGCGCGTGCTCGATCTCGGAGAGATCGCCGAAAGCCCTGGGAGGCCTCTGCTTATCTTCGCCCTCACGCATGATCGAGAGGTAATAGAGCCCAAGCACGATGTCCTGCGACGGCACAATGATCGGCGAGCCGTTCGCGGGGTGCAGGATGTTGTTTGTCGACATCATCAGCACGCGCGCTTCCAGCTGTGCCTCCAGTGACAGCGGCACGTGCACGGCCATCTGGTCGCCGTCGAAGTCGGCGTTGAACGCCGCGCATACGAGGGGGTGGAGCTGGATCGCCTTGCCTTCGATCAGAACCGGCTCGAACGCCTGAATGCCGAGACGATGCAGTGTCGGGGCGCGATTGAGCAGGACCGGATGCTCGCGGATGACCTCGTCGAGGATGTCCCAGACTTCCGGCTTTTCCTTCTCGACGAGCTTCTTGGCCTGCTTGACCGTGGTCGACAATCCCTTGGCGTCAAGCCGCGAATAGATGAACGGCTTGAACAGCTCGAGCGCCATCTTCTTCGGCAGGCCGCACTGGTGGAGCTTGAGCTCGGGGCCGACGACGATGACGGATCGGCCGGAGTAGTCGACGCGTTTGCCAAGCAGGTTCTGCCGGAAGCGGCCCTGCTTGCCCTTGAGCATATCGGCCAGCGATTTCAGCGGCCGCTTGTTCGCCCCGGTGATCACCCGGCCGCGGCGGCCATTGTCGAACAGCGCGTCGACCGCCTCCTGCAGCATCCGCTTTTCGTTGCGGATGATGATGTCGGGCGCGCGCAGCTCGATGAGCCGCTTCAAGCGGTTGTTGCGGTTGATGACACGCCGATAGAGGTCGTTGAGATCGGACGTGGCGAACCGGCCGCCGTCGAGCGGAACAAGCGGCCGCAGGTCCGGCGGGATGACCGGGACTTGGGTGAGGATCATCCATTCCGGCTTGTTGCCGGACTGCTGGAAAGCCTCCACGATCTTCAGCCGCTTCGCGGCCTTCTTCTTCTTGATGTCCGAATCGGAGCTCGCGACCTCAGCGCGCAGGTCGGCCTGCATCTTGTCGAGATCGAGCGCCTTGAGCATCTCGCGAATAGCTTCCGCGCCGATGGCGGCAGTAAAGCTATCCGCCCCGTATTCCTCCTGCGCCTTGAGATACTCGTCCTCGCCCAAGAGCTGGCGATCCTCGAGCGGGGTAAGCCCGGGCTCGAGCACCACATAGCTCTCGAAATAGAGAATCCGCTCGAGTGCCTTGAGCGTCATGTCGAGCAGAAGCCCGATGCGCGAAGGAAGCGACTTCAGGAACCAGATGTGAGCGACGGGAGCTGCGAGCTCGATGTGACCCATGCGCTCGCGCCGCACGCGCGAAAGCGTGACCTCGACCGAGCACTTCTCGCAGATGATGCCCTTGTATTTCATCCGCTTGTATTTGCCGCACAGGCACTCGTAATCCTTGATCGGACCGAAGATACGCGCGCAGAAAAGACCGTCTCGCTCCGGCTTGAAGGTGCGGTAGTTGATGGTCTCCGGCTTTTTGATCTCGCCGTAGGACCACGACAAAATCTTTTCCGGGCTCGCGATCGAGATCCGGATCTGATCAAAGACCTGAGCCGGCACCTGCGGGCTGAAAAGGTTCATGATCTCTTGATTCATCATCTTCTCCTTGGCCGCCTCAGCGGCCCAAAAACTCACGTTGGTGCGCCATCCAGAGCATCAGCTCGACGTTGGCGCTCGGCACTGCGTCGATCGGGCGGCCATTCGCCTGATCGTGATTGCAGTGCGGCGCCGCCGCATATCGGATCTCACTCCGCAGCTTCCGCCACATCACCGCCCGGAATTTGTCGCTGCTGCTTCGAGTTGTGCAGATCGACGTTGAGGCCGAGCGAACGCATCTCCTTTACGAGCACGTTGAAGGACTCGGGGATACCCGCCTCGAACGTGTCGTCGCCGCGCACGATCGCCTCGTAGACCTTGGTCCGCCCGGCGACGTCGTCCGATTTCACCGTCAGCATCTCCTGCAGCGTGTACGCGGCGCCGTACGCTTCCAGCGCCCACACCTCCATCTCACCGAAGCGCTGGCCGCCGAACTGCGCCTTTCCGCCGAGCGGCTGCTGCGTGACCAGGCTGTAGGGCCCGATCGACCTGGCGTGAATCTTGTCGTCGACCAGATGGTGCAGCTTGAGCATGTAGATGTAGCCTACAGTCACCTTGCGATCGAAAGTCTCGCCTGTGCGGCCGTCGTAGAGCGTCACCTGGCCCGAATGATCGAGTCCGGCGAGATCGAGCATGTGCTCGATGTCGGCTTCCTTCGCACCGTCGAACACAGGCGTCGCAATCGGGACGCCATGGCGGAGGTTATGTCCCAGCTCGACGAGATCCGTCTCGCCCAGGGATTTGATCGTCTCGTCGTCGCCATAGACTTTCCGCAGAATCTCCTTCAGCGGCTTGGTGTCGTGCTTGGAGTTGTACACATCCACGGCTTGCCCGATACGCAAGCCAAGGCCCGCGCAGGCCCATCCCAGATGGGTCTCCAGGATTTGACCCACGTTCATGCGGCTCGGCACTCCCAGCGGGTTGAGCACGATGTCGACCGGAGTGCCGTCCTCCAGGAAAGGCATGTCCTCGAGCGGCACGATTTTCGAAACGACGCCCTTGTTGCCGTGGCGGCCGGCCATCTTGTCGCCGGGCTGGATCTTGCGTTTCACCGCCACGAAGACTTTGACCATCTTCATGACGCCAGGGGGCAGCTCGTCGCCGCGCTGCAGTTTCTCGACCTTGTCGAGGAAGCGTTGCTCGAGCCCCTTCTTGGATTCATCGTACTGCTTGCGGATCGCCTCGAGCTCCGCCATCAGCTTGTCGTTGGGGGAAGCGAACTGCCACCACTGCGATCGAGGATATTCCTCGAGCACGGCGCGCGTGATCTTGGAATCCTTCTTGAAGCCCTTGGGGCCGGCGATGCCCTGGCGGCCTTCCAGCATTTCCGCCAGTCGTCCATAGACGTTGCGGTCGAGGATGGCCTGCTCGTCGTCGCGGTCCTTGGCGAGCCGCTCGATCTCCTCGCGCTCGATCGCAAGCGCGCGCTCGTCCTTATCCACCCCATGGCGATTGAACACGCGCACCTCGACGACCGTCCCCTGCACTCCGGGCGGCACGCGCAGTGAGGTGTCGCGCACGTCAGAGGCTTTCTCGCCGAAGATGGCGCGCAGGAGCTTCTCCTCCGGCGTCATCGGGCTTTCGCCTTTAGGGGTGATCTTTCCGCACAGGATGTCGCCCGCACGGACCTCCGCACCGATGTAGACGATCCCGGCCTCGTCCAGGTTCTTGAGCGCCTCCTCGGAGACGTTGGGAATGTCGCGGGTGATTTCCTCAGGACCCAGCTTGGTGTCGCGCGCCATCACCTCGAATTCCTCGATGTGGATCGAGGAGAAGACGTCGTCCTTGACGATGCGCTCGGACAAGAGGATCGAGTCCTCGAAGTTGTAGCCGTTCCAAGGCATGAAGGCGACGAGGACATTGCGCCCGAGCGCAAGCTCGCCGAGCTCGGTTGACGGCCCATCGGCGATGATGTCGCCTTTCTTGACCTGGTCGCCCACTTTCACCAGCGGACGCTGGTTGATGCAGGTATTCTGGTTCGAGCGCTGGAATTTCTGCAGCCGATAGATATCCACCCCCGGCTTGGTCGGATCCGACTCCGCGGTGGCGCGTACGACAATGCGGGTGGAATCGACCTGATCCACGATGCCGGTCCGGCGCGCCCCGATCGATGCGCCGGAATCGCGCGCAACCACCCCTTCCATGCCAGTTCCGACAAAGGGCGCTTCGGCACGCACCAGCGGAACCGCTTGGCGCTGCATGTTGGAGCCCATCAATGCACGGTTGGCGTCGTCATTCTCCAGGAACGGGATGAGAGCCGCCGCAACCGAAACGAGCTGCTTCGGCGAGACGTCCATGAAATCAACCTTGGCGGCCGGGACCAGCGAAACGTCGCCGGCGTGACGGCACACGATCATGTCCTCGGTAAAGCGTCCGCGCGCGTCCACCGGCGCATTCGCCTGCGCAACGGTGTAGCGCGCCTCCTCCATGGCGGAGAGATATTGCACCTCGTCCGTCACGCGCCCGTCCTTGACCTTGCGATAAGGCGTCTCGACAAAACCGTACTTGTTCACGCGCGCGTAGGTCGCGAGCGAGTTGATCAGGCCAATGTTTGGTCCTTCCGGCGTCTCGATCGGACAGATGCGCCCGTAGTGCGTGGGATGCACGTCGCGCACCTCGAACCCTGCCCGCTCGCGGGTGAGGCCGCCGGGGCCGAGCGCCGAGAGCCTGCGCTTGTGGGTAATCTCGGACAGCGGATTGGTCTGATCCATGAACTGCGAGAGCTGCGAGGAGCCGAAGAACTCGCGCACCGCCGCCGCTGCCGGTTTGGCATTGATCAGATCCTGCGGCATCACGGTGTCGATGTCGACCGAGGACATGCGCTCCTTGATCGCGCGCTCCATGCGCAGGAGACCGATGCGATACTGGTTTTCCATGAGCTCGCCGACGGATCGGACGCGGCGATTGCCGAGGTGGTCGATGTCGTCGATCTCGCCTTTGCCGTCGCGCAGGTCGACCAGCGTGCGGATGACGGCGATGATGTCCTCCTTGCGCAACACCCGCATGGTGTCCGGCGCATCGAGGTCGAGCCGCATGTTCATCTTCACCCGGCCGACGGCGGAGAGGTCATAACGCTCCGGATCGAAGAACAGGGAGTGGAACATGTTTTGCGCCGTGTCGATTGTCGGCGGCTCGCCCGGGCGCATGACCCGATAGATGTCGAACAGCGCATCGTCGCGGGTCAAATTCTTGTCGACGACGAGCGTGTTGCGGATGTACGCGCCGACATTCACATGGTCGATGTCGAGCAAGGGCAGGTCTTTGTAGCCAGCCTCGTTGAGGACCTTCAGGTTCTTTTCGGTGATCTCCTCGCCCGCTTCGGCGTAGATCTCTCCCGTGCTCGGGTTCACCAGGTCTTCGGCGAGATAGCGTCCGATCAACTCGGGATCGGTCATCCGCAGAGCGCGGAGCCCCTTCTCCGCCAGCTGCCGAGCCTGGCGCACCGTCAGCTTCTTGCCCGCCTCCAGCACCACCTTGCCGGTATCGGCATCGACCAGATCGTTCACCGCCTTGTAGCCGCGGAAACGCGTGGCATCGAAAGGCACGCGCCAGCCTTCCTTCTGCCGCTTGTAGACCAACTTGCGATAGAAGGTGTTGAGCACCTCCTCCCCGTCCAGGCCCAAGGCGTACAGCAATGACGTCACCGGAATCTTCCGGCGCCGGTCGATGCGGGCGTAAACAATGTCCTTGGCGTCGAATTCGATATCAAGCCAGGAGCCGCGATAGGGAATGATGCGCGCAGCGAACAGCAGCTTGCCCGACGAGTGCGTCTTGCCTTTGTCATGGTCGAAGAAAACGCCGGGCGAGCGATGCATCTGCGAGACGATCACGCGCTCGGTGCCGTTGACCACGAACGTGCCGTTGTTGGTCATGAGCGGAATATCGCCCATGTAGACATCCTGCTCTTTGATGTCTTTGACCGACTTCGCGCCGGTCTCCTCGTCCACATCGAACACGATCAGGCGCAAGGTGACCTTGAGCGGCGCGGCATAGGTCATGCCGCGTTGCCGGCACTCGTCCACGTCGTATTTTGGGGGCTCGAATTCGTACTTGACGAATTCGAGCATTGACGTGCCGGAGAAATCCGAGATCGGGAAGACGGATTTGAAGACTGCCTGGAGGCCTTCGTCCGGCCGCCCGCCGACCGGCTCCTTCACCAATAGGAATTGGTCGTAGGACGCCTTCTGAACCTCGATGAGGTTCGGCATCTCCGCCACTTCGTGAATTTTCCCGAAAAACTTGCGAACGCGCTTGCGACCTGTAAATGTCTGCGCCACCATCTCTTCTCTCTTTCGTCCTTACGGGGCGAAACGACCTCTCCGGAAAGCCGCAATCAATCGCGGCCATCAGGACAGGCGTTGTTGCCCGTGCTTTCCTTGTCTGCGATTCGGGTCATGCCGAACCGCTGCTTCTCTCTGCCGTCAGATGCGCAAATCACCTTCCAGCCAACTTGAGCTTGGAGGGACCTGGTTGACCTGCCCGCCTGTCGAGCGGTGTGCTGTCTCACGCGCCGAATACAGTCCGAACCTTGCCGTCCAACTGCGATCCTACTTCAACTCCACCTTGGCTCCCGCCTTTTCGAGCTGAACTTTGACCTTCTCGGCTTCGTCTTTGCTTACCCCCTCCTTCACCGGCTTTGGTGCGGCCTCGACCAGCTCCTTGGCCTCTTTGAGCCCCAGGCCGGTGAGCGCGCGCACTTCCTTGATGACCTCGATCTTCTTCTCCCCGTGCGAGGTCAGCATCACGGTGAATTCAGTTTTCTCCTCCGCCGGCGCGGCTGCTGCAGCGCCAGGGGCGGCAGCTACCGCCACCGCGGCTGCGGCGGATACGCCCCACTTCTCTTCCAGCATCTTGGCGAGGTCGGCCGCCTCGATCACGGTGAGCTGGGAGAGATCATCTACAAGTCTTTGCAGATCAGCCATGGGACATCCTTAGGGGGTTCGAGATGGGTTCGAGGGCGTTCACGGTTTTCGGTTTTTCATTCAGCCGCGCCTTTGCTGGCGTAGGCTTGCACGACCCGCGCGACCTTGGCCGCGGGAGCATTGACCAGCTGCGCGATCTTCGTTGCCGGCGCTTGAATGAGGCCGACGAGCCTTGCGCGCAACTCGTCGAGCGACGGCAACGCCGCCAGCGCCTTGACGCCATTGGCGTCGAGCGCCGTTTTGCCCATCGCGCCGCCACGAATGACGAACTTCTCGTGTCCCTTGGCGAAATCGGCAGCGACTTTGGGCGCTGCAATCGGATCGCCGGAATAGGCGAGCAGCGTCGGGCCCTTGAGCAGCGGGATAATTGCCGCTGCGTCGATGTCTTCCGCAGCAATCTTGACCAGCCGGTTCTTGGCAACCCTCACCTGCGCGCCCGCCAGCTTCATTTGCTTGCGCAAGCTTTGCATCTGCGCGACATTGAGCCCGGAGTAATGCGCAACCACTATCACCCCGGTGTCCCGGAAGACGCCGTTGAGCGCGGTGACGAGTTCTTTCTTGGCCGCTCGATCCACTAGAAGCTCTAACCTTGCGCTTGGCTGAGCCTCACGCTCAGCTCGTGTTCAGACCGCAGGCATTTTGAAAAATCGCTGAGCTGGCATGGGCCTTCGCAAAAAATGCCACCTCGTACTGCTTCCAGATCGCCGCCGGTGGAGGAAGAAGCAGAGCGCCCAATCACGATCTTTCCGAAAAGCGCACGAAAGCGCGCCGCCACTTTGGGCCGGCACGCCCACGCGGCCTATGTAACGACTGAAGGTCGGCTTGCCAAGGGGAATCATTATGAATTTCAGTGGTTTCCTCGGCGGACGCAGGCTTTCGCCGGGCTCGATATAAAAAAATACACCGAATCAAATGGTTGGCAAAATCTCCTCACCAGGCAGTTGAGAGTTCCACGACGCTGATTGTCGTCCTTCGGAGGCGGCAAGCCACGCCAGCAGAGCCCGGCAATACTCTCCAGATACTGGACGGGCCGCTTCGCGGGCGCGGAATGAGCGGCCTGCATGAGCCCAAGACCTGCATGGGCCCAAGACCTGCCTGAGCCCAAGAGACGTAGCCCGGCAGGGCTCCGGCCGGTGCTAGTCCAAATTCGGCCACGTGAAAGTCGTATCGGATGCGGCCATTCGCAACCGGGGGGTCCTGCCATGTACCAGATCCTTCGCAGCACCATTGTTGCTGCGGCTGTGTTTTGCTTTGCGGGCGCGGCGTCGGCGCAGATCAGTGCGAGCCAGATCCAGCTCACCGAGAAGCACGTCCAAGGCTTTATCGCCGCGCAAAAGGACATGTCGGCGGTGGTAGAGAAGATGCAAGCCGCGGCGGCGACGGAGCAGTCCAATGCGGCGTTTGAAGCCGAGCTCGAGGCTGTCACCAAGAAGTACGGGTTCAAGGATTTTGCGGAGTACGAGGCGGTCGCAGCGAACATATCAATGCTGATGGGGGCCATCGACCCGCAGACCAAGACCTTCACCGACCCGCAGACCGCGATCAAGAAAGAGATCGCGGAGGTCACGGCCGACCAGACCATCCCCGATCAGGAGAAAAAGCAGCTTCTTGAGGAGCTTGGGGAGGCACTCACCTCCACCCAGCCGATCCAGTTCCCGGCCAACGTCGAGCTGGTGAAGCGCTATTACGACAAGATCGACGCGGCGCTCGGATAACGGAGACGACCGAATTTGTAGGTGGGTAAGTCACACAAGTCGGCTGTTGGCAGCCGACTTGTGTGGCGTAACCCACCGAAATCGCGGCGGGTTACGCGCCAAGTCGGCAAAGCCGACTTGGCTTGCTAACCCGCCCTACGCAGGTCATCCGAATAAGGACGACGGCTCGACCTTCACGCCCGGCCCCATGGACGAGGAGACGGCGACGCGCTGCAGGTAGGTACCCTTGGCGCCGGCAGGCTTTGCCTTCTGCACCGCGTCCGCAAACGCCTTGATGTTGGCGACAAGCTTGTCGGCATCGAAGGATGCTTTGCCCACCCCCGCCTGCACGATCCCCGCCTTCTCGACGCGGAACTCGACCGAGCCGCCCTTAGCTCCCTTGACCGCGCTGGTCACGTCCATGGTGACTGTGCCGACCTTCGGGTTCGGCATCAGCCCGCGCGGTCCCAGCACTTTGCCGAGGCGGCCGACCAGCGGCATCAGATCGGGCGTGGCAATGCATCGGTCAAAATTGATCTCGCCCGCCTGCACTTTCTCGACCAGATCCTCCGCGCCGACCACATCGGCGCCCGCAGCCTTCGCTTCATCGGCCTTGGCGCCGCGCGCAAACACCGCGACCCGCATGGTGCGGCCAGACCCGTTCGGAAGATTGACGACGCCGCGCACCATCTGGTCGGCATGGCGCGGATCGACGCCGAGATTCATCGCCACCTCGACGGTCTCGTCGAACTTCGCCTTGGCCCGCTCCTTGACCATCTTCACCGCCTCTTCCAGCGGATAGAGCTTGGTGCGGTCGATCCCTTGCCGCAGCGCATTCGTGCGTTTCCCAAGGTTCGCCATGATGTCTACTCCCTCACCTCGATGCCCATGGACCGCGCCGAGCCCTCCACCATGCGCATGGCGGATTCGACGCTGTCGCAGTTGAGATCCTTCATCTTCTTCTCGGCGATCTCCTTCACCTGCGCCTTGGTAACGGCTCCCGCGATTTCGCGCCCTGGCGTCTTCGAGCCGCTTTCGAGCTTGGCCGCCTTCTTGATGAAATACGAGACCGGCGGCGTGCGCATCTCGAAGGTGAACGAGCGGTCCGCATAGACCGTGATCACCACCGGGATCGGCGAGCCCTTCTCCATGTTCTGGGTCTGCGCGTTGAACTGCTTGCAGAACTCCATGATGGCAAGCCCGCGCTGACCGAGCGCAGGGCCAATCGGCGGAGAGGGGTTAGCCGATCCCGCCGGCACCTGCAGCTTGATGTACCCTGTAATTTTCTTGGCCATGAACGCTCCGCTTCAGATGACGGATGTCAGATGTCAGAGATCACACGTCCGACATCTGACATCCGGCATCTGACATCTACAGTTTCTCCACCTGCCCCATTTCGAGCTCGACCCGAGTGGGTCGTCCGAAGATGGAGACAGCGACCTTGAGGCGCGAGCGCCCCTCGTCCACCTCTTCCACCACGCCGTTGAAGGAGGCAAACGGGCCTTCCGAAACGCGCACCTGCTCGCCCACTTCGAAGGAAACCGAAGGCTTCGGGCGCTCGATGCCCTCCTGCACCTGGTGCAGAATCCGCTGGGCTTCCGTCTCGGAGATCGGCTTGGGCTTCTTGTCGGCCCCGAGAAAGCCGGTCACCTTCGGCGTGTTCTTGATCAGGTGATAGGCTTCGTCGGTCAGATCCATCTTGACCAGCACGTAGCCCGGAAAGAATTTGCGCTCCGCATCGATCTTCTGCCCGCGGCGCACCTCGACCACCTTCTCCGTCGGCACCATGACCTCCTCGAACAGGTGGTCAAGGTGGCGCTGTTTGGCCTGCTCGCGGATGGACTCGGCGACCTTGCGCTCGAAGTTCGAGTAAGCCTGCACGATGTACCACTGCTTGTCCGCCATTTGGGCCGCCCCTCAGCCGCCGATCCCGAGCAGGAAGGTCACCGTCACCCGCATGATCTGGTCCGCGACCAGAAAGAATACCGACGCAATCGCCACCATCACGAACACCATTGCGGTGGTGACGAGGGTCTCGCGCCGCGTCGGCCAGGTGACCTTCTGGGTCTCCGCGCGCACTTCCTGCATGAACTTGAACGGGCTGATCTTCGCCATGGTTTGCCTGCCGCTCACGCCGTGAGCGGCTCAATTCATTAGGATCGGTTCAATCTATTCGACCAAACGGCGCTAAGCGTGGCAGGAGTGGAGGGACTCGAACCCGCAACCCCCGGTTTTGGAGACCGGTGCTCTAGCCATTGAGCTACACTCCTCCGGGAAACGCTTGCGGCGGCCCCAAGGTCCGCCGCCCGCTGTAAATGCCCCATGGTGCCACATTTTGCAAGTGGCGGCGTAGGGAAGGTTACAGCCGTCGCCCTGTGTCGCTGCCGGGCGCAGTGCAGCATGCGAAACCCTGCTCGGGGCCGGCCGTGACCCCGCGTCTCGCTTCGCTCATGCGGCAACGGCGTCAACCAAACCTTAACCCTAATGAGGTTAACGAGGAGCAACGAGCCACCCACGTTCCCTAGATGCACATATGCGACACTGGCGCATTGCGGACTTCCTGACGGCCTGCGCGGGAAACTGCATCGTCGCGTTCGCCGTGCTCGTCTGCTTCGGCTAGGACGGCGGGTTTGAAACCCGCCCCTCCACCCATGACCTTCGTTGCGCCGTAGCCCGGATGGCATAAGCGACATCCGTGAAAGCCGCGCCCGGATTGCAAGAGCAATCCGGCTACGACAGGGTACGGGCAAACACTCGGAGGTGAGCATGCAACCGTGGGCGCCTTGGCGCGGCACTACCCTCCGTGTGGCGCTTGCATTTTCCATTGTCGCCACACCATCGGCGCAGGCCCAGAGCTACCCGGACCGGCCGGTGAAGATCATCTCCAATTCCGCCCCGGGGAGCGCCGTTGACTCGGTATTGCGCATCATGGGCGATCGCCTCGGCCACATCTGGGGCCAGCAGGTCGTGATCGTCAATCAACCCGGCGCAGGCGGCGCAATCTCGGCGCGCGCCGCGGCCGGTGCCGAGCCCGACGGCTACACCCTGTTCATGCCCGCGCTCTCGCTGTTCCTCGACGTGCCCGGCAAGGCGGCCAACCTGCCGCTCGAGCTGCCGCGCGACTTCGTCCCGATCGGCTCGGTGATCGTGCAGCCCATGTTCGTGGCGGTCACGCCGGCGCTCGGCGTGGGCACGCTGCCGGAGCTGATCGCGCTCGCGAAGAGCCGGCCCGGAGAGATCTCCTTTGCCGCAACCGGCGTCGGCCGCATCACTCATCTCACCGGCGAGCTCATCGCCCGCCGCGCGGGCGTCAAGCTCGTGCTCGTGCCCTATTCCGGCGGCCCCAGCCAGGCGCTCAATGACGTGATCGCGGGGCGCATCGGCGTGATCATCGAAGGCTATCCCGGTCTCGCGGGCGCGATTCAGGGCGGCGCGATCAAGGCGATCGCTGTCGGCTCCACCCGGCGCCTGCCTGATTTCCCCGCTCTGCCCGCAGTGGCGGAGACGCTCCCCGGGTTCGAGGCGGTGGGGTGGCAGGGTCTCGCTGCGCCGGTGCACACGCCCGACAGCATCGTGGGCAAGGTTGCCGACGACCTGCGCAAGGTGCTCGACGAGCCGGAGATGAAAAAGCAGCTTGCGCTGCGCGGCGGCTACGTGCAGCCGATGACACCCGCCGAGGTGATCGCCTTCGTGCACGCCCAGCAGCAGTTGTGGAACCCGCTCCTGCAGGAGCTCGCACCCGCCAAGTAGGGGCGGTCGCCCCATTCAGTCACTCACTCACGAGGGGCGGTTTCAAACCCGCCACTGCTACTCGCCAAGCGGCGTGTCGCGGTAGACATCGCTCACGCGACAGGTGAGGCCGAACTCCGGCAGCGCGAGGTCATCGGCCGCACGCAGCACCTGCGTGCGCCAACCCTCCGTGGTGCGGCGGTCGACCATAAGCTCGGCGCGATCCAGCCGCGCCAGCAGGATGCAAGTACAGGCCGGGTGTGCGGTAGATCTCCCGCTTGCTCTCGATCGCGTCCTTATCGCTCTCCGACAGCTCCTCGGCGACGAGATAGAAGCGATCGGAGCACGACGCGTGGCTTTGCCGATACAACGGACCTGTGTCATGCTCGCTGCGGCATCGGAAGGGAGAGGCAGGCATGACCATCATCACCGCAACAAGGCCGTCCGCGAAGATCATCAAGGAGCAGATCATCCCGCCCAAGGAATATCTGGGCATAGAGCTGCGCAAGGGACAGCGGCTTCGCATCATCGACGTCGAGGGCAAACAGGTGCCCGACATGGTCTGCTTCAATCTGAAAGACCCGAAGGAGAAGCTGTCCTGCAACAATTCGCGGCTCATCCAGAAGCGCTGGAAGCTCACCACCGGGAACGTGCTCTATTCCGACGAAGGCAACGAGATGCTCACCATCGTGGACGACACGGTGGGCACCCATCATGCCTCGGGCGGCTGCTGCAACGAGCCCGCCAATTTCCGCCGCTACGGCGTGCACGGCACCCGCAATTGCCGCGAGAACCTCACCCTCGCCGCCAAGCCGCTCGGCATCACCCAGAAGGATATCCCCGGGGCGTTCTGCCCGTTCATGAAGGTGGTGCAATACGAGGATGGCCGCTATGAGATCGAGGAGCCGGATTCCAAGCCCGGGGACTACATCGAGTTTCGTGCCGACATGGATCTGTTCGTCGCCATCTCGAACTGCCCCCAGGACAAGAACCCCTGCAACGGCTTCAATCCGACCCCGCTCAAGGTGGTCGCCTACGCCGCGGCCTAAGCCACATCAGGACCGTATGCTCAGGCCGCGCACGAGCTCGGCCCGCTCCCTCTCCCCGTTCGCAACCCCGCGACGCAAGCGTCACGGGAATCCCGGCCGACGGGAGAGGGGCAGGGAGAGACCGATTTTGGCGCCTTGTTCCACATTCTGCTGACGTATTTTTGCACAGCTGAGAAATGCAACCACCTGGTTTGCGCCGCGCTGTCAAGCTGAGCCTCACGCTGCTTGCGCTGGTAGCGGCATGGGAGCTCGTTTGCCGCGCCCTGCACATCCCGGTTTTCCTCATTCCGGCGCCCAGCCAGGTCGCCTGGCGCCTCTACGAGAAGCGAGAGCTTTATCTCATACACACCTGGACCACGCTCTATGAGACCACCGCCGGGTTCCTGCTCGCCGTAGTGTTCGGGATCGTGTGCGCGGCCATCATCGTGGTCATCCCAAAATTGCGCGACGTGGTCATGCCGCTCCTTCTGGTGGCGCAGCTCGTGCCGAAGGTGGCGATCGCTCCCCTTCTCCTCATCTGGTTCGGCTACGGTCTCTTTCCCAAGGTGCTGGTGGCATTTTTGGTTGCCTTCTTCCCCATCGTGGTCAACGGCGCCTCGGGGCTTGCCTCGGTGCAACCCGAGCTTCTCGATCTGGGCAGCTCGCTGCAGGCGAGCCGGTGGCAGACCTTCTGGAAGTTCAGGATCCCGTCCGCCCTCCCCGAGCTGTTCAGCGGCATGAAGATCGCGGTAACCCTTGCCATTATCGGGGCGATCATCGGCGAGTTCGTCGGTGGCAATCGCGGGCTCGGCTATCTCATCATTGTCGCCAACCAGGAGCTCGACACCCCGCTGGCTTTCGCCGCGATCTTTCTCCTCTCCGCCGCGGGCATTGCGCTCTACGCCGTCGTCGAGATGTTCGAGCGCATGCTCATTCCGTGGCACGCCCCGTCCGCCCCGCCCCGGCCGCAGGCCATGCGACGTGACCCGAGCCACCACGTGGCAGGGTTGGCAAAGGCGCGCGCTTCAGGCGGCTCTCCATGCGGACAAAGCCATTCGCGCGCCGCCCACACCCGGTCGGTCGCGCTGTAATGCCGGGCACCGCCGCCATAGAGGTCGTCGATCTCTGCAAGACCTACGTGACCGCGGACGGCAAGATCCCTGCGCTCGAGCAGCTGACGTTCCGGGTCGAGCCGGGAGAGTTCGTCTCCGTGCTCGGCCCGAGCGGTTGCGGCAAGACCACGCTGATGCACATCGTCGCGGGGCTCACCGCGCCGACCAACGGTGTGGTTGCGGTCGACGGCGTTCCTGTCTCCGGACCACAGCGCAAGATCGGACTCGTCTTCCAGGTCCCCGCGCTGATGCAATGGCGCAGCGCGCTCAATAACGTGCTCCTGCCCACTGAAATTCTCGGGCTCGATCGGGCTGCGAGCCGCAAGCGCGCACACGAGCTGCTCGATCTGGTAGGGCTTGCCGAGTTCGCCTCGCGCTATCCGCGCGAGCTTTCCGGCGGCATGCAGCAGCGCGTCGGTATCGCCCGCGCGCTGGTGCATGATCCGGCCATTCTGCTTCTCGACGAGCCGTTCAGCGCGCTCGACATCATGACGCGCAACCAGCTCAACACCGAGCTCATGCGCATCTGGAGCGAGCGACGCAAGACCAGCATGCTCATTACCCACAGCATCCCCGAGGCTGTCTATCTCTCCGACCGGGTGATTGTGCTCGGTGCGCGCCCCGCGCGCATCCTCGACATTGTCGCGGTTACGCTGCCGCGCCCGCGCGAGCCGGCCATTCGAGTCTCCCTCCCTTTCATGCAGCTCGTGGATCGCATTGGCCGCCTCGTCGGTCTGGAGTATGTGTAGCGTCGCCTCTCGCTCGTCATGGCCGGGCGTGTCCCTATGTGCGCTAACTTAAGGAAGTCATCAGCCCGTCGGTCGTCATCGTCCGCGTATGCGGACGATCCAGTAATCACCGAATGTCGGATTTGGGATGCCTTCGGCTCAAGCGGCCAATCGGGATTACTGGATGCCCCGCTTGAAGCGGGCATGACAACCGAGAGATTGGCAATGGAGACTTAAGTTAGCGCCTATGGGGACAAGCCCGCGCGTGACGGTAGAGAAAACAATTCGCTGAAATCGGAATTGCTGCAACACCAGAGGGGAAATCCCATGAAAATACTTCGTGCCATTGTTGGCAGTTTCGCGCTGATGCTCGCCGCGATTGCCACCGCGAGCGCGCAGGAGAAGATCATCTTCTCCCTGCAGTGGATCGCCAATGGCAACAATTTCGGCGTGTTCGCGGCCAAGGAGCAAGGCCTCTATCGCGCTGCCAACCTCGACGTCGACGTGCAGCGCGGCTACGGCTCCGGCGATACCGCCAAGCGCGTCTCCACCGGCACCGCCGACATCGGCATAGCCGATGCCGCCTCCGTGATCGTCGGGCGCAGCAACGGCCTCAAGGTCAAGCAGGTCGCAACGCTCTACGAGCGCTCTCCCGACGCGATCTTCTTCATCAAGGGCAACGGCATTGCCAAGCCGAAGGATCTCGAAGGGCGCACCATCGGCGCCACCGCCGGCGAAGCAACCGTGAATTTCCTCCCCATCTTCGCCGCCAATGCCGGCTTCGACAACAAGAAGATGGAGATCGTCAACATGTCGCCCTCGGCCAAATATGCGAGCCTGGTCGCCAAGACCGTGGACTCGATCGTCGGCTTCGTCAACGAGGAGCCGGCGATCCGCAGCGCCGCAAGCAAGACCGGGCTCGAGGTCGGACGCTTCGTGTTCAGCGATTACGGCATCAATTACTATTCGCTCGGGATCATCGCCAGCGACGAGAGCATCGCCAACCGGCCCGAAATGGTGCGACACATGGCGCTTGCGACCGTGCAGGGCTACGCCTCGGCGATCAAGAACCCGCAGGCTGCCGCCGACGCCTTCGTCAAGAACTATCCCGAGAGCAGCCGGGAGATCGCGCTGCAGCAATGGGACGTGGCGCTCCCGCTCATTCTGACCGAGCGCTCGCGCAAGAACGGGCTGGGGTGGATCGAACGCGACAAGATGGCGGATACCATCAGGCTGATTGCGCAATTCCAGAAGGTGGACCCCGCGATCACTCCGGACGACGTCTACGCGGCGGAGTTCCTGCCCAAGGTCGCCGTCGAGTAAGCAACGGCGGGTCATGCCTTCCCCTGAAATCGGGGAGAGCCTGCCCCGGACTTGATCCGGGCTCGACAGCGTTTGCCCCGCCCTTGCGCCGGGGCAAACGCCGTCGGGTGGGGGCCGACAACAATTACACAAGACCAATTCTGCAAAGCAGCATGTCCCAATCCGAGCTCATTCACCTCGCCGCCGATCTCTCGTTCTTTCACACCGATTATCTCTGGAGAATGCCGGGCTCGTGGTCCGGTTATTCGTATTACAGCCGCCCCGATTTCTATGAGGACATCGCGCGCATTGCCGCGCGCGGCATCTTCGATTTGTTGTTCTTCGGCGATTCCGCCGGCACTCCGGAGGAATACGGGGGCAATCACCACACTGCGGTGCGCTACGGGGTGAAGTGGCCGTGGCACGACATGATGCCGATGATTCCTTGCATGGCGCGCGCAGCAGAGGGCGTCGGCTTCGGCATTACCATGTCCACCACCTATCATCATCCCTTCTACATCGCGCGCATATTCAACGCGCTCGATCACGTGACCGGCGGGCGCATCGCCTGGAATGCGGTCACCTCGCGCTCGAAGAACGAGGCGGCGAACTGGGGCTACGACAAGCTGATCGAGCATGACGCGCGCTATGAGCGCGCGCAGGAGCATCTTTACGTCGTGCGGGCGCTGTGGGACAGCGTCGAGCCCGACGCCATCGTGCTCGACCGCGAGAGCGGCGTGTTTGCCGATCCGCAGAAGGTGCACGTGCTCGACTTTCGCGGCCGCTATTACAACGTGCGGGGACCGCTGCCGGCGCTGCCTTCGCCGCAGTGGCGCCCCGTGATCATCCAGGCGGGGCAATCGGGCCCAGGCATGGAGCTCGCCGCCACCTACGCCGATCTGCAATTCTCCACGCGCCGCACGCTGCCCAGCATGAAGGAGCACCGCGCCGCGCTCGATGCCAAGCTGGCAAAAGCCGGACGCACGCCGCGCGATTGCGGCATCCTCTGGTCGGTGCGGGTACAGGTTGCGGAATCAGCAGCCGCCGCGCAGGAGAAGGAGCGAGCGTATCTCGACGCGATCCCGCCGGAAGCCGGCCTGATCGAGCTCTCCTCCATGTACGGGCTCGACTTCTCGCTTTTGCGCCGCGACATGCGGCTTGTTGATGTGGCGGACGAGGTCAAGGCGCAGAACGTGCACTGGGGCAGCTTCGAGGAGATCCTGAAAACCACCGATCCGCAACTGACCGTGGAGCAGCTCGGCCGCAAATTCATGACCGAGCGCATCCTCGTTGCCGCCGGCACGCCCAGGATGATCGCCGATCAGCTGGAGGAGTGGCATTACCAGACTGGCGCCAATGGCGGCTTCATGCTGGCGCGGGGCTTCTCCGCGCCGGGGAACCTGCAGGAGTTCGTCGATTTCGTCGTGCCCGAGCTGCAGCGCCGCGGGCTCACCCGCCGCCAGTATCTCGGCGCCACGCTGCGGGACAACCTCCTGCAATGAAATTACAACTTACGATGAGTTGCGGTAGTGTCTCAGTTTGATTGTGGCGACCCTAAGCAGGGTTTTATCGATTGGCCAACAGATGCGTCGGGGATGCGGCGTCAGCTTTCACCAGCAGCGGACATAGCGTCTGACCGGCTGTGGTAGCTAAGTGTCGATTTTGTTGCAAAAGTCGTTGATGTTCTCCGGGAACAGTGATTCCGTTTCTGTCACGCGATTCGCTATGGAGGCGAGCGATGATGGGGCGGCTCAATCACGATCAAGAACAGTTGTTTTATTCATTTCGACTTGAGGAAGCAGTTCCCCAGGACCATCTGACGCAAAATCGCTGCGGTTGTCGATTTATCGTGGCTTCATTCGGAGCTCGCGCCCTTTTACCCGAAAATGGGTCGGCCCTCGATGATGCGGAACTGATGATCCGGATGCTCATCATCGGTTACGTCTTTGCGATTCGGTCGGAGCGAGCGATATGCCGGGATTTGCAGGTAAACCTCGCCTATCGTTGGTTTTGTGGGCTCTCAATCGAGGACAAAATCCCAGATCACTCCGTGTTTTCACGTGCCCGTCACGAGCGTTTCCGGGAAAGCGAGATGTTCCGGCGGGTATTTGAGCGTGTTGTTGAGGCCTGTATTGCAGCCGGCTTGGTTGGGGGTGAAGGGTTTGCAGTCGATGCGAGCCTGATCGTGGCGGACGCCAACAAGCAGCGATCGATCCCCGGCTCGGAATGGAAGGCGCGTGATTCTCAAGGCGCCAGCCGCGCCATGAAGGAGTATTTGGCGACCCTCGACGATACGGCGTTTGGCGCAGCAAGCAAGGTAACGCCGAAATTTGTCTCGCCCTCCGATCCAGCCGCGCAGTGGACCGGCGCAATGCGCGGGCAGCGTTCTTCGCCTATGCAGACAATTATCTCATCGATGTTAAGTTCGGCATCATCATGGATGTGAAAGCCACCCGCGCTATTCGCCAGGCAGAGGTTGGTGCAGCAAAGACAATGATCGAGCGGACCGAGGAGCGTTTTGATATCAAGCCTGCCTATCTTGCCGCCGACACGGCCTATGGCTCTGCAGACACGCTCAACTGGATCGTCAATGAGAAGAAGATCGCACCGCACATTCCGGTCATCGACAAATCGAAGCGTGAGGATGGTACCTTCTCGCGGGAAGACTTCAGGTTTGACGAGGAACAGAACATTTATATTTGCCCAGCCGGCAAGGCGCTGACTACCACCGGCCATATCGGTCCCGATCACGCGATCCGCTACCAGGCGTCACGGCCTGATTGCGGTGGGTGCGCGCTCAAACCAAAATGCTGTCCAAATATGCCTTTCCGCCGGATCGCGCGCGACGTTAACGAGGCTGCTCGCGACGTTGCTCGTGCCCTGGCCAAGACCGAGGCTTTCGAGCAATCCAGGCGCGATCGCAAGCGTGTCGAGAGCTGTTTGCGCACTTGAAACGCATCTTGCGTCTCGCGCGATTGCGTTTGCGTGGGCCGTGCGGCGCCCAGGATGAGTTCACTTCGCGGCGATTGCTCAGAACTCAGGCGTCTCGCAAGCTGGTAGCCAGACCTCCGCCTGCACTAGGGGCCGCATGTGTTGCTTAGGCGGGACGGTGCATGATGTCAGGTAAGTACGGTGCGGTTTAGCCTGGATTCGGTACCACCTATGCGCCTTTCAGGATGCGATCGACGTAGCCAGCTGCGAGCGGGTACTGGTCGAGAAGATTAGCTCCGTAGGAAATGAGGCCGCCGGCGGCGACGAAAAAGCGTTCATAGTAGACCGCGGGTAGTTTGTACCTCGCCATCAGCGCGACAAGCAGATCGCGATGACCAGTGACCAACGCGCTCCCCGTCACGATCAGACCGCCATTCGGTGTGCTCGCGAAGGCTGCGATGGCGCGCTCGATCTCGGACGCATCGCGCACGTTCATCGGGGTCAACTCCACCCCGACAGACGGCGCCACGGACTGGATGGCGGCGAACTCGCCGATCCCGGCGGATATTGTAGGATCGCGAAGGACCGCTGCTCGCGTCACGCCCGGTGCTATCTGCTTGAGTAGTTCCAGCCATTTTGCGCTTATGCTGTATTCAAATGGCATAAAGCCGGTGGCGTTGCCCCCTGGGCGCGCGAGGCTGTCGATGTAGCCAGCGCCGACCGGATCAGCGACGACCGCAAACACGATCGGCACGGTACGAGTGGCCTGTAACAACTGCCCTACGGCCGCGCTGCCAGAGCAGAAAATAATGTCCGGGACGAGCGCGACCAAATCCGCTGCATTTTTGCGAATGTCGGCATCATCTGTGCCCCAGCGGGTGTCGATCTGTACGTTGCGGCCTTCGGTCCATCCCAGTTGCTGCAGCCCCTGCCGGAAGGCAGCGTGGCGAGCCCGCGCTTGCGGATCGTCCGCAGCGTACGGCATGAGCACGCCGATCCGCCGCATTGCGCCGGGCTGCTGCGCGCGCGCCGCGAGCGGCCACGCGGCTGCCACTCCACCGAGAAGCGTGATGAACTGGCGCCGCCTCATAGATTAGCCCTCAGATCGAGGACCACACCCTAGCACATCGTTGGGCGAGATCAGTGTTGTGCATCGCGTCAAAATGGGCTGCTTATTGACCGCTCCGGGTCATAAGTCTCCGAGGCGATCGGGGCCGGGGGCCGGTCCATGTCCGCTGTACCTCCGATAGCTCCCCGAATTTGTGCATTGCAGCGATTCGTCGAAGAGTGCCACAAGCGGAAGCAATCGCAGCAAAACAGTCTTCCTACTCGATCACCTCGTCGGCGGTGATTTGCATGATCAGCGGCACCGTGAGGCCGAGTGCCTTCGCAGTTTTGAGATTGATGACGAGTTCGACCTTGGTCGGCTGCATCACCGGAAGCTCGGTGGGCTTCTCACCCTTGAGGATGCGATCGACATAGAAGGCCGCTTGGTGGAACTGGTGGTTTAGGTCAGGTCCATACGAGAAGAGGCCACCCGCATCGACATTCTCGCGGCGTTGAAAGGCCGTCGGCAGTCGCGCCGATTGCGCAAGCTCCGCGATCCTCCGGCTGTGTTCGATGACTGTAGGGTTTGAGAGCACCACTACGCCATCAACACTCTCCGCGGTTAGCTGTGCGAATGCGCGGTCGAATTCATCGGAGGTTTGAGCGTTGACGACCTGAACCCGCATATTCAATTTACGGACAGCGTCCTCGGTCTCTCGAAGCATCATGGTCACGCCCGGATTGTTGGGGTTGTGAACCACGCCGACGCGTTTCATGCCGGGAACCAGTTCGGCAAACAGTTCCATCAGCTTGGCACTGAGATCGACTGAGATGACGCTGAGGCCAGTGATATTGCCTCCCGGTCGCGCCAGACTGGCGATCAACCCCGAACCAACCGGATCCCCGACCCCTACCATCACAATGGGTATGGTCGATGTTGCGCGCCGGACTGCGATCACCGTTGGCGTGGCCCATGCAACGATGACATCGACATTGCTGTTAACAAGCTCAGTCACAACACTCGGGTCTTGGTCGAATGATCCTTGCGGCCAGCGAACGTCGATAGACAGATTTTGCCCTTCAACGTAGCCGCGCTCGCGCATACCATTACGGAACGCGCTCAATATGGCAGGCGTCGGAGGCACGAGTGCGAGAACCCCGATGCGCCAAACCTTCGGCTGCTGCGCGACCGCCGCGAGTGGCCACGCCGCCGTCGCGCTGCCGAGAAGCGTGATGAACTCGCGCCGTCTCAGTTGATCGAATTGCATTCGATGCCCCTAACCAGGGAGTCCCAACAGCATAGCGGATTGTGGAGCATCGAGTCAGGGGCTCGCTGCAGTGCGAAATTTACCTCCGGCTTTTGTCCGCAGCGGGTCAAAAGCCGCGCCCTAGCCAGCCGCACCATGTCTCCTTCCGCCGGCAGCAGACATTAGTCCGCGCAAGCATCCGTTGGTCAAGCCGTCCAACTCTGCTTAGATCTTATTCCAAGGCGGGCGATGCTCAGCGCGCAATCGCATTAGGCTACACCAAGGTGCTTTGGCAGCCTATGTTCGGCGCCGTGAGGTCTTCACGCGCCCAAGGCCCAACACCTTCGGCTTGAAAACGTCGGCCTGGTGCCAAAGCAGGTTTGCAAGCCCATTATCGGTGTTGCGGCGGGTGTCCATGGCTTCCCCTGCCTGTAAATCCCTGTAAAGGGGGCGGGGCGAAATCCAAAACCTGCAAAAAACTGAGTACCACCAAGGACATACGCCGAAATGGCAGGATCAGGAACAGGGAAAAACAGAGGAAATAACAGGGAAATAACAGGGAAATGTCAATTCATGACCCAACGTCGCAATCACCACTCCCAGCGAAAGATGATGTAGTCGTCGTTCTCATCGGCGCGTCCCAGCTCGACCATCCGGCGAAAACGCTCCCACGTCCTCGAGACTTTCGCCTGCGTCCCTCCAGAGGTAATGGGTGTGCGTTTCATTGCGCCGTTCTTCCTGCGCTCTCAAGCGCTTGCGCCAGGCCGGCTCCATGGGCTCAGCCTTTGGGTTCAGCCTTTGCGCTCACTGTCGATGGCGCCCGCATTGCTGTTGACGGGCGCGCCGTTTCTCACCTCTCCCATCCGCTTGAGGTCGGCCTTGTTGAGGAGTGCCTCCGCACTTTGCTCGAGTATCTCCTGCAGTCGAATGGATGCCTTGTTTCGCGATCCTCGCGGTCGGCCCGCCGGGTTACCGCTTTGGCCTTTTTGGCAACTGCATGCATTGTCCTCCTGTTGCGAAGCGGACGACAGCAGAGGGAACCGATTGCCCAAACAAAAATGGCCAAACAAAAAGCCCGGCGCGGAGTCCGGGCCGGGCTTCTCTCACAGCTTTCGAAGATTAGCGACTCATAGCAGAAGTTTGTTACAGTGTCAAGATATCAAGCAAAATATCAAGCAAAATATCAAGCAAAATTTGTGCCGGGAGCAAACGAGTTGTCCGGTTTTCTGCCTCCTTGCAGCGATTTAAAAAGAAGCCGAAAGCAATAAACAAAAAGTCGCGCTCACCGGCTCCTGCGGGCTGGCGTTCGCCGCAACGCCCAGCTCGGCCTTCAGCCGCCCCTCGCCATAGATTTCCTGTGCAGCGTTCATGGCCTCTCCACCATGGGTTGAGAAATCATTGCAGATTCATTGTTGTTTACAATAGGCCGCCAACTTGCTCCCGCATAGGTTGCTTTGCCGCGGCCCGCGTTGACCCTGCGTAGTCAGATGCCAAGAAAGCTCGACTTGATCTCTTCGTTGCCGGCGAGCTCCTGCGGCGGCGCGGAGTAGACCATCCGCCCCTTGCTCATCACGTGCACGTAATCGACGAGCTTGAGCGCGAGATGCGCGTTCTGCTCGACCAGCAAAATGGAAAGACCCTGCTGCTTGAGCTTTGCGATCGCTTCCCACAGCCCTTGAATGATGATGGGGGCGAGCCCCTCGGAAGGCTCGTCCATGATCAGGCAATCGGGGTTGGTCATGAGCGCGCGACCGATCGCGAGCATCTGCTGCTCGCCGCCGGAGAGAGTCCGCGCGCGCTGGCTGCGCCTTTCCTCCAGACGAGGAAAAAGCCCATAGACGCGGCGTAGATTCCAACCGTGGCGCGCGACGCTGCGCTCGGCAACTTCCAGATTCTCCTGCACGCTCAGGGTGGGAAAGACGCGACGGCCCTGGGGCACGAGCCCCATGCCGCTGCGCACGGTTTCAAACGAGGCGGTGCGGGTGATGTCGACGCCTTTGAAAATGATCCTTCCGCGCCGGGGCGGATTGAACCCGACAATCGAATTGACGAGCGTGCTCTTGCCCACCCCGTTGCGCCCGAGCACCCCCAGGATCTGCCCTTGTTCCACATTGAGCTGCACACCTTGGAGCACATAGGCGTCGCCGTAATAGGTATGAATGTCCTCTACTTGCAGAATCGGCATGCATCATCCCGAGCCAAGATAGATTTCCTGGACCCTCTTGCTGCCATGGATCTGAGCCGGCGTCCCGGTCTCCAGCACCTGTCCGAAATGCAGCACCGAAATTTCATCGGCCACATCGAACACGACATCCATGTCATGCTCGATCAGGAGAATCGCGAGATCGCGATCAAGCCCACGCAGAAAATTAGACATCTCGGTGGACTCGCCCGAGGACAGCCCTGCGGCCGGCTCGTCCAGCAGCAGGATCTTGGGACTGCTGGCGAGGCCCAGAACGATCTCTAGCTGACGTTGCTCGCCATGAGACAGAAACCGCACCTGAATATCTTTGCGCTCCAGAAAACCGGATCGTGTCAGCAGCTGATGCGCCTTCTCGTACATGTCGCCGTAGGAGGAGAGGAGCTGCCACATCACGTATTTGGACCTGCGCAAGCCCTGAATCGCGAGCAACACGTTCTCGAGCACGGTAAGCCTGGGGAAGAGGTGAGTGACCTGGAAGGTCCTTGCCATGCCCAAAGCCGTGCGGCGGTGACTGGGCCAGCTTGTCACCTCCTTCCCGAACAGCAGAACCTGTCCCGACGACGCCGGAAAAATGCCGGTTATCAGGTTGAACAGCGTGGTCTTGCCTGCACCGTTCGGACCGATGATGGCTTTGCGGTCTCCCCGCATGATCGTCAGCGTCACGTCGTCGACGGCGCGCAGCCCCCCGAAGCTCTTGGACAAGCCCCTGAGCTCGAGCACCGGCGCCCCGCCGTGGTGCGAGCTATCGAGAGCCATGCTGGTTTGCTCTATCCCGCATGCCAGCTAGACCGGGGTTCGCTCAAATGAAGTTGTAGGGCGGGTTAGCAGGCGAGCCGCCTTCAAAGGCTCGCTTGCGTAACCCGCCGCCCGGCCACCGATGTATCTCGTATTGCGGTGGGTTACGCCGCACAACTCGGCTGCATGCAGCCGAGTTGTGCGGCTAACCCACCCTACGACGCGAATGCGACGCGTGCACAACCTCGCTATTCGCAGAACTTGCAGGGCGGAAAATCGCGACTGTACACCGGCTGCTTGAGGAACTCGGCCCTGTTGAATTGTCCGAACTGGCTGACGTTCGGATAGGTCTTGATCACCGTATTCCAGAGCTCATCCTTGTCGTAGCCGAACATCTTCTTTCTTTCGATCTTCTTGATGTAGATGTTCTGCACCGGGTTGCGCAGGTCGTCGAAGCTCACGGGCCCGCGCACGGTGTCGAATTTCATCGCGCTGAGCTGCTTGATGAATTCCGGTCCGCCGGGCCACTTGCCGTTGTTGCGCTTGAGCACCTCATGAATCATGAGCGCGGTGGTATAATTCGTCTCCGAATAGTATGACGGCACCTTGCCGTATTTGGCCCGGTATTTCTTCACGAACTCGGCGTTCTTGGGCGTGTCCAGGGCTGCGCTGTATTGCAGGGCCGACACGTGACCGAGAACTTCATCCCCCATGGCGGGCAGCACGAACTCGTCATAGCTCGTCCCGCCGCCCAGCACCGGCTTCTTGCTCCCAGCCGCGGCCAGCTGCTTGGGGAACTGGAGCGACATGGGGCCTGCCATAAGCGTGAAGATGGCGTCGGCATCCTGCTTGAGAGTCGGAATGTACGGGCCAAAATCCTTGGTACCGAGCGGCGGCCAAAGCTTCTGGATGATCTGCCCGCCGCAATTCTCGAAGGCCTTCTGGAATCCGCCGATCACTTCGTAACCGAAGGCATAATCGGCACCGATTGCAGCAATCTTCTTGTAACCCTGATCGCAAGCCCATTGTCCGAAGGGATGGCTCGGCTGCGAGCTCGTCCAGCCGGTCCTGATCAGGTAGGGAAACTTGCCGGCATCGCGTTGCGTCAGGTCATCCGATGCCGCGACCGGGATGATGTAGATGGACTCGCTCGTGCTCACAGGAGCAAGCGCATAGCCGGTGGACGCCAGCAGTCCGCCCACGAACGCCTGAACCTTGTCCTGCAACACCAGCTTTCTCGCCTTGGTCACGGCCGTGTCCGGCTTTCCCTGCTCATCCTCGACGATGAATTTCACTTGCGCCCCTGCGAAGTCGTTTTTGACCTCATCGAGATACATCTGAAAGCCATCGACCATGTCCTTGCCGATCTGCGCAAAGATTCCGGTGGTCGGCGCGAGAAAGCCGATGCGCAATTCCTCAGCGCCTGCGGCCGCGCTCGAGCTGATGAGGACCGCGAGCACGCCTCCCAAGCGGGACCAAAATCTGCTTGCCGTAATGCAACTCATCTTCTCTCTCCCTGGTGTTGCGGTTGAGCCTAGCTGGGCACGATTGCGAGATTCTTGGCCTGCGGGCGGTCCTGCGCCGTGCGATGTTGGCGAATTCGCTCCGGAATACCCATCAGGCCGCCTGGAAGGTAGAGAATGGTCAGAACATATACGGCACCCAGGACGTACTGCCACCATGGTACCAGAGTGCTGAGATACTCGCGCATGCCGAACACGATGAAGCAGCCGATGACCCCGCCGACCAGCGTTCCGGCGCCCCCGAGCACGGCCATCAACAACGCATCCACCGAGGTGGTCAACACCACATTTTCCGGGCTGACGATGCCGGCCGTGTGCGCCCACAGGACGCCGGAAAGTCCGCCGAAGGCTCCTGCAATCACAAACGCGATGTATTTGTGGAGCCATGTATTGTAACCGAGGATTCGCATGCGGAGCTCGCGTTCGCGGATTCCCAGAAGGCTCGCGCCGAATGGAGAGCGTACCATGACATACATCGCCAACAGCGATAGCGTGAAACACCCGAGCACGAGGTAGAAAAACGTAACATCCTGGGAGAGGTCTATCCCGAACTTGGGCCGCGTGGTCAGATTGATCCCGTTGTCGCCCCCCGTCAGCGAGTTCCAGCGATAGGCCAATCCCCACACGCATTGGCCCAGCGCAAGCGTGATCATCAGGAAGTAGACGCCGGTTGCGCGCACCGCGAGCAGGCCGAAGAAAGCGGCGAGCGCCGCCCCGCTCAGGAGCCCGAGGACGACCACGAGCCAGAAGTCGAACCCCAATCCGAACTGGTATTTGGTTGCCAAGATCGCGGTCAGATAGGCGCCGATGCCGAGATAGGCAGCCTGGCCAAGGGACGCGAGGCCGGTGAAGCCAAGCAGGATGTCAAGGCTCATCACCAGGATGGAGAAGGCCAGGGCCCGCGTCGCCAGCAGGATCACGAATGAAGTCGTCATCGGGACGACGAGCGCGAGCGCGACGACGGCAGCGGTGACTGCCAGGACCTTGGCCCGCTCGCTGTTCATCGATCCTCTTCATTCCCTTCCGAACAGGCCGGTCGGCTTTACCGCCAGGATGGCGGCCATCGGCGCGTAGAGAGTGAAGTAGGAAATCTCGGGAAACAAGGCTTTCCCAAAATTGTCCGCTAATCCAACCAGCAAGGCCCCGATTGCGGCCCCGCCCAGGCTGCCCATGCCGCCGATGATAACCACTGCGAAGGCGAGCGGCAGGATTTCAAAATCGAGCCCGGGGTAAACGCCGAGGAAAGCCCCTCCGATCACCCCGCCCAGCGCCGCAAGAAAAGCGCCGAGCGCAAACACCAGCATGGAAATGCGCGAGGTGTCGATCCCTATGCCGCGCGCCATCTGCGCATCATCGACGGTGGCGCGCACGGCGGCTCCCATGCGGGTTTTTTCCATGGCCAGCCACAGGACGAGCCCGATGGTGAGCGCCGTCGCAATCATGAAGATGCGATAGAGCGGAAGATAAAGTCCTCCGACAACGATGCTTCTGGTCAGGGCATCGGGCGGGTTGATGTCGAAATTGTTCCCGGACCAGATGTCCAGCGCGCCCTGCTGGAAGAGAAAAGCAAACCCCACGGTCAAGAGGACCTGCCGCAAAGGATCAAACCCGAGAGGTCGCAAGAAGACCCGCTCCATGCAAAGGCCCAGCACGGCAATGGCCACGGCAGCAACCGGCAATGCCAGGACCCATGATCCCGTGGTCCAGATCACCGACAGTGCAACGTAGCCGCCCAGAAGGAAATACGAGCCGTGCGACAGATTGACGATACGCATCACGCCAAAGATCAGCGAGAGCCCGCTGCCCAGCAGAAACAGGAGCGCGCCGTATGAAATGCCGTTGAAGGCCTGAATGAGCCAGAAGCTTGTATTCATCGCCCTTCACGGGTCCTTGCAAGCTCGCAGTTTGGTATAGCCGAACATATGCGCACACAACACAGGCGCGCTGCCTACTACGCTTGGGTTCTGCGGAGCAACAGCGCGGCTCAATTGGCGCCAGCAGTTCACCTGGGCTGCAGCGGCGCAAGCATTCGGCTCAGTGCGTCGAGCGGCAATGCATGTGCGGTCCGGCCGTCCCTGCCGACCATGGTTTCCGCCGCGGTGAGCGCGTTGACAATGGCTTCCTCGGTCGCCTCCACCGCAGCTGCGAACAGGCCATCCATGGAGCCTGGATCGATCATCTCGACGCGGTGCACTGATCGTTTTGATGGAACGCGGTTATGTACGGAAAAGCAAAGAAAGATGTCACCGCTGCTGTTGGCGCCGATCGAGCCCAAACGGGCAAGACCGAGCGCTGCGCGCCTCGCCATGCGCTCGCACTGCTTGCCGACAAGGGGCGCAGTGGTCGCGAGCACGACGATGATCGATCCCTTGTCGTTGGGCTCGTCATACGCGGATGGAATGTGCTTGAGCTGACGCCCGACAGGGATGCCGCCAATCGTGAGCTGCGAGCGCAATCCATAATTCGCCTGGACAAGCGCTCCGACGATCCAGCTGGCCTTTCCCTGCCGCACAATTCTCGAAGCCGTTCCGGTGCCTCCCTTGAGCTCGTGGCAGATGGCCCCGGTCCCGCCTCCGACATTGCCTTCGGCGAGGCGCCCGCCCGTCGCGCTTTCGAGCGCGGCAAACACCAGGTCGCGCGTGATGGGAAAGGTTTCAGATTCGCTGAGCCAGGTGTCGTCGGTTTCCGTGACGACGGGCAGCAATGTCGGGTCGCGCACGTCGGATTTCACCGCATACGCACAAAGGGCATCGCGGACAATGCCCACGCAGCATGTGTTGGTCAGGCCGATGGGGCTTGCAAGCAATCCCTGCTCTGCAAGCCACAGAGCGCCGGTCATCTCGCCATAGCCGTTGAAGCAGCAGGAGCCGGCAAACACCGCCGAACGAAAGATGTCCGGCTGTGGCCAAACGATCGTCACGCCCGTGCGCAGCACGTGGGGTTTGTCAACGCAAAGGGTGGAATAACCGACGCGCACGCCGGCAACATCGGTTATCGCGTTGTTCCGGCCAGGCGGCAGTCGCCCGATGGTAATGCCGAGATCGCGCAGCCTGCCGCGTTTCATGTGCCCCCTTCTTGCATCCGATCGAGCTGCCGTCCTGGACATTAGCAAAATCGGCCAGCGGCAACTCACCTCCATTTGCCGCTCGAACGGGCAGACTTAGCATAAATGCCCGGCTTTTGTGCGCACTCCTGGATCAACCGATGCGATCAGGATGTGCAATAACTGAATCTGCTCAATATTCATCCATCCAAGGAGTTGGCATGCCCAGTGCATGCTCGCGTCGATGTGCATCCAAACCAGTCAACCGGGTACAGCGAGAAAAGCCATGAGTCATGCCGCCGCAAAAACTGCTCTCACCGGCTGCCTTGCCCCGATCGACAAGGACGGCCTCGACGCGCTGATCGCCAAGGGCAAAGCGGATCCGAAGGTAATCAGGACGCTCAAATGCAAGACCGTTGCCGAGGGGAGATTTCGACACCTCAATTTCATTCGCAACTTGCCGGCTTACGTTGTCGATGAGCCACCGGGCCTCCTGGGGGACGACACGGCTCCAAATCCATCCGAGGCATCGCTGGCCGCGCTTGGTTCCTGCCTCGCTGTCGGCATTCACGCCAATGCGGTTGCCCGCGGCATCACCGTATACAAACTCGAGATCGAGCTTGAGGGCGACCTCAACATCACCGGCGTGTGGGGTACCGGCGATCTTTCGGAGAAACCGGTCGGCTTTACCGACGTACGAGCCAAGGTGAATTTTGAGGCGGATCGCCCGCGCGAGGAGCTGGAGGCGCTCATCGCCCACGCTCAGAAGTGGTCACCCGTCGCCAATACTTTCACGCGACCGGTTGGCCTCGAGGTCAAGCTGGCGTGAAGCTGCGCCGCAAGCGTTCGGCAATGCGCCACCAAGTGGCAGCGATGGACAATAACAGCGGCCGCTAGCAATGCTTGATCGCCAGCCGGCTGCAATTACGACCAAGTCAGGGTTTGACAGTCCGGACGTGGTTGCGGCCGTACGGGATGTGTCTCTACGCGAGCTCGCGCCGATCGTTCGAAGAATCGATGCGGAGGGCTTCTACCCGGAAAGTGTGATGCGCGCGTTCGGCAACGCCGGCGCGTTCGGCTCTCACCTCCCCTACAACCCGCTTGATGACATCGATCTCAGCACGGCAATCCGGTCGATGGCCGCAGCAGGAGAGCATTGTCTTTCCACGGCGTTCTGCATGTGGTGCCAGAATGCGCTGGGTTGGTACATCTATGCCTCGGGCAATGAAGGCTTGAAAGAGAAGCTGGGGCGGCGGGTTGCGACCGGGGAGGCGCTGGGCGGCACTGCACTGTCCAACCCTATGAAGGCCTTCTTCGGCATCGAGCAGATCAGGCTCAAGGGACGGCGCGTCAACGGCGGATACCTGGTCCGCGGCGCGCTGCCATTCGTCTCCAATCTCGGCGACGACCATTATTTCGGTGCAGTGTTTGAGGTCGAGACCGAACCCGAGCACTACGTGATGGCGATCATTTCCTGCGAAACCGAAGGGGTGAGCCTCGCCGGCAGGAATAAATTCGTGGCCCTGGACGGCACACGCACCTTCGCCGTGCAGCTACGCGACGCGATGATTGCCGATGATTGGATACTCGCCGATCCAAGCGACACATTCATAAAGCGTATCCGCGCGGGTTTCGTGCTGCTGCAGAGCGGAATGGCATTTGGCCTGATAAGCGGCTGCATCGAGCTCATGAATCGGGTCAAGGGCCAGCTCGGCCACGTCAACAGGTTTCTCGACGTGCAGCCGGAGCAATTGAGCGAGCAGTTGCGGATGATGGAGTCGGAAGTCGACCGGCTTGCTGCAATGCCGTTCGAAGCCGATCAGGCCTATTGGCGCGCTGTCATTCAGGCTCGGCTCGCTGCCGGAGAAGCCTCCGTCGCGGCCGCGCATGCGGCGATGATGCACTGCGGCGCTCGCGGGTACGTTACGACCGGAGCCGCCCAGCGGCGCCTGCGTAAATCGTATTTTGTTGCCATCGTCACGCCTGCAATCAAGCAGCTCAAGAAAATGCTGGCGGACATGGCACACTAATCCAAAGAAAGCCGGCTGCCGAGCCCGGCGCTACGAAAGGGAGCAACGCGCCTGCAGAATGAGGGAATTTCGCGCTCGAACAGAGGAGCAGTCCATGAGCGAGAAGGTCCTGATCACTTCCACTGAGCTGTTGATGCTGACCAACAACGAGCCGGCTGTCCTGATCGACACCCGCGATCCAGCGACATACGCCGCGGGTCACATTCCTTCTGCAGTCAATATCCACGACATCTTCACATATCTCGCGACCTCCACGCCGGAGGGCGTGGCAGCGATGCGCGACAAGTTTGCCGCTATCTTTGGTGCCGCCGGGCTCTCCGGCAAGGAGACGGCAATCGTCTACGAGCAGTCGATGACCACCGGCTTCGGCCAGTCGTGTCGCGGCTATGTGCTGCTGAAATATCTGGGATATCCCAAGGTCCAGATCCTGCATGGCGGCTATGCTGCATGGGCCGCGGCGGGGTTGCCCACGAGCACCGATGCGGCTGCGCCGAAACCAAAAACCTTTCCGATCGATCCGGCCGCAGCCGGCATCCTGGTCGACCTGCAGAGCATGAAGGCCGCCGTCGCCGATCCCAATATCGTCAAGCTCGACACGCGCGACGTCGACGAGTGGATTGCTGACAGCTCTTCGCCTTATGGCAAGGACTTTTGCCCGCGAAAGGGCCGCATCCCCGGGGCGGTCTGGCTCGAGTGGTACCGGATGATGAAGCCGACGCCGACCGGCCCCATGTTCAAATCGCGCGACGAGATCCTCGCCGAGTGCGCCAGCGTCGGGATTACGCCACGGACACCTGTGGTGCTCTATTGTTTCAAGGGGGCACGCGCCTCCAATACGCTGGTCGCGCTCAAAGAGGCAGGCGTCGAGAACGTGACCCTGTACTTCGGCTCCTGGAACGAGTGGTCGCGCGACCCTTCGCTGCCGATTGAGACCGGGCTGCCGTTCAAAGCGGCAGCAACCGCGAGCGTTGCTGCCTGACCGTCTCTGACCGACCTCAGCGAGGCCTGCACCGCGTTCTGTGGGTTGTGATGAGAGTCGCGAGTACGCGGCGTGTTCCCTCTCCCCGCCCCAACAGCAGGGAGAGGGGGCGATCGGCTTCTGCCCTGCGCTCGTGCATTAATCTCACCGGAACGCGCTGGTACACGTGCAACCAAACAGAACGATGAAAACTCCCGATAATCCGCTCGATCAGAAGCAGCCCATCGACAAGCCCGGGTGCAAATGCGGCCGCCACGACGGCGAGCTTGCGCACGGCCGTGCCAGCGCATTTGAACGCCTAAGCGTCGGCAGCGAGGAGGAGCGGTATGAGCATGCCGTGGTTTCTGCAATCATTCGTGCTGTGCTTCCGAAGCATGCCGCGCGCCGTGCCTTCATCAGATCGATCGGGGCTGCGACCGCAATAGCGGCCCTTGGCCAATTCTTCCCGGTCAAAGCGGCGACCGATCTGCTGGCGCAGGGACGAGGGCCTATTGAGAAGAAGAATTTGAGGGTCGGCTTTATCCCGATTACGTGCGCTACGCCCATTATCATGGCTCATCCCATGGGTTTCTACGCCAAGCACGGCCTCGATGTAGAAGTGGTGAAGACTGCGGGCTGGGCCGTGGTGCGCGATAAGACGCTCAACAAGGAATACGACGCGGCCCACATGCTGGCTCCCATGCCGATAGCGATTTCGCTCGGGCTGGGTTCACAGCCGATCCCTTTCACCGTGCCGGCAATCGAGAACATCAATGGCCAGGGCATCACCCTTGCCAACAAGCACAAGGACAGGCGCGATCCAAAAACATGGAAGGGTTTCAAGTTTGCAATCCCATTCGACTACTCCATGCACAATTACCTCCTGCGTTACTATCTTGCCGAGCACGGTCTCGATCCCGACGGCGATGTGCAGCTGCGCGTGGTGCCACCGCCGGAAATGGTGGCCAATCTGCGTGCCGACAACATAGATGGCTTCCTCGCGCCGGACAGCATCTGTCAGCGTGCCATTTATGACGGCGCAGGATTCCTGCACATTCTTTCCAAAGAGATCTGGGATGGACATCCCTGCTGCAGCTTTTCAGCAAGCCGCGAGTTCATCGCAGAGACGCCAAACAGCTACGCCGCCCTCGTGCGTGCGATCATTGACGCAACTGCTTTTGCGTCCAAGGCGGAGAACCGCAAGCAGATCGCGGCCGCGATTGCGCCGGCGAACTACCTCAACCAGCCGGAGACCGTGCTGGAGCAGGCGCTCACCGGCACGTATGCAGACGGACTTGGCAACGTGAAAAAGGACCCGGGCCGGGTCAATTTTGATCCCTTCCCCTGGCATTCCTTCGCAGTATGGATGCTGACGCAGATGAAGCGCTGGGGGCAGATCAAGGGTGATGTGGATTACAAGACGGTGGCCGAGCAGGTCTTTTTGGCTACCGACACGGCTAAGATTATGCAGGAGATGGGCCTGAACCCGCCCGCAAGTTCGTATAAATCGTTCTCCGTCATGGGAAAGGCATTCGATCCGAATGCGCCCGACGCGTACGTCAACGGCTTCAGCATCAAGCGCGGCTAAACCGGTCTGACTGTTCCGGTGCCTTAACGCGGGAAACGACCTGTGGCGCACTAAACGGCTCGCCAATCGGATCAGCCATCGCCTCGGAGCAGCGCGCTCGACGTGCATTGCTATTGGCCGCCGTTTGGGCCAAGGCGCATTCGAGGAGATTGCCGGCTCTGTCCTTTCAGGCATATTTTCCTCGTCGGCGCCCCCCGTTGGCTCCCGCGTGCGCGGAAATCGTGAACTCTCGCGGCGCGCAGAGTTTGATTTCCGAGCGGGGCCCCCGTGGCGCAGGACCAAGGAGAAAGATCGAAGTGACGAAACTTAATCGCCGTTCTCAAATCATCACCGCGGGAGTGCCCCGCTCGCCCAACCGCGCGATGCTGCGCGCCGTAGGCTTTCAGAACGAAGATTTTGAGAAACCGATCATCGGCGTGGCGAATGGCCATTCCACCATGAACCCCTGCAACGCGGGCATTCAGCCTCTCGTCGACCGCGTGATGTCCGCGCTCAAGGAAGCCGGCGCGATGCCGCAGGTATTCGGCTTCCCGACGGTGACCGACGGCATCGCCATGGGCACTGAGGGCATGAAATATTCGCTCGTATCACGTGAAGTCATTGCCGATTCCATCGAGGTCGCCGTCAACGGCCAGTGCATGGATGGCGTGGTTGCGGTCGGCGGTTGCGACAAGAACATGCCGGGAAGCGTCATGGCGATCGCGCGCATGAACGTGCCCGGTATCTTCGTCTATGCCGGCACCATCAAGCCGGGCTTCTGGAAGGGACAAAAGCTGACCATCGTGAGCCCATTCGAAGCGGTGGGTGCGTTCACCGCCGGCAAGATGTCGCAGGAGGACTTTGTCGGCATCGAGCAGAATGCCTGCCCGTCGGTCGGAGCGTGCGGCGGCCAGTATACCGCCAACACGATGTCATCCTCCTTCGAAGCGCTCGGCATGAGCCTTCTCGGCTCATCGCAGATGGCCTCGCCCGACCTCGAGAAAGCGGACTCCGCGGCAGAGTCGGCGCGGGTCCTGTTCAACGCCGTTCGCAACCAGCTCAGACCCCGCGACATCATCACCCGAAAATCGATCGAGAATGCGGTCGCCCTGGTCATGGCCACTGGCGGCTCGACCAACGCGGTGCTGCATTATCTCGCGATTGCCAATGCGGCGGGCGTGAAATGGGGGATCGACGATTTCGAGCGCATACGGCGCAAAGTCCCCGTACTGTGCAATCTCAAACCCTCAGGCGCGTATGTCGCGACGGATTTTCATGCCGCCGGCGGCGTTCCGCAGGTCCTCAAGATACTGCTGCTAAACGGCGTCCTGCATGGCGAGTGCATGACCATCCATGGCAAGAGCCTGGCCGAGATGCTGAGCGACGTTCCGGAAGAGCCGCGGCCGGATCAGGACGTGATCCATCCCTGGTCCGATCCGCTGTACAAGCAGGGCCACCTCGCGATCCTCAAGGGCAACCTTTCGCCCGAAGGCTGCGTCGCCAAGATTACGGGATTGAAGCAGACCTCGATCACCGGCCCGGCGCGGGTGTTTGATTCCGAGCCGGAATGCCTCAAAGCGATCCTCGCCAAGAAGATCAAGGCGGGCGACGTAGTGGTCATTCGTTATGAGGGGCCGAAGGGCGGCCCCGGGATGCAGGAGATGCTGGCGCCGACCTCGGCCCTTATCGGCCAGGGGCTGGGCGCGTCGGTCGGCCTTCTCACCGATGGGCGATTTTCCGGCGGAACCTGGGGAATGGTCGTCGGCCACGTCGCACCGGAGGCGTATGACGGAGGGGTGATTGCGCTGGTGAAGGAAGGCGACTCGATTACGATCGACGCCAAGAAGCGTCTCATTGAGCTGAACGTGCCGGCAAAGGAGCTGGCGCGGCGCAGAAGAGCATGGAAAGCACCAAAGCCGCGCTACACCAAGGGGGTGCTGGCAAAATACGTCAGGCTCGTCTCGACCGCCAGCCAAGGGGCGATTACCGACTGATCCGAGCGCAAGAGTCGGGATGAATGTGCTGCGGTTACCCTCGACCACATGACCAAGATCTTGTTGGTCCGGCACGGTCACGTTGAAGGGATCAAACCCGACCGGTTTCGCGGTCGGGACTGCTATAGGTCATGCAACCAACAGCCGCATGTTCCCCGTGGTGTATATCAAAAGATTACGAATTTACTGTGTGACTTAGATCACACTTCCGCTGAAATGAGGAGCGAGCGCCGGGATGGGCATCTGGTGCCTTATTCAAAGTGAGACATTACCCAATATCGGGTATATGCTTTGGCTGTCGTCAATTCTCTGGGGCGGGCGCGACGGTGGGGCACAAGCGTCGAATGCAGGGCCAACAGCTCGCACGCAAGCTGATCCTTCCGCTTGCCGCGGCGCTCGTGGTGCTCGCGACAGGCGGCGGCACTCCCGCGCAAGAGCGGCCGTTCTCGCCCAATGCGCCGGGCGCGACTGGCGCCCAAGCTGAGCAAGCCGGCGCTTCCGACAAGGGAACTCCAAGCGCGGAAGACATCGGGCTTTCGGATTGGATGACTTTGCCACCCAGTTCCGACCCCGCTTATTGGTCTTCATTCCCGTCTGGTAGCGGGGGAAATGTGTGGGCCGGCAATGCTTTCGACCGGAACGACGCGTCCGCGTCGAGCGGCGCAACGCCCCCTGGCGACCAGCTCAAGGTGGGTAGGAGCTATCTTGGAATTCAAATCGATAAGAATGTGCAGATACTGCAATCGCTGAGACGCAATGATTGCGGTGATGACGATGAATGCGCCGAGTACACTGGGCTGCCGAAAACAGAGCGGCCGAAGGCATCCGTGAAAAATTTCAAGCGGCCGTTCATCGGCTTGTCCATCACGAGACCGATTGAATGATCAACCGTTTACGCAATGGATACCGTATGTCCGGGAGGCTGCCGGCAGGTGGCCGAAAGGCGCCAGCCTCCCACGAACTTGCCACATAGGTCGAGGACAACGGGAGCCTGGCCGGGGCACGGCTGGTTACGCGAGCGATCTCGCCAACGCGGGATCGCAGCCTAATAACCCCTACGCCGACACGATCGGTACGCAAGGTCGGGCAGCTGGGATTTGATCGATGCAGTCGAGAACATTGATCGCCACCGCGATTGCGGCGTCCGTTGTCAGCGGTTCAACATCGGCGGGCACCATACCGCCGGCGGAGAAGCCGACAGTGGCGCCTATCGTGCGGGCGGTGACGCCGGGCGTCGTAAACATCGCGACCAAAAAGGTGGAGGTGGTCGACAGCCCAATGCTGCGGGACCCGGTCATGCGGGAGCTTTTCGACGTCCCCGAACGCGGGCTGCGACGGGAGACCCAGGCCGCCGGATCGGGGGTCATTATCGACGCCGCGCGCGGCTATGTGCTCACCAATGATCACGTGGTGAAAGGCGCTTCGAATATTGAGGTCACGACCAAGGACAATCGACGGTTCAAGGCGCAACTGGTCGGGCGCGACCAGGCGACCGATATCGCGCTGCTGCACATCAAGGCGGAAAATCTCGTTGCCGTTCCGATGGGCGACAGCAACTCTCTGGAAGTCGGGGATTTCGTTCTGGCGATCGGCAACCCGTTTGGGTTGGGACAGACGGTCACATCCGGAATCGTCTCGGCCTTGGGCCGCACGGACCTTGGCATCGAGGGCTACGAAGACTTCATCCAGACCGATGCGCCCATCAATCCCGGCAATTCGGGCGGTGCCTTGGTGACGTTTGACGGGCGCCTGGTCGGCATCAATACTGCAATCCTCTCCAAGACTGGCGGCAATGTCGGGATCAGCTTTGCCGTCCCCATCAACATGGCGCGCCTCGTAATGGCTCAACTGATAGCGAGCGGAGAGGTCAAGCGCGGTCGCATCGGGGTTACCCTGCGGAACGTCACGCCAGCAGAGCCTAGCCGCCCCATGGCATCAGAGGGGGCGTTCATAGAGGCGGTCGAGCCGCAATCGTCCGCCGCGCAGGCGGGCTTGTCCAAAGGCGACATCGTGCTCGCCGCGAACAACGTCGCGATCAAAAGCTCGGCACAGTTTCGCAATCTGATCGGGCTGACGCCTGTCGGCAACCAAATCGACATTCGCTTCAGGCGAGGCAACGAGATGCTGAGCGCCAAGGTGCAGGTCGAGCCGCTGAAACCCAAAGCGCAAACCCAGCACAGCCGGCGAAACTAGCTGTAGCGCGTTTCGTTCGAATCCACCTGAAGCAGAGTCGACAAAGGCGCGCCCCTTCCCGCCCTACAGGACTGAGGCTGCCAGCTCGCCGGCGGCAAAGAAATCGCGCAGCTCGCGATAGGTCTCCTGCGGCGCCTCGTCGCAAAGATAGTGGCCGCAAGGCAGCGCCTTGCCGCCGACGATGTTGGAAGCATAAAGCGGCCAGATCTCCATGGCCTTGTGATTGCGGCCGACCCCGCCGTTCGCCCCCCATAGGAGCAAGAGCGGACAGGCGATCTTGCGGCCGCTGGCAAAATCGTCCTCGTCCATCGCAAGATCAACGCCGTGGGTCGCGCGATAGTCCTCGCACATGGCATGGATGGTCGCAGGATTGCGGAAGTAGCGCTTGTATTCGGCAAGCGCCGCCGGATCAAAGAAGCTCAACCCTTGCGCCGTCTTCGCAAGCTTCTTCTCGATGAAATAATCCGGGTCGGCGCCCATCAGCCGCTCGGGAAAGTCATACGGCTGGATCATGAAGAACCAATGCCAGGAGAAGGTGCCCCATTGCCGGGTGACGTGATTGAGCAGGTGATGCTGCGGGATGATATCCAGGATCGCCGCGCGCACGACGCGTTCGGGATGATCGAGGCACATTCGGTGGAGCACGCGCGCACCGCGGTCGTGGCCGGCGGCATAAAAGCGTTGGTGCCCAAGCGCCGTCATGACCTCGATCTGATCTTGCGCCATGGCGCGAAACGAGTAGCCGCTGTGATCGTCGCCGCCCGGCGGCTTTTCAGAATCCCCGTAGCCACGCAGATCAGTGGCCACCACCGTGAATTCTCGCGCCAGAGCCGGCGCGACCTTGTGCCAGGACAGGTGCGAGAACGGGTTGCCGTGCATGAGCAGGAGTGGAGGTCCCGCCCCGCCATGCACGGTGAGGATGCGCGCGCCGCTGGTCTTGAGCTCGCTCCGGCGGAAGCCTTCGAACACCGCCGCCGATCAGCGGGTGAGCACGATGAATTCCGTCCCGCGGCCGGTCTCGCGTCCCAGCCCGTCATCGGAGATGACCAGCGAGGAGCCCGGGATCAGGAGCTCACTGATCCGGTCGACCGCTTCCTTCGGGAACTGGATGCGATCGAGCGCCTCTGCTGCGGTCGAAGGAGCTTTGTGTGGGACAGGCACTGGCGCCGCCTGCTCCCGTCCATGCCGGCGGCTTGAACGGTATTCGGGCATCGCGTTGCCGTCAGTCGGGACGGTCATCAGGTTCCACCGCATGCCCGCTCCGTCCTCGGTCGTTCCCATCGCGGTGAAGACATGCAAACCGAGCGGTTGATCCGGCTCGTCAATCGCGATGGGCATATCGAACATGGACACCATGCCCTGACGCACAAAGATCTTTTTCTCTTTGCGGCTCACGAACACGGCCACTTGTCCATTGCGCTTGACCGGCTGGTCGGCGGTTTTGCTGCGCGCCGGCACAATCGGCTTGGCAGGATCAACGGTGGGCTCTGGCTTGGCAGGGCCTTCCTCCGCAGTCGTCTCTGTCGAGGGGACAGGCGATGCAACGTCCGCCGGGTGCTCGCTCCCATCCGGGACATCGATCGACTTGCGCAACTCGGCAGGCGCAAGCGCGGCGGGGGGCTCCGACGCGGCCGGGACGGGCATAATGGTTCCCGTCATGTTTGCGGGCGCATCGGCGCTGTCGCGAACGGGACGCGGCTCGGCGGATTTGGCATCAGCGACGGGCGCGGCAGGCATGGCAACATCAGTGGCGTCGGTTTTCCGCTCGGCCTGTTTCTGCTCGGCCTGCGCGAGCCTGACCGGTTCAGCCGCGGGGCCGTCAGTCTCGCCATTCATCGCAATTCGCGCTTCCGGCGGCTTTTGCTTGGGCACAAACAGCTTGGGATGCTCGAAATCAACCGGCATGATCTCGCTGCGCGCGACCACGAAGCGAACGCCCAGCTTGGTGATGGGCCATAGCTTCTGCGCAAAATCGTGCGATGTGCGGATACAGCCATGCGAGGCCGGATGGCCCGGCAACACGCCCTCATGGATAGCCACACCGGACCAGGTGATGCGCTGCATGTACGGCATCGGAGCGCCGCTGTAGATGTTCGAGTGATGGTAGCGGTCCTTTTCGATGATGCTGAAAACGCCCATCGGAGTGGGATGGCCGGGCATGCCCGTGGACACCGGCCCCTGTGCTACACGTACGCCGTTGCTGTAGAGCGTTACCTTCTGCGTGCTGATGTTGACCGCGAGCTGCAGCGGGCCCTTTGGCATCTCGCCAAATCCGGGATCCTTCTTCGGCTGCTCGGAGCGCTCCTGGTGGCGGTGCGAGGCTACCCGCGTCCGATAAGCGTATGCGGGCGCCGACCAGGCACTGGGACCGAAGTGCTGGATCCGCCGCGGATAATAGGCGTCGGCGACACTCGTCAATCCGCCGAGCACGGCCAGCGCTGCGGTGGAAACGAGAGCCGCGCGCAGGGCGCCGAGACCGGCGCGGCCAGGTAACGTCGCTGTTGATTCCAAGTTTGCCGAGGTCGAATTTGCCAAGACACTCTCCACGTTCTTGCATACCGATGGGGGATGGATCACCGGTCTGCAGCTCGATGTTGGCTCGGAAGCGTTTTGCGGATTGCCTGCCCCTCAAACCCTATACCGTTTAGTTGCACGAGATGCGGTCTCGGTTCAGCCCGCCCACGCAGTCGCTCAGCCGAACCGTGTGATTCTCTCGAGCACAACATGCGTAACGGGCTTGAGAAGTCGATGAAGTCGTATGAACGAGGCATGTTGCGATGATTCGGTAAACAATTTTAAGCGAGCACGGGCGCGTCCGCGAACCGCTGATCCCGTTGAGGTTGATGAAGAAATTGAAAACGCCCAAGCCGAACCGTCGGCACCGCGCAGCGATCAGAACCCATGCGCTGCGAAAATTTGGAAAGCGATTCTCTGGAGCTATGCGGCTTTGCTGCAACGGACCGTTAACGCTGGCGCATCAGCTGCGTCCACCTGCCGACAGAATAGCCCGCGTGGTATGATCAGGGCCGAAGTCATCCGCGCCCTTGATCGAGAGGAGCTCGGAAAGCCGCGTCCGCGCCCGATTGACCCTGCTTTTGATGGTGCCCACCGCGCAGTCGCAAATCGCTGCGGCTTCCTCGTACGAGAAGCCTGACGCCCCGACCAGGATAAGCGCCTCGCGCTGGTCCGAAGGCAACTTTGCGAGCGCAACACGGAATTCCTCGAATTCCACCCGACTATGCTGCTCGGGGTGCGACCTCAACGTTTCCGCGTAGCTTCCGTCGGTATCCTCGACCTCGCGCCGCCGCTTGCGGTACTCTGACCGGAACAAGTTGCGCAGAATGGTGAACAGCCAAGCCGACATGTTCGTGCCCGGCTGAAAGGAGTTGATGTTGGCCATTGCGCGCAGCAGCGTCTCCTGCACGAGATCGTCTGCACGATCGACATTCCCGCACAGGGAGATGGCGAACGCCCGCAGGCTCGGAACGGCCGAGAGCATCGCCTCGCGTACGGACGGGCGCATCGTCATCGGTGCGATCCATTACTGCCCGGATCGGCAACGCCCTTCGCACCAACTAAGCGATCCGGTCTTTCGTCGGCATCATCCGCAGCATCGTGATCCTTGGCCTGCTCCGCCGATCCACTCGACCTGGACAGGGCGGTGGTGGCCTGCGGTCTGTCCGTTCCTTCGTTAAGCTCTTGCAGCAGGTCTCGAAAGCGATCAGGCACCCCCTGCTTCACCACCTCGTCATATACGCGTTGCAGGATATCGCCCAATCGCCGCTGATCCTCCCGGCTCAGGCGTCCTCCGACCTTTCGTAGTGGGGCGTCCGTTTGCATGGCGGCCTCTGCCCTTGCCGACGTTTGCGCCGCGACCTCGGACTGATGCGCTCTCCGCCCCGCCCAGTCTGGCCTAAGTGGCTTTGTTTCCTTCATTTTTCGTGCCCTGCAACGCGACCACGGCCTTGCAGGTCCCTCCCTCTATCTCATCATAACGAGGTAGGGAACCGATCGTTCCGCCCGCCTTGGAACTTTCTTGTGGCGCGATTGTTTCCGCCGGGTATGCTTGTGGCAAGGCAATAAAAGGGAGGGTTTACCGTGCCGAGCTCATCTGCCGTCGCCCAATACCTGCCCTTCCTGCGCCGTTACGCGCGGGCTTTGACCGGCAGCCAAGCCTCCGGCGACGCTTACGTAGCAGCCACCCTCGAGGCCCTGATCGCGGACCGCTCCATCATTGACGACCCACGCGGGCCGCGCGTTGCGCTCTATCGCCTGTTCACCAAGATCTGGAACTCGGTCGCCGTGAATGAAAGCCGCGGTTCGGCAGAGGGCGTTTTGCCGGGCGAGCAGAAGCTTGCCCATATTACCCCCCTGCCCCGTCAAGCCTTTTTGCTTGTGGCGTTGGAGGGCTTTTCGGAGCCCGATGCGGCTCACATTCTTGAGATCGATGTCGTCAAGCTGCGTGCCCTCGTCGAGGAGTCCGGGCGGGAGCTGGCCGCAGAAATTGCGACGGACGTACTGATCATCGAGGATGACACGTTCATCGCAATGGAGCTGGAGACGCTGGTTGAAGGGCTAGGGCATCGTGTTCTCGGCGTCGCCCGCACCCACGCCGAGGCTCTGGCTCTGACCAGGAAAAAGAAGCCGGGCCTGATTTTGGCGGATATCCAGCTCGCAGACGGCAGCTCGGGCCTGGAAGCCGTCAACGAGCTGCTTGGCTCTTTCGAGGCCCCCGTCATCTTCATTACTGCTTACCCGGAGCGGTTCCTCACGGGAGAACGCCCCGAACCTGCATTCTTGATCGCAAAGCCGTTCCAGCCCGCAACTGTTTCGGCCGTCGCGAGCCAGGCTCTGTTCTTCGAACGCAGCGCCAAACGACGGGAGCGGCGCGTCACCGTCTAAGGCCGCCAACGGGTCGGACCTCTCCCAGGCGCGCGAGGGTGGGTTAGCCAGCCCAAGTCGGCTACAGCCGACTTGGGCAATCGTTGTTTGCCGATCTCGGGTAAACCCGAGATCGGTTGCCGGCTTCGGCCGGCTCGAGGGCGTAACCTACCGATACCTTGTCGGCGTTGCCCTGCGGTTGACGGTGGACCTACGCAGCGATCGTGATTCACCTTCATCGAGACGCGCTCTAGCGTGCCGCGGCTTTAAAGCCGGTACGCTTGCTGATGGCGGGGCCCCCTTGACCAGCTCAAAAGACACGGGCGCAGCGGATGTTTCCATCAGCTGCGCCCGAAATACCGGCCGAGCACGGGGAGGGGGAATGGGCGGCCGGCTGCGATGACAATGCCGGGCCCATGGTTTGGTTCCGAACCATAGAGCATTTCTTGCGCGCCCTGGCGGCAGCATCCGCGAGCCCCCATGCCCCGGCCCCGCGAGTGCTTCCGTCCCACCGGTCGGCGCCCGCGACAGAGCACCCCGTGGGACGAGAGCCATGAACCTAACGGCGGGTTAACGCGACTAACAGGCACATGGATCGTGGGAGCAATGGTATGCTGCGTCGTTCGAGATATCTCGTGGCCTGCTGCGGCGCAGCTTTTGGCCTAGCCTCTTTTCTCATCGGGCTTGAGGTTTCCGCAACCACAGCCGCCTCCCTTGCGGAGCAAGGGACGGTTGCGATCAATCGCAGCCTCAAGGGGGACCGTCTGCCTCTGATCCCGAGCCTTGGCCGCAATGCCGGCAACGGCCCGGCGGAAATCAAAGCGCCCCAGGCGCCTGCGCCCACAGTCGAGCTTCTGGTCGGTTGCGAGCCGATCGTCAGCTCGATCGGCCAACCGCCGCTCGCGCGGGTAGCGGGACGCTGCGTGTCCTGATCCGCGGCGCGCGCGGCGCGCACAACTGGCCTTATCTCGTGGCCGCCGCGCCCTGCCGGGCCTTTCAGATTGGGATTGTTCCAGCGAGCCGCCACTATGAGCCCGATGCCGTGTACCCGCGCGCGCGAGCCGCTCGGCTGGAACTTTTCCGGCCCCTGACGATTTGAGATCGAACGAGCGTGCGGCGGCTGAGCCGTCGCATTGCAGAGCGGGTTGCGGGAAACCATTTCCCTTCAGTTTTTTCCGATCGCTACCGTCCGCTCCGAAGCGCGAAAGCGTGGAGCATGGCCCTGATCTGTACAGAACCATCGGCCCTTGAGAGATTCGAAAGTGTCTCAATCGCAGGGAGATAGAAGCGACAGGCCGGAAACTACTGTCACCGGTCCGGAAAAAGCATCTCACCTCGAGGGCTTTCGCTCTGCCCTTGATGACGGCCAGCTTGGCGTGTGGTCCTGGGACTTGAACTCGCATCGCCTGGTCTGGTCGAACAATCTGGAAGATTTTCACGGCCGTCCTGCTGTCGGGCTGGGCGGCGTATTCTTGATAGCGCCGAAGGAGCTGCCGCCTCAGGAACGCGCCGGGCTCCTGGCCGCCGTTCACAAAACACTGACGACCAGCGAGCCTTGTCGCCTGGAATACCGCTTGCCCGGACCGACAGGGCGCGATGAGCGCTGGTTCGAGGCCTGCACCACCGTCGTGATGCAAGAGGGCACGGCGGTGCAGCTCGTCGGCATGTGCCGCGAAGTCACCGAGCGATTGCGCGTGAACCGGGAAGTTCGCGTGCGTGCGCGTCAGCAGGAGACGCTTGCACGCCTTGGTGAGCGGGCGCTGGCGGAAAGCGACCTGCAAAAATTCTTCAACGAGGTGGTGACCACTGTCGGCGAGATACTCGATGTCGAGATGGTCAAGATCCTCGAGCTGCTCCCAGGCGATGCCGAGATGCTGCTTCGCGCCGGCATCGGATGGAAACCGAGATTGCTGGGCAAGGCAACAATTTCGACGGGGCGCGACTCACAAGCCGGCTATACGCTTGCATCCGGCCGCCCGGTGATCGTGGAGACCCTGGAGACGGAGACCCGGTTCGGTGGCCAGCCGCTTCTCCAGGATCATGGCGTGGTGAGCGGTATCACAACTCCCATTGCCGGGCACGATGGGCGAGCATACGGCGTGCTCGGGGCGCATACGGCCAAGGCGCGCAGGTTTCCCGAGTATGAGGTTTCCTTCCTCACCGCGGTCTCCAACGTTGTTGCAGGCGCCATCCAGCGCAGCCAGCTGGATGAGCGCCATGAGCTGATGATCCGCGAGCTACGCCACCGTTCGGGCAATTTGTTTTCGCAGCTGCTCGCGCTGTTCTCGCAAACCGCCAAGACCTCGCGCAGCGTTGCCGACCTGGTGACGAAGTACGAGGCTCGCGTCCTCGCGCTGGCCAATGCCCACCGCCTGATCACGGAAGGAGGCTGGAGATCCACCTCGCTGATGGAGCTCCTGAACACGCTGCTGGCACCATTTCTCGATCGCATTTCATACGATGGTCCGAATGTCTTTCTCGAACCTGATCCGACCTTTGGACTGAGCATGGCGATGCACGAGCTCGTCAGCAATGCCAGCAAGCACGGCAGCCTGTCGGAGACAGGCGGTAGCGTTGGCTTGACCTGGTCGGTCACTCGCACCGAGCAAGGGCTGACCCTCGTGCTCCACTGGAAGGAGAGCGGGGGCCCTGTACCAAAGCGCAGCCGCAGACCTGGGTTCGGCACTCGCTTGATCAACATGGTGATCGAACGCCAGCTCAACGGGGAGGTGGAGCAATCGTTCGGATCGGAAGGTCTCGAAATAAAACTCGTTGTTCCTCTGACCCACGAGCGCTGGCCAGGTGCCGCGCGCATCAGCGCCAGCGGCCAGGGACTTGGCTAGCGCTACCGGGTTTATTTCATCATCTCGTCCGTCGGCATAATGCCCCACAGATTGGAGGCGGCCGGATCTTTGGGCCAGACCTTCGGCCTCTGCGGGTTGTCACGGTGCCAGGGCCGCGGTTCGAAATAACCAAGCGCCTCGTTCATCTGATCGAGCTCGGCAAAGGTTTCCGTGATAAGGCCCGCCGGACTGCGGTGATACGCAAACAAATTGTGGCCGATCCCGTGCCGCCCCGGACCCCAGAGCAACTTGTAGCCGTTGAGGCTGAGGTAATCACACGCAGTCTGCAAATGCCCCCAGTCGCGCAGCTCGAATGCGGTGTGGAAATGTCGGTTTGAGCCGGTCTGCATCAGGTTAATGGTGTGGTGATCAGGGCCGCAGCGCAGGAAAGAGAAGAAATCAGCCATCCAGTCCGATTCGCGAAAGCCGAGGACGTCGCAATAGAACTTGGTCACGTGCTTCACGTCGGTCACATGGAACGCGACATGCCCGAGCTTATGGGGCACGATGCCCTTCACAGGATAGTGCTGACCTGAAAATGCCTCCCGCTTGAACACTTCGATCAACGTCCCTTTCGGGTCCTCTAAGCTGATCATCTCTGAAATGGACGGGTCGGGATCCTTCTTGCGCTGTGTTTTGACCCCAAGGCCCTGAACCTGTTGCTCGAACGCGCCGAGATCGTCGTCTTGCCCAAGCAGGAAGCCGACTGCCACGCATTGCGCTTGCGGTCCGGGGCGCAGCACCACCGAGTGATGATCGATGGTGGATGCGAGATAAACCGCGTCCTTGCTCTTTTCGGTAAGGGTAAGGCCGAGGATCTCGGTGTAGTACTCGGTCTGCTGCTGCGGATCGGGAACCTCGTACGTCGCATGCGCGATCTTCTTAACGCTGATCATCAGGAGCCTCCGTGCTCATTCGTGGTTGCGCAGACGCAGGTCAGGATCTCGATCGAGGCAGGGCGGTGACGACATCGACCATGGCGGCGACATCCAGCTCCGCAAAGCCCATCTCCCTGAACTTGTCATAGAGCTCGGCCGCGCGATCAAGCATGGGTGTCGCAACCCCGATGCTGCCGGCGAAGTCGCCGATCAGGTCGAAATAGTGTTGCAGCGCCCCCGCCGTACCCTGGACAGGAACAAACCGCCGTGCCGCCATCCAGGGCGCGCGAATGCGGAACTGGGTCGACCCGCCGCTGCCATCGGCAATGGCCTTGATCATGAGATCGACATCCACTCCGGCTTTGATGCCGAGCGCCATGGCCTCTGCAGTTGCCGCGATGTGGATTGCCACCAACAGGTTGTTCACCAGCTTTACCCGGCTTGCCGCGCCAAACGGTCCGAAATAGAGGCACTCGTCGGAAAAACCGGCAACGACGCGTTGGGCGACGCTGCACGCTTGCCTGTCGCCCGCAAGATAAATCACGGCTTTGCGAGCCGCGACCATTCCAGGCGTGCCGCTCACCTCCCCGTCGAGGAACGCTGCGCCTTTTTGCTCAAACGGCTCCACATACTGCTCCTTATCAGGGACTGCATAGGATCCGAGCTCGACAAAGACCTGGCCCGGATGAGCCGATTTCAGCAGTCCGCGTTCGCCATTCACGACATCGGCGAGCGCCTCCGATGATGGCAGGCAGGAGAATACGATCTCGGCTTGCGCCGCAATGTCAGCGGGCGAGCGCCCCGGCACTCCGCCGAGCTTCTCGAGCTCGGCGAGCGAGCTGCGGCGATACCCGAGCACCCGGTAGCCGCTCTGAATCAGGTTCACACAAATGGGAAACCCGATCTTTCCGGGTCCGATAAAGCCGATGGTTTCCATCCCAATACTCCTGACTGGCGCCCATTGAATCGGATGACGGACGACACCGCCGTGGGCGCTCGTTTACGCAGACAACATCGAGCGTGATTGCCAATCCTCCTTGAGCTTATCCCGAAGCACCTTGCCGCGGTCGCTCTTTGGAAGACTCGACACGATGACGACCTGCTTCGGCGTCTTCTGCACCGGCAGACAAGCCCGACAATGCTCGGTCACGGCCATTGCGGTGAGCTCCGTTCCGGGACGCGGCACGACGTAGCATATGACCTCTTCGCCTTGGATCGGATCCGGCACACCCACCGCTGCAGCATCGAGGATCCCCGGATGCCTGAGCAAGGCCTGGTCGATCTCCAGCGGAGCGATGTTGATTCCGCCACGGATAATCAGATCCTTGGTACGCCCGCTCACGTGAATGAAGCCATCCTCGTCCATGATTGCGAGGTCGCCGGACTTGATGCGCTTCCCCCGGATGGGCTCGATCGTTCCGTCCTCACGCATATACCCGATCGCACAGTGCGGGCCGCCGGCTGTGACTTCGCCTTCGACGTTGCGCGGGCATGGCCTGCCTTCGCCGTCGACGATCTCGAGCTCCTGATGCAGAGCGGGAAGCCCGACGCTGCCTACCCTGCTCTGGTAGTGACGGTTGCCGGCGAGCCAGCCTGCTTCGGACATGCCGTACATCTGCAGCAGCTTCACTCCGTACATGTCCTCGAAGCGCCGCCACTGCTCGAGCGTCAACGGCGCCGTGCTGCAGGTCATCAGGCGCAAGGAGCTCGGCACTCGAACCGCGGCGTGGTCCGGCTCTCTGTTAAGGAGCATGTTGATGACGGTGGGCACGCCAGCGGCGAAGGTAATGCCATAACGTCCAATCCACTCGAAAAACCGGGTTTGGGAAAAACGCCGGGCAATATGAAGCGTAAGGCCCTTCTCCAGGAAAGGCATCAGGCTGAGCACCTGTGCCGAGTTCCAGCCAAAGGATCGATATTCGAGCGTGCGGTCGGCGGCGCTCAGTCCCAGGCACTCCAGCGTAGACAGCCCATTGAGCCAGTAAGCGCAGTGATCGTAGACGACCAGCTTCGGCCGGCTGGTCGTGCCCGACGTGCAGAAGATGCAGGCTGCGTCCGCGGGCTGGTTACGCTCCGGAATATTCCGGGGCGCAGCGCCGCGCCGCATGGTGCAAAAGAAAGCGTCCTGGGGGTCGGGGGTGCTCGAGTCGGGAGCAAAAGCGCCAAAACGCACAAACGGCTTGCCTCGAAGCAGCGCGTTCGCATCGAGGTCCTTATGAACGAGCGCGAGGGTCGGTGAGATGGTGGCCGCGAGGTCGGCGATGAAAGCAGCGTTGAGCTCCACATTGAGCGGGGCCACCACTGCTCCGAGGCGCCAGATTCCGAGCCACAGCAGAAGCTTTTCGAGATTCTCATCAGCAAGGAGCAAGACCCGGCTGCCCTTGGCGACGCCCCTCTCCTTCAGTGCTGCTGCTATGTCCGTGGTCGCCGCTTCGAGTGCGCCAAAGCTGATGGACTTCTCCTGGTCGACATCGACGATCGCGAGCTTGTCTGGATGACGCGCGCGGTAGTCGGCCAGCAAGTCGGCAATCGCGGCATAGGGAATTTCCGGCCGGTGCTCGCCGAAAACAGCCGCTGCGCCGGTCACGACGATTGCGCCTTCCGGCTTGTCGCTTCCAGCACCGCCGACACAATGCCGGCATAGCCGGTACAGCGGCACAAATGACCGCTGAGCACGGCAATGATCTCGGCCTCGGAGGGGTGAGGATGGCGCGAAAGAAAATCGGTAAACGACATGAGGATCCCGGGCGTGCAGAATCCGCATTGCAAGGCATGATTATTCTGGAAGGCCTGCTGCAGGGCGTTGAGCTTCCCGTCTTTGCCAGTCAGCGCTTCCACTGTCGTGACCTCCCTCCCCTCGGCTTGAATGGCGAGGGTGAGGCATGAGCGCATGGCGGTTCCATCGATCAGGACCGTGCAGCAGCCACAAATTCCGTGCTCGCAGCCCACATGCGTGCCGGTCGCGCCAAGCACCTGGCGGAGGAAATCGCTGAGCAGCATGCGCGGCTCGGCCTGCCCGGACGCCTTGCGGCCATTGAGCGTGAGGCTCACGCGCACGCGTTCATTCTTGCTCACGCAGCGCATTGTTCTCTCGCCTCTTTCATTACGATCGGTGCAATCCGGCGCAACAGATCCCGACGCATGTGCGCCGAGGCATGGATATCATCATAACCCTCGAGCTCCCATGCGAGCTGTTCGATTGAGTCCTTTGGTGCAGCGGCCTCATCGCCTTCGAGTGAGCGAACCGCCGGGCGGTCTGCCATTCCCGCGACCCCGATGCGCATGCTTGCACGGCTCTCGGCTGCGGCAGCGATGGCGACAATGGCAAAATCCCCGTGCCTGCGGGCGACCTCGCGAAAGGCGACCCTTGCATTCACAATCGGGAAGCGGACCGCGGTAATCAGCTCGTCGGGTGCGCGCGCCGTCAACAGCATGCCTTGTTGAAACTCGCTAGCGGAAAGAATGCGGGTACCTCGTTGCGAGCGCAGCATCACCTGGCCTCCCAACATGGCAAGGACCAGGGGAATTTCCGATGCCGGGTCCGCGTGCGCAATGGAGCCGCAGACAGTCCCTCTGTTGCGGGTCTGGAAGTGACCGACAAAAGGCAAGGCTGCATGCAACAGAGCGAGCTTTTGCGCGAGGGAGGGCCATTGCAGCAGCCGGTTTTGCGTGACTGCGGCGCCGACTTGGATACTGCCGTCTACCTCAGTTATCGAATCCAACTCGGGAATGCGCGTGATGTCGAGCAGGATCGGGGCCTCGACCACCCGCAAGTTGAGCATGGCAATCAACGTTTGCCCGCCGGCAAGAATGCGGGCTTCCTCGCCGTGCTCGGCGAGCGCAGCGAGCGCCTCCTCGACCGTATCGGGACGGAGGTAGTCGAACGGGCGCGGCTTCATCGGCAGCGACCCCTCATGGGCATCTGGTCTGGAGAGGGACGCGCCTCGACTCCGGCGATCAGCGCGTGGATGCGTCGCGGGGTGGCGGGAAGCTGCACCTCTTTGAGGTCAAGCGCATCGGCGATGGCGTTGGCAATGCAAGCGGGCACGCTCATGCAATTGCCCTCGGCAAGACCTTTTGCGCCAAGCGGCGTCAGTGGCGAGGGCGTCTCCTGGTGCAGGATCTCGATGGGCGGGATCTCCGCAACGGTGGGAACGAGATAGTCTGCAAACGTGCCGGTGAGAAACTGACCGGTATCGTCATAGACGAACTCTTCGTAGAGCGCGGCGGCGATGCCTTGTACGAACGCACCCCGCATCTGCCCGGTCGCGATCAATGGATTCAGCACGCGGCCGGCATCGTGCATGGAGATGTAGCGGTCGACCCGGACGTGGTAGGTCAGGGGGTCGATTTCGACCCCGCACATGTCGAACACAAACCCGTAGGTGAGCGACGTGTTGATGCGGTCGTCATTCGCTGGAGGCTCGAGCTCCGGTGGCGACCAGACCGCGGTCTCCCGCAATGCGGGCGCCATTCCCTCCGGCAGCATCACCGGCGACCAGTGCGATGTGCCGGCCACCCGCCCGAACGCAATGGCATTATCGGGATTGGTGCGGCTGCGGATTTTCCCGCCGGCGAGCTCCAGGTCCTGCGGTAGGACGTTAAGCTGCTTTGCCGCAATCGCCTTGAGCTTCTCCGCCATGCGCTCCGCGGCAAGATGCGCGGCGACGGCAGTCCCTGGCGTGAAACGGCAGGAATACGTGCCCGCCGCAATGGACCACTGATCCTTGGCGGTATCCATTTCGAGCACGACGTTCACATCGGCGGGAGCAAGGCCGAGCCGATCGGCGACGATCTGGGAGAGCACGGTCTGGTGCCCCTGTCCCTGCACCGTCACGTCCGCGGTGACTGAGACCGCGCCGAGCGGATCGACGTTGACCGTGACCATGGAAACCGCGCCGTTCTTCGGTCCCGCCTTCTCGCGCGCCTCCGGCGTGAGAAGCGTTGAGAGATATCCCATGTTCGACATGCCCGGCTCGACCACCGCGGCAAAGCCGATCCCGTAGTGTCGGCCGGCGGCGCGAGCGGCGTCACGCCTCCGCTTGAGCTCCTGGAGCCGGCCATCCCCTGTCGTGGTCGCAATCGCCCGCAGATAATCGCCGGAATCATAGAGGGCGCCGGCGGCAGCCCGATAAGGGAATTTGTTCTTCGGGATCAGATTGCGCTTGATCACATCAAGATGATCGAGGTCGAGCTCGACGGCGATGCGCTGAATGAGCCGTTCGAGCGCGAGATAAAGCTGCGGACCGCCGAACCCGCGGATGAGACTCGCCGGCATCTTGTTGGTGAGAACGACCCGGTTCGTGACCTCGACGTTGGCGATGTCATAGGCTCCGGTCACCGCGCCATGCATGCGGTAAAGCGGCCCCGGCATTGGCGCGCGCAGGTACGCGCCATAATCCTCGAGCTGATCGAGACGGAGCGCCAGAATGCGGCCCTCCTTGGTGACTGCTGCTTCGATTGCCGTTACCCGGTTCGGCCCGGAGCTTGCGGCGAGAAGATGCTCAAGCCGATCCTCCACCCACTTGACCGGCCGGCCGGTGATGCGGGCTGCGACCGCCGCGAGCACGATGTAAGGAAAGATCGAGAGCTTTATCCCGAAGCTTCCGCCGCTGTCCGGCGGAATGCGCAAGCGCAGCTTCGGGCCGGGCACCCGCAGCGCCCGCGCCATGACCGGATGGATGCTGAACGGCCCCTGAAAGTTCGCCAGCACGTCGTAGCTGTCATCGGCCGGACGATGCTCGGCGACGACGACATAGCATTCCATCGGGGTGAACGAGTTGCGCGGATACTCGCATGTCAAACGGACGCACGCATCGGCGCCCTCGAAGGCGCTTTTGCAATCGCCGTAGGAGAACTTTCTTGTTGAGATCTCGTTACTGCCCGCACGCTGGTGCAAAAGCGGTGCCGATGCATCGCAAGCCGCCCGCGGGTCGAGCACTGCTTCCAGCACTTCGTACTCAATGCGCACGTGCTCCGCTGCGTCTTCGGCCAGATAGCGGGAATCGGCCACGACAAGCGCGACCGGCTCGCCGACATAGCGCACCCGCTCGACCGCCAGCGACCATTGATCGATCGGCGCCTTGAGCGCAATCAGGAACGGGTCGGAAAGCCTGCGGACGTCCTCACCGGTAATGACCGCCCAGACGCCCTCCTGAGCCATCGCCTCCGTTGCCTCGATGCTGATGATCCGGGCGTGAGCGTGCGGCGACCGAATGACATGGGCGTGCAGCGTCCCCGCCGGCACTGGAAGATCATCGGCAAATCGCCCACGGCCCGAGAGCAGCGCAGGATCTTCCTTGCGAACGAGCGGGGTACCGAGGACCTCGCTCACCTTACGCACCTCAACATCGGGCACCGTTCCTGAAAGCTATTGCGCCTTGAGATTCGCGGCACGGACCATTGCAGCCCACGCTTCACCAGTCAAAGAAAGCCGGACGATATTCCCGGCCAGCATCTTGCGTCGCGTACGCCGAGAGCGCAATCGCCTCAACGGTCGCATCGTTTGTCGCCACCCCGCTCGCGTCTTGGCTCAATTCGTGGCGCGGCTTGACCGGTGTGAACGCGCGTGTGAAGCTTTCCACGCATGTGCAACAAATTTTCAACGTGGAGACCCCATGGCTACCAATCCGAAAGCACTTGAGCTCGCCAGGCAAGGCAAAGTCGAATACGAATGGGGCACTCTCTGGCCGCATTATCACAAGGAAAAAATGAACTGGGGCGGCGGGTTCAGAACCAAAGGGGACGTCGACATTCTATTCCTCGCGGGCGAGACCGGGCGCGATCCATTCGAGGACGCCCCTTGCAGAACGCCGGAGGAGGAAAGAGCAGGCCGAGGCAAGGTCGTGTCGCACGATGTCAAGCAGCAGACGCGGCAGTGCCTCGAGTACATCAAGAACAAGCTCGAGATGATGGGCGCCTCGCTCAAGCACATCGTGATGTTCCGGTATTACCTGCCGCGGCGGGAGGACGTGTTCGACATGCGCGACGAGATGTATCGGTTCTTCGAGGAGTTCGAGCCGGACCTGCGCGCCCATCCCCGACCGGCCACGCTGCTGCGCGGGGTCGGCATCGATCTCAAGGAGATGCTGGTCGAGATCGAAGCCTGGGCAGTGGTCCCGCGGCAGAAGTAACTCTAAGTCTTGTTCGGCTCTGCGGGCGGCGGGATGAACTCGCTGCCCGCGGGCACGAATTCGTTGGTGTAGAGCTGCTGCGCTTCGAGCGGCGTTGTGACGCCGCCGTATTGCTTGAGCACCTCGACCGTTTGCTGCCAGTCCTTGTCGGACATCCAGCCGAACGGCTTACCGGCCGTATTCGGGGAAATCCACGTCTGCCATGACATCTCGGCCTCCCGACGAGCGATCTCGGGCTCGATCGCGGGCGAGTATTTCCGAGCGATCGCGATCATCTCGTCGAGGTTTCTACGGCCGTACAAGAACCCCTCGAGAGAGGCAGCCACGAACGCACGCACAAGCCCGGGATCCTCCTTGATCAGGTCGTTATGAGCGACAATGCAATTGCTGACCGAGGTGACCCCGCAGTCCGCGTACCAGAACACTCGCGCCTTGGTCTTGCCGCGCACCTCGACGCTCGGCACTTGACCCAACGCATAGCCGGCGATGGCGGGAACCTGACCGGTGATCAGGGCCGGTGGACTGCCCGCGGGATCGATGTTGGTGACCCGGATCTTGCTGGCATCCAGCCCGCAGCCTTTGACGAAGGCCGGCCATTGCTGGAACTGGGTGGATCCGGCTGCAATGGCGATCGTTTTGCCCTCGAGATCCTTCGGCGTCTTGATATCGGAGCTCGCGAGCACAATGACTGCGGTTGGATTGCGCCGATAAAGACCGGCGACTGCACGGATATTCATGCCTTTCGACACGCCGTTGCCGACCACATATCCGTCGGCAAACCCGAATTGGGTCGCCTTGCTGGCGACGAGCTGAGCGGTGTTGCCGGATCCCTTACCCGGCCCGACCTCGACATCGAGCCCGGCTTGCTCGTAGAAGCCTTTTTCCTGTGCCACCACGAAGCCGGAATTCGGACCCTGATAGATCCAGTCCAGGCGAACCGTGACTTTTCGTTTGCTCTGGGCGCAGGCGCCGCGCACTAGCGGCAGATACGTGAGCGCCGCCAAGCTGCTGGCGCCGCGCAAAACTTGTCGCCGGGATCTCGGGCTGAAGCTCATCTTGTGCTCACGCTCCCATACCGCCTGTCGCGCGTCAATGCGGATCGGCGCGGCTGGCGTGAGGGGAGCGCACGCGCTATTGCCACTCCCGCCAATCGTGCGCAGCGAACCGAGCAATGCCCATGGACACCAAATGACATCGCAGCCCGATATCCTGCACAAGCATCCCGTGCCTGGTAAGATCATCGAGGAATGGATCATTCCCGCACGGGGCTATGCGGCCTTTCACATGGAGAAGGGTCAAGCGCTGCGCTTTGTCGACATCGAAGGCAAGCAGGTCCCCGATCTCGTTTGCTTCAATGCGCAGGATCTCGGCGAGGCTCTCAACATGGGAAACTCGCTCCTCATCAACAAGCGACGGGAATTCATCAAAGGCAATGTGATCTATTCCATCCGCTGCCGCCCGATGATGACAATCACCGGTTACTCCAATCCGTTGAGCTACTCGTATGGACCGATGTGCAGCGAGGAGGTCAACCGTATCCGCTACGGCGTCCCGAACACCCCGAACTGCCGCGGCAATCTTGCCATGGCGCTCGGCCCCTGGGGGTTCAATTATCGCGACATCCCCAACGCGTTCGTTCCGTTCATGAACGTGGAGGTGGACGAGAACGGAACCATGGAGATACGCGAGCCGACCAGCGTCGCGGGTGATTACTACGAGTTGCGCGCCGAGATGGATCTGCTCATCGGCATCTCAAACTGCCCGCAAGAGCGCAATCCCTGCAACGGCTGGAACCCGACGCCCATGGGCGTGATCATCTACAAATAGCCACATGATCGTCGACGTCCATGCCCACGCTGCGTCTGAGGATTTCATCCGCATAACGGCGGCCAATCCAGCCTACGGGATACCGTACGAGATTCGTGCTGACGGCAGCTATGCCACCCGCGGCTACGGCGAGATGGATCGCCTGATGTGGGACCTTGAAGGCCGGCTGGAACGGCTTAAGCGTTCCGGCATCGATCTGCAGCTCGTCTCCCCCTCGCCGCGCGCCATTTCCGGCCATGACCGTGTCATCGGGGTTGAGGTCGCACGTCTGATGAACCGGGAAACCGCCAACCTGGTCAAACGCGGCGACGGCCGGCTTGCCGGCATGGGAGTTGTCCCGCTGCATGAGCCTCAGAGCGCTGCCGCCGAGCTGCGCAACGCGATCAGAGAATACGGGTTTCAGGGCGTGTGCCTGCCCACCTCTGCCGCCGGCAAGCCGCTGGACCTGCCGGAGTTCGCGGCTCTGTGGGATACGCTGGAGGAGCTTGGACTCCTTGTCTTCATGCATGCCACGACCGCGATCACACGCGACATCCTGGGGGAGTATACGCTCAACACCGTCGTCGCCTGGCCTACCGAAGTGACGATCGCCGCCGCACGTCTCATCTTCTCCGGCGTGATGGAGCGCCATCCCGGGTTACAGCTGGTGCTCTCGCACGGGGGCGGAACGCTCCCCTTCCTCGCCGGACGCCTCGATCTTGCGTATCACGCGCCCAAGCATGAGGCGAACCCGGCCTGTCGTGTCCACATCAGCAAACCGCCGAGCCAGTATCTGCGCCACTTCTACTATGACACGGTGGTGGCAAGCCCTGCTTCGCTGCGCCTTCTCATCGATCTTGTGGGCGCAGAGCGCGTGATGTTCGGTACCGATTTCCCCTACGAGATCGGCGATGCGGATGGCGCGATTGCACGTCCGGTTTTGCAGCAATTACCACCGAGCCAGCGCGACAGAATCCTGGGCCAGAATGCACGCGACATTCTGCTGCGCGAGCGAGGGAGCTGACCGCGTCCGCCCGCTTGGCGGCATATAATTTGCAGTGCCACTGCCAGCATTGACACCGGGGTAGCGGCGCTGTTTCGGTTGGGCTCGCCATCGCAGACAAGACAACGGTTCGCCATGGAAACATCGGCCCCTCGCACGGAGCGCGATCGTGGCGCAATCGAAGTTCGGAGCCTGAGCAAGGTGTTCGCGTCTCAGGACGGCCAGACCAAGGCGCTCTCCGACGTGTCCTTTGCGGTCGCAGATGCCGAATTCGTCACCATCGTTGGTCACAGCGGCTGCGGCAAGAGCACCCTGCTCAAGGTTATTGCCGGCCTGCTGCCCCCCTCCTCCGGATCGGTGACGGTTCGCGGTCGCAGCGTGACTGCGCCCTTGTCCGACGTCGGTATGGTGTTTCAACGTCCCGTGCTCCTCAAGTGGCGCACCATTCTCGCCAATGTGATGCTGCCCATCGAGATGCTGCGGCTGCCACGGAAGGAAAGCGCCGAACGCGCGCTCGATCTCCTCAAATTGGCCGGCCTGAGCGAGTTTCGGCATCAATACCCCGCGCAGCTTTCCGGGGGCATGCAGCAGCGCGCCGCGATCTGCCGCGCCCTGGTGCATGATCCCTCGCTGCTGCTGATGGACGAGCCGTTCGGCGCCCTCGATGTCATGACGCGGGAGGAAATGAACTTCGAGCTGCTGCGTATCTGGAGCGAGCGGCGCAAGACGACGCTTCTTGTCACGCACAGCATTTCCGAGGCCGTGTTCCTAGCCGACCGGGTCATCGTGATGACCCCCCGACCGGGAATGGTGGCGGATATTGTGGACATCGATTTGCCGCGACCGCGCATGCCGGAGACCAAGCTCGACCCTCGCTTCAGCGCGTGCGTGCAGTCGATCGGCCGCAAGATCGGCTTGCTTTACATTTAGCGGCACAGCGAGCGTAACCCGCCCTACATGGGACATCGTCATGGGCTTCACAAAAACCGACATAAGCGCGACGGTCCTCTCGATCGCAGGGACTTTGGTCCTCTGGGAAGTGCTGACGCGTGTTTTTCAGATCCCTGGGTTCATTCTTCCGCCACCCTCGGCGATCTTCGTCGAGGCGGTGACCCGTTATTCCCTGTACCTCTATCACTCCTGGATTACATTTTACGAGATGGTCGCGGGATTTGTATTGGCCGCCGTGGTAGGGGTGTTCCTGGCGGTCGTGATCGTCTACTCGCGCATCCTCCGGAGCATGATCTATCCGCAAATTGTCGTGCTGCAGATCGTGCCCAAGGTCGCCATCGCGCCGTTGCTGCTGATCTGGGCCGGATATGGGATCACGTCGAAGGTACTGCTCGCGCTTCTGGTCTCGTTCTTTCCCATCGTCGTGAACATGGTCACCGGGCTCCTTGCGATCGAGGAGGAGCTCATCGACCTCTGCCGGATCCTGCACTCAGGCCGCTGGCAGGAATTTTCCAAAGTGCGGCTCCCCAATGCCCTGCCCTATCTGTTCAGCAGCCTGAAAGTCGCCAGCACGCTTTCCGTCATCGGCGCAGTGATCGGCGAGTTTGTGGGGGGAAGCGAAGGGCTCGGCCATCTCATCATTATCGCCAATACCGAGCTGCGGACCTCGATGTCGTTCGTCTCCCTGTTCAGCCTGTCCATCCTGGGATTTCTGCTTTATGGCTTCGTGGTGCTGGCGGAGCGCGTGTGCATGCCATGGGAGAGGTGGCAATCGGCAGCGGCATAGCAGTGTGTGCTGTAGGGTAGGTTAGCCGTGCCGGCCGTCCGGCTTGGCCCGCTAACCCGCCCTACTCTGCCGTGCGTTCGATCATGTGCTGCGGAATGGCGATGCGCTCGGCGACTTCCACCAGCAGGAACAACACCACGCCAAGAGCAGTAAGGGCGACGATTCCGGCAAAGAGGAGCTGGGTATCCATGCTGCCGTTGGCCACCATGAGAAGATAGCCGAGGCCGGAATCTCCACCGACAAACTCGCCCACCACAGCTCCGACCACCGCAAAGGTGATGGATATTTTCAGCCCACCGAAGATCGCCGGCAGGGCATTGGGCAGACGGATCTTGAAAAAGGTGGCGAACGCACCGAAACCCATGGAACGCGCCAAATAGATCTTCTCCGGCTCGATTGAACCCAATCCTACCGCAGTATTGATGACGATCGGAAAAAACGCGATCAGGAACGCGATCAGGACTTTGGGCAGCAGTCCGAAACCGAACCACACCAGGAAGAGCGGCGCGACTGCCACTTTCGGCATGGCCTGCGATGAGACCAGGAGCGGCAGGATCGAGCGCGAAAATGTCGGCCACAGGAAGATCGCCAGCGCGAGCGGAATGCCAACAATAATACTGAGAGCAAATCCAAGCAAAATCTCCACCGTCGTTATCCACCCATGGAATGCGAGCAGCGACGCATTCGCGATGAATGAGACCGCAATGGCGCTTGGGGGCGGCAGGAGAAACAGCGGAACGGCAAACAGGCGCGTGCCCGCCTCCCAGAGCACGAGCACGGCCAGCACGACGCCGGCGGGATACAGCACGCCGGCCATTCGCGCCCGCCACTCGCGGTGCGCGCGTGCGCGCTGAAGCCTTGGCTCCAGATCCCCCACGTCGAGGAGGTCCGACCGGGCGCCTGGGTTGTCAGCTTGGGCCATCGCGCAGTCTCAGTGCTCGCGCAGCACGCCACGGGCGAGAAACAGGTCGAGGATCTCGCGGTTATAGGCCGCGAATTCCGACGTGTCCCGCATCGCGAGGGTGCGCGGTCGCGGCAAGGCGATCTCGATCACACGGTCAATTCGTCCTGGGCGCGGCGTCATCACCACTATGCGGTCGGAAAGGAACACGGCTTCCGGCACGCTGTGGGTGATGAAGAGCACGCTCATGCGCCGCTGGTTGCAGATCTGCTGCAGATCGAGGACCAGCTGGTCGCGGGTGAGCGCATCGAGCGCTCCGAACGGCTCGTCCATCAGGAGCTGGTCGGGCTCGTGAATGAGCGCCCGACAGAGCGAAACGCGCTGGCGCATGCCGCCCGAGAGCTCATGCGGGTATTTTTGCTCGAACCCACCCAGCCCCACCGCTTCCAGAAGCTTGCGCGCCCTGCGCTCGGCCGCTGTGCGCTCGAGCTTCTTTGCTTCCGCCTGCAACATGACGTTGCCCAGCGCCGTTCGCCATTCCAGCAGCACCGGATTCTGAAACACGATGCCGATCTCGGTGCGAGGGCGCGCCACCAGCTTGCCGTCGATGCTCACCGTGCCGCTCGAAGCGGGCAGCAGCCCGGCGGTGATCATCAGGAGAGTGCTCTTCCCGCAGCCGCTCGGTCCTACCACGGAGAGAAATTCACCGCGCCGCGCGCGCAGCGTTACCTGCTCGAGAGCGCGCACCGGACCGTCGCGGGTGAGATAGACCTTGCCCAGCTCCTGAAGCGAGAGATAGTCCCCTCCCGCTTGCGAGCCGCAAGGGGACGACATCATCAGGCTCACATCTTGCCGGGTCCGGTTTGCGGCGGGACGAATTCGTTGCCCGTCGGCACGAGCTCATTCGTATAGAGTTGCGCTGCTTCGAGCGGCGTCGTGACCCCGCCGTATTGCTTGAGTACCGATACCGTCTCTTCCCAATCCTTCTCGGACATCCACCCCAGCGGCTTGCCCGCCGTGCCGGGAGTCACCCAGGTCTCGAACGACAGCTCGGCCTCCCGCCGGGAAATGGCCGGCAACGTTGCCTCCGAGAACTTCTTGATGATGGCGGCGAGCTCGTCAACGTGAGCACGCCCGTAAAGAAAGCCTTTCAGGCTTGCGGCAACAAATGCGCGAATGAGATCGGGATCCTCTTTGATGAGATCGGCATGCACGATGATGCCATTGCTCACGGCGGTGACGCCGCAGTCCGCGTACCAGAGGATGCGAGCTTTTTTGTTGCCGCGGATCTCGATGCTCGGCACATAGCCCTGAGCGTATCCCGCAATCGCGTCGACCTGCCCGGTGATCAGAGCCGGCGGGCTGCCGGCGGGATCGATGTTGGTGAGCCGAATCTTGCTCGCATCAAGGCCGCAGCCCTTCACGAAAGCGGGCCACTGCTGAAACTGAGTGCCTCCGGTCGGGCTCGCAACGGTCTTGCCTTCCAGATCCTTAGGGGTCTTGATGCCCGACTCCTCCAGCACGATCACCGCAGTCGGATTTCGCCGGTAGATTCCGGCGACCATCTTGATGCTCATTCCCTTCGCCACGCTGTTGGCGACGACATACCCATCCGAGAATCCAAACTGTGTCGCCTTGCTGCCGACAAGCTGGGCGGTGCTCCCCGAGCCCTTGCCGGGGCCGATTTCAACACTCAGCCCGGCTTCGTCGTAGAAACCTTTCTCCTGGGCGACCATGAAACCGGCATTCGGCCCTTGATAGAGCCAGTCGAGCCGCATGGTGACATGCCGCTTCGTCTGTGCGCGTGCCCGCCGTGGAAGTGGGAAAGCAGCGAGCGCGGCTACGGTGCCGCCTTGCCGCAGCAATTGTCGTTTGGATATTGCTTGTCTGGATATTGCTTGTCTGGACATGGGGCGAGGCTTCCATAGAAGACGAACAGCGTCAACGCGACAGGGCGCCCCTTCAGGATACCGCGGCGGTGTCCCGGATCCGGCGCGGCGCCGCGCCGCTCAGGCCTTACATGATCGCCCGTGTACCTTATCGACCGCCCCGCCGATGGCGCAGCGGCTGATCGTGGGGGAGCAGAACCAGCGTCACGGGGCGGCCCTCGCTTCGTTGTAAGCAGCGTTTTGGAGGGTTACGTTGGAGCCATGACCGATGCAGATGTCAGCTTTCTCGCGCGGCAAACCGAGCGGCTCATGACCGATGTCGGCAGCCTCCGCGATGATATGGCCGTGCTGACCTCGATTGTGCTGCGGCTTGACAGCTCGATGACGGCCTTGCTGCAGGAAATGCGCGCGACGCATGCGCAGATCGGGCGCATGAATGATGGCATCCGCAAGCTGGAAGACGGCGGGCAGCACTGAGATGCCGCTAAAGCTCAGTCGATGCGCACGCCTGCGCTTTTCACCACTTCCGCCCATTTGATCCGCTCGGCCCGAACAAATCGGGCGAACTCGCTTGGCCGCATCGGCATAGCCTCGCCGCCGACCTTCTGCAGTGCAGCGACGACCTCGGACAGGGCAAAGATACGGCTCACTTCGTCCGCAAGCTTCTCGATGATTGGCGCCGGCGTGCCGGCGGGAGCGAACAGACCTTGCCACCCCGTTGCCTCGAAACCCGGCAGCGTCTCGCCGATGGTCGGCAAATCCGGCGCGGCGGCCACGCGACGGGGCGTGCTCACCGCAAGCGCACGCACCTCCCCGGCCGTAGCGAGCGGCCAAATCGTGGTCATGCTGTCGATGGTCAGGTCGATTTGGCCGCCCATCATCGCCGTCATCTCGTCGCTGGAAGCGCGGAACGGGATGTGCGTCATGCTGATGCCCGCCGCGCGCATGAACATGACGGCACAGAGATGGGAGGAGGTGCCGTTACCCGAGGACCCATAGTTCAACTTGCCGTCGTTGGCTCTCGCATAGGCAATAAGCTCAGCCACGCTTTTCGCCGGCAAGGCGTTGCGGACGACAAGCAGATTGGGGAAGCGAACCAGCGGCGAAATGGGCGCGAAATCTCGTTCGGTATCGTAGGGAAGCTTGCTGTAGAGCGAGGGATTGATCGTATGCGTGCTGACTGTCCCGAGCGCGAGCGTGTAGCCGTCGGCCGGCGCCTTGGCGACAATGCCGGTCCCGATGCTGCCGCCCGCCCCGGCCTTGTTCTCGACGACGACGGTTACGCCGTATCTCGCCTGGAAATGCTGCGCGAATATACGTGCGACCAGGTCCGCCGAGCCTCCTGCCAGGAAGGGAACGATGATGGTAATCGTGCGCTGAGGCCATGCCTCTTGGCCGCGCGCCATGTACGGCAATAGGAGCCCTGCCCCGGCAGCTAATAGAAATTCGCGTCGTTGCATGGCTTGCTCTCAGGCACTCCGTCTGCTTGTTCCCAACAGCAAGATGAAACTCATGGTTCCTGCTTCCCTCGAAAGCTTCGAAGTTGAGTTGGAGGATGCGGCGCGAGTCAAGATCCGCCGCCATGGAAACCGCAATGGCGCGCGCGTGATGCTGTCGCACGGCAACGGGTTTGCCGTGGATGCCTATCTGCCCTTCTGGCAGCAGCTTACGCCCAAATACGATGTGCTCGTGTTCGACTTTCGCAACCATGGGCAGAACATTCCGGTAGAGCCTGCCAACCACAACTACGCGCAGCTTACCCGCGACCTCGACCGTGTGCTTGATGCCGTGAATAACCGGCTCGGCAACAAGCCGACCGCCGGCATTTTCCATTCCATGTCGGCGCGCGCTGCCATGAAGCACGCATTGGAGCTCGGTTGGCGGTGGGCCGGGCTGGTGCTGTTCGATCCGCCGAATGTCCCGCCGGCGGGCCATCCCCGCTACGCTGCCATGCAGACGTTCGAGAACAAGCTCACGCAGTGGGCGCTTGGGCGCCGGCGCCGGTTCGGCACGGTGCAGGAGCTCGCCGATGATTATCGCGGGTCGCGCGCCGCCGCGAGCTGGGTGAGCGGCGCGCACGAGCTGATGGCCGAATCGGTGCTGCGCAGGAGCCCGGAGGGCGACGGCTATGTCCTGGTATGCGCCCCGGAGAATGAAGCCGCGATCTACGCCGAAGCGATGACGTTAAATCTGTGGCCGCACGCGGCCGAGCTCGGCGGACCGGTCAAGCTCATTGGTGCCGATCCACATCTCAAGGGCGGCCCGGCGACCGCGCAAACCAACCAAGCGCTGGCCTGCGAGCAAGGGTACGATTATGATTTTGTGACGGGAACTGGTCACCTGTTGCAGATCGAGAATCCTCTAGAGTGCGTGCGGCTGGTAGAGGCCTTCCTCGCTCAATGTGAGATATCGTGAAAATTACGCCGCGTTTCAGTGCTGTCTCCGTGGGGGGCGCCACAGCCTCAGCCTGCTCCCGGCAAGCGCCGCGATACCTCCCCCTGAAAGGGGGAGGTCGGCGGCCCCCGACTTGGTCGGGGGTCGCCGGGTGGGGGTCAACGCCTGGCGGTGGTCATCAGAAGCTCGGTGCCGAGAAGAACCCCCACCCGACAGCATTTGCCCCGGCGCAAGGCCGGGGCAAATGCTGTCGACCTCCCCCTTGCAGGGGGAGGTATCATCAACAACACCGGAACACGCCGTAAGCCGCTATGTTCGTGCTGGCGCACCTTTCCGACCCGCATCTCTCGCCTTTGCCGGAACCGCGCTGGTCCGAGCTCATCGGCAAGCGCGCCGCCGGCTACGTCAACTGGCGGCGCAAGCGCCACCGGATCCATCGACCCGAAGTGCTGGCGCGCGTGGTGCAGGATCTCAAGGCGAGCGCACCTGACCACATCGCAGTCACCGGCGACCTTGCCAATATCTCGCTCGCGCAGGAATACGCGCGGGCACGCGCCTTTCTCAACTCGCTTGGCTCGGCACGAGACGTGACACTGGTACCGGGAAACCACGACGTCTATGTACGCGGCGTCGATGGCCATTTCCGCTCGCATTGGGGCGACTACATGCGCGGCGAGGATGGCGACGAGCCTGCCCCGGAGTTCCCGTTCTTGCGGCGGCGCAACTCGGTTGCGCTCATCGGATTGTCGAGTGCCGTTCCCACCGCTCCTTTCATGGCCACCGGTCGGCTTGGCAAGACCCAGATTGCGAGGCTCGCCGAGCTGCTCGAGCTTTGTCGCGGCGAAGGGCGGTTTCGCGTGGTGCTGATTCACCACCCTCCCCAGAGCAGCCGGCGCCGATACTTCAAGCGTCTCATCGACGGATCGGACTTGCGGGCGACACTGCAACGACACGGTGCCGAGCTCGTGCTGCACGGACACGATCACGAGCATTCGCTCATCTATCTGGACGGGCCGCGATCTCGGATTCCGGCGCTGGGAGTCCCGTCCGCATCGCAAGTGCCGCAAGCGGAACACGGTCCGGCCGGGTACAGCCTCTACCGCATCTCGGGGCAGGCAGGGGACTGGCGCTGCGAGCTCGCTGCACGCGCGCTCTCTCGGGATGGAGAGGCAGTGACCGAAGTCAACCGGATAGCGCTTTATTGAAGCGCGCGTTCTAGGGACACCGCAATCGCGCTCAGCCCTTCGGGCCAAACATCAGGGCGGCCGTGATCAAGGTGGCAAAGCCGAGGAGCAGGCCGAACAGAAAGGCCTTGAACGCGCGTCCGCGCTTGCGGCGCCGCAGCGCGCGAACCTCGGAGCGAAGGTCGCGGATCGCGGGGAACGCGCCGTCCGCGAGCGCGCGCTCGCGCTCGACCATGCGCTGGGCGACGTATTTGGTGACGGAGTTGACCATCTCGACGACATTGCCGGTCTCCGCCAGCACCTTGCGGCCGTAGCGGGTGTCCTGCAGCAGCCGGTACACCCGCTTGTCGCGTCCCATGTCGACATGCGCCACCGGATCGATCCACAGGCGGGGCGTCTCGCCTCGGCTGAGACCGCGGTCGAACAGATCGATCTCGGCGGGAACCTGCTCGAACAGCGGATCAAGAGCGTCGTTGAGGAGTTCGAGCCGAGCAATCTCGGCATCGTGCAGATCAACGACCACGCCGGTGCGATCCGCCTGCTCGACCCGCGCTTGGCGCAGCGCCTCCTTGAGCCGGCCCGGGGATTCGGTCGGTCTCGGCTCGTCCAGTTGCTTGCGTTCACGGCGGCCCCACATGCACGGCAAGCTAACAGCGGATCGGGGCAAGGCAAGGGCATCGGGAACAGGGGGTGGGGAAAAGCGCCGGGAGACGAGCGGTCCCGGCGCCGACCCGAGCCTCCCCCATTGGCATATCGATCCTGACCTGTCACTATGTGACCATAGTCATGACTATGGTCAAGGAGAAGACCATGTCGCGGATGATCAAGGCCTCGGAATTCAAGGCCAAATGCTTGGCGATCATGGACGAGGTGGAGCGCACCGGGGAGGCTGTGGTGATAACGAAGAAGGGCAAGCCGGTGGCGGAGCTGGTACCGCACCGCGCATCACGGCCGAAACTGTTGGGCCTCATGAAGGACCGCCTCTTCATCACCGGGGACATCATCTCCCCGATTGATGTAGAGTGGGAAGCGCTCAAGTGATCTTGCTCGACACCCATGCAGCCATTTGGATACTGCGCAACAATTCGGCACTCGGGAAGAAAGCTCGCGACACGGCGGTAACCGCATTAGCTGAAGCGCAACTGGCGATCAGCGCCATCAGTTTTTGGGAAATTGCGTTGCTGATCGCGAAAGGCCGCCTGCGTTCACTTGATGATCCAGCTGAAACACGCAAACTCATGCTACAGGCGGGTGTCCGAGAGCTTCCACTGACGGGCGATATTGCGATTATCGCAGTTCAGCTGGACGCGCTTCACGGCGACCCTTCCGACCAATTCATCGCAGCTACTGCTGTCGCGCACGAGGCAGCATTGATGACGGCGGACGACAGACTATTGGCTTGGCGATCGAAGATCAGGCGCATCAACGCAGAACGGTAATGCTCGGAGCAGTTCCCTGATGAGGTTGCCCTCACGCGGTCGGACGTCATCATAAGATGCGCTAGCGCTGGTTCCGGTCGGATTGCCCGATAGGATGAGCAAAAGCGCGCCCCTCGGAAAACTCGAGCCAGACAGCATCTCGCGCGCCGTCCCCACCAGCACCGCCCGAAAGGTGGAGTTCGACGAGGTTTCGTCGTGCAGGAAGTACAGGTCGGGTGGCCACCTGCCGCTGGTGCATCTCAGTGATGGCAGCGCCAGTCTGGGTCTGCGCATGCGCCGAGATGGGCATGGCGAACGCCCACGGTGTGGTCCTCGCCTCCCGACGCGGCGATTACGCCGTCGGGCGAGAACGCCACGGCGCGGACAAGACCCCTAGCCGAATGGACGACCCGCTACAGCAAATGCGACGCAACGCGCCGCAAGAGCAGCAATATGCTCTCTCCAACCGCTCTTTTAAGGCGCAATTAACTGATGCGATCAGATGCAAAAGCGAGTGTGCAATGCCTCAACCAGAAGGTCGGCGTCCGACAGCCTTCCGTTGGATACTATCACGCACAGATCGAATTTGGCCCTGCACTGCCGTTACACCGACCTGCGATGCCTGAGTTCTCACCACAGCCGCCCGTGCCGCCTGTGAGGTTCTGGGGGCGTGAATATAAATAGAACAGCCACTTTGCGCGTAGGCCTTGGGCGCCTGCGCAAACACGGCAAGCGTGGTGGTGACTGCACCTGTGAGAACAAGCTTGGCCGCAGCAGCGGCAACGCCCGTACCCAAATCGACGGCACGTTTCATGACCTTGCTCCTTCGGAAATCCAATCGCTAAAGGCCGATCCAACAGCTCGCGTCCGAGCATTTTTGTCGGCTACGGCTTATGGTAGCATGTATACTGCGGACGAACAAGCTGTTCGAATACAAGCCTTGCCTCGTTGGTTGTTCGGACGTATCGCGGTTTGAAATGGCATCGGATAAGAAGTACGAGCAGATGAATAGTACGGAGCGGGCCGTCAGATGCGGACAACTCGCGAGCGATGCAAAGCCCGCTTACCTGGGCTTTGGACTCGGACTACGCCCGCAACATTATTCAGAACTTCTAGAGCAGAAGCATGCCATCGACTGGCTTGAGGCTACTTCCGAGGACTACATGGTACCGGGCGGCATCCCACTGAAAATGCTCGATCGTATTCGCGCCCGCTATCCAGTCGTCCTGCACGGAGTATCGCTCTCAATTGCTTCGACCGCTGACGTAAACCTCGACTACCTTAGCAGGCTTAAATCGCTAGCTGCCCACATCGAGCCGGCTTGGATTTCCGATCATCTTTGTTGGGCCGGAGTGCACGGCGTCTATCTGCATGACTTGCTCCCTATCCCCTACACAGAAGAGGCGCTTAAACACGTCATATTGCGCATACAGTTTGTCCAAGATTTTCTGAAGTCCACGATCGCACTCGAGAATGTGTCCAGCTATGTCCGTTTTCGTAATTCCGAGATCCCGGAATGGGAGTTTCTGACAGAGCTGACACGCAGAACGGGTTGCTGGCTCCTATTGGACATCGGCAACGTGTTTGTGAGCGCATTCAACCAGGGCTATAATCCGAGGACGTTTCTTGCGGGTATCCCTGCCGATCGCGTCGTGCAATTCCACTTGGCGGGCTATACGGATATGGAAACGCACATCATCGATACGCACGACAGGCCGATCTCCGATGAGGTGTGGAATCTTTACCGGTTGGCGCTCCAGCGCTTCGGGGCGACCTCGACTATAATCGAGCGCGACGAAAACATTCCCCCACTCGCTGAATTGGCGGAAGAAGTGGCGCACGCGCGCGTCATTGCGACGGAGGCATTCTCCGCTAGGACGAGGGGCGCTCCAGATCGCTAGACAAAAGCGAGGTATCGATTGTAGGACGACACAGTTGCAGCTGCGGGAACTCCAAGACCGTTTCCAGCGCGCGATTATCGCGGGCGACGATGCCGTGCTGAGCGAGATCATGCCAGGCGCTCGGGAAAGACCCGAGCTGCTGCTTGGGGTTTATCGCGATTGGTATGTGAATCGCTTAGTCAAAGTCCTGTGTCAGGATCATGACGCGGTGCATGCCTATCTGGGCGATTCGCTTTTCGAGAAAATGGCGCGGGAATACGTAGCAGCGTTTCCATCACATCATCCGACTGTACGGTGGTACGCGCAACATCTGCCCCAGTTCCTGAGGGAGACTGCGTCGTACTCGAGCCGCCCAGAACTTGCCGATCTCGCCCTCCTCGAACAAAAGCTCAAAGATGCATCCGACGCCGAGGACGCGCCAGTCCTCCAACTTGCCGATCTTGCCACTATACCGCCGGAGGCTTGGCCCCGATTGCGGTTCAAGACGCATCCCTCCGCTGCTCGCCTTAAGTTTGGAACAAACGCGGTAGCGATTTGGATAGCACTTGAGGAGCACATGGACCCACCGGCCGTCTCACGGCTGCGGTCTCCCGAGCACGTGCTCGTATTCCGTCACCAAGACATTCCGTCCTTTCGCAGAATAGGCAATGAAGAAGCCGGAATGTGGGGGCAGGTAAGCAAAGGCCTGACGTTCAGCGCGATTTGCGAGGTCCTGGAAGGAAATGACCCGGACGCAGCTGCAAGTCGCGCAGCCGGCTATCTGCAGGGGTGGATTAGCTCCAGCTTGTTGTCTTCAGCAACGTGAGCACAGACGTGCTCGCTACAGCTTGCGGTCGCCGGGGGATTTCTTTTTCCGTCACTGGTGTTGGAACCTTTTTCGCATGATTTTCCGAAAAAGCTTGTCGCCGGGGCCCGAGTCCGGTTCGGGTCAAAACGAGAAGCGTTGCATTACGGGCATATGTCAGCTTTCGCCGGCTGCGGACATAGTCACGCGGGCGACCTCATCGTACATGCGCTAAACACAACGTCCGCCGTCGACCTCGAGCACGTTGCCGGTCAGAAACGATGCCTCCTCCGACGCCAGGAACAGCGTCGCATTGGCGACGTCATCCACGGTCGCGAAGCGACCGAGCGGAACCGTGGCCTTGAATTGTGCCCGCAGCTCCGGCGAATCACCCCCCATGAAGGTCGGCAGCAACGGCGTGTCCGCCATGACCGGCGCCACCGCGCAGACGCGAATGCCATCGGGAGCGAGCTCTGCCGCCATGGATTTCGAGACGAGGTTCACCGCGCCCTTCGACGCATTGTACCACGTCAGTCCCGGGCGCGGCCGAATGCCGGCGGTCGAGCCGATGTTGATGATGACGCCGGATCTCTTCTTGCGCATGAGCGGCACGACGGCATGAGCGAAGAGAAAAATCGACTTCACGTTGACCGCCATGAGACGGTCGAATTCCTCCTCCTCCACTTCCAGCATCGGGCGGCGCTTGTGACTCATGCCGGCATTGTTGATCAGGATGTCGATGCCGCCGAAAGCGTCCTGCGTTGCCTTCACCGCGGCGTTCACGTCGGCGCGCCGCGAGACGTCGCAACGCAGCGCGACCGCGGTGTTGCTGATGGCGGCTGCCGCCTCGCGCGCAGCGGGCTCGTTGATGTCGGCCAAGGCAACGCGCGCACCCTCGCGCGCGAGCAGCTCCGCAATGCGCCTGCCGAATCCCGATGCGCCCCCGGTAATGAGCGCGGCCTTGTTGTCGAACCGCATGCTTTCCTCCACAACGTGATCAATTCGAATGCGCCCGCGGGCTCAGCCCGTAGGGACGCGCCCACCCCAAGCCATCTTCGGTTCTCCCGCGCGGCCGGTACTCGCAACCGATCCAGCCAGTGTATCCGAGCCGATCAAGCGCCGCGAAGATTTCCTTGTAGTTCACCTCGCCTTCATCGGGCTCATGGCGCGATGGCACGGCCGCAATCTGCACATGCCCGACCACGGGAAGATACTTTTCGAATCGCCTGATGAGATCGCCCCCGACGATCTGGGCATGATAGAAGTCGAACTGCATGCGCACATTCGGACGGCCGACCTTGTCGATGACGTCCGCCGCCTGCTCGACCCGGGTGAGGAAGTAATCCGGTCGATCGCGCGGATTGATGGGCTCGATCAAGAGCGTGATGTTGCGCTCGCGCGCTCTATCCGCCGCCGCGATGAGATTGCGGATGAAGGTGCGTTCGGCGGCGGGACGCTGCTCCGGCGGCACCTTTCCGGCAAGGCAATGAATCTGGCACCCGCCGATGGCGGTGACGTAGTCCAGGCTTTGCGCAAACAACGTGGCGAATTCCCGCTCGCGTCCGGGAACAGCGCCTACCCCGAATTCTCCCGCGGCCGGTTGCCCCGGCGCCGTATTGATGCCGAGCACGGTCAGGCCGTGCCGATCGAGCTGCGCCTTCACGGCGGACGGCGCCTGGTCGTACGGCAGTTGCAACTCCACCGCCGCGAACCCCGCTGCCGCCGCGGCCGCAAACCGCTCGATCAGTCCGCGTTCGGTGAAGAGGCAGGCGAGATTGGCAGCGAACCGGGGCATGAAATTGTTTCAAGCCGCCGGTGCGCGCAGAAGTCCTGCCGCTTTCATCTCTTGATGCAGCGCGATCGGATCGAGATCGAAGCCATTTGGCCAGGTCGGGACTCCATCATCGAGAAACACCCGGGCGAAGCAGCCCCGGCGGAGCGGCTCGACCATCTCACCGCCTTCGGCAACAAGATCGGCAAAGTCGCGCTCGCCCTCGCTGCCGTCCGAAAAAAAAGCAAGCACGAGCCGATATCCTCCGCGCGGCTCGACCCGGACCACATCGATCAGCGCGAAGACGGGCTCGTGCGAATTCATTCCGCATCAGCTCCCGGAATGCGCTGCAAGGCGCGCCTGGCGCGAGCGCGATCCCAATTGTCCATCGGCCCCGCGCGATGCCGCGCCGCCCATATGCGCACCAGGCCGTGGACGGCCGGGGGCAGAGAGCCAGCAATGATAGCACCGGATTCGATAGCGATCACGGCTCGATGCCGCTGGTAGGAAGCATGGAAATGCGGTCGGACGCTACTTTGTTGTGAACAACGTCTCCTTGGACCATAAATCGCTGGACGAGCTGCGTACTCGTCAGACGCGATTTCGTCTCCAGGGCGGAGACCGTCGCAGCCCAGACTGTAGGTCGCTGCTCGCCCCGGCTCCTCCTGTGTCGTTGCGGCTACAGCAAACAACTTGAGATCAAGGTATGATTTCGAACAGATCGCGGTTGGCGCTATCCCTCTGCCGATAGAGGGCCGCTCGGTCACGAGCGGTCTTTGGCCCCTTCCGGGCGGTATTTTTCAGGCCGCAATGGCCCCTGCGTTGCCGCTCTCAACGATATGCGCTTGAGGGTAGAGACCGCGGCTCTCGGGTCACGCCAATCGGAGATGACCTTTAACCGGGTCTCCATCTGATCACGAAAGAGATCGACCTCGACGTAGCCGCGGTAGCGGCTCTCAAAGTACCGCACGTGCGGGTTCTCGGGGAGAGCCCGCCATGAAACATTTGGCTTGACAAGTAAACCGGGACTCATGTATAAAATCGCATCCTTCAGAGGCGTCTTCAAAGCCCGGCGCGGATTACTTGCGACGGGCTTTGTTCTTGGCGCGGCAAGGTGATTGTCATGTCGGCGATCCTCCGTGAGGCCACCACTGCGGCCAGAGGCCTGGACGGGTGCTTGCGGGCCACGCGATGCACCGGTTCAACTCAGGCGAGAAAAATCATTGTAAATTCATTGTTGTTTTTACAATCGGAATAGAACTCCCTCTCGCATTAGTTGTGCTTTCAAACAATGT
>CAWJDY010000047.1:0-92630 GCA_963841705.1 uncultured Alphaproteobacteria bacterium
CGACTCGATTCCGCACGCGCAACTTCGGGCGTTTCTCGACCAGCGAGTAACGGATGGCGTGATCCGACGGATGATCGACAAGTGGCTGAAAGCAGGGGTCCTGGAAGATGGAACCCTGCGCCTTGCGACTGAAGGTACCCCGCAAGGCGGCGTCATCTCACCGATGCTCTCGAACATCTTCCTGCACCACGTGCTGGACGAATGGTTCGAGGCAGAGGTGCGACCCCGCATGCTGGGAGAGTGTACGTTGGTGCGCTTTGCCGATGACTTCGTGATGACGTTCAAGAACCACCGCGACGCCAAACGGGTTCTGGAAGTGCTGGGGAAACGGCTTGCACGGTATGGGCTCACGCTGCATCCCGACAAGACCCGGTTCGTCGACTTCCGCCCCGAGCGCAAAGGTGGCACGCATCCGGACTGCGCCGAACCGCCGTTCGACTTTCTGGGCTTCACCCACACCTGGGCGAAGTCACTCAAGGGGCAGAACGTGGTACGGCAACGGACGGCCAAGAGCCGGCTCGCTCGCGCGCTGCTCGCGGCGAAGGAGTGGTGTCGGTTCAACCGCCACCTGCCGATCCTCGATCAGCGCAAGCGGCTGTCTGAGAAGCTGGTAGGTCACTATGCCTACTACGGTATCACGGGGAACAGCCGGCAACTCGCCACCTACGCTCATCAGATCACAAGGACGTGGAGGAAGTGGCTGGAACGGCGGACGCGCTCGGAGCCTCTCTCATGGGAGCGGTTCTCTGCCTTCCTCGCCCGCCATCCCCTCCCGCGACCTCGCATCGTCCATCAGTACGCCACCGCTAGCCAGGCTCTCTCATGAAGAACCGGAAGCGGTAATCCAGAACGTCCGGGTCCGTGGGGGGTGAGGGTGGTAACATCCTCACCTACCCGGCGCTCCGCTCGCACTCGGACGGCGCGAAGCGCCGATCCGAGCGCTCGCGGCCCCGGAATGACGGGCTAGAGTAGTTTGTGATGCAGCACGGTTGGCGGGAAGTCGGCCCCGCCGACTTCTCCGCGTAACCCGCCCTACGCAGCTCTCGCCTATTGCTGCTTGGTCAGCTCCACGCAGGATGCAATGCGCGCGGCGGAGGACACATGCAGATAGCAGAGCTCCATCCGATTGGGCGCCAGCAGGGTGCCGTTGGTATAGCCTTCGTCATCGGCCAGAAAGATCGTCCCGGCGCGCGAGATCACCGCAATGACCTTCTCGCTGCTGCGCGGCGAGGAGAAGGTGCCGGAGAAACGGCGGCCATCCTGCTTATCGACGGTAAGGGTGAATGGCACGCTTCGCAGCTCCGGCTCGGCGGCCTGTGTGGAGGGATGATGCGGATTGCCGCCACCCAGGACGAGCGACTCGCTCTCGCCCTTCCAGGTACCGCGCACGTCGGGAATTGCCGGTTGCGATGCCGCCGGGAGCACCGGCAGTGCCGCAAGCATCAAGATGGTGAAGCTGCAAACAAGTTTTGTCATGATCCAGTGTCCCTCGGTTGACGGTTTCCTGCATTTAGCCGCGCAGCAAGCTCCGCAATACCTCCCCCTTTCAGGCAGGGCTATCGCATTTGAGCTCGACGATGCCAATTCAGTGTTCTGCCGTCACATTCGTTTCTGTCATTCCGGCCGAGCGAGCCCGCTTGAGGCGGGCTCGCTTGGCCGGGATGACACCCATACACGATGGCCCTGCCTTTCAGGGGGAGGTGTTCGGCTGGCCGACGAAACCGCAGCCATGGCCGGCAGCGTGGGCGGCCCAGCCGCCGGCGACCCGGCCGCTGAAAACCGAGGGGCCCAGCATGGTTCCTTCGAGACCGGCACGCCCGTTGATGTGGCCCCCAGCCATGCCCGCGACCTCGCCTGCGGCATAGAGCCCGCAGATCGGTGCAAGTTGCTGGTCGAGCACACGGCACTTGAGGTCGGTCTTCACGCCGCCGAAGTTCTTGCGCGCAAGCGGGAACATCTGCACGGCGTAATAGGGCGGCGTGTCGAACGGCTTCGACGATTTGAGCGGCTTGCCGAGCTCCGGCTCGGTCTCGCGCTGCTGCCCGCAGGCCTTGTTGTAGCGCGCCACCGTGGCCAGAAACTCCGGCACATCGACCGCCATGCCGGCGGCGAGCTCGGGAAGCGTGCCGGCCTTGCGGATAAAGGGGGAGTTGTCGAGCAGCTCCATCACCTTCTCCCGCGCGACCTTGTCGCCGTCGCGGTAATAGGGATCGGCGATCTCCATGGTCGCCGTCATCGGCGCGTCCATGATCGCCCAGGCGTGGCGCGGGCTCTGGGCGAGCAGCGCGGGAGTGGCGCTGTTGCCCCCGGAAAGCGCCTCGTTGTGAAAGCGGCGGCCCTGCTGATTGACCCAGATGTAGCCCGGGACCATGCGGAAGACGAGCCCGCGCCGTTGTGCCGGGTCGCGGTAGTCGGGGGTGGCGTAGACGTAGAACCAGATGTGATCCATGTGCGTGAGATACCCGCCCGCCTGGCGAACGAGCGTGTGCCCGCTTCCGGTCGAGCCCGGTCCCGATCCCACCAGCACCTTGTCGCTCTTGAGAGCGGGACAGTACTCGAGCACCATGTCGAGGTTCGAGTTGAAGCCGCCGGTTGCCACCACGACGGCCTTGCTCGCAACCGTGATCGGCTCGCCGGTCCCGGCATTGCGCCCTTCGAGCCCGGTGACGCGGCCGCCCTCGATCCGCAGCCGCGTGATCTCGGTCTCGCCAACGAGCTTGCCGCCTTTGCCGCAGAAGCTGTCGATGAGATGCGTCATCAGGCCGAGCCCATTGCGCTCGGACCTCGTCCAGCGCGGCACGCAGTTGCCCTCCTGCTCTTTCAGGTCGGCCCAGCTCACGCCGAGGGCCTCGCTCCAGTGGTAGAGGTCGTGCAGCGTGTGGTCGATGTAATAACGCGCCCAGACCGCATCGGTGGACGGACCTCCGCATTTGATCCAGTCGTCGAAGGCGAGGTCGGGCGTGTCATGAATCCCTTTTGCCTTCTGCACCGGCGAGCCGACGATCAGGCAGCCACCGCCGGAGATGATGGCCGCGCCGCCGGGCGCGGAATATTTCTCGAACGCGATGGCGCGCGCGCCGGCGTCGCTTGCCTCGATGCCGGCGGCAATCCCGGCCGCGCCGGCGCCAATGATCGCGATGTCGGTCTGGTATTGCATGGCACGTGTTATCACGAAGCGCTGAGTCGGTGTGAGGCGGCGTCATTCCGGGGCGTCGGCAAGTCGGTTTATACCGACTTGCCGACGAGCCCGGAATCCATAATCCCAGCAGGTGACATGATCCCAGGTCCATCGCAACCGCATGGCCTGTGGTTATGGATTCCGGGCTCCGCTCGCACTCGGACGGCGCGAAGCGCCGATCCGAGTGCTCGCGGCCCCGGAATGACAGGACCCAATCACAGCGGGGCGATGCCGAGCTCGCTGATGATCCTGCCCCATTTCTCCGCATCGGCGCGGGTCAATGCCGCGAGCTCCTGCGGGGTCGAGCGCGCGGTCTCGACCGCGATGGCCTCCATGCGCTTTTTCAGTTCGGGCAGAAACAGGATGCGGCCGATCTCGGTGTTGAGCCGCCCGGCCACCTCCTGCGGCAGCCCAGCCGGGCCATAAGCTGCGTACCACACCGCCATCTCGAAACCGGGTACTGTTTCCGCCACGGTCGGAACGTCCGGCAACAGCGGCGAGCGCTTGCCTTCGGTCACGGCGAGGAGGCGCAGCTTGCCGGCTTTCACATGCGCCAGGCTCTGGGTGCCGGCGGTGAAGAACAGCTGGGTCTGGCCCGCCACCGTATCCGCCACCGCAGGCGCGCCGCCGCGGTAAGGCACGTGCACCATCGAGACTTGCGCCATCTTCTCGAACAGTGCGCCGCAGAGATGATTGGTCGAACCGGCGCCGGCGGAAGCGTAGGCGATCTTTCCCGGATTGGCTTTGGCATGGGCGATAAACTCGGCGACGGTGTTGGCCGGGATCGACGGATGCACCACCATGGTGTTGGTGACGTAAGCGAGCAGCGTGATCGGGGAAAAATCGTTCACGCCATCGAACGGCATGGCGGCAAACAGCGCCTGGTTCATGGTGTGCACGCTCATGGTATTGAACAGGAACGTGTAGCCATCGGGCGCAGCGCGGGCGACCGCGGCGGTGCCGATGTTGCCCGAGGCGCCGGAGCGGTTTTCGACGAGGATCGGCTGCCCCAGCGCCCGATGCAGATGCTCGGCCACCATGCGCGCCAGAATGTCGGTCGATCCGCCGGCGGCGAACGGCACAATGAGGGTGAGCGCACGCTCGGGATAGGCCGCGGCCCGCGCAGCTCGCAATGGAACCGCCGCGCCGGCGGCAAGGCCGGCGAGAACGGCGCGGCGGGTGGGTGTCGGCATCATTTGTCGCTCCATAGGACGTCTGCGGATCTCGCCTACGCTCCATCCGCGTTCAAACCAGTGTAGCCCGGATTGAGCGCAGCGAAATCAGAGGCAGCACCAACCGCGCTCCTATGTCCGTGGCCTCTGACACTCTTTCTCCTTCACACCCCGCGAACGCAGGAACCCTGCCGCCGCGAGCGGAGAGCCGCGTGCCGTGCGGAGTATGTCTCCTCCTTGAGACAAAGCGGTCACCGATGTTGCGGAGCAACAAGGGCAGAAACTGACCCAACTCGGACATCGGCCGTAACCCAACAACCGTCCGGGAAGCCACTCGCGCCCCTTCCAAGGTGCTATAGTCTCGCAGTTGCAATGCTGGAGTTGGAATATGAGACGGCGCGAATTTTTCGGCGTGCTCGGTGCAGCGGCTGCATGGCCCCTCGTGACGCACGCACAGCAGAGTGTCCGGAGTATCGGTATCCTTGCATCGCAACCCTTGCCACCATTCCAGAGGTTTGTGAGCAAACTGCGAGACTATGGCTACATCGAAGGCCAGAATGTGCGCTTTGTATCGCGCTTTGCGGAAGGTCGTGATGACCGCTACCCCGCCATGGCTGCGGAATTGGCCGCGCTCTCAGTCGACCTGATCGTGACCTGGGGCACTCCGGCAGCGTTGGCGGCCAAGCAGGCAACCAGAACGATTCCTGTGGTAATGGCTGCTATTGGCGATCCGGTCAGTGTCGGCATTGTCTCGAACCTCGCGCGCCCCAATGGAAATATCACCGGCTTCGCCGCGCAGAACGTCGATTTGGAAGGCAAGAGACTGGAGCTGTTTAAAGACCTTCTACTGCATGTTTCCCGCGTTGGCATGCTGGCGAACGCCACCAACCCATTGTTCGATGCGTCATTGAAAAGCCTGAGACCTACCGCCGAACAATTGCATATAACACTCGATGTTTTCGAGGTCCGCAGCGTTGGTGAGATCGAGGCGGCTTTGCAGCGGCTAAACAGCGCTCGGCCCGACGGAGTTCTAGTCGCGGCCGACCTTCTTCTGCTTACTCAACGAAGTGAAATTGCGGCGGCTCTTGCGAAGAGCAAACTCCCGGCTGTCTACCCGTTCCGGGAATATGCCGGTGTCGGAGGCCTTATGATTCATGGCGCCAATCTCAGCATTTTGTCCGAGCGTGCAGCGGGTTACGCCGATAGGATTCTGAAGGGTGCCAAGCCCGCCGATCTCCCAGTACAGCTCGCGACTGAATTCGAGCTGATCATCAATCTAAGGACTGCTTCCATGATGGGCCTAGCCATTCCGCCGACGCTCATTGCTCGCGCTGACGAGGTGATCGAATAAGTGCGCCAGCACAAAGCTGGTGCGATCCAGCCGGTGAAAGTCCGGCCCAAGTAGGGAGTAGCGTCCGCTTGGTAGCGAGTGTTGCGTGGCCACTGGCGACAGTGGTTGCGAAGCGTACACAGCGATTGCATGGGGTGTGGGATTGAGCCACGAAAGATCAGATATCGCAGGGGCCGAGAGTCTTTATTCGCTCGAAGGCAACATGTGCGGCACCGCTACGCGAGGTGCTGTCGCCCTGCCGGGGTCTAAGGCCACATCACGTGCAAAGGGATCGCATCGGAAGCTGGGAGGTCTCGCGTCCGGCCGTCAGAGTTGTGTGAGAGGGACGGTCCGCATCGGGAAGGTGAGGAGCCGAAGCCGATGATGCACGGGCACGAGAAGTCTGACCTTGCCATAGTAGCTGGGAAGCCGACGAACAAAGCGGAGCGATCCGCAGCGGAGTTGGTGGAGCGAAGGGCAGGGACCAAGGGGAATGCGCTCTGGTAAAGCACGCACTGGACTCAGCGCCAGGCTCGCGTGGCACACGCACCGGAACGCATGCGGCAACTAACTTTGCCGTTCGGACCCGAGGTGGGAGCCGTATGCGGGAAAGCCGCACGTACGGATCTGGGCGGGGGGCGCGAGGTAACTCGCGTCCCTACCGCGAAGACTGGGTAATGTCCGCAAGTGGCACAACTTGGACCAACTATTAGCACGCGAACCAGGTCCGGTAATTGAGGTACTGCGGACGCAACAAGGCCACTCAAACTCTCCCCGTTGACCCATAGCATTGGTGCGTTCAAATAGTGTAGCCCGCTGGAGAGGCTGCGGCCTTTGGCATGAAGAAAGCAACTCTGCTTCTCGTTGGATTGCTGGTCCTGTCGCCGGGCGTGCGGGCGCAGGACTATCCCGCGCGGGTCATCACCCTTGTCTCCCCGTTCCCGCCGGGGGGACCGTCCGATACCACGGCGCGGCTGATCGCAGGCCCGATGTCCAAAGCACTGGGGCAGCAGGTCGTCGTCGAGAACGTCACCGGAGCGGGAGGCGTGATCGGCTCAAATCGCGTTGCCAAGGCTGCCCCCGACGGATACACGCTCGTCGTCTCCGGGTCGGGCACGCACGCCGCGGCCGAGCACCTTAGAAAGGATCTGCCCTATCGCTCGTCGGATTTTGAGCAGATCGGCTTGATCAACACCTCGCCCGTGATGCTTGTGGCGAGAAGCGGATTGCCACCCGACACGCTCAAGGAGCTTGTCGAATACCTCAGGGCGAATGAAAAGAGCGTCACCGAGGCCGACGCCGGCGTCGGCTCGCTCTCCAATCTGGCCTGCTCGGTGTTTCATTCTCTGGCGCAGGTCCATCCGACGGTGGCAGCCTATCGCGGCACGCCGGAGGTCACGATGGATCTGCTCCGCGGCAATGTCGACTTCGGCTGCAACCAGATCGTCAACGTGCTTGCCCATGTCAGAAGCGGCAAGCTCAAGGCTTACGCGCTGACCAGCGACAAGCGCTCGCCGATGCTGCCCGAAATTCCCACGACTGCCGAAGCGGGCATGCCGGCGTTCAATCTGACGGTTTGGTTTGGCCTGTCGGCGCCGAAGGGCACGCCGCGTCCGATCATCGATAAGCTCAACCTCGCGCTTGGCACCGCGCTGGACGATCCCTATGTGGTCGAGCGGTTCGCTGACCTCGGCTATGAAGTCGTGCCGCCGCAAAAGCGCAGCTCCGTCTATTTCGATAAGTTCTACAAGGATGAGGTCGCGCTTTGGGCGACGGTGCTCGGCGACTTGAAGTAGAGCAGCAAGAGAACGTGCACGTTCATTGCCAAGGCTGGAAGCCTGATCGCCCGGTCCGCATCGTGGCCGGAACGCCTCCGGGCGGCGGCCTCGATCGGGTAGCGCGCGCGATCGCCAAGGCGCTCGGTCAAGGACCTCTCATCGACGTTGCGGTCGAGATCGTCAACATACCGGGCGGCGGCGCCCGGCGTGCCTGGACGCACTATATCGACGACCACCCGGGCGATGCGCACGTGCTCGGCATCAGCTCGCCCAACCTGACCACGGATTATCTCGTCGGAGCCGCGACTTTCGAGCATTCGAAATACGTCCCGATCGCCACCCTGCTGACCGAGTACATCGCGTTCGCCGTCAAGTCGAACTCGCGGATGCAGACCGGAGCCGATCTCCTTTTCCGCCTGGGCCGGGAAGGAGCATCGCTAACGGCGGCATTGTCGACCGCGCGCGGAAATCCCAATCACATTGCCCTGGCGAAACTCACGCGTCAGGCGGGCGGCGATGTCAATGCGCCCGGCATTCGGATATTCGACACGGCGCCCGATGCCGTTGCTGATGTCGTCGCCGGCACCGCCGATGTCTGCGCGGTCACGGCAGCAAGCGTGCTTGCCGAGCTCGACGCCGGCCGCATTCGGCTGCTTGGCATCTCCGCACCCCAACGCCTGCCAGGCCCGTTTGCCGGTATACCGACCTGGAAAGAACAGTCGGCAGATTGCGTCGTTGGCGCCTGGCGCGGCGTCACTGGCGCGGCCGGAATTGCGCCGGAGCAGGTCGCCTATTGGGCGGCGGTCTTGAAGGCCGTGACGCGGCAACCGATCTGGCGGGAAGAGATGTCACGCCTGAGCTGGTCGCCGATGTTCAAGGACGGCGCGGCTTTGCGCGAATATCTCGACAGCGAACGGGCGGAGTTTGTGGCAACGCTGGACGCGCTTGGCCTTCTGAGCAGATCTGTCGCTGCCTGAGCTGACATGACCGCGAATAACGTTCAGGGTGGAGGAATGTATCGCTTTCTCGAATGCACGGCGTCGCAATATATGACGCGTTCCGTAGTGACGGTGACTCGTCAAGTCACAGTAAGCGAGTTGGGAAGGTTGTTCGAGCAACATGATTTCAACTCTTTCCCCGTGGTGGAAGACGGCAACATGCTGGGAATTGTGACCAAGTTTGATTTCCTCAAGGCCTTCGCCTTCACCACAAGTCAGGTCCTTCCGCATTATGACGAGCTGATGCGACGTTGTGTTGCGGAAATAATGACCGAAGCGGTCGTTCACGTCGAGCCGGCAACGCCATTGACCCGCGTTCTGCAGTTGATGGTAAGCCTCAAGGCCCGCAGCTTCCCCGTTATCGGTCCTGAGCGCCAATTACTGGGAATCATCTCGCGGGAAGATGTCATGCGCGCGCTTACATGGGCAACGAAGTAACGGCTGGGTTCCTTCCCGACCCAATCTCATCCCCGACCCGCGGCTTGCGCATATCTCGCGTGCATGGCTTGCTCTGCCGCTTACGAATACCTACCTGCGCAGCATGAGGTTATCGCCCGCGAAGGCTTCCGCTCTCGGTCTGGTGCTCTTTTTCGGCGCTTTCGGGCCGCAACAGGCATCAGCGCAGTCGCCAGTGCCGAGCATCATGGTGGACGAGACCCAAACGCCTGTCATCATGCAGGGGCTGGAGCGGCCGAAAAAAGTCAATCGAGGCAACCGCCATACAACCAAAGAGGCAAACAAGCCTGCAGAACGCCGCGTTTACATCCCGCGAGGCAGCGCCAGCTTCGTTCCGCCGGCTTCCTCGACGGCGCCCCTTCCGCGAACGCCCTTGCTGACGCAGTCGCCGGCTGCCGCTCCTTACAACCCGCCGCCCATCAGCAATCCCAGCGAGCGGATCACGCAGTTCAACCAGTCCTTCCCGCTCAACAAGGGCCTGGGGAACAATCCCACCGACCGCGACGGCTACGTGCGCTACAACTTCAACAACAGGTAACCGCAGCCGGTCGTACGGAATCGCCCCGCCGCGATGCCGATCTCGGCAAAGCCCTACCGGCAGAAGACATTCGCCACAGTGAACGGCAAGCGGATGGCCTATGTCGCGCACGGCAGCGGCGATGCCATCGTGTTCCAGCACGGCAACCCGACGTCCTCATATCTTTGGCGCAACATCATGCCCTACTGCGAAGGGCTGGGCCGACTGATCGCCTGCGATCTGATCGGCATGGGCGATTCGGACAAGCTCGAGAACTCCGGTCCCGAGCGTTACACCTATGCCGAACAATGCAGCTATCTGTTTGCCCTGTGGGACCAGCTCGGCCTCGGTGACAAGATCATCATGGTGCTGCACGACTGGGGCTCGGCCATGGGCTTCGACTGGGCCAACCGCCATCGCGACCGGGTGCAGGGCATCGCCTACATGGAAGCGATCGTCACGCCGCTCACCTGGGCCGACTGGCCGGAGAACGCGCGACGTGCGTTCCAGGGTTTCCGATCGCAAAGCGGCGAGGAGATGATTCTGCAAAAGAACATGTTCGTCGAGCGCGTGCTTCCGGGCTCAGTCATACGCCGGCTCGATGCGGAGGAGATGGCGGCTTACCGCAAGCCTTTCGCCACACCGGGGGAAGATCGCAGGCCGACGCTTACGTGGCCGCGCATGATCCCGATCGAGGGTGCGCCCGCCGATGTCGTGCAGGTGGTCGAGAACTATGCCGCCTGGCTTGCGCAGGCCGATGTCCCCAAGCTTTTCGTCAATGCCGATCCCGGCTCGATTCTGGTCGGCCGGCAACGAGAGCTGTGCCGCGCCTGGCCGAACCAAACCGAAGTCACGGTAACCGGGCGTCATTTCCTGCAAGAGGACAGCCCCGATGAGATCGGCCGCGCGCTGGCTGATTTCGCCCGCCGGGTGCGTTCGCAATAGACGCAACCTCTCGGACCGCATCCTTCGAGGCTTGCTACGTCGGCTCGCGCCTCAGCATGATGGCCCAAGGCACAACTCTGATAGTGTCACTGGAGCGTCCAAGCATTTGGGTCTAAGCTTCAATTCGACATTCGCTGCGGCAGCTCAACGCCCAGGAGCCGCCGCGTGCGAGAACCCCAATTCGTCGATTCAGATTGCAAATCGAAGGAGGCCGCTATGGCGAACCGCTACTTTCCCTCGTTGTTCGGGCGCGGAGAGGACCCATTTCGCTCGCTGTTCCAGGAGGTGCAAAAGACGTTCGAGGACTTCTCGCGCCGCACGCCCTTTGCGCGCTTCGGTTCAGACATCCTGTCGCCGAAGGTCGACGTTTCCGAGACCAAGGATACCGTGCAGGTGACGGCGGAATTACCGGGCGTGGAGGAGAAAGACGTCGAAGTGACGCTCGAGGACGATGTGTTGACCATCCGCGGCGAGAAGAAGACCGAGCGCGAGGAAGAGGACAAGGAGAAGAGCTGGCATTTGGTTGAACGCAGCTATGGCGCGTTCAGCCGGGCGATTCCCCTGCCGTTTGATCCCGATGCAACAAAGGTGGATGCCAAGTTCGACAAGGGTGTATTGCGCATCACCTTGCCCAAGCCGGCCGAAGCAACAAAGAAACAGCAGAAGATTGCAATCACGAAGGATGAAACGCCCGGGTGAGCAGCACTGGCCGAGTGTCACGGGTCGTCGGGTTTGAACGGCAGATCCTCTCCCGCCGGAATGCTTTGCTCCGCCATCGCCAGCATCATCGCGATGGTGATGTAGGTGCCCGCCACTGCGGTGAGATCGATGATCTGCTGCTCGCCGAGGAGCTTCTTGGCGCGGGCGAAGGTCTCGTCCGTGACCTCGCGCCAGGTCGTGAGGTCAGTGACGAAATCATATACGACTGCTTCCTCCGGCGGCATATTTTCGGGACGCCGGTTCTGCTTCAGGTCAGCCACGATATTCGGTGACAACCCCGCTTTGCGTGCAAGCGGCTCATGCGCAAACCACTCGACTTGCGAGCGCCACTGACGGGCGATAATGAGAATCGCAAATTCATTGAGCCGCAAGGGCACCGATGTCTGCCAGCGCAGATAATGCAGGAGGTCGAACATCTTCTGCGCGAACACCGGGCTGCGCAGCATGGGGTTGTAAGGTCCGCCGAGACCGACGCGCGAGATCTTCATGATCTCTTCCCCGAGCGGGCGTTGCTGCGCGTTGAGCTGATCCATTGTCAGCTGGGGAAAGCGCGGCTGTTGGCTTGCGGCTTGCGGCACGGTCAGGATCCTCCACGATCAAAGCACGACGGGCTTCGCGACACGTAGAAGCGGGTTTCAAACCCGCCCCTGCAATCACGGGCGGCTCCGGAATGACCTACGAACTTCGTAGCCCGGATGAGCATAGCGAAATCCGGGGCACGTGGCCCGCATGTCGCTGCGCTCATGCGGGCTACGGCGAAGGGGCGCGCCAGCGCTCGCGCAACACCGCATAGACGCAAGTCCAATCGTGACGACCGCGTCCGGCATTGCGGGCCTGCTCGTAAGCTTGCCGCGCCGCCGCCGCGGTCGGAACGCCGAGGCGGAGCTGAGAAGCAAGCTCGAGAGCAAGCCCGAGATCCTTGTGCGCAAGGTCGACCATGAAGCCGGGGGTGAGATCGTTGCGTAGAACCTTGGCCGGGTAGGTGGTCGCCATGTGCCCTTGGCCGGCAGGCGTGCCCAGCATCACCTTGCGGGCCAGCTCCGGATCGAGCCCGCTTGCTTCCGCCAGCATCAATGCCTCGGCCGTGACGACGTTCAGCGTAATCGACATCATGTTGTTGACGAGCTTCATGCGCGCGCCGCTGCCTACGGGGCCGCAGTGCACGATGGTGTCGCCCAGCTTCTCCAACACCGGGCGGGCGCGGTCCACGTCCGCCTGCGCGCCGCCGACCATGATCAAGAGCTTGCCCTCGACCGCGTGCTGGGAAGACCGGCCCACCGGCGCGTCCAGCATGGCGATGCCGCGCGCGGCCATCTTGCCGGCGACGCGGTCGGTCACGGCCGGAGCGATGGTGCTCATCTCGATGAAGAGACTGCCCGGCTTGAGCGTTTCGGCTGCGCCCTCCTTGCCGAATGTTGCCTCCTCCACATGCTCCCCGTTCGGCAGCATGGTGATGACGCAGTCGGCGCCGCGGGCAGCATCGGCCGCCGAGGTTGCGGCTGCGGCACCAGCGGAGACGACTGCGTGCAGCGCCTTCGGCTCGATATCGAAAACCCGCAGGGCGAGCCCTGACTTGAGCAGGTTGCGCGCCATGGGGGCGCCCATGGTGCCTAGCCCTATGAAACCGATGTGGTGCAACCTGGTCCTCCCTGGGTGGTTGTCATGCCCCGCTTCAAGCGGGGCATCCAGTAATCCCCGCAGGGGTTTGAGGGCACAGCCGTGCCAAATCCCATCTTTGCGTGATTACTGGATCGTCCGCATGCGCGGACGATGACGACCGAGAGGCTGACGATACGGTCAGCGCGTATGGAGGCAAGCCCGGCCATGACGACGGGTCACTTGCCTTGCGCGAAGGCTTGCAGCTTCGGATCGGCGGCGACGCGCTTGAGATAGGCGTCGGTCGCAAAATTGCGGGGGTCCGGCGCTTCCTGCAACGTTCCGGTGCTCTTGAGGTATGCGCCGAGCTTGGTAAACCATTTGTCCACATCCGAGCTGCCGCCGGCGCGATCGAACAGCTTCATCTGCTCTTCCAAGGTGTAGGTGGGCCGGGTGTCGATCTCGCGCGCGAGATATTTTTCCGGCAGGTTGACGCCGGTCTTTTGATAGAACTGCTTCATCAGCTTGATGGTCTCGTCGCGATGCGCCTTCTCCCAGGCGATCGCGCGCAGATAGACCGCAAGATACGCCGCCACCTTGTCCGGGTTCTGCTCCGCGTAGGCACGACGCGCCACCAGCGTCCCGGGGATGGTCACGCCCGCATCCTTGCCCGAGCATACGAGCTGCGCTCCGGTGCGCTCCTCCAGGGTGTAGATATTGGGCGCCCAGACGCCGGCCAGCGCTCCGGTGCCGGTGGCGAATGCCGATATGATCTCCTGCTGATTCAGGTTCACCAGCTGCATATCCTTGGGACCGAGGCCCCAGTTGGCGAGGCAGGCGAGCGCCGCATATTCGCCGGTCGAATTCGTGGTCAGCAGCATCTGCTTGCCCTTGAGCTCTCCCGGATTTTTGCCGATTGCGTCGGCTTCGTTTTTGCGCGCCATCACCGCGTTGCCGGTGGATTCGTCGTTGGTGATGCCGATGGTGAGGATGTCGAAACGCTGCGCCCCGAGCGTGGCCGGTGCCGAGCCGGTCCCGCCGACATCCCACGATTTCGAGCCCGCGGCGGCCATCTGCGGGGCGCCGGAGGGAAAGGTGCTGAAGGAAGGCGCGAGGCCTGCCTCCTTCCACCAGCCCTTCTCGCTCGCGATGTAGTACGGCAGCGACCAGTAGAGCGCAGGCTGATAGCTCACGCCGATGGGCGTGGTCTGTTGGGCGCTGACCGGGAGCGCCGTACCCGCAACGAGCGCGCCGGCGGCAGCAAGGCTAACGAACGTTCGACTGAGCATTTTCCTCCTCCAGGTTTATCTTCTCTCATGACCGTAGCCCGCATAGGCGCAGCGACATGCGCCTTCACGCGCCGCCGCAGCTGCCCCCGGATATCGCTTCGCTCATCCGGGCTACACCCGCGCTGCCCTGAGACGACGCTTGTATCTCGGCGCGCAGCTGCCGCCAGATCCGCGCGCGCAGATGACCGAATCCCGGCATCTCCATCGCCTCTTCGCTCGCGAGCCTGTCCCAGCCTTCGGCTTCGCGGACAGGCCGGATCTCGATCACGTCGGTCACCCGGCCGGGACTGCGCCCGAGCACCACGACGCGATCGGCCAAATATACCGCCTCTTCCACGCTGTGGGTAATGAACAGGACGGTGCGCGGATTGACCCGCGCGATCCGAATCAGCTCCTCCTGCATCAGGGTCCGCGTCTGGGCATCGAGCGAGCCGAACGGCTCGTCCATCAGCAGCACGGCCGGCTCGATCGCATAGGAGCGGGCGATGGCGACGCGCTGCTGCATGCCGCCCGAGAGCTGGTGGGGGTAACTCTCCTCCGTCCCGGACATTCCCATCAGGTCGAGATAATGCCGGGTCAGCTCGTCGCGCCTTGCGCGCGGCACGCCCTTGCATTTGAGCCCGAAGGCGATGTTCTCGCGCACCGTCTTCCAGGGGAACAGTGCGAATTGCTGGAAGACGACCGCGCGATCGGCTCCGGGACCACGCACGGGACGGCCGCCGACCCGCACGCTCCCCGAGGACGGCAGTTCCAGCCCCGCCGCCATGCGCAACAGCGTCGTCTTGCCGCAGCCGCTTGGCCCGACGATGGCGAGAAACTGCTTGTCGGGAATCTCGAGGCTCACGTCCGCGAGCGCGGTGAACGACGACCCGCCGCGCGGGAAGACCTTGCTGATGGCTTCGAATACGATGTCGCTCATGGGGTCTGGCCCCAGCGCCGCCGGATGCGCGCTTCCGCAAACCGCAGAGCGACGTCGATCAACAATCCGGTCACGCCGACGGCGAGCATTGCCGCCATGACGATCTCCGGGGCGAGATTGCTCTGTCCCAGCACCAGCACATAGCCGATGCCGGACGAGACGACGATGAGCTCGGCGCCGATCAGGGACTGCCAGCCAAGCCCGGCACCGACGCGCAGACCGGAAACGACGGAAGGGAGCGCGCCGGGCAGCAGCACCTCGGCAAGCACCCGCAGGCTGCCGGCGCCAAGGGTGCGCGCAGCCTCGATCAGGTGTCGCTCCACGAGATGCGCGCCGCGATAGGCATTGAGCACGCACGGCGCGAACGCGCCGGTGAAGATCACCATGACAGGCCCGCCGATCCCGGTGCCGAACCAGAGCGCCGCGAAGGGCACCCACGCCAGCGGGGCGATATAGCGGTAGGCTTCGAAGACCGGCGACACCATGGCATCGAGCAGTCGCCAGTAGCCCATCGCAAGCCCAAGCGGCACCCCGATGCCGGCGGCCAGCCCGAAGCCCATCGCCCAGCGGACGAGGCTCGCGCCCACATGCCCCTGAATGGTGTCTCCCGCGAATGGCTCGACCATCATCGTGAGCGCCGCGACGAGGACGTCGCTCGGCGAGGGCAAAACGAACTTGGAGACGAGCCCGGAGCCGGCAAGGATCTGCCATAAGCCGAAGAAGGCTGCGGCACCGGCGAGGGAAAGCAACGCGAGCTCCAGCCGGCTCGGTCTTGCCAATTGTTGAATCCGTGGGGGCGAGTCGGGCTCCCCACCTCTGGAACGAAGGAGTCGCACGGCGCTCAGTATTGCCGCCATCGCACGACCCGCCGCTCGACCAGATCCAGAAGCTTGGTCGTGAGGGCGCCCAGGAGCGCGATCGTGATCATGCCCACGGCAATCATCGCCGGGTAGATGTCGCGGTAGGCGGTGCTCAGCACCTTGCCCAGCCCCAACACAGCTCCGATCAGCTCGGCTGCGACCAGCGTGGTCCACGATGCCTGCAGCGAGAGCCGCAGCCCGGTGAAGATCATCGGCATCGCGCCCGGGATCAGCACGTCCCAGACGATCCGTGCTCGAGAGGCCCCATGCACCCTCCCCGCCGCTATCAAGGTCTGGTCAACACTGCGGATGCCGGCATGCGCATTGATGACCGCCGGCACGAAGGCTGCAAACCAGATCACCAGCACCTTGGCGCTGTCGGCAAGTCCGAGCCAGACGATGGCGAGCGGGATCCAGGCGAGCGGCGGAATGGGCCGCACCAGCAGGAAAGCGGGGTTCACGAAGGCTTCGAAACGCCGGCTCAGCCCCATCAGGATACCCAGGGGTATGCCGGTTGCGGCGGCGACAAGGAAGCCAAGCACCACCAGCCGCAGGCTGTACAGAGCCTGCGGAACAAGCGTGCCCCCGGCATAGCCGCGGGTGAGGATCTGCGCTGCAGCTGTCCAGATGTCGCTCGGGCTGGGAAAGCGATGCCGGTCGATCAGACCGGCAACATCCGTCACGAGATACCAGGCCAGCAACAACACAAGAACGGTGGCAAGCCCGATCGCTGCTCTCGGTTTCACGACCAATCTAATTGTGCTCGCTCGGTCCCATGATGACGATGTTCTCGGTCGTCTCCACGTGGCGCACGAAGGTGTATTTGTCCTCGCGCCCATCGCTGTGCTTGCGCTTGATGTCGCGCCGCACGCTGCGGTCGATCTTTGCCACGAGCAGATACGGCGTGCGCGCGCGCAAACCGTCCTCGCAATGCCGATCGAAATCGTCCAGCATCTTGACCGTGTAGGCGTGCTCGATACCGGCGCCGCGCGCAATCGCTGCGATGTCGGCACGGCCCGCGGTGTGGGTCGGAGGGCCGCCGATGAACTCATAGCACTCGTTGTCCCAGACCACGACGAGCAGATTCTGCGGCTGCTCGTTAGCGAGCGTTGCCAGAATGCCGAGGTTGAACATCATGCCGCCGTCGGTATCGAGGGCAACGATCCGCCGGTGCGGCAGACCCACCGCGAGCCCGAATGCCTGCGGCGTCACGCACCCGAGCTGCTGCTGGAACAAGCTCGCGCTGCGCATGTGCGGCGCGGCGTTGTACCATTCGTCGACGCTCGCGCCGAGGGAGAGAATCACCAGCTCGTCCTCGAGGCGGGAGGCGAGCCGCTGCATGCATTCGAAGCGGTTCATCGCACCACGCTCCCGGCGAGCACGACCGCGGAGTGATAGTAGGCGGTGTGCGACCAGGCATAGGCATCGGCGATGGCGCCCCCGATGGCGTCCTCCCGATCGACGATGCGGTAGGGAATGCGCATCGCGTCGAGCAGCGGCTCCATGGTCATTCCGTGCGGGATCGCCCACCAATTGTTCTCGCCGAGATCGCCGCGATAGCTCATGATCATCACGACCGGGATCCCCGCGCCCATCCCCATGCGCGCCAACGGCTCGGTCGCGGCGCGCAATCCCGAATTCTCCATGATCAGCGCGGACTTCTTCCCCGACAGCCAGATGCCGCCGCAGATCGCCGCGCCTTCGCCTTCGTTGGTCACGCGGATGGTGCGGATATCCGGGTCGCGATCGAGCGCCGGATAGAGCTCCTTCAACAGCGAATCCGGCAGATAGCACACGACGGCGACGCCCGCGGCCTTGAGCCCGGCAATCACCTCATCAACCGCGCTCGCCTTCATGCTCTCATCGCGTCAGCTCGACGCTGGCTTGGCGATAGAGCGCCACGCATTCGTCCTCGAGCACGCCTTCCACCACGGTAAGATCCCAGCCCACCATCTCGGCGAAACGCTCCACCGTATAGTCCTTGAAGTTGAACGCGAGCATGGCGAGACCGCGGATGTGCCGGTTGCGGGCACCCATGACCAGCGTCCTGATGCCCGCATTGAGGATCGCGCCGCAGCACATCGGGCAGGGCTCGCAGGTACAATAGAATACGCAATCCGGCAGCATGCGCTGCTTGAGCTTTTGCGTGGCATGCTTGATCGCGAGCGTTTCGGAATGCGCGGTGGTGTCGAAGGTCGAGACTTTCAGGCTGCGCGTGCGCACAACGACCTCGCCGTTGCGCGCGACCACGGCGCCGAAGGGCTGCTCGCCCATTGCTGCGCCCAGCTTTGCCTCCTCGATGGCAATCGCCATGAACCGCTCGTGCTCGGCACGCGTGGTCATGATTGCCTCTGAACAAGCGGTCGTTGCGCGGCTCACTTCGCCGGCAGCTTGAGCTCGCGCTCCGCGCGCGGCGGCAGGAACGAGCGGTCGAAAACCTCGCTGAGCTGCGGCTTGCGCGCGAGCCCATAGGCATCGGCCACGGTGGCGATGGCGTCGGTCATGCGCTTGTCGTCGATGTCGCCGATGCCGAGCGCCTTGGTCTCCGGCGTCATCATCTGCTTCTCGAGAAAATATACCAGCCGCGGCCGCTCGATCTCCGGCCGCAGCAGCGGCTCGACGTTCTGCAGCACCGCCATGCCGGCGGCCGGATCCGCGGCGACCTCGATCAGCGCCTGGTTGATGGCGCGGACGAGGCCGCGCACCGCCTCCGGCTTCTCCTTGTAGAGCTTCTGCGAGACCATGACGCCGTTGGAATAGAGATCGAGCCCGTAGTCGTCGTAGAAGAACCAGCGAAAATCCTTGTCCGGGTCCTGCCGTTGCGCCACCAGGTTCATGTAGGTGGTGGCGGCAAAGGCGGCGATGACGTCGACGTCGCCTTGCGTGAGCATCTGCTCCACCAGATTCGGCGCGACGTTGACGACCTTGATGGCCGCCTCGTTGACGCCGTTCTTCCTGGCAAGCGGGGTCAGCATGCGGTGCGTAGCAGAACCTGCAGGCACGCCGAGCCTTTTTCCTTCCAGGTCCTTCAGCGTGCTGATCCCGCTGCTCGTCTTTGCGATCAGCGCGAACGGCGAGCGGTTGTAGATCATATAGACCATGACCGGCTGCTCGCCCGGCCGCAGCGCCGCGTTCTGAATGACGGCATTCATGTCGCCGAAACCCGCGTCATACGCGCCCGAAAGGACGCGGGTCACGGTCGTGGCCGACCCTTCGCCCTGATCGACGGTTACGTCGAGACCGGCGGCGCGGAAGTAGCCCTTGTCGCGGGCGAGATAAAACCAAGCGTGCGGCCCCTGAATCTTCCAGTCCAGGGTGAACTTGATCTTCGTGAGCTCCTGCGCGCCGGCAATGCTCGTGCCGAGCACAAGCAACAGGCAGACTGCGATAAGACGTTGCGCAAGCATGTTAGAACCTCCTGTCGCGCATGCATGACACGAGCGAACCTCAGGATTGCCGCATTGGTGACGCTGCGGCAAGAGCGGATGCAGACCGCGGGGCAGTGATACTTTATCGGCGGCGCCTGGTCGCCTCCTCCAGCAGGCTCAGATCGGCATATTTCGACACGTCCAGCGTCTCCCTGATGAATCCCACCTCCTGGACCTTGTCGACGCTCTCCTGGATGACGTGGAGATCAGGCTTGCCGTCGAGATCGCGATAGAAGTCCCTGGTCGTGAACAGCCAATCCTGAAAGGCGGCCGGCGGCCGTTTGAGAAAACGCGCGGCAATCTCCACCGCCTCGTCGTGATTGGTCGGGTCGTAGAACCACCGCAGCATGGTGCCGTAATCCTCCAACAAGTCGATCAATGCGGCGCGGTTCTTCTGGCTGAACGATTCCCGCGCGGCCCAAAAGGACAACGCAATGCGGCCGAGGCTCGACTGGGTCGTGAACAGCGGCCTGGCAAATTCATTGAGCTCTCGATCGTAGGAGAACGGCAGGACGCCGACAACGAGATCGCCTTTGTGCTCCTTGAGCATCTCCTTGTGGGTCGGGAACGGCGCCTCGATCATGGTGTAGTCGCGCTGCACCTCCAACCCGTGCCGGCGCAACGCGGTACGCATGATGATGTCGACGCCGCTGCCGAGGCCGTTGGTCACCGCGACCTTGCCCTTCATGTCCTCGATGCGGTTTATGCCGGAATCCCTGCGCACAAAATACGGCGTCGAATAATGGCCCGGCGCGCCATCCTGAATTTCGTCGGCGATAACCCGCAGATCCGAAAGGCCGGCATTCTGGATTGCGAGCGGAAAGCTGGTGTAGCCGAAGGCAGCGAGGTCGAGCTCGCCCTGGCTGATGGCAGTGATCTGCAGGTTGGATGAGGAAAAGTAGATCGGGTCAAACCTGTAGGACGTGCCGAAATGCCTGGTCACGCCCGGCTTGAGAAAGAGGAGCGGGACCAAGGACGCCGGCGCGCTCACCCAGCCGGCCCGTATCTTCACCGGCGCCTGGGCGAACGCCGGAGAGACTGCAAGCCCTGCGATCAAAACCCACCCAAGCCGCACGCCGTGCATGCACGCCCTCCACCGCTATTATCAGAACGGCCATTCTATCGTAGCCGGCCGTGCGGGAAAACCGCACAAACTGCGGCGCCCATCAGCCGGTTGCGGTGGAATTGATGCACGACGCTGCCGCAAACTCGGTCGGCACAGCAAGCTCGCAATACCTCCCCCTGAAAGGGGGAGGTCGGCGACCCCGACTTAGTCGGGGGAGCCGGGTGGGGGTCGGCCACGGCCGAGATGATCAGTAAATTGCCACCACCCATAGCCGGACCCCCACCCGACAGCATTTGCCCCGGCACAAGGCCGGGGCAAATGCTGTCGACCTCCCCCTTGCAGGGGGAGGTATGGAGTCTTTGCCCTGCAGCCACGGGGAAAGGGAGCAGATCGAGCTTGTCCTCTGCTGATCACACCTCATTGGCACGCGAATGGGGCGCGCCAACTTATCTCGCCAGCGATGCAAACTCGCCGAGGCTGGGTCCGTAGGTCAGGGCCATGCTCTGTACGGGTTTGACGCGATCCCGTCGGGCTCGGCCATTGCCGGCGCACCGGCCGCGCCCGTTGCCATGATGCCGAGTTGTACCCAGAACACCACGGCAAACACGCTCGTCATCGCCAGCGCCGTCGCGAACGTCGTGAGCTTGTGCATAGGGACCCCCCTTCATCGTGCACGGGCGGCAATCGCCCGATGAGCATGAGAAGCAGCCTATCCCGCCGGGGCGAAACCGACTGTGATGCGGGTCACAGAATGTCGCTTTTGCCACACGCCTTAATCACTCCGCCGCCTCGGAGCGGCGAAACACTGCCTTGGCATAGCCGTCGCGCGTCTGCGGCAGCTTCCAGCCCAGCATCTTGGAGGCGACCAGCGTGCGCAACACCTGCGCGGTCCCGCCGCCGATGGTGAACATGCGCACGTCGCGCGCCATGCGCTCGAGCGGCAGGTCGCGGGAATAACCGCGCGCACCAAACATTTGCAGCGCCTCGTTGACGATGCGAATGGCCGCCTCGGAAGCGAAGATCTTGGCTTGCGCGGCAAGCATGGGATCGGGGAACGGGCTATCCCCCGGGCCGCGCGAGCATGCGGCGGCATGGAGCATCAGCCGCGAGGCCGTGAGCTGGGTCTGCATGTCGGCGAGCAGCCATTGCAGGCCCTGGAATTCCGCGATGGGACGGCCGAACTGCTCGCGCGATTTCGACCATTGCACGGCAAGCTCGAGCGCTCCCGCTGCAATCCCCATGGCCACGGTGCCGGCGCCGACGCGCTGGCTGTTATAGGCGTTCATCAGATCGGCGAAGCCGCGTTTGAACCCCGACGGCGGTGCGACAACCATGGCGGCGGGCACTGCGAGATCCTCGAGCACGATCTCGCCCTCGGGCATGCCGCGCAGCCCCATGGTCGCCTCGCGTCGCGCCACGCGCAATCCTTTTGCCTGATCGGCGACGGCGAGAAAGCCGCCGATGCCGAGCTCGTCCCCGCGCTCGTCGAAAACGCGCGCGAAGATCAGGTGCAGGCGCGAGACGCCCGCGCCGGTGATCCAGTGCTTGCGGCCGTTGATGACGTAAACGTCGCCGCGCTTGTCGGCGCGGGTGGAGATGGCGGTGGTGTCGCTGCCGGCTTCGGGCTCGGTGATGCAGATCGCCGGCTTGTCGCCGGCGAGCACGAGCTCCGCCGCCAGCCGCCGTTGCTCCTCGCTGCCGTAATGCATCACGGTCGAGATGGCGCCCATGTTGGTCTCGACCACGATCCGCGCCGTCACCGTGCAGGCTTTGGCCATCTCCTCGATCACCAGCACGGCGTCGAGGAACGAGCGTCCCTGCCCGCCGTAGGCGGCCGGCATCGTCATTCCGAGGAAGCCGGCTTGGGCGAGCGCCTTTACGACGTCCCAGGGGTATTGCTCCTGCCGATCGATCTCGGCGGCGCGCGGCAGCACCACCGTGCGCGCAAGCTCGCGAGCCCGAGCCTGCAGCGCAGCTTGAGCCGGGCTGAGCGTGAATTCCATGTGCAATGCCCTCCTTGGGAAGGGATCGGGGCTTATCAACCCCCACTTCGTGGGTTGAAGCAGAACTGTCCCAGATCTGACTACGGTGATTACTGGATCGTCCGCATGCGCGGACGATGACGACCGAGAGGCTACAAGTTTGCAATGAAGGCGACCATACGGTTGCGCTGCTCCGCATCCGGCAGGTTGCCGCGCATCGCACCGAGATTGTCGGCGATGTGCGCGGGGTTGGCAGTGCCGGGAATAACCGCTGTCACCCGCTCATCGGCGATCAGATATTTCAGAAAGAACTGCGCCCAGCTCCCGGCGAAGCCCTGCGCCCAATCAGGAACCGGCTTGCCGCGTACTGCGCGGAAGAGCCGGCCACGACCGAAAGGCTGTGCCGTCAACACCGCCGCCTTGTTCTCCGCCGCAAGCGGGAGGATGCGCATCTGCGCTTCCCGGTCATCGAGCGAATAATCGATCTGGACGAAATCCGGTTGCTCGCGCGCGATCACCAATTCCATGGCGGCGAAATCGCCGTGAAAGGTCGAGGTCACACCGATGTACCGGCAGGTGCCTCGCGCTTTCCATGCCTTGAACTGCGCCAACGACTGCCGCGGATTACGTACGTTATGCAGCTGCAGGAGGTCGAGCTTCGCGGTCTTGAGGCGTGACAGCGAGCGCTTGAGCTCGGCCGCATCGGGCGCTTCCAGCTTGGTGGCGACAAAGAGCTTATCGCGCAAGCCCTCCTGCGCAATCACGTTTCCCAGCACGGTTTCGGCGTCGCCATAGGTCGACGCGGTGTCGATGAGGCTACCGCCGGAGCCTATGAGCGTCCGCACCACTTCCGCCGCGGCTTTTTGGGTCTGCTCGCTGTCGCGGTCGAACACATAGGCGGTCCCGAGCCCGACCACGGGAATGCGCTCTCCCGTGCGCGGGATCGCGCGGGTGGTAGGCGGTGCAGTCTCCTGCGCGAAAGCGGGGCGCACCACCAGAGCGGCAGTCCCAAGCGCTGCAAGCTCGCGACGCGTGATGCGCATCATGCCGGTCCTCCGCCCTTCGCCTCCATGGCGGCGCGACGTTCCTGAACGCGCCCCAGCACGCCGGAGAGGATCAGCCATCCCGCGACCACCGGCAGGCAAACCAGGGCGACCGCGCCGAGCTTGAGCCCCACCGCCTGCAGGATATCGAACACCCACCCATATAAGGCATCGGAACCCCGATAGATCACCACATCGATCAGGTTCTTGGCCTTGTATTTGTCCTCGCGCGGAATCACCGTGAAAAATACCTGGCGCGCCGGGTTGGCAACGGCGAAATTCATCCAGCGCTGCACCACCTGAAATGTCACGACCGCCGTGACGCTGGTTACGAGCGTCAGCGCCGCAAAGCCGACGACATAGACCGCCGGCAGAGCGCCCGCCCCCGCTCCGGTGCCGAACCGCTGGAGGAACCAGCCTGTGGCGAAAACTTGAGTCGCCAGAGTAAGGAGTCCCACAGCAAGGTCGATCGAGGCGAAGATGCGCGTCTGTGCACCGGGATCATGCACCGTCGCGGCCACGATATGGGCCTGCTGGAAATAGAGGATGGTCGCGCCAAACGACAACAGGCTGACCCATGCCGCGACGCCAAGGAGATAGGGCGAACGGACGAGCTCGGATGCCGCCGCGAAAGCGCCGCCGCCGATCCGTTCATTCTCGGGCCGCAAAGGCTGCGTCGCATCGGCCGTGCGCTCAAGCCGGTGAATGCAGAACACGGCCAATTCGAGAAACAGGATTGCGGCGATCAGCAGGTTGGTCGGACCAAGCGGCACCGAAAGCGCGATCGTGACCACCGGTCCCAGCAATGCCCCAGCCGTGCCCCCGGCGCCGATGAAACCGAACAGGCGCTTGCCCTGCTCGCTGGTGAAAATATCGGCCATGAACGACCAGAACACTGCCACGGCAAACAGGTTGAATACGCTCACCCAGACAAAGAATACGCGCGCCACGATCACGGTAGCGATGCCGGCAGTCAGCAGCAGCCAAAACAACGCCAGATTGACTACGAAGAAGTGATAGACAATGGGGATGAAGCGCGCCCGCGGCACTTTCGACACCAGCGCGCCGTAGAACGGCTGCGCAATGAGCAGGGTCAGAAAGGTCGCCGTGAACATCCAGGGGAGCGCCCTCACGCCACCGGCGATGCCCATCTGGTCGCGCAGCGGCCGCAGCACGTAATAGCCGGCGAGGAGCATGAAAAAGTAGGCGAAAGACCATACCGCGGCCGCGCGCTCCTGCGGCGTGGCCGGGAGCGCCTTGGGCAGCCAACGATGGAGCCAGCTCACTGCGTCAACGACAATTTTTGCCTGAGCTCGGCCGCGCTCACCGCCTGACCGTAACCGGGAGCGCCGCGCTGAAACCGGCGTGCATCGCCAAGCTTGCCCACGATCACGGGGTCGAAGCCGGCGTCGCGCACCAACCCTGAAGCAACGGTGAGCGCCTCGCCGTCATCTCCCGCAATCGGGATGGCAAGCTTTGGATCAGGACGGTTCGCCTCGCGCGCGAAGATCATATAGGACATCGTGTTGAACGCGCGCACCAGCCGCGTGCCGGCCAGATATTTCTGCGAAGTGACTCCGATACCATCGCGCTCCGCTTCGTCCGCAATGGCGCCGTCGCGGGCTGGCACCGCGTTGCAGGCGTCGAGCATGATCTTGCCCGTGAGCGCATCGCGGTACTCCTGTCCGATCTGCGGCAGCGCGCCATAAGGTACGGCGATGAGGAGGGCGTCGCCGAATGCAATCGCCTGCTGCACCGTTCCGTTCTGGGCGAGCGGACCGAGCCCCGCAACGAGCTCCTTCAACTCCTCGGGATGGCGCGACGAGAACAGCACGGGGTGGCCGGCCTTGACCCACAAGCCGCCAATCGTGCTGCCGATATGGCCCGATCCGATGACACCGATACGCAACTTGCCGCCGGTTGCCTGCGCCAAGGCATCGCGTGGCCGCAGGGTTATTGCCAGGGCCACCGCCCCGGTTGCGCCGAGCACCGCACGGCGAGAGTAGTCGACGTTTCCGCGCTTTCCCATCGCGAGCTCCTTCACCATCGCATAGACCGGTCGTTTGTACTCACGCGCGCGCTCATCGATAGGCTCGGAACGCGCTGCCGCATCACGGTCGCGTGAATTGGGCTACAGTTCTTGTCTGCTATGCAAAGAGCTCATGCGGGCAACAGGGCGGGTGCGATGAAGCTCAGGAATCAGGTCGCGATCGTCACCGGTGCGGGGCGCAACATCGGAGAGGAGATCGCCAAATTGCTCGCGGCGGAAGGCGCCAGGGTTGCGGTCGTCGATATGGACGCCGGGCGCGGCGGACGCGTTGCCGCCGAGATCAAGCAATCCGGCGGGGATGCCGAGCTTTTCCTCGCCGATGTCTCCCGCGGCAGCGACGTCGTCGAACTGGTGCGCGCCGTGGTGGCGCGTTTCGGGCGCATCGACATTCTCGTCAACAACGTCGCCATCTCCGACAACAAGCACATCCTCGACATCAGCGAGGAGGAATGGGATCGCGTGCTGGCGGTCACGCTCAAGAGCCAGTTCCTCATGGGCAAGCACGTAGCGCAGCAAATGGTGGCGCAGGGCTCGGGCGGGAGGATCGTAAACATCGGCTCGACCTCGGGCTTCATGGGGAGAAGCCGCGCCATCGCCTATTCCGCTGCAAAGGGCGGCGTCGCCAATCTCACCCGCGCCATGGCGGCGCAGCTGGCGCCGCACAAGATCCGGGTGAACGCCATCGTGCCGAACAAGATCGGTTCGCCGGTGGGCAAGGACGAGCTCGATCCGACCCGCCCGGTGCCGAACATGGCCAAGCGGCCGGGCGAGCCGAAGGAAGCGGCCAAGGCCGTGCTGTTTCTGGTGAGCGACGATTCCTCGTTCGTCTACGGCGCCAACCTGTTCGTGGACGGCGGGGTCTCCGCGATGGATCTCTCGTGATGCGCCGTACAGCTCCGTAGGGGCGACCCATTGGGTCGCCCGCCATCTGCCGCGGCATGCTGAAAGAGGGCGAGGCGATGCCTCGCCTCCCTACGAAAGGGGCTTTGGCTCTGTAGGAATCGCCCTCAGCCGTAGGGTGCTATTCCGCCGCAGGGCACGTGCGACGCCAGGCGCCCACTTGCGGGATGGGTAGCCCGAGATTCTCGCGCAAAGTCCTGCCGGCAAACTCGGTGCGAAAGAGGCCGCGACGCTGCAGCTCGGGGATCACGAAGCGCGCAAAGTCCTCGTAGGTGCCCGGCAGGTGAGTGGCAGCGACGACAAAACCGTCGCAGCCCTGCTCGATGAACCATTGCTCGAGTCGGTCGGCCACCTCCTTGGGCCCGCCGACGATCGGGTTATGCACCCGGCCGCGCCCGCTGAAATGAATGAAGTCGCGTACCGTCGGGTTCTTCTTCCCGCTCGTTCGCACGACGGTGTCGCGGATCCCCTGGAGCCCCGAGATCTGCGCCATCTCCTCATCGGTGAACGCCTCGTCCATTGCCTTGCGGGCAAAATCGAAGTTCAGCGCTTCAGATAATAACGAGAGCGCGTCGATCTCGATCGGCAGCTTGCTGATCTCCGCCCACTTGTCCTCGGCCTCGGCCTTGGTCGCCGCGGACACGGTGTTGACCAGCTGCGTGATCCTGACGTGCTCGGGCGCTCTGCCGCGGCGCGCCACCGCCGCTTTGAATTCCGCATAGTCGCGCTTGGCGATCTCGATGTTCGGATAAACCACGAAGATCACCTCGCCCCATTGCGCTCCGAACGTCCGGCCGCGCCCGCTCTGGCCGGCCTGGATGATGACGGGGCGGCCCTGGGGGGAGCGCGGCACCGTGAACGGGCCGCGCGAGCGAAAATAACGGCCCCGGTGATCGAGGCGGTGGACCTTGTCCGGGATGGCAAAGAGGCCGGTCGCCTTGTCGGCAACGATCGCATCGTCCTCCCAGGTGTCCCAATGACCGAGCACGACCTGCATGAACTCGTCAGCGCGGTCGTAACGCATATCGTGCGCGATGACCTCGTCGCGGCCCATATTCTGGGCCTCGCCGTCATTGAGCGAGGTGACGACGTTCCAGGCCGCGCGGCCCTCGGTCATAAGATCGAGAGTGGCGAACACGCGCGCCACATGGAACGGCTCGTAATAGCTGGTGGAATAGGTGACGCCGAGGCCCAGCCGCTCGGTCGCCATGCCCAGAACCATGAGCACGGTCGCGGCATCGAGCTTCACGCAACGAATGCCGTGCTGCACCGTATGTGCGTGGTTGCGCCCGTACATGTCCGGCATGGAGAGGCGATCGTCGAAGAAGCCCATATGAAATTTTCCCGCCTCCAGCACCCGGCCGATGTGGCGGTAGTAGTCAGGGGACCACGTGTCGGTGCGGGAGAGGGGATGGCGCCAGGAGCTCACAAGATTGCTGCAGTTCTGGGCCTGCAGAAAGGCGATCAACGTCATCTGGCGCATGCGTCGGATCTCTTCCTCGCCGCTGCTGCGAGGCGGCAAGCATGCGCCTGGCGGACGCGAGGTCAAGCGCCACAGCGACGGAATCGATGTTGTCAGCGCCGCATTTCTCACCTAACTCAGGAAATATTCCGCAATCAACGGCTTAGCAGAAAGTGGGACACCGAACCGTTCCACCATGTGCGATTATAGCTTGCACAATGTAAAATCACGTCCTGCCAATGTTGGCGAGAAATTGAAAACAAGGCGGTTCATTACCGGCACGTCCGGCTTTGCTGATCCTAGTACGTGCCTTCACCGAGAAAGAACTGATTACCGGCTTCGTCAACCGCATCTCGGAACTGAGCCCCCAACTGATGACGTTCAACGGCTCGGGCTTTGACCTACCCGTGCTCCGTTAGCGGGCAATGAATCGGAACAAGCGCAGCAATCCGGCTACGCAGGTGGCAAAATGCGCCGCGTTAATTTTTCGGCCCAATTATTGGACTGTTCCTTCAGGCGGCTGGGTTGATAATATCCGTTCAGACGGTTTCGACTTAGCTGGCGTTTGCTCCAAAGGCGTCGTCGAGGTCTCAGCAGCCGTTGTCCCAGCCGGTGATGCCGGTTGCGGCGATGTGCCCAGAATGACCGGCAAGCCCTCCTTGCCGCTGCCGACGATCACGATCTTGGAATTATTGGACTGAGCAAGTTGCAGCGTTGCCTCGATACCCCGCCAACGCAGGTAAGAGTCGGAAATGCCCTGACTGACGATGTGCTGGAATTCACTGATCCCTTCCGCCTCGATCTTCTTGCGCTCGGATTCCCTTATCTCGCGGGCTACACGAAACTTATATTCTTCCGAAATATAATACTGCTCGATCTTGCGGTTGATGGCAGTGACCACGGCACCCGGCAATTCAATGCCCAAAATTAGAGTGTCGATGAGATTGAGCATGGCATAGAGTGGGACTTTATAAGGAGCATTTGCTTCTTCCTGATCGCTCTCGCCACCCACCACCATTTTCTCACCGAGCATCGCCTCGGCACGCTCGCGGATTTTGCTTTGAATTTCCGAGCGTTTAGTCGAATAGATTTCCTCAGCAGCATACCCCGCCATGACTTCTCGCGTCCGATTGCCGATTTCAGGAGCTATTAACGCGCGGACGTAATTCGGACCAATGGATTGGTGCAGTTGAGGAACAGCGTCGCGCTTGAGCCGAAAGCGAACATTGATAGATGCAGTCAGGTTGATCCCGTCTCTAGAAATAGCATTGTAGGTCTCGGTATCCGATTGCAGTCTCAGATCATACAAAAACACTTGGTTCCACGGCAAAGTGATGCGCATCCCTTCGTTTTTCAGCAGATTCGGATTGAGCACGGTTCCTCCACCGAACCGTTTCCACAGTACCCCGACGTAGCCGCTCGGAACCGTGACCAGGCAGAAGGGCGCGAGGATGACACATATCAGAGTTGCCACCAGCAGGTAGATCACCAGCATTGGCAACTGGCGCTCAACAAAACGCCACCACGCAAATCGCGCTCGGCTAGGCCGTGGCTTATCGTTACTGGACACAAGATAGGCAGTCATCGCGGTGCTCGGTGCTCAAATCCTGACAGTCACCAGTCCCCCATCCTATCCCATGAACAAGGCAATTGCACCTACGTGCCGAGCTATGTTTAGGGAACCACCTTGCCACGGATGAGCAGGTTGGTGAGGAACGGAATGTCCTCGTCTTGATGCAGGAGGCAATGTTGCAACTTCGACGAAGATAGTCAAAGGAGACCGCCAAAAGATTATTTTTGCAAGCGAAATCGTCAGTGTAAAGAACGGCCTGGAAGGAGATGGCTGAAGCCAACCAGTCCAGCACGTACCCCTACGGGCCGAACGTCCGTTGACCGAGGTGGAGCAGACAGCAATGCGGCGGCGCGGTAATGCGTGCTTTTGACCCGAAACGGACCCACGTCGAACGCAGCTTTGGAATGGCCCATGAGCCGTAGTGGACCTTGCATGGTGCCTCAGCGCTCACGCCAATATTCCAGCGCGAGCCACGCAATCGCCGCCGCTAGAATAAGCCACGAGGTAACAATAGCAACTGCACCGACCTTACTAACGGGTCGCTCCGCAGCCGTCGCAGCGATGACGCGGTATTCAGTCATGACATTTGCTGGGATCATCATGACCACAAGCCACACGCCCAATGGTACGATTATCAGATCATCCAAATAGCCCAAGATCGGGACGAAGTCCGGAATGAGATCAATGGGAGAGAGGGCGTAAGCAGTTACGCAAATTCCTAGCGCCTTGGCATACCATGGAACGCGCGGGTCGCGAGTAGCTAAGTAAACGGTGTGAATTTCCCGTTTGATGGATCGCGCCCATTCTCTCAAGCTCATGGCGGCAAGCAGACCTCTGCGCAGTTCATCAAATAAAACAAGTGTGCTTTGCAGCAATCCGTCAGCATCATGGTTTTGTTCGGCCTTCCTGCGTTCCCGAGGTCTTGCCCTCCTCACTGGCAGGACGATGACATGGTGACTATAGTGCGACAAGGCCGGTCTGCCGCCACATTGCACACCGCACAGTGTGCGCAAGGCGACCGCTGCCTACTCGCTGAAAAGGGATGCACCGATCACGAGATAATGGCGATCACCGGTCACAGGTCGCTCAGTGAAGTGCAACGTTACACCCGGAAGGCACGGCGTTCCGTGCTTGCGGACTCGGCAATGGCCAAGTTCAAGCGGTGAACCAATGACCCTGTTCAAACGGGGAACAAAGTGTCCCACTGCCGCATTTCACTTTGTGTCCCACTTTGAAAAAATGGCGTAATATCAGCACAGTTATTGACTAGCCGCATTTCTCACCTAAATGCGGCGTACGAGCACGGCCGCGCCAGTTCACAACTCCGGCAGAGATCGTTGGGAGACCAGATCATGGGCTACAAGGTCGCGGTGGTGGGTGCCACCGGCAATGTGGGCCGCGAAATGCTCACCATCCTGGACGAGCGCGCGTTTCCTGCCGATGAGGTGGTGGCGCTTGCATCGCGCCGCAGCCAGGGGGTGGAAGTCTCGTTCGGCGACCGCACGCTCAAGGTCAAGGCACTCGAGCACTACGATTTCTCCGACGTCGACATTTGCCTGATGTCGGCCGGCTCCGCCGTGTCGAAGGAGTGGTCGCCGAAGATCGCCGCAGCCGGTGCGGTGGTGATCGATAACTCGTCCTGCTGGCGCTATGACGCGGACGTTCCCCTGATCGTGCCCGAGGTCAACGCCGCGGCGATCGCCGGCTTTCGCCGCAGGGGCATCATCGCCAACCCCAACTGCTCGACCGCACAGCTCGTCGTCGCGCTCAAGCCCCTGCACGACAAGGCGAGGATCACGCGCGTGGTCGTCGCCACCTACCAGTCGGTTTCGGGTGCGGGCAAGGAGGCCATGGACGAGCTGTTTGCGCAGACCAAGTCCGTCTACACGCTCGAGGAAGTCACGACAAAGAAATTTCCCAAGCGCATCGCGTTCAATATCATTCCCCACATCGACGTCTTCATGGAAGACGGCTTCACCAAGGAAGAGTGGAAGATGGTGGCGGAGACCAAGAAGATCCTCGACCCCAAGATCAAGGTGGTCGCGACCTGCGTGCGCGTGCCGGTGTTCGTCGGCCATTCCGAGGCGGTCAATATCGAGTTCGAGAACCCGATCAGCGCCGAGGAGGCGCGCGAGATCCTGCGCAATGCGCCGGGTTGCCTGGTCATCGACAAACGCGAGCCCGGCGGCTACGCGACGCCCTACGAGGCCGCGGGGGAGGATGCGACCTACATCAGCCGCATTCGCGAAGATCCCACGGTCGACAACGGGCTGGTGCTGTGGTGCGTGGCCGACAACCTGCGCAAGGGTGCTGCGCTCAACGCCATCCAGATCGCGGAATGCCTGCTCAACCGCAACCTCATCGAGGCCAAGCGCAAGGCCGCGTAGCGCGACGCGAAGTTCAGGGGCGCCTGCGCTAGGGGCGGCTGCGACTTCAAAGCGGCACCTCACCGATCGTTGCTCCGCTGCGCGGCAGCGTGGGTTAATGATTTGTTAGTCTAACCCGGAGGCCATCGGTGTGCCTCCCATGTCACATCTACCTGCTTTGTGCGTCGTCGGCGCGCGTCCGGAGCGACAACCCTGATTTTGCGAGCAGGAATGATGCGGCGTGCGCGCAACAGCCTTCCTCAAAACAAAGCGACGACAAATTTCACCCAAAATGCGCCAAGGATCGTGGCCAGATTGGCTGCATTCCTCGACGGGGGTGGAGGCAGGAATGTTTACGGCCACTTTGATCATCGCAATCGTGCTGCCGGCTTTGATGCTGGGCCATATGGCGCACGAAGAGATTCAGTCACAAAGAGCGTACCGACGCGCCCGCGTTCCTGCGCGCCGATAAGCATTGCGAGCACGCCCGGTCGAGCTCAGCCATTACCGAGACTGCAATTTCCTGGCCTCCCGCGGGGCTGCGGAAGGCCAGGTAGGGAATCGGCTGCGGGAGTGGGAATTCGACATCGCCGTCAATTCCTGGATCGAGACGCTCTCGCCCGGAAACGAGCAACGCGATTACTGGGGCTCCCGCGCGGCGCGGATGCCGGGCTCGCAGAACATCATCGGCACCAAAAGGCCATTTGGGGCATTTGAAAGCCTGGGGAACCTCAGCCAGGATTAGCCCCTTTATTGCAGCGCGTTCTGCAAAGCCTCCCGGGTGACCGTCGATGTTGAGCCCTCAGACGAACGCGCGCCTGCTCAGGAAAGCCTTGGAGGTGCCGCGCCCGCTGCGCGCCTATGTGCGAGCCTGGGAGTCGAGCCTTGTCTTTCTCGGCGCAGGCATCGGGGCATTTGCTGGCCTGGTGGTCGCTGCCATGAGCTTCGCCGTGAGCGAACTGCATGCGGTCTTTTTCGGACTGGAAAGCGGGCAGAGGCTCTCTGCGCTGGAAGCGCTGGACCCGTTCAAGGCCATCCTCGTACCCGTGATCGGTGGCTTTCTCTTCGGCCTCGGTCTGCTGGTGGCAAGGCGATGGCGCCCGGCGCGGGAGGTTGATGCCATCGAAGCGAATGCGTTGCATGGGGGACGCATGTCGCTCCTCGGCAGCGTCAGCGTCGCCCTGCAGACAGTCTGGTCGAGCGGGGTGGGCGCGTCGGTCGGCTTGGAGGCGGGCTATACCCAGCTCGCCAGCGGCATAGCGTCCTGGATCGGCCAGGCGTTCCACCTGCGACGGCGCGATCTGCGCACGTTGGTGGGGTGCGGATCGGCCGGGGCCATTGCCGGCGCATTCGGGGCACCCATTGCCGGAGCGTTCTATGCCTTCGAGCTCATCATCGGAAGCTATTCTGTCGCCAGCCTTGCTCCGGTCGGATCAGCTGCGCTCGTCGGTTACCTCGTAGCCAATTTCTTCGAGCCCAGTGCGCTTGGCATCGGGACCTTGTACGTGTCTCACGTGAGCGGTCAGGACCTCGTGGTTGCAGGCGCGGTCGGGCTCGCCGGGGCGGTTGCGGGCATTGCCATCATGCGCGGGGTCGCGCTGTGCGAAGCTTTGCTCAATCGTCCATGGCTGCCGCCGATTTCGCGGCCAGCTCTGGGCGGCCTGATCGTCGGTCTCCTTGCCTGCATCAGCCCGCAGGTCCTCGCCTCCGGCCATGGCGCGATAGGGCTGACGGACGTGATCGAGCGGCCGCTTGCGGATGTTGCGCTGCTGTTCTTGCTCAAGGCCTTGGCGTCGGTGATATCGCTCGGCGTCGGGTTTCGCGGCGGACTGTTCTTCGCTTCTCTCCTGCTCGGTGCGGTGGGCGGGCACCTGTTTGCCGGCGCTCTAACGGCACTGTCGGGTGTCACGCTGGATCCGCGTGTCTATACCATCGTCGGCATGGGGGCGCTGTCGGTCTCGGTCATCGGCGGCCCTCTCACCATGACGTTCATCGCGCTGGAGACGACCGGCGATTTCTGGCTGACTGCCGCCGTGCTGATCGCGGTGATCGTCTCGGCGCAAGTCACCCGTGAAGCTTTTGGCTATTCGTTCGCGACGTGGCGCTTTCATTTGCGCGGCGAGACCATCCGCAGCGCCGCCGATGTCGGTTGGATACGCGAGCTTACGGTGCGGCGCATGATGCGCACCGACATACGCACGGTTCCCGCGCACACGACGGTATCGCGGTTTCGCATGGTGTTTCCGCTGGGATCCACGAGCCACGTCGTTGCCGTGAACGAGCAGAAGGATTACGCCGGGATCGTGAACGTGGTCGAGGCGCATGCCGTCGAGCTCGATGAAACGATTCCGATACGCGAGATTTTGCACCATGCCAACTCCGCCCTGCTGCCGACCATGAGCGTGAAGGAGGCGGTTGCGGTTTTCGAGAGCTCGGAAGCGGAAGCGCTCGCCGTTATTCAGGGGCCTGAAAACCGCGGCGTGGTCGGCTTGCTGACCGAAGCCTATGCGTTGCGCCGTTACTCGGAAGAGCTCGAGCGCAGGCGACGGGAGCTGGCAGGCGATTAGCTCTGCTGCCTCACCGACGAGCGGTCAGACGGCTGACGGCTGGGCCTTTGGCAAACAATCGTGCAAACGGCACCGGGCATGCTGCACGGCCTGTGCATCAAGTTCATCGAAACGCCCTTGTAAGAAGACTTGTAAGAAAGATTTGTCACGGCAGCAGGGCGGCGGCGTGCTGTGCGATGGCGGGGGAGGTCTCCTCGTAGATTTGCCGCACCACGATCTCGGCCTGCTCGCCCGAGAGGGGCCTGACTTCGAGCTTCATCTTCTCTGCATCTGCCAGGAATTCCGGATCCTTCATCGTCTCGTTGAAGCCTTGGCGCAGGACAGCGAGCCTCTCCGGCGGAACGCCGGGCGGCCCCAGGAATGGCCGTCCGAGCGCCTGGCGCACGAAAATCAACTTCAGTATGCGGCGGTGCTCGTCGGTCTTGGCAAAATCCTGCACCAAGGGAATATCGGGAAGGTCGGGGTGCCGCGACAATCCGAGCTGGGCAAGGATATTGATCTTCCCCGCCGCGAGCCAAGTGGGATGCGTGGACTTGACGCTCGACCACGACCAGCCGCACCGACCGTTCACTTCTCCGCGCTCCATCGCAAGCACCACATCGTTGCCGCCGGGATAACCGCTGACCACGCGCATTTTCGTGCCCAGAACACCGTTGATCACGCGCGGAAATTGATCGTCGTCCGAGCCCGACCCGGCGGCGCCTACGATCAGCTCCTTCTGCATCAAATCCATGAACGTCGACACGCCGCTGGTGTGCCAAGCGACGCAGATACTCACCTCGTCGTTCGCGCTTCCAATCCAGGAGAACTGCGTCGCCTCGAACTCAATCCCAGGGCGGGCCAGCAATTTGTCGAAAGGAGCGCCCCGGCCGATAGTGGCCATCGCTGTTCCGTCCCTCGGTGCGGCGCCGTAGAGCCAGTTCGCAAGGCGCAGGCTCCCGGCGCCTTCCATGTTGCGCGGCACGATCGCCGGGCTGTGCGGCAGGTGCTTGCCGAGATGGCGCGCAAGCAGTCTCGCATAGAGGTCGTAAGCGCCGCCGACGCTGTAACCGATGTAAAGGTTGAGGCTCTTATCCTTGAAAAAATCGCCAGGCGCTTGCGCCATCACGGTGCCGGCCACAACGGCCATGGCAGCCGCGAGCACCCCTGTGCGCACGCGGCGCGGCAGCCTCGCCCTTGGGGTGGATTGCGGATCACGCGCCGCATCAATGTGACTTGCCGCGGGCGCGGTGCAGAATGAACAGCGCATGTGCCGCTCCATCGGAGGCCGTCGAGTGCGCGGCCATGATGCGCTGTGGAGCCGGGATCGTACAAGCCTGCCTGAGTCGCAGGGGCGGGCTTAAGCCCGCCCCTGCATGCCGGCGACCGCTGCATAGTCTGTCGCCAGATGGAGCTAGCCCTGGGTGCAGAATCCACCAACTCCTGACACCGCGGCCTGGCATTGCGCAAAGGAGTGGAAGCCGCAGTTGTTCCCTCCGTTGCGATAGTGCGCGCACCAGGAGCCGGCATGGGCTGCGATGCTGGAGAATGAGAGAGCGGCGAGTATTAAAGAGATGAGCGAAACAGTGCGCATGGTTTTCTCCTTGCTGTGGTCCGGACGCGCGAACGCGCGTCCGACGAGCTTCAGGAGTAGCGCATCAGCACCTGCGGCGGCGTGATGGCCGTCACAGAAAAGCCGATTCCCGCGAGCGCGATAGCTCAGCCTACTGCGCGCTCGGGCGCCGCCGGCACTCGGGCGCGCATGCCGGAGAGATCGGGCACTTCGAGGCTCTGTCCCGGCGCAACCCATTTGATAAGCTCGAAGCTGCCGTCGAAATGCTCGAGCACGGCGGTGCAGCTCTCGATCCAATCGCCGCAGTTGATGTAGCAGAAGCCGTCCTGCCTGCGGACGACAGCGTGGTGAATGTGGCCGCAGATCACGCCGTTTACGCCGCGGCGACGAGCCTCGCCGGCAAGCGCGGTCTCGAACGCGCCGATGAAGTTGACAGCGTTCTTGACCTTCAGCTTTGCCCACTGGGAAAGCGACCAGTAGGTCAGCCCGAGCGCCCGTCGTATCGCATTGAAATAGGTGTTGATCCAGATGGCAAAGTCGTAGGCCTTATCGCCCATCAGCGCGAGCCAGCGGGCATGACGAATGACGATATCGAAGATATCGCCATGGATGACGAGATAGGGCGTGCCGTCCGCGGCGACATGAACGGCATCCTCGACGACTTCGATCCCGCCGAGATGGGTGCCGTAATAGTCGCGCAGGAACTCGTCGTGGTTGCCCGGAATATAGATCATGCGCGCGCCCTTGCGTGCCTTGCGCAAGAGCTTCTGCACGACGTCATTATGAGACTGCGGCCAATACCAACCCGATTTCAGCTGCCAGCCATCAACGATGTCGCCGACGAGATAAATGATGTCCGCATCGTAATAACGAAGAAAGTCAAGGAGCTGATCCGCCTGGCAGCCTTTCGAGCCAAGATGAATATCGGACAGGAACAGCGTCCGAACCCGATGGGTTGGATCGGGCCGATCAAGCATAAGCAATGTTATCCGCGCTCATAAGCTGATGTGTCGCTGATTTGTATTGCGGTTCGATGAAAGCCTATGCGGTGGACCCCCGCTGGGCGACCCGCATGGCATTGCCGCGCCATTCGAACTCGTTGCCGAGCCAGGCCGCGACCCAAAGCACAGGCAGCAGCAGGTCGCGCAGCACCCACAAGGGAACGGCGCGCCATGAGAGATGCCACCCGGCGGCATAAGCCAAAGCCACCTCAAGGAGATACCAGAGGCATGCCAGGACGGCGGGTACGCCGATGAGGGGCCAGTCCATCGCGGCGGCAACGAGCATGGCTGCCAGGAGGGGTGGGATAACACCCGCACAGATCTCGACCGCAAAAAAGAGCTTGAAGGTATCGCGCCGCAAGCGAGCCCAGCGGACTTGGCGCTGCCATACTTCCGCCAGGGTGCGCCGGCCGAGAGGCTGACTGAAGGGACGAGCTACCAGTCGGACCCGCAGACCTTGCCGGTACACGAGCTTGGTCGCGGCTGCGTCTTCTGCAAGCTCGCGCGCAAGCGCGCGGATGCCGCCTCCACGTTCCAGTATGTCTCGGCGCCAGAGCATGGTCTTGCCCTGCGCAAAGCCTAAGCCAAGGCTATCTGCGAAGCACTGCCACCGCGCTTGATAGGTATTAAGAAAGGCGCATTCGAGCTCTGCCCAAACGCCGGCGGGCGCGCATCCGACCGGAGGGGAGCACACCAGACCGGTGCTGGAATCCCAGGCCGCAAGCAGGCGACGGACATAATCGGGCGGCATCAAAACATTGCTGTCGGCCATGATAATGTGGGCGTGGCGCGCGGCCTCCCAACCTTTCACGACGTTGTTCAGCTTGGGATTGGTGCTGATCGCGTCGTTCCCGAGCAGGAGGCGCGCGGGCACATCCGGATGATCCGTCATGAGGCGGCGTACGAGCGGAAGCACCGGGTCGGCGCCATGCGCTGCGCAAAACAAAATCTCGTAGCTCGGGTGGTCCAGATCGAACGCGGATGTAAGCGTCGCCTGCGAGAAGTTTTCGATCCCGCACAGCGGCCGCACGATGCTCACGCCCTCCGCGCCCTGGCCCGCGCCGGGCGCGCGCTCAAGTTTGCGATGCCTCGCGATGACGACGCCGATGCTGGCGAAATGCAGGAGCGTGGCGACTGCGCAGAAACCGCCCGCCAATATGGTCGGCATTGTCATCGAATCTGCGATTACGCCGATCGGATGACGACTGAATGACAATGAGAAGCACCCAATCCTGCCGGAGCCTAAGCGTCGACGAATTTCAACAAAACAGTTCAAGATCGCCTGTGGACGTAACCGTCATCCCGTTTACGTCTTTGTTTCTTAGCTTTGCACTGATTCGAATCAACGCAGCATTCCAGGAGTCCGTTTCTTGCCTCTCCTCATCCCCCACGCGCAGCCGTCTTGGCGCCCAGCGAGACCACCCAAGTGACTGCTTGGATCGCGCTCCTGCTCGCCGGAGTGCTTGAGGTCGTCTGGGCCTTGAGCTTGAAAGCAACGGACGGGCTCACCCGCTTTTGGCCCCTGATGATGATGCTTTCCGCCATTATCTTGAGCTTTGGCCTGTTTACCTTCTCGCTCAAGTCCGTCCCCTTCGGGACTGCCTATGCGGTATGGGCCGGCATTGGGGCCGCAGGAAGCATGATCGCAGGTATGGTGATGTTCGGCGAATCCGCCGATGCATTCCGCATTACCTGCCTCACCCTCATCATCGGAGGCATGATCGGGCTGAAGCTCGCCTCCTGAGGCCATCCCGCGGGCAGCAAAGCCCGCCCCCTCCTGTAGATTGCGCCGGAACGCGTGCGTCGCTTGGGCGTTTACCCCCTTCGTTCTTGGCTGCAGTTTCGGGTTTTGGCCGAGGTCCAGGATAGACGAATGAACGTCGATTGGCTGAGCTGGTCAAACCCCCTTTCGATCTGGTGGTGGTGCTTGCTGCTGGTGAGCAGCATCAACGTGATCCTCTGGTTTGCAGTCGCCCGTCATCTGCTGAGGAAAAATCTGCGCCTGGAGCTCCTGGCCTGCCTGTCTGCCGTCTACGTCTTCGGCTGTGCCTTTCGCGCCGTCCTACCCCGCGCCGATGTCCAGAGAATCTGCCTTTTCGATACCTGGCTCTCCAGTGTGCTCGTCGGACGTTCGATCGCAACCCTGGCTGAGGTCTGCTTTGCTGCGCAGTGGGCAGTCGTGCTCTATTCTCTCGCGGACTCGACGCAATCAGGCAGCGTTCGCAAGGTCGCAAAAGGCATCGTGCCGCTCATCATCCTCGCCGAGTGCTGCTCCTGGTACGCCGTGATCACGACGAATTATCTCGGCAACGTCCTGGAGAATTCGCTTTGGACCGCGACCTTCCTGCTGATTGGCGCCGGGCTCGTGATCCTGCTCGACAAGTTTGAGGGCATCGTACAGTTTGCGATCCGCTCCGCCCTTCTGGGCATGGTGAGCTACGTAGCCTTTATGGTCATGGTCGATGTGCCGATGTATTTCGAGCGTTGGCGCGCGGACGCGGCGAGCGGAAAGGAACTGCTCGGATTGATCGCCGGATTGCAGGACGCGGGCGCGCGGTGGGTTGTCGCTCACAACCTTGCGCGCTGGGACGGCGAAATTACCTGGATGACGCTCTATTTCAGCTTGGCGGTATGGGCGAGCCTGGGGCTTTGTGGGTTCACTCTGGTAAAAAACGTGCTGCACCGCTACCGCAAGCCGACCGTACGGCTCACTCCGAGATTACGCGCCTATCAGCCAATCTCGGTTCGTGTTGATTCGGGGTAACGGGTTTAATTGCCAGGCTCCTGCAACAAATCGGCCGCTTTCTGCCGTTGCGGATGGTGATCGCGGATTTGGCGAGCAGCGACAGCTCGCGCCCCCCAAGCAACAATGCGGCCACTGAAAGCGGAAGCATGAAGTAAAGGAAACGGAACATCAGCAGCGAGGCCAGCAACTCTTCCCTGACGAATTGCGAAAGACCCAGGAGCATGGTCGCTTCAAGCACGCCAAGGCTTCCGGGGGCATGACTGAGAAATCCGAGCAATATCGCCGTGACGAAGGTCACCAGCACGATTTTCGGGTCTACAACCGGCTGCGCAGGCAGCAAGCTGTACATCGCGGCAGTCCCGGCGCTTAGATCCAGCGTGCCGATTCCAATTTGAACAAGAGTCAAGCGCCAATTCGGCAGGTTTATGCGCCAATCCGCGCGACCGATGACGCGAGGGCGCGGCACCAGCCAGAGCACATAGCCCAAGATGATCAGCAGGCCAGCGATGCCGATCAGCCGGTTGGCCCATGGCGGCAATCGATCGACCGCGGTTGCCACCTCGGGGGCGTATGACAGGACGCACCCCAGCACGAATGCGTTGCCCAACCAGAAGGTCAGCCCGGTGACGAACGCCATCCGGGCAATATCCATGAGGCCCAGCCCCCAGGCGGAATAGACTCGAAGCCGGATGGCTCCGGCGGTAAAGACGGTGGCTCCGAGATTGTGACCGATGGTGTAGCTGGTAAAACTGGTAAACGCCGCTACCCGATAGGGCACAGCAGCGTGGCCGATGGTGCGCAGGGCGAAGAAATCATAAAAAGTCAGCGTCAGATACCCAAGCACCACGAAGCCCGCGGCGATCAAAATATCTTGGAGCGGCTTTGCCTTCAGCGCAGCGATGACCTTCGCGAGCTCGATGCCGTGCAGTAACTTGAGCAGTACGGCAACGGCGAGCGCGACGATGAGCACGCTGATCGCCACGCCGATGACGTTCCAGCGCACCCGCTCTCTTATCGCCCGGCTGACGACGCTCGTCACGTTGCGCATGAACTCTCGGCGACAAGCGTCCGATGCGGGAGGCGAATCGCGCAGCCAAACTCCCATCTCTCTGTGACGCCATTGTTACAATCCCGCGAAAATCAGCAACAGCTACCCTCTGCATGCGCTCATAGTTCCACAAATCATATGTGCGGATACGCTGATCCGATGCGCTTTGTCACACAACTGAGATATGAAAGTCGCAATGTCGCAGAATGCGATTCGCCAACGACATGGCTGAGCCGTTTGCGCCAAGGGCTCGTTGATGCGGGTTTTGGTCGCGACGGATGCCTGGCACCCGCAGGTCAATGGCGTGGTTCGCACCTTGACTTCGCTCGCACGCAGCGCGGCGTGCCTGGGTGTGCGAATTGAGTTCCTGACACCCGATGGTTTTCCTACCTTCCCGGTACCGACTTATCCAGGATTGCGGGTAGCCTTGCCGAGCCGGCGTCAGATAGCTCGACGCTTCGAGCAAGCCGAGCCCGATGCCGTCCATATCGCGACCGAAGGTCCTCTCGGCCATATGGCGCGTGCGTATTGTCTGAGGGGGCGCCGCCCGTTCACAACCAGCTATACGACGCGCTTCCCGGAATATTTATCCGCGCGCGTGCCCATCCCCGAAAGCTGGGTCTACGCGGCTCTGCGCCGGTTCCATTCCGCTGCGGCGGTAACAATGGTGGCGACCCCCTCGCTGATGGCGGAGCTGCACCAGCGGGGCTTCTCCAATCTTGCGATGTGGACCCGCGGCGTCGATACCGACCTGTTCAGGCCTGATCGCGCCATCGAGCTCCCGTTCGAGCGACCGATCTTCGTCACCGTGGGGCGAGTCGCCGTCGAAAAGAACCTGGAAGCGTTTCTTTCATTGGATCTCCCCGGCACAAAGGTCGTTATCGGCTCTGGGCCTGAAGAACCCATGCTGAGACGCCGTTTTCCGCAGGCGAAGTTCCTCGGGTTGCTCGAAAATGGCGACTTGGCTGCGCACGTGGCCGCGGCTGACGTCTTTGTTTTCCCGAGCCTGACGGACACGTTCGGCGTGGTGCAACTCGAAGCGCTGGCGAGCGGGGTTCCGATTGCTGCCTTCCCGGTGACCGGTCCGAAGGATGTGGTGGGCGGCAACCCTATCGGGGTGCTGAACGAGAACCTGCGCACTGCTTGTCTGGAAGCTCTCAGGATTCCACGTCAGGCCTGTCGCGCGTTCGCGCTGAAATTCTCCTGGGAGAACAGCGCCCGTCAATTCATCGCGCACGTTCGCAAAGTCATCGCTCCCGGCAACCTCACATCAAACGCAGCGACGGCGGTCATAGCAGCCGCACAGAGCTGAGGGCAGCCTGCGACGCCTTTGAGCATTGCGGCGTAACAGCGGAGGAGGAGGCAAAATCATGACCGACCTGTCGTACAAGGAGCTCGACAAGGAGACGATAGCAAAGGCGTATGCGCGATGGGCGCCGGTCTATGACCTGGTGTTTGGTGCCGTGTTCGAGCGCGGCCGGCAGGCGGCAATCGCCGCCGCCGAACGGATCGGCGGACGCATCCTCGAAGTGGGCGTCGGAACCGGCATATCGTTGCCGGACTACGCTCCGCGCAACCGTCTATGCGGTGTGGATATCTCCGAGCCGATGCTGCGCAAGGCGCAGGAACGCGTGGCCGAGCTCGGACTTACCAATGTCGAAGGTCTATGGGTGATGGATGCAGAGCATCTGTCCTTTCCGGATGCGTCGTTCGACGTGGTCGTCGCCCAGTATGTGATTACGACGGTACCGGACCCCGAGGCGACGCTCGACGAGTTCGCCCGAATCTTGAAGCCGGGCGGCGAGATCGTGCTGGTGAGCCGCGTGGGCGCAGAGGCTGGATTACGGCGGGCGTTGGAGCGCTGGTTTGCGCCCGCAGCACGCAAGCTCGGCTGGCGCACGGAGTTCTCCTGGGAACGCTATGCGCGCTGGGCCGAGCGAACTCCCGGGATGGAGCTGGTCGAGCGCCGCAGCATGCCTCCATTCGGGCATTTCTCGCTCATCCGTTTCGCCAAGAATGCGCGAGCGGCAACGGTGGATCACGAGCACGCTGGCAAACGCGCTGCGGCTTGATCCCCATTTTTCTTTGACAGCGAGGCCGCAGGTCACATGAGATTCATCAAATCGCCATACCGCAACCAAACGTCTCTAGCACGGGGAGGCACAATGGACCATTTTCTTGAGGCTCTGAGAGTGCAGCGTTGGGACGACCATCGCTATTATCATCACAGCCGAATCAACCAATCGCTCCATCTGGTGAGCGCGATGAGTTTTCTGTTTGCGTACCTCATGGTGTTCAAGGATCCCGCCATCGCCGCCTTGGTCGGCTGGCTCGCGGCGATGACCAGCCGCCAGATCGGGCATTTCTTCTTCGAGCCTCGTGACTACGACGTGGTGAACGACGCCAGCCACGAGTACAAGGAGGAGATAAAAGTCGGTTACAATCTGCAGCGCAAGGTCGTTCTCATGGCGATCTGGGCATTGTCTCCGCTCCCGCTGTACTTCGATCCGACCCTTTTCGGTATTTTCACTCCGCACGCCAATCCGGCGGAATTCGTGCGCCATGTCGCACTCGTATGGCTCGTAATCGGAGTCGGCGGACTGTTGTTCCGGATGGTGCAACTATTCTACGTCAAGGACGTCCAGACCGGGCTGGTATGGGTCACAAAGATCCTGACCGACCCGTTCCATGACATCAAACTTTACCACAAGGCGCCGTTCTACCTGCTGCGGGGACAGCTGATAGATCCCGGCATTCACGCCGATTGGAGCGACGAGGATGTCGAAGAGATTCCACGTCTCAGCTGAGCAGAGGTGAGCCCGATCAACGCATGGGACGGTCGCGCATGGGGGAAAATCCATGCGCGATCATTTCCTTCAGGATGCGGCGTTTGATCGATTTGTTGCTCACCCCCGGGCTTCGCCACCACCAGCCATCCTCAGCCATGGCCCGCGCAGCTGTCACAAAGCGCCGCGCAACCTCGTTCCAGTCCTCCTGCGTATAGTTCAGGCTGAAGATCAGCCGCCCGGTTCCGATCCAGCTCAGCGCCAACCCTTGCGCATGAAGATAATATTGCAGCATCCAGTTGTAGCGCGACGGCTGGGTGTAGCAGACCGTCCAAATCGAGGACATGTTTGCTACCTGCACCGGCAGGTCTTCGCGCCGCAGTCGCTCGTTGAGCTGTTGTGTCCTCTCGTCCCAGATCCGATCGAGGTCGCGGTAAAGCTCCCGCGTCTGGGGCATATCGAGATGCAGCAGGAGCTCGTACATGGCGCCCATCACGTAGGGATGGGAGTTGAAGGTTCCTCGGGCGAAGCATACGTCCGTCGGACGATCCTCGCGGAAACGTTTCATCAAGTCCTTGCGTCCGCAGACGACCCCGATAGGAAGCCCGCCGCCCAGCGTCTTGCCGTAGGTGACGAGATCGGCCTGCACGCCGAAATACTCCTGCGCTCCGCCGACTCCAAGGCGAAACCCGACGAACACCTCATCGAAGATCAAGACGATGTTCTGCCGGGTGCAGACCGTGCGCAACCGGCGGAGCCACTCGGTGTAGGCGTTCTTGTCGAAATGCGCCTTGCGGGCGCTGTCGATGAGGGAGGAATCGGCGGGCGCGTTCGCGTTGGGATGCAATCCCTGCAGCGGGTTGACCAGCACGCAGGCGATGTTGCGCCGCGTCTCCAGCACTCGCAGCGTATCCTCGCTCATGTCCCTGAGCGTGTAAGTCTCGTGCGCTGGCACCGGATTCCCGACGCCGGGTTGCACATCCCCCCACCAGCCGTGGTAGGCGCCACAAAAGCGCACAAGGTGCGATCGGCGGGTATGGTAGCGTGCAAGCCGCACCGCCTGCATGACCGCCTCAGTGCCCGACATGTGGAACGACACTTCGTCAAGCCCCGAGATCTGCTTCAGGCGCTGCACGTTTTCAGCGACGATCGGATGATAACGGCCGAGAACCGGGCCCAGCGCCTGTACCCGGCGCAAGCCCCGCTCGATCATCCCTTTGTACACGTCGTAGCCAAAGACATTGACCCCGTACGAGCCGGTAAGATCATAGAATTGATTGCCGTCGAGGTCGGTGACCGTCACGCCCTCGGAGGACTGCACGAAGATGCCGGCGTTCAGGTGCTCGCGGACGAAGCGGCTGTACTGGAAGGGGACACGGTAGGCGTTGGTGAATTGAAGGTCCGAGATGCTGTCGGCCACTTCGGCCGTGCGCTGCGCCGTTTGCGCAAAGCGCGCTCGATAGAGCGCCGACAGTCGCATGAACCCCGCCCGGCGCAGGGCAGCAACGTCCTGCGGCGCGTCATCGGAGCAGAAGAAGCGCCTTTCGTCGTATTCGTAGAGCGGCACCAGCCGTGCCAGCCCGCGCGCTATCCGCGCATGGCCGGTCAGGGAGGCGTGCTTCGCTTTCGAGAGCTGCAGATGGCGGCGCAGGCCCGCCAGCGAGGTTGCCAGCGCGGCTGCGCTGACCCCATAGAATCCATAAGTCGTGCTGCCCCAGTCCATCGAATCACCTTGTATCAGCCGGACTTTACGGCAGCATGACGCTCCGCGCCTGGTTTGATCGCGTGATCGAGCAGGAAGACCTGAATTTCCTGCTCACCAATCGAATCCCCCGCCGTTGGCTCACGCTGTTCATGGGCTGGTTCAGCCAGATCGAACAGCCGCTGGTCAGGGACATCTCCATTGCCGTGTGGCGGTTGGTTTCGGGTCTCGATCTGCGGGAGGCGAAGAAGTCGGAATTCCGCAGCCTGCACGACTGCTTTATCCGAGAGCTGAAGGACGGGGCACGCCCGATCGACGATGACGCCGGAATTCTCGTCAGCCCCTGCGATGCGATCATCGGTGCATGCGGAGCGATCGCCGGCACGCGCCTCTATCAGATCAAGGGCTCTTCCTACACCCTGGAGGACCTGCTCTGCGATCGCGAATTGATCGATGTGCACCGCGATGGCCGTTATGTGACCCTGCGCCTGAGCTCAAGCATGTACCATCGCTTCCACGCGCCGCATGACTGCCGGATCAATCAGGTAACCTACATCTCCGGGGACACCTGGAACGTCAACCCGATTGCGTTGCGGCGGGTGCAACATCTGTTTTGCAAGAACGAGCGCGCTGTTTTGCGCGCTAGGCTCGCGGGAACCGGGCACCCGGTGACGCTGGTGCCGGTTGCCGCGGTGCTGGTTGCCAGCATCCGGTTGCATTTTGTGGATGTTCTGCTCCACCTCAGATATTCCGGGCCGAAGGTGATTGCCTGCGACGCAGCTTTCGGCAAAGGCGAGGAGCTGGGCTGGTTCCAGCATGGCTCCACCATGCTCGTATTTGCTCCCGGCAGTTTCTCACTCGCCGCGAATGTGCGCGAAGGCGCGACGATCCGTGTCGGTGAACCGCTTATGCGTCTGCCCTGATCAGATCGCCTCGCGCCTCTCGGCCCAGCGATGACTCCGGTACGCCGTTGGGAACCATCGGAGTGTCGTCCGCCTTCGGCCGCTCTCCCCAGAGAGCATATCCCTGAACCATATAAAAGACGGCTTCCGCGATGTTGGTCGCATGATCCCCGATGCGTTCGATGTTCTTCGTGCAAAAGACCAGATGGACGGCAAACGTAACGGTCCCGGGATCCTCCACCATCTGCCTGAGCAGCTCGCGAAACAAGGATGCATAGAGGCGGTCGACGTCCTGATCACGCGACCACACCTCCATCGCCTTGGCTACGTCGCGATTGGCAAGACTGTCGAGAACATCCCGAAGCTGCGCCAGGATGAGGGTCGTGATGTGAACCACCCCTCCCATGAACTGCCGCGGCAAATGCGCTCGCTCGAGCGCGCCAATGCGCTTGCCGATGTTCTTTGCAAGATCGCCGATCCGCTCAAGCTCGCTGGCGATCCGCAGGATTGCGACCGCTTGCCGCAGATCGATCGCAACGGGGTGCCGCCGCGCAATCAGCGCGACCACAGCCTCCTCGATCTCCCGTTGCATGTGGTCGATGGTGGCATCGGCCGAGACGACCCGCCTTCCTCGTTCTTGATCGCGATTGCTCAGCGCTTCGATCGCTTCCAGGACCTGTCTTTCCACCAGACCGCCCATTTCCGCGATCCAGCGCGACAGGCTTCGCAGGTCCGAATCGAACGCCGTGATTGTATGCTCGAACTCAGCCATCGCAGCTCGTTTGCTCATCCTGTGAGCTGTGGGTAACGCGGCGGCATCTTTGTTATGATGATTCGATGACCCCCTGATGACGGAATCAAGGGGGTGCTGCATTCGATGGCAGGGAAAAAGTGGCCGGCTGGATCAACTGACGCAACCAGCTTTCCAGCCGGCCAAAATCCTGAAGGAGCGGCGTATGCGGCGAAGGAGGCTCCGACAGGCTTGCGGCGCTGAATAAATGGCGGCTCAGCGCCCACGCATGCCCCAATAACCTGCCTTCATTTCGGTTTGATGACGCGGTCGCTGGCTTCGCCCTGATTCCCGGAATATCCACAAGGACCCATCTGTGATGACATGGTACCGAGGCGCACACCGCGAGCCAGGCAGGGCAGCAACGTCTGAAAGGAGGCGCAAGGCGTGATACAGGAGGACGTCCTCGTCATCGGTGCCGGCCAGGCCGCAGCTCAGCTGGCGGTGAGCCTGCGGCAGGCCGGGTTCGGCAGACCCATCACCATCATCGGGGACGAGCCGTATCCTCCCTATCAACGTCCCCCGTTGTCGAAGAAATTTCTCAACGAGAATGGCGCCCCCGGGTCGCTGTTCCTGCGCCCACCCGCGTTCTGGCACGATCAGGGCGTTGCCCTCTACCTTGGAAGCGAGGCGAGGCAAGTCGACCTGCGGCAACGTCGGCTCTCCTTGCGGGACGGACGCGAGCTTGATTTTGGCGTGCTGGTATTCGCAACCGGCGCGCGGGCGCGTCCGCTCCAGCTGCCGGGGATCGCAGTTCCGAACGTGTTCTCGCTGCGAAACATTGGCGACGTTCGCCAGTTGCGCCCGGCGCTCGATCACGCACGCCGGGTCGCCATCATCGGCGGTGGTTACATCGGGCTCGAAGTCGCTGCCGGGTTGCGCGCGCAAGGGCACGAGGCGACGGTCATGGAAGCCGAAGCACGGCTGATGAAACGTGTAATGGGCGAAAGCGCCTCTGTGTTCTTTGCCGAGGTTCATTGCCGGAAAGGGGTCGATCTGCGGCTTGGGGCACGGCTTGTGGCGATCGAGGCGACGACAGCCGGGTTGAGCGTGCACATGGAGCCTGCCGAGGTCTTCACGGTGGATCTCGTTCTGATCGCGACCGGCGCGCGGGCGAATGATGAGCTTGCGGCAACGGCCGGACTTGCCTGCGATGACGGCATCCTGGTCGACGAGCATGCGCAAACACAGGCAGCCAACGTTTACGCCATCGGAGACTGTGCGCGCTTTCCCAGCCGTCGCTATGGCCGACGGCTGCGGCTTGAATGTGTGCAGAACGCCATCGATCAGGCCAAGGCAGCCGCCGCCGCGATCCAGGGCGACAAACAGCCCTACGACCCGGTCCCCTGGTTCTGGTCCGATCAATACGATCTCAAGCTTCAGATTGCCGGCGTCATGGATGGTCATGACCTGGCGGAGGTGAAGGGAGACCCTGGCGTTGCGCGCTTCTCGGTGGAATATCGCCGGGCTGGCCGCTTGATCGCCGTCGACGCGATCAATGATGCCCGCGCCTATATGACGGGAAGACGGCGCATCGCTGAGGAGACGCAAATTTCTTAGCCGAGCGGGGCCAGAGTTCTGATCAACCTGCCTGGGCTGACTCACACCGGGCTTTGCGGCCTGGATCAAAAAATGATAGATATAAAAAATGGTCAAGGTTTTGGGACAGGCATTAGCCGAAGTGGCGGAACTGCCTGAAGCGGCGCAGGAAAAAATCGGCCGGGAGCTCCTCGCGCATTTGCAAAAGCTTCGGAGCCTGCGCGGTACCGTCGACCGATCTGTCGAGGGCAGCGGAAGCTATACGGATGAGGACGTAGAAGCCAGCATTGCCGAACGACTGAACGCGTGGGAGCGAAGAACCGCAGGCAGGTAGTGCCCAAGCTTCGCTATACTGCGCCCCACAGGGATATCTCAGCGTTTTTTGGAGATGATGAGCCCGCCTGATCATGCCGTCCGAAGGAACGCCCGTGCGCGGGCGAGCGTCTCTTCCGGTGTACCGGAGGCATCGACTCGCGGCCAGGTCAGCGGGCCGAGATCATAGCTCTCCTGCTTGCGCACGACTGCCGCGTCGGCATCGGACGCGTCAGGTTCGCGCGTGCCGGCCCGCGCCACTCGCGTCGGAAGGTCGGATTGGAGGAAGAGCGGGCGGAAAGGAACGCCCAGCACTGATGCGGACCGCTCCACCAGCTCCCGCTCCTGCGGTTTGGAGAACACCGCGTCCACAACGACGGAATGACCGGCCGCGAGCACGCGCCGCGCCTTATCCGCAAGGGTCGCGAGCACGCGCGCGGTAACCAGCGGCGCATAGGCCTGCGCCCCCAGCTTTTCCTGCTCGCGCTTCCCGAACAGTGCCTTGCGCTCGATATCGGAACGCAGCACTACCGCGCCCGGGGCAGGACCGAGTTCCGGTGCCAGGGCCCGCGCCAGCACGGATTTGCCGGTGCCGGAGAGCCCTCCGATTGCGATCAATGCGGGGGACGTGGGCGCGATGAGGCGGCAGGCAAAATCGAAATATTGCCGTGCGCTCGCTTCCACCGCGGGCTTCTCTTGCGGGCCGACATACGCGACCCGCGCGGCACCGACCTTGGCGCGGATGGCGGCGCGCATGGACAGGAACAAAGGGAGCGCGGCGAGCGCGGCGAGATCCTCGGGGCGCCCGGTCTCAACGAGATATCGATTGAACACGACGTTGGCGGCCGGCCGAAGCCCGCGCTCGGCGAGGTCCATGAGCAGGAAGGCGAGATCGTAGAGCAGATCTCCGGATGCAATCAGGTCGTTGAACTCCACGGCATCGAACAGCATCGGCCGGCCGTCCAGCAGCACGACGTTGCCGAGATGCAGATCGCCGTGAATCCGCCGGATGAGGCCGCGTCGGCCGCGTTCCATAAGGAGGGGATAAACCCGCCCATAGTCAGCCCGGCTTGCGCGCGCGAGCGCTTCGACCTCGTGCGCTGGAAAGAGATCGGGCCTTTCGCCAAAGGCCGCGACGTGCTCCTCGATGTAGTCGGCCAGCGCCTTGATCCAGCGGCTCGGCTCGACCGCAACCGTAGCCGCATGCCCTTGCGCGACGGCGCGGCCAAGAGCATCGGCCAAGCTTGCGTCAATTCTGCCCGTTTGCGCCAAGTGGTCGAGCGTCGCGTTCTCGTCGAAGCGATGCATTTCGACCGCCCATTCGACCGGCTGCCCCGACCCGCCCAGCTCAAGCCCGCCAGCGGAGCTGCGCGTTATCGGCACCACCTGCTTGTAGATTTGGGGCGCAAACGGCCGGTTGATCCGGAGCTCCAACTCGCAAGCCTCTCTGCGCCTCTCGAGCGTGGAATAATCCAGGAATGGAAAGCTCACCGCCCGCTTCACCTTGAAAGCGCGCGGACCTGCCAGAAAAATGACGGCGGCATGGGTGTCGATCCGCTTGACCGCCGCGCCGCCATGGTTCGCGGGATCGGCAAGAAAAGCCAGCACCGGCTCCTGGGAATCGCGGTTACTCATGGCGCATACGCTTGTGGCGGCTGGATTTGTCAGTCAGCATTGAGCCATATCAAGGCGCGCCTTGCGCAAGGCTGGATGTTGCAACTTGGTTTCGGCCAACGCGTGGATAAGGGAGGCTCTCATGACCCAGTTGCCGCATGTGCTCAAGCGCATTCGGCTCAATCTTGCGCGCTCAAAGGAATTTCCTTCCGGCTCGCACAGGCATGGCTATGAATTCGTCGCGCCGATCGACGCAAACGGTCACATCGACCCGCACCTATGGCGGCAACAGCGTGAGCACTGCAGGGTGCGACGGTTCTGGGACGGTGAGGACGATGAGGTCGGGCGACTGGTGCATAGGCCGGGCGGCGCCGAGCACGCACGCTGGGTCTTCGATTACGATGACATGGCGGAGGATGATGACGAGTCAGGCTATCGCTTCGGGCAGCATGTGTTTCGGCTAGGCGAATACGTCTCCATCCGCGGCGAGGATGGCGAGATGCATACCTTCCAGGTGGTTTCCGTAGAGCCCGCGACGTGAGCGGTCGCCGATTGCCATTATCCTCTGACTCCGGAATGCTCTGACCAGGTTTTGACCTGAGGGAATCCCCGATGCGCGCCAATGATGGCACAAGGACTGCAGCCGAAGCTCTGATCGACCAGCTCGTCATCCACGGGGTTCGGCACGTGTTCTGCGTTCCCGGCGAGAGCTATCTCGCGGCGCTCGACGCATTCCATGATCGTGACATCGCGCTCACCGTTTGTCGTCATGAGAGCGGCGCCGCCATGATGGCTGAAGCCTGCGGCAAGGCGACGGGTCGGCCAGGCATCTGCTTCGTCACGCGCGGGCCCGGCGCTACCAATGCCTCGGCGGGGCTTCACATCGCCCGCCAGGATTCCACGCCGCTGATCCTCTTTGTCGGCCAGGTCGCTCGTGACATGCGCGAGCGGGAGGCGTTCCAGGAGCTGGATTACCGTGCGGTGTTCGGATCGATTGCCAAATGGGTGACCGAGATCGACGATCCCGCCCGCATTCCCGAGCTTGTCTCGCGTGCCTTCTACACCGCGAGCGCCGGCCGGCCGGGCCCGGTCGTGATGGCGCTCCCAGAAGACATGCTGGTCGAACGCATCGCCGTACCTGATGCTCCTCCTTTCGAGCCGGTAGAGATCTGGCCGGGTGCAACCGACATGAGCCGCTTGCAGAAGCTGTTGTGGGCGGCCGAGCGCCCGATCGTGCTGCTCGGCGGCAGCCGATGGTCGCAGGCGGCCGTCGCCGCCGTCAGGCGTTTTGCCGAACGCTTCGCTCTGCCCGTTTCGACCACGTTTCGCCGCGCGCACCTCTTCGATCCCGACCACCCCTGCTACGCCGGCGATCTCGGCATCGGACCAAACCCGAAGCTGGTGGCGCGCGTGAAGGCAGCCGACGTGATCCTGCTGATCGGCGGACGGCTGCCCGAGCAGCCCTCACAGAGCTACACGCTTCTCGACATCCCTGCGCCGCGCCAGACATTCGTTCACGTCTATCCGGACGTGGGCGAGCTGGGCCGCGTTTACCACCCGCAGCTGGCGATCAACGCTAGTCCCGCTGCCTTCGCAGCCGCGCTCGAAGCTTTGCAGCCACCCGGCGATCCGCGCTGGCGACATGAGACCGCCACGGCGCACGCTGACTTTCATGCCTGGAGCGATAAGCCGACCACCGTCCCCGGTGCGGTCAATCTCGGTGAGATCATCGTGGCCCTGCGCGACAAGATTCCCGCGGATGCCGTGATCTGCAACGGGGCGGGAAATTTCGCCATCTGGGTGGGCCGCTATGTGCGGTACCGGCGCTTCGGCACCCAGCTCGCATCGACCTCCGGCTCCATGGGCTACGGCGTGCCGGCGGCCGTGGGCATGAAACGTCTTGCCCCTGAGCGAATGGTGATCGCAATCACCGGCGACGGGGACTTCCTGATGACGGGGCAGGAATTCGCCACCGCCGTCCAGTACGAGCTTCCAGTCATTATCCTCGTGATGGACAACGGCATGTACGGCACCATCCGCATGCATCAGGAGCGCCACTATCCCGGAAGGGTGGTGGCGACCGCGCTGCGCAATCCGGATTTTGCCGCCTATGCTCGCGCATTCGGCGGGTATGGTGCGACGGTGGAGAGGACCGCAGATTTTTTGCCGGCCTTCGAGGCTGCGCATAAATCTGGCAAGCCCGCGATCCTTCACCTCAAGGTCGACCCGGAGGCGATCACGCCCGCGACGTCGCTCAGCGCTATCCGAGAGAAGGCGCAGGCCGGCGGCTAAGGGCGAGAATTTGGTAGAACGCGTTCATACGGTCCAGGGCTTGCGCAGGCGTGCAGGCCGAATTGCAGATCTAAGAGATTGCTGAATCCCACGGGATGCTGGTGCCGAGCGCGAGCAGCGCGGGGCGCAAATGCCGGTGCGCGAGTAGCGATGAGCGCAGGCGCGCCAGCCCAGAAATGCCCCATTCTGCGGGCATGAATCGGCCCGGCAGTCCCAAATCAACCCCCTAGTGAGAAGCGGGATTGCTGGCCCCGGCGACAACCTCCCCGGGGCCTTTCTTTTGCCCTCATGTCGGGAGTGGAACACTCATCGAAAATGTGACGGCTATCACGTGCGGGCGCATTTCCGGTCGAGCGTGTGCGCTTTCGCACATGCATTGTTCCGCCTCGGGCTTACCTGCTGGGAGCGCAGGCCGGAGGACAAGTGTCGTGACTCCACGCATAACCGTGTTGCCGAAGCTCGCCCGCCGCTACCCGCTCCACCCCGCAGTGGTGGTAGTTGGGATCCTGATGATCGCTGCTACCGCGAAGCTTGGTCATGGCATGTGGGGTATCAGCGGACTGCTTGCGTTCTATCCTGCATATCTGGCCATGCTGGCCACCCGCCGCAGCGCCGTGCTGGCGCTTTCCCGCCTCGGTTTTTCGCCTCTCGCCCCACGACGCGCATACGCGCGCGTTCCCGTTCGCTGATAACTCTCTGCTCTTGTAGGCGCCTCCGGTCGGGCAACGAGCACGGCAGTTCCCGCCCGAAACCACTGTACCATGCCCTTATGGTGTGAGATGTTGCGCTCCGGTGAGGGCGAGCCCCCGCTCCTACCATCCTGGACCGCGTGGGCAGCAGAAGGACACACGAGGGAGCATCTGATCGAAATGGGTATGTTCAGAAGAAAAGTACCGACCCACTATATTCCGATCCATCCCGACAACATCAGCAAGAATGACTGGGTCATCCTGTTGGAGGCCGGGACCATCATTGGTCCCGCCACTGAAAAGCTGCGGGTTGCGAAAGCCACCTTGGATCGGAAGATCGTGACGAAATACAACATTTTGTTGCGCAAGCAGCACTACCTCGTCCTGGACGGATATGACCCGCGAATTCATGCCCTGTATTTCTGCCCTCAGCTCTACAGGTACGATGCCGATCACAAGCTCGTGCCGCTGGAGGGCGAGGAAATCGGTCTACTCCTGGCCCAGTCGGTGCAGGATGGCGTAGTCGAGAAACAACCGTGGTATGCGCCTTCCCAACATCTGCCCGAACAACCGATCATCTCGCCGGCGCTCAACACGGACTTCGATACCGTGATCGTCGAAGGTCCGCATTCGCGCAGGTCCACACGCGAGGCCGCCGAGGCGGCGCAGTAAAACCTGGACCGGCTTGATCCCTCCGCGGTCACCGCAAGCACGAACGGATCGTACCGAGGGCGAATGATGGCCGCCGGTCGCACCGACCTCATGCGTACCGGTCCGCTGAGCACGGAAAGTCCTCACGCGCACAAAAAGCAATTGGGGTGTTGGCGCCATTCTCCGGCCTAACCAGCGGTGCCGATGTTGTTGCGGATACGTCACATGCCGCACGCAATCCAGCACGAAAGCGCGTTTCATATTCCAGCTCGGTCATGGCAATGCTAACTAACCAAGCGCCGCCCTTCTAATGGAGGGCCCGGCGAGGGGAACTCGGTGTTGCGAGCGTACCGATATCAAGGCCCACTGCGGCAGTGCATCGCCGCCGCAGCGGTCTTTGCACTCTCGTTTCAGTTGGTGCTCAGCTCGCTCGTCATTGTCCATCTCACTGCATGGCAAGCCGGCACCGGTGACACGTTCGCCATTTGTCACGGGGCCGGGGGCAGCTCGCCGGCTGACCAAGATGGACCGGCGAAACACCCGAGCGATCAGTCACACTGTGTCCTTTGCACATTGACGAATAGCGGATGTGCGGTCCTTGCGACTGCGGCGGTCGTCACATCAGCTCCAGGCGCCTGCTCACGCCACCTGGCTTGTCACGATGCTCAGGTGAGCGAATACCATTCGCCTACCGGCAGATTTCAACGCGGCCCTCCGCTGCACGCGCTCGTTGCCGGCTGATCTGTAAGGCCTCCTTCCAGATCTGATCGGCCGGCTGCTTGCGACGGACTTCAAGTTTGTCGCCGCAAGTCAATAACCCATCGCGTGTGCGTCAGAGAGTGGGTCGACCGTGTCGATGCGTCAGAAACGATTGATGCTGCTAAGCAGCTCAGCGCTGATGCTACTGGGCCTTGCGGGAGTTGCAACTTCGCAGACGCCGGGTCCCGCACCGGCAACAACAACTCCGCCCGAAACTCCGCAGGCTGGTCCAGGACTGGGTGCGCCGCAAACGCCGGTGCCGGAAACTCCGGCACCGCAAGCTCCGCCGAGTACCACGCCGCCGCAAAGCGGCCCTGCCCCTGGCGGCCCCACCCCGGTTCCACCGATCACGGTGACAGCCCCGCCCGCGCGGCCGGCGCCGCCGCGAGCCCCACCTCGCCAGCCCGCTCCCGCGGCCGCTCCTCCCGAACCCGCTCCGACACCCCCGACAGTGCCACAGCGCACCGAAACGCCCTCCATTCCTGCCCGAGAGGCGGCAGCTCCTGCTCCGACCACCACGGAGCGGATGCAAATATTCGATCAGCGGCGCGACGACATCTTCGCGCCGCTCGGCGCTGCGTCCACCACCTGGAGCCGCGAGGATATTGAGGCACTGCCGCAAGGGAGCAACACCCCCTTCGACAAGGCGGTGCTGCAATTCCCCGGCGTTTCGCAGGATTCATCGATAGAGGGGAACTTTCATGTCCGCAACGAGCACCTGGAAAGCTCCTTGTCTTACCGCATCAACGGCATCCTGCTGCCCGACACGATCGGCGCCTTCGGTCAATTCCTCGACAGCAGCTTCGTCGGCAGCTTGAGCCTGATCACCGGGGCGTTGCCGGCGCAATACGGCCTGCGCACGGCAGCCATTATCGACATCAAGACTGCGACCTTCGACAACAGCGGACAGATCGGTGTTTACGGCGGCAGCAGGCAAACGCAGAATTACAGCGCCCAATACGGCGGCACGACGGGGAGCACGGAGTATTTCTTCGCCGGCCGGTTCCTGGAGAACATCCTGGGAATCTCCAATCCGACCCCGCTACTCAACGCCGTGCACGATCGCACCAGCCAAGAGCGAAACTTTGCCTACGTATCGACCATCATCGATCCCACTACGCGGCTGAGCTTCATCGGCGGCACGGCGACAAGCAGTTTTCAGATCCCGAACGTTCCCGGGCAGTTACCGAGCTTCACCGCCTTCGGCATCCCCTATTTCCCGTCCGCGCTGGTCGATGAAAATCAGGTGGAGAAATACAAGTTCGGGGTGCTCGCGTTGCAGAAGTCGGTCAACGACTTCGACCTGCAGCTCGCTTATTTCACGCGAACCAGCTCCGTTCAATTCACGCCCGACCTCATCGGCGATCTCATGTACAACGGCGTGGCGACCAGCGTGTACCGCGGCAGCGTCGTCAACGGCGTGCAAGGGGACAGCGCTTTCCGGCTCAACGAGGCGCACACGCTGCGCGCGGGCGTCTATGTCAGCGCGGAGAAGACGACCGTCTCCGGCGTGAACGCGTTGCTGCCGATCGACGGTACGACCGGGCTGCAAATCCTGCCCGATGTGCCATTCCCGGCGATCGATACCAGCGTGCTGCTCGGCTGGCTCGGCGGCGTCTATCTTGCGGACGAGTGGAAGCTCACTGACCGGCTGACATTGAATACCGGGGCGCGCTTCGACCAGATGTGGCAGTACGTCAATGCGAACCAGCTCAGCCCGCGCATCAGCCTGAGCTACAGCCCGTTCGACAGCACGACATTCCATGCAGGGTTCGCGCGCAACTTTTCGCCACCGGCGCAGGTGATTGCGGCGCCCACAAACACCGCCTTGTTCACCGGCTGCCCCGCCTATATCGGCAATCCGAACTGCACCACAATTCAGGCACCAACCGCGCCGCCGCCCTACTATCTGATGCAGCCCGAGCGGTCGAATGTCTACGACATCGGAGTCGTGCAGAAAGTGTGGCCCGGGCTGGAGCTCGGCGTCGACGTCTATCTGAAAATGACGAAAGACCAGATTAATCAAGGGCAGTTCGGTCCCGCTCTGGTGTTGTATGGGTTCCAGTATGACAGCGGTCAAAATTCCGGCGTCGAGCTCAAAGCCGTCTACACGAACGGCGATCTGCGCGCCTACGCGAACTTGGCTTGGGCCAGTCAACGCGGGAACAGTGTCGTCACCAACCAATATCTCCTCGGTGCTGATGAGCTCGCTTATACACGAAACAACTGGGTCTACGCCGACCACTCCCAGCAGTGGACCGGATCGGGCGGAGTGTCCTATCTGTGGTACGGCACCCGATTTTCCGCCGACCTGATCTACGGCAGCGGGCTGCGCTCAGGCTTCGCCAACACCGACCACGTTCCTCCCTATGCGCAGGTCAATACCGGGATCTCGCATGAATACGACATTCCCGGTTGGAAGCCGGTCACCTTGCGCTTCGACGTCGTCAATGTTTTCGATACCAGTTATGTGCTCAAAAACGGCACCGGCATCGGCGTGTTCGCCAACGCCTATGGACCTCGCCGCCGCTATTATTTCGGGCTGGCGCAGAAGTTCGGCCCCGGTGCAAAAGTCGACAAGCCAACGGCGCCTACCTACGTGCCGATCCATCCCGCTGGCGGGGTGTGGACCTGGACCGGCCTCTACCTGGGCGGCAACGTCGGCCGCAGCACCGGCAAGCTCAACACCGATACGCTCTACAGCGACAATCTCGGCAATCCGCTGTTCGCCACCAGCACCGCGTTCAAGCACTTCAGCGGCATCGGCGGCGGCCAGGTCGGCTACAACTGGCAGACGGGCATGGCCGTGGCCGGCCTGGAGACCGACGTCGTCTTCGCTCACCAGCGCACGACCGACGCGCCCGCCTGCCCAGGGGCGATCTGCAACCCGGCCATTACGCTCATGGGCGCCGATGCGCCGGTGCCCGTGGTGCATGAGCACAATCTGGACTGGTTCGGCACCGTGCGCGGGCGCCTCGGCGTGGCGGTTACGCCCGACATGCTGCTCTACGGCACCGGCGGGCTTGCGTTCGGCGAGGTCGAGCATCAGGGCACCGTTTACGGCGCCGGCATCGACATCAATGGCAACATCGTTCCTGCCGCTAACACCTTCAGCAACCGCTCGCTGCGCGAGGGTTGGACCGCGGGCGGCGGGCTGGAAGCGCATCTCGGCGGCAATTGGACGGGGAAGGTCGAATACCTCCACCTTGACCTTGGCCACGATTCGGCGCCGTTCGCACTGCTCCCGTCAAACTCGACGCCCCTCACCATTGCGTTCAACTCCCGCATCACCGAGGACTTGGTACGGGCGGGGCTCAACTACAAATTCGATCCGTATGTAGCCTATGTCCCGGTGTATCCGACGCCGCCGAGACCGGTACTGGAGCGCGTGCGGCCGGTCTACAAAGCGCCGAGGCAGGCGCTGTGGACCTGGACCGGGTTCTATTTCGGCGCCAATGCCGGTTACGCGACCGGCAGCTTTGACAGCAGCACCCTTTACAGCGATGCATGGATGGGAACGCCGTTGTTCGGCTCGGAGTCCTCTGCGCGGCGCAGCGGCGGCATCGGCGGGGTGCAGACCGGCTATGATCTGCAGTGGGGCTCGTTAGTTGCCGGGCTGGAGACCGACATCCAGTTCTCGACCCAGCGCAACATCTCAAGCTCGGTCTGCCCGGGAGCCATCTGCAACCCCATCATCTCCGCCAACGTCGGCTCCGATGTGCCGGTGACCGTCGATCACACTCACAACCTCGACTGGTTCGGCACCGTACGCGGGCGCCTGGGCCTCGCGGTTACACCCGACCTCGTGGCCTACGGCACCGGCGGACTGGCCGTCGGAGGGATCAGCCATTCCGCCAGCATCGCCATCGGCGGCATCACTGCCGGGATCGATGCCGTCGGCAATCCAACCGGCACTCCGATGACCTTTACCAGCCGCAGCGCCAAGACCGGCTATGCGGTGGGCGGCGGTATCGAGACCCATCTGGGCGGCAACGTGACGGGAAAGATCGAATACCTGCACATGAGCTTCGCAAGCGATACCGCGATCGGCAGCACCAACACACAGAATACGCCTCCCACAGCCATCGCGTTTGCTTCCAAAGTCACGGACGACATCATCCGGCTCGGCTTTAACTACAAATTCGATCCAAATGGAGCGGACGCGCCGGTCTACCGGCCGGCGAAACCTGCCGCGTCGGTCGGCCCCCTGGTTCCCAGGAAATCGGTCCCGTGGCTGTGGACCTGAACGGCTACTATCTCGGCATCAATGCCGGCTACAGCCGGGGGAGCTCGAGCACCGATGCGTTCTTCAACGATATCGCCAACGCCACCGCCTTCGCCACCAGCTCCAGCGACGGGCTCAAGGGCAGGGTGTTCGGTATTCAGACCGGATACAATTTTGTGTCGGGGCCGTGGCTGTGGGGCGTGGAAGCGGACCTCCAGCTCACCGGTCAGGTCGCCAACCCGGTCTTCATCTGCCCGGGCGGCATCTGCAATGCCGCCGGTCCGGTGTTTGCCGCCTTCGAGCAGAATCAGAAGATGGAATGGTTCGGGACTTTGCGTCCGCGCTTGGGCGTACTTGTCACGCCCGACCTCCTCGTCTACGCCAGCGGCGGTGCGGCGGTCGTCGGACTGACCACGTCAGGCAATATCTTCGGCTACGATGCCTTCGGCAATGGGGCGACCAATCAATTCAGCAATATCAGCATCCTTTCCGGCTGGACTGGCGGAGGCGGCATCGAAGCTCACCTCGGCGGCAATTGGACCGGCAAGATCGAATACCTGTACATGGCGTTCGGCTCGGCAGCGACGAAGGCGGCCGATCTGCAGGCGACCGTTGCCGCTTTGCAGGGCGCGCCGCTCGCCGGGCACATGACGCTGACCGGGCAGTTCAACTCGCACATCACCGATGCGCTTGTCCGCGCGGGGCTGAACTACAAATTCGATCCGATCGACCTGGACAACCTGCTGATGATCACGCAGGACCGGATCGCGCCGCGATGACCGAGGGCAGGCTTTTACGCCGGGTTCAATGCCGGCTACGGCAGCGGCAGCTCCATCGATCAGGTGGCGCGCGCCGGAGTGAACTACAAGCTCGATTGCGGGGCGAACGCCGGTGCCATGAGCAACAGCGGGCGCCTCTGATGAGCTTCACACCAGGTAGATCGCGGCAGCGGCAAATCCGAGGAGCGCCAGGAGAACCAGCATGAATGCGGGGCGACGGGCCGACGCCATGCCCCCGAAGCCCAAGGCATATGCCGCCTTCGCGAGGTTGTTCGCAGATGCGGCTATCATAATGGCTCCAGCCAATGTCGTAACGGACAGGCCCGACACGCCCCCCTGGGCAATGTTGATCACGAAAGGATCGATGTCCGTTGCCCCAACGAGAGCTGCCAGCACCATGATTCCGGTCTGGCCAAAGGCTTTGCGGATCCACTCGGTCAGCAGCGATACCACGACAAAAATGACGGCAAAGGTAATCGCGGTGGAAACCTGCAGCGGGTTGGGGGCAGGAAGTCGCAAGCCCTCCGATTGTCGTTCAATGGTTCTTCGCCACTCATAGATCGCGAGCACTGCGCCTGCGGCGAACCCGGCGCTCAATGCCGGCACGAGAGCCCAGGCAAGCCGCGGATCGAACACAGCCGTGACGATGCCCAATCGCAAATACATGACCGCGGTTGCGGCGATAATGCCTGCGGAAAGGTCGGGCTGAGCGACGGCGGCCTCTCGCAAGCGCTTTGCCAGCACCACCGTCGTTGCCGTCGAGGAGTAGAGCCCGCCCATGACCGCCGGAAGCCATCTCAGGTTCTGGGCGGCCACGTAGTTTTGGAGCAGATAGCTGAAATACGAAAGCGTGCACACCGCAACCACCGCGAGCCACACGTGATAAGGGGTGAGCGGCGTGGCCGAGGTCACCGGCTGGTCGGGGACCAGTGGAAGGATGATACCGACCAGGATCAGGAATTTCCCGGCGGTCAGCAATTCATGCCGCGGAACGATCCTGATCAGCCCGTGCAACTCCTCACGGGTGCCGATGAACAACACAGCCGCAACGGAGGCAGCGACCGCCATCCAAGGCGGCTGCGCCAGGGCGATCGGCCCGAGCAGATAGGCTATCAGATTGGCCACGGGGATGATCAGGGTCGGCGCGCCGTCGGCGCTTGCGGCGCGGCGCAAATGCGATTGCAGCCACAGCGCCAACGCGACGAGGCCGGCGATGAACGCCAGCGCCCGGTCCGGATCGATCAGGTAAAGCAGCGCCCCGCAGAGCGCGAGCAGCGGAAACGTCCGCACTCCGCCGGGAGAAGAGCGCTCTTCCTGCTTATAGACTTCCTCGAAAGCGAGGCCGACGAACAGCGCGAGCCCGACGGCGAGCGCCATCCTTCCGGCCAACTCCACTGGGGCAAGCTCGGCGACCGCCATGAGCCATAGCTTGTCCCATGCAGCAACCTCATGTCTACTTTAATTCACCAGCTTTTTGCCGGTGATCTTCTCCAAATTCTTGAAGAATACCTTGTCCTGGTCGAGTTTGGACAGATTGAGCGATTCCAGGATCTGCAAGGTCAGGCGCGGGAACATGGTGCCGTTCTCCGGATCGAACGGGCAGTCCGAGGCAAACACGACCTTGTCGATGCCGAAGAATTCCATGCCACACTTGGTAGCGGGCACCCCGCCGAAGGCCGCCGTGTCGGCAAAGAAATCCTGCTTGAAATAGTCAAGCGGGCGCTTTTTGAGGCTCTTGCGCAACGACACATAATCCTCGTCGCTGGTGCGCTGGCCGATCACATCCCAGCCCGGACCGATGCGGCCTTCCAGCATCGGCACGATGCCGCCGAAATGATGTACAATCAGCGTGAGCCCCGGATACTTGTCGAGGGTCTTCGAAAACACCAGGCGCGCCATGGCGGCGGCGGTCTCGTACGACCAGCCGAACGTCCACCAGATCTCGTACAGCGATTTCTTCTCGTCGCGGTAGTCCGGCATCTCCGCGCCGCGCGCCGGATGGATCCACACCGGCTTCCCCAGCTCATTCAGCTTTTTCCAGAATGGCTCGTATTCCGGACGGTCGAGCGGCTTGCCGCCCACGTTCGTGTAGATCTGCACGCCGAGCGCTCCAAGGTCCTTGATCGCGCGCTCGGCCTCGCGCACTCCGGCATCCGGCGCAGCAAGAGAAATCTGCGCCACCCAGCCTGGGAAATGGTTGCGTTCCTTGGCGCACAGCTCCGCAAAGCCGTCATTGACGAGGCGTATGAGCTCGTCGATCTGCGCCGGCGATTTGGCCAAATTCTCAATCGGCGGCTGCGGGTATGAGAGGATCTGGGCATAGTCCTTGAATCCGTCCACGATCTTCTTGCGGTGATCGAGGTCGTACAGCGCCGGGATCGCGCGCACGCGCTTGCCCATGTCCTTGTAGTCGCCGGCGATCTCAACGAGCTTGTCGAAGAACCTCTTCGGGAAAAAATGCGTATAGGCGTCGATCCGCATCAGCGGTCCTCCGAGCTTGACCCTTGTTGTTTGCGGCTGAGTTGCGAACGTGTTGCGCCCGCTGCCGTGTGGACTTGCGTTGTTACAGGCTTGATCGCGTGAAGTCCATCGCGGCGGCCCCGTGCGGCCCGGTGCGGCAACGCGATGACTCACATCCGTCCCGGCAGCCACAGGGCGATCACGGGAAACGCGATCAGGATCACCAGACGGACGAGATCGGTTGCGATGAAGGGCAGGACACCAGCAAAGATGGTGGAGAAGCTCACGTCCTGGATGACGCTCTTGATCACGAAGACCACCATGCCGACCGGCGGATGAATGAGCCCAAGCTCGACGGTCATGACGATGATGACGCCGAACCAGATCGGATCGAAACCCAGCTCCTTGATCACGGGAAATATGATCGGCACCGTGAGGATGACCATGGCGAGCGCGTCCATGAGGCAGCCCAGTACGACGTACATGAGCATGATCAGCGCCAGGACGCCGTAGCGGCCGAGGCCCAGGCCGGTGAGGAAAGCAGTGACCTTCTGCGGCGTCTGGGTGACGGCAAGGAAATAGCCGAACAGAAGCGCGCCGATGAGCACGGTGAATACCGCAGCCGCCGTGCGGGTGGCCTGCAGCAGGGACCGACGAACCTCGGTGCGGCTCAGTCGGCCGCGCAGAACCCCGATCAGGAACGCGCCCCCGGCGCCCATCCCACCCGCCTCAGTCGGAGTGAACAGCCCGCCATAAAGCCCGCCGATCACAAAGACGAAAAGCAGCAGCATCGCCCAGATATCGCGCAGAGCCGCGATCCGCTCCAGCCAGGGCACGCGCGGCCCGGCCGGCAAGTATTTCGGCCGCGCCCACACGATGACGCCGACTGTCATCATGTACATCGAGGCGGCGAGAATGCCCGGCATGATGCCGGCAATGAACAGCTTGCCGATGTCCTGCTCGGTGATGATGCCGTAGACCGCGAGAACCGTGGACGGCGGCAGCATGGCTCCGAGCGTGCCGCCGGCGGCAATCACTCCGGTGGCAAAGGACTGCGGATAGTTGTAACGGCGCATCTCCGGATAGGCGACTGTCGAGAAGGTGGCGGCGGTGGCTACGGAGGAGCCGGAGATCGCAGCAAACCCGGCGCACGCGGCGATGGTGGCAACGCCCAGCCCGCCGCGGCGATGGCCGACGAAACCGTTCGCCGCCCGAAACAATTCGCGGCTCATCCCCGAATTGGTGACGAATGCGCCCATCAGAATGAACATCGGGATGACGCCGAAGGTGTAGTCGGTCACGGTGCGCATGGAGGTGTGGCCGACGATCTTGAGGGCCGCATCGCCATTGACCAGGTAGGCAAAGCCGCTCACGCCCACCAATCCCAGCGCCATCCCCACCGGGACACGCAGGAGCATCAGCGCAAACAGGACGGCAAAGCCCACGACAGCGACAGTGTCGGTGCTCATGGCCGCACGCTCATTCCACCGGCTTGATCTGATATTGGCCGCCCATCAATTCCGGCCGGAAGATCAATCGCCATGTGCGCACCGCAATCAGCAGCACTGCTGATACGTCACCCAGCCACGCCACCAGAAAGAACGGCCAGGTCGGAAGCCGCAGGTCGAAGGTGAGCACGTTGTCGGCACGCGTGCTCATCACCTTGTCGAACAGCGTAAAGGTCTGGACCGAGACGACGAACAGAAGAACGAGTGTCGCAAACACGTCGATGCAACGGCGCAGCTTCGGTCCCACATTGGCGTAAACGAGATCGACCGTGATGTGCGTGCCGCGATACGAAGTGGCCGCGATGCCCCAGAAGATCAGGATGCCCAGGAGCAGCCTGCCGAAGTCGTAGCTGTCGGGTATCTGGACGCTGAAGAAATAGCGCAGCAGGACCGAGATGAAGATGTCCGCCGCGACGATGCCGACGAAGAACGCGGCGATGAGCTCGATCGCGTCAATGAAGGCGTCCATGCGGCTGCGCCGGAGGCTTTCAATGCCAAGCGCCACGTCGAGCGGTTTTGCGTTCGGTGCGGCCATGGGCGTCTACCAAGTTGCGGCGTAGGCAAACGCGCCGAGATCGGCCTTGATGAGCTCCAGGCGCGTGCGCGTTTGCCCAGCCTTGAAGGACAAACCGGCAGCGCTCAATACCCCGCGTGGTATTGCGCGAGCGCCTGCTTGAACTCGGCCATGATGGTGTCGGGATTACCGCCGGCCTTGCGAACGCTATCGCTCCATTGCTTGTGCAACGGCTCTGCCGAGCGTTTCCACTCCTCGAGTTGCGCATCGGTGATGGTGTAGACCTCGTGCCCGGGCTCGGCCCTCATCTTGGCGAGGCCGGCGTGCTCGAAATCCGCCCACGGGTCGGCAAACTTGCCTGCCCACTCCGTGGTGCAGTGATCGTCGATCACCTTCTTCTGCGCGGGCGACATGGCCGCGTAGGTCCTCGGGCTCATGAGCCATTGGAATGTCACGGTGTTCATCGGCGCATCCATGTGGTACTTGGTCACCTTGTCGACGCCGAGGAGCGGTACCGAACCCCACGGGAAATTCACGGCCTCGGCCACTCCCTTTTCCATCACGTCGCGTACTTCGGTAGCGCTCGCCTGGACGTTGGTCCCGCCGAGGAGCGTCACCCAGGCCGCCACGGTTGCCTGCGAGGGCCGCACTTTCATGCCCTTGATATCGCCGGGGACGACAATCTTCTTCTTGCTGGAATGCCACGTCAGCGGATCGAGAATGAAGGAGAAGCAGTATTTGACGTCCTTCATCTCGGTAGCGGCATACTTGCGATACCAGGCATCGATCGCGCGATTGCCGCCCTTGGCGTCGCCAACGAGGAACGGCAACTCGCCGGCGGAGATGATGGGGAAGCGTCCGGGTTGATAGCCCGGGTTGACGTAGGTGAAATCAGCGATGCCGTCGCGCGCCATGTCGTAATGGTCGAATGCCTTGCCCAGCTGCTGGGACGGGAAGATCTTCCACTTGAGCGTGCCGTTCGAGTCCTTCTCGATGGACGCCCCCCATTCCTCCATCGCCTTCTGCAGCGGATGGGTCGGCGGCACCCAGTGCGAAAATTTGAGCTCGAAGGTCTTGTCCTGAGCACGCGCGGTCGGCGCACCAAGCGCGAGCGCCAAGGCCGAAGCCGCGAAAATTACCGGAAGACGCTTTGCTCCGAAGGACGGCATCTTTCCTCCTCCCGAATTGTTGGATCTCACCGAAGCTGGGTCGATTGAGCCCGAACTCGGCGACGGTGTAAAGGCGCGCCGATCAGCCGTGCGAAGAGAGGCGCTGGATCACGTCTTGCGGGACCGGCACCCCTTTCATCTGCCCGCGTGCAGGATCGCCCCTGACCCATACCCAAGTCTCGAAGCCCTCGACGGCAAGCGCTCCGCCCTTGGTCAGCCGGTGGCTTACGTCGAAGCTCGAGCGGCGAAACTGCGTCACCGTGCTCTCGATGATCACATCATCCCCGAACCGGGTTGGAATCAGGAAACGGCAGTGGGCATTGGCCAGCGGATGCCCGTCGAAATCATATTTCTTGAGATAGTCGCGCTTGGTCATGCCCAGCGCGCGCTCGATCAACGCGGACGTGCTGGCGTCGAAGAAAGCGAAATAGCGTGGATAGAAGATGATGCCGGCGGGATCGCAGTCGCCCCACTCGATGCGCACGAGGCGGGAGTTGACCAGCATCCAGCCGACGGTCTCAGCGCGGCGCCATGCGCAGTGCTCCGTCGAGCCGGATCACTTCGCCGTTGAGGTAGGTATTCTCGATGATGTGCCGCGCGAGGGACGCGAACTGATCGGGACGGCCCAGCGCCTTGGGGAAAGGCACGGAGGCGGCGAGGCTCTTCTGCAACTCCTCGGGGATCGCCATCAGCATGGGGGTGTGAAAGATGCCGGGCGCGATGCAGACGACGCGGACGCCGAACTGCGCAAACTCCCGCGCCGCCGGCATGGTCAAGGCGGCAATACCGCCTTTGGAGGCGGAATAGGCGGCCTGCCCAACCTGCCCCTCGAATGCAGCCACTGAAGCGACGGTGATGATGACGCCGCGTTCGCCCTCGGCCAGCGGAGCCAGGCTCTGCATGTCCGCAGCGGCAAGCCGCATCATGTTGAAAGTGCCGATCAGGTTGATCTTGATCACGCGCTCGAAATCGGCAAGCGGCATCGGGCCGTCCCGGCCGACGATGCGCTTGGCTGGTCCCACTCCGGCACAATTGACCAGGATGCGCGCGGCGCCGTGCTTTGCGCGCGCCTCGGAGAGCGCGACCAAGGAGCTTTCGGGATCGGCAACGTCGCATTGCACGGCATAGCCGCCGATCTCGCGCGCGAGCTTGCGCGCGGCTTCGAGGTTGAGATCCATGCAGGTGACCTTCGCACCGGCATGGGCAAGCGCGATTGCCGTGGCCCCGCCAAGACCCGAAGCGCCGCCGGTCACCACCGCGGCATGTCCGCTGATCTCCATATCAGTTCGCCTTTGCAGCTTCCGGATTTTCTATCAGCAGCGCGATCCCCTGCCCGCCGCCGATGCAGGCGGACGCAATGCCGTAGCGCAGGTGCGAGCGCTGGAGCTCGCGCGCGAGCGTCAGCGCAAGGCGCACACCGGTTGCGCCGAGCGGGTGTCCGATAGCAATCGCTCCGCCGTTGACGTTGAGCTTTGCCTCATTGAGGCCGAGCTCGCGCGCGCAAGCCATGACCTGGGCGGCGAAAGCCTCGTTGATCTCGAAACGATCGATGTCGGCAAGCTCAAGCCCGGCGCGATCGAGCACCGCTTTGATTGCCGGCACGGGGCCGATGCCCATGACCTGCGGCTCTACCCCGACGGTCGCCCCCGCAAGAACCCGCGCAAGCGGTTCAGTGCCGGATTTCTTTGCATAATCGGACGAGGCGACCAGCACCGCCGCGGCCCCATCGACAATGCCGGACGAATTGCCGCCGGTCTGCACGCCGCCAAACGCCGGGCGTAGGCCGGCAAGCGCCTCGACCGGAGATGGACGCACATGGGTGTCCGCCGCAAGCTCCTTCGCGCCCCTGAGCTTGAACTCGCGCGCAGTGAGCCCGGGACGCTCGAACACCTCGTTTGTCACGGTTGCGATTTCACCGGCGTGGAAGCCGGATTTCTGCGCCGCAAGGGCGCGCTCGAAGCTCTGCGCGGCAAAGGCGTCGACCTGCGGGCGGGTGATCTGGTAGGAGCGGGCGAGGTTTTCCGCGGTATCGCCCATGCTGACCTTGCCCGCGGGATCGTACAGCGCCTCCCAAAGAAAATCCTTGAACTCGACCGCCCCCATGCGAAAGCCGCGCATGGTGTAGGACGCGATCGGGTTGCGGCTCATGGATTCGGCGCCGACGCACAGCGCAAGACCGATCTCCCGGTGCGCGACGAAGTCGGCCGCCTGCATCAGCACTTCGATCCCGGTCCCGCACACCCGCTGCACCATGTGCGCCGGCACTTCGATCGGCACATCGGAATAAAGCCCGACATGACGCGGCAGGCAGTAGGTATCGAAGCTCGCCTGCGCCATCGAGCCGGTGATCACGGCCCCTACGTCCTGCGGCGATATACCCGCACGCGAGAAGACTTCTCGCGCGACCTTGATGCCCAAATCGGTCGGCGAGACCGCAGCAAGCGGTCCGTTATAGTCCGCAAACGGCGTGCGCACGCCTGCAAGCAGCCACACGTCGCTCCAGCGGGCGGTCAACCCCGTATTCTTGCTCTGCGCCATGGTCACGCCGGCCTTCGAATAAGCAGCACGCGTGGAGAAGGCTCCCGGGCATAGAGATCGGCCACTGCGTCTGCACGGCGGGTAAGCACCGCACGCTGGTTGATCGATCCCTTGTCCGTCATTTCGCCGGAATCGATCGAGGGTGGCTCGAGGAGCAGAATGGCGCGCGCGACGCAGCTCGAGCTTCCCGTGCTCGTCCTCGCGAATGCGCTCAGCCTTGCCCCAAACTCTTTGAGCACACCGGCTTCCTGTGTCAAATCCGCGGTAGAGCCGGCACACAGCGTCCTGCAGGCGTCGGCATCGGCGAAGATCAGTGCCCCGACCTCGTTGCGATCGGCCCCGGCAATGACCACGTCGCGGGCGTAGGGCGCAAGCTGCGCGAGGAGCCGGGCTCGCAGCGCGCCGACATTCACCCATGTGCCGGTCGCGAGCTTGAAATCCTCGGCGATCCGGCCGTCGAAAAGGAGCCCCTCGGACGGATCGCGCTCGTCCGCAAATCTGAGCGCGTCACCCAGCTTGTAGAAGCCCTCCGCGTCGAACGCCTGCGCGGTGAGATCTTCCTGGCGCCAGTATCCCGGCGTGATGTTCGGGCCGCGCAGCCGCGCTTCAAGCTTGCCGTCGCGCGGCACCAGCTTGAGCTCGACCCCCGGCACCGGCACGCCCACGTTGGTGGAATCCTGACTCTGCCAGGTCCGCGCGATCGCCATCGGTGCAGTCTCCGTCGCGCCGAGGCCGGTCAGAAACATGATGCCCTCGCCGCAGGTTTCCCGCGCAAGCTCCTGCATGTCGTCGAACACCGATTGCGCCAGCGCGGCACCGGCAAACCAGAGAACTTTCAGCCGGCGAAAGAAGGTTTGCCGCAGCCGTGCATCAGCCCGGAAATAGGGCAGCAGCGCCTCGTAGCCCTTAGGCACCGTGCAGTACCAGTTGGTTGCGATCTCGCGCAGGTTCCTCACTGTTGTCTCGATGAGACCGGGCGTGGGCTTTCCCTCGTCGATATAGAGGGTGCCGCCATTGTAGAGCACGGAGCCGAAATTGTGGTTGCCCCCCGCGGTATGGTGCCAAGGCGCCCAATCCACGATCACCAGCGGCTCCTCGGCGAAGAAGTCGAGTTGAGACAGAATCATCGCCTGGTTCGAGCACCACATTCGCTGGGTGTTGATCACCGCCTTCGGCGTGCCGGTCGAGCCCGAGGTGAACAGGAACTTGGCGATCGTGTCTGGCCCGACTTTCGCGTGGGCATTATCCGCAAGCCCCGTCAGGGCATCGACCTCCAAGTCCTCAAATGCTGTGGTTGGCCGGCCAGGGATCGGATTGCGCTTACACACGATCTCGACGTTCGCGGGCACAACCGCCTCGATGGCGCGGCGAAAAGGCTCGCCGTCAGCAACAAAGATGAGGCCCGGCGTGAGCAGGTCGATGATGTATTCGAGCTTGATGAAGTCGGTGGAAAGGAGCGCATAGGCCGGAGAAATCGGCGCGTAGGGGATTCCGGCATAGTTGGCGGCGAGGCCAAGGAGCGCGTGCTCGATGTCGTTGCCGGAGAGGATCAGGATCGGGCGCTGGAGGGAAAGCTCGCGCGCTAACAGCCCCTCGGCGAGGCGGCGGACCTTATCCCAGGCTTCGGCGTAGCTGATCCGGCGCCAGGCGCCGTCCCCTTGCCGCTGCGCCAGAAAGGTGCGCGACGGCACAGCCGCCGCCCAATGTGCAAGTCGCTGCGTGAGCTTGGCCGGATACGAGGCCAGCGCGTGCGGCGATCTCAGATAGATGCTGCCGTCGGCTCGCCGCTCGATTTCCACATCGCGTGGGCCGAGACGGACCGGCCGCATCGGAGCCGCCGCCGCAGCGAGACGAGACTCCTGCCGCAAGATCGTCATGCTCAGCTCCGCGCGGTCTTCGGCGCACGTTTTTCCAGGAACGCCTTGAGCCTCCTCTTGGCCTCCTTGTCGCCCTGGGCGATGGCCGCCACCAGCGCTTCCATGACATAGCCGCTCGCGGGATCGGACTGGGCAATGCGCGGCAACACTTGGGTAACGGCAAAATTGGTCATCGGCGCATTGCTCGCAATGCGCTCCGCAAGCTCGACAGCCTTGGGCAAGCCGGTGCCGGACGGAACGAGGTAATGCGAAATTCCGATCGCCTGCCCTTCCTCTGCATCATAGGAACGGCCGGTCAGCATCATGTCCATCATGCGCGCGGTGCCGATCAGCCGCGGAAGGCGGACCGAGCCGCCACCGCCGACGAAGATGCCGCGGCTTCCCTCCGGCAGCGCGTAATAGGCCGAAGTTTCCGCCACCCGGATATGACAGGCCGCGGCGATTTCGAGGCCGCCCCCGAGCACGGCGCCATGGAGCACCGCCACCACCGGAGCCGCACCGAACTCGATGCGCTCGAACACGCGGTGCCAGCCGCGCGAATGCATCACTCCCTGAAAGGTATCCAACTCGGCGAGCTCGGTGAGGTCAAGCCCGGAGCAGAAGTGCTCACCCTCGCCCGCGAGCACCACGGCTTTGATGCCGTCCGGGAGTTCGGCGAAGAACGCTTCGATGCCGGCAACCGTGACGTCATCGAGCGCGTTGCGTTTCTGCGCCCGCGCAAGCGAGAGAATGGCAACGGGATCGCGGCGTTCCGCCCGCAACGACGGCGGCAGTTTTATGCCAAAGCCGCTCCCGGATGTGGCCGCGCTCACGGCAAGCCTCAAAGCTCATGTCCAGCTGCTTCGGTTGCATTTCCGACCTATGGGGTCAAGCTGAGTGCAGGATCGTCATTCGCCGTAAGGAAAGCGCAATGCCGGAGCAGCATCGCGCCTCGCAAGGGCATGACTCCGACTGGCATATTTTCTATGCTCCAGCCCTGTTCACAATGCGAGAGAAGGGATGCGAAGACGCGATTTCATCACACTGGCCGGCTTGGCGGCCGCTTGGCGGCCGCTCGCTGCGCGCGGACAGCAGGCCGCAAAAACTGCGCGGGTCGGCGTGCTCTGGCGCGCAGCAAACGCGGAGCAGGAAGGACCCCCGTTCAAGTCGCTGGTCAAAGGTTTCAACGATCTCGGTTATGTCGAAGGTCGCGATCTCGTGCTGGAGCATCGCTTTGCCAATGACGCTGCCGAGCGCTTCAAGAGCTTGGCGGTCGAGCTGGTCGCGTCCAATGTCGATGTTCTGATTGCGGTCGGAAAGAATGCCGCGACGGCTGCAAAGAGCGCGACCACGACGATTCCGATCGTGTTCACGGTCGTTGCCGATCCGGTGGGAAGCAATTTGGTGGAGAGCTTGCAGCAGCCCGGCGGCAATGCAACGGGGTTGGCGAGCCTCCAAGCCGATCTGTTCACCAAGCGCTTGCAGATGCTCAAGGAGATCATCCCCGGGCTGGCGCGGGTGGGCTGGATCATCAATACGAGCGCGCCGCCCTCGCGCGTTTACACGGATCTCGCCCAAGCCGCGGCGACGGAGACCGGACTAACGAACGAGATTGTTGAATGGCACTCGGTAAACGACCTGGGTCCCGCATTCGACAAGCTAAAGAGGGCCAACGTGCAAGCATTCACCGCCGAGCCCGACGGTCTGGCCGTCGCCCATGGGCCTCTCATCGGCCAAATATCGCTCGCGCGGCACCTGCCGCTCTCCGTCTGGTCGAAGGCATCGCTCAAGTCTGGCGCGCTCATGGCTTACGCCGCCGACACGAATGCGCTCTGTGAGCAGACCGCCGGCTACGCGGACAAGATCCTCAAAGGCGCCAAGCCCGGCGAGCTTCCGGTGCAGCAGCCGACAAAATTCGAGCTCGTTTTCAGCCTCAAGAATGCCAAGGCTCTCGGCTTGGATATCCCCAAGAATGTGCTTACGGACGCGAACGAGGTGATCGAATAGCCGCCGCTGGCGGCCGCCGGCTCTCGGGTTGTCAGGAGGACTTCCATGTGCCGCAACATCAAGACCTTGCACAATTTCGATCCGCCCGCGACGGACGACGAGATCCAGGCTTCCGCGCTGCAATTCGTGCGCAAGCTGAGCGGCTTCAGCCGGCCCTCCAAGGCCAATGAGGCAGCCTTCAACCATGCGGTCGAGCAGGTGGCGCACGCGGCGCACCATCTACTTGAGGCTCTCGTCACCAACGCTCCGCCGCGCGATCGAAAGATCGAGGCTGCCAAGGCCCGGGCGCGCAACGCTCAGCGTTTCGGCGACGCCACACGCGCCAGCCAGTAGATCGAACTCACAGCACTTCGTACACGTCGAGACGCACCGCATTCTTCTCGCGCGCACCGCGCGCGATGGCGATGATGCGGTTGAGCCAATCCAACGAGGCGTGTGCGGCCTCGAAGCGCATGACCGTGCGAAAATAGTAACGGCTCGGATCGATCGGTTCGCCGCGCGCAAGCGCCGCCAAAACGTCGGGCGGCCCATGGCGCATCCCATCGCTCCGAACGAGGACGCGGGCGCCTGCCGCGGTCTCGATGCCGTAGCGCGCCGTGAGGTCGATGGTGCCGTCGGCCCACACGATCTGCCAGTCGGCCCCGGGCAGGATTCGGCCTGAGAGCTTCGGCCCGTCCACGCGGCCACCGAGGATGTCGATGACACGCCGATCGCCAAGCGGCGTGCGGCCGAAATGGCGGATGTCACCAAGCTCGGCATCTATGTGAAAGATCGGTTCCGTCGAGATGAGATTCATGACTCTCTCGTGCAGGCGGATGCGTCGGCGGCGACTGCAACATTTGACCGGCTTCATGAGCGTCCGTAAATGAACCCGCAACCTGCGGATCAGCTCATGTCGCGATTTCTGAGCCTCGCCGAAGCCGTGGAGGATAATATCCGAGACGGCGACAGCGTGGCGATGGAAGGCTTCACGCATCTCATTCCGTTCGCTGCCGGACATGAAGTCATTCGCCAGCAGCGGCGGCACCTTACGCTCATCCGGATGACGCCCGATCTCATCTACGACCAGCTCATCGGCATGGGCTGTGCCGACAAGCTTGTCTTTTCCTGGGTGGGTAATCCCGGGGTCGGCTCGCTCCACCGTTTCCGCGATGCCTACGAGAACGGCTGGCCGGCGCCCATTGCGATCGAGGAACATTCCCACGCGGCCATGGCCAATGCCTACGAAGCCGGCGCGGCCGGACTGCCGTTTGCGGTCTTTCGCGGCTACCTTGGGGTCGATCTGCCGAAGGTCAATCCGAACATCAAGCGCATTGCCTGCCCGTTCACCGGAGAAGAGCTGGCGGCCGTCCCCGCAATCCGGCCGGACGTGGCCGTCATCCACGCGCTCAGGGCCGATCGGGCCGGCAACGTCCTGCTCGAGGGCATCGTCGGGGTACAGAAAGAGGTCGTGCTGGCAGCGAAGCGCTCGATCATCACGGTGGAAGAGATCGTCGATGACTTTGGCGCGCGCAGCGCCAACGCGGTTATCCTGCCGAGCTGGACCGTGGGAGCGATTGTCTGCGTTCCCGGCGGGGCGCATCCCTCTTATGCGCACGGCTATTACAAGCGGGATAATGCCTACTATAAAGCCTGGGACGCGATTTCCCGCGACCGGGATGCTTTCCTCGCCTGGATGAAAGCAAACGTCCTCGGCCGCGGACCCGATGCTTTCGCCACGCATGCGGCTGCGGCGGAATGAGCCGCCCGCGAGTTACGAGTGAGCTGAGGTGAGCTACAGCGCGACGGAAATGATGACGATCGCAGCCGCCCGCGCGCTGGGCAACTCCGACATCTGCTTCGTCGGCATCGGCATGCCGTCGGCCGCCTGCAATCTTGCGCGGCTCACGCATGCGCCAAGTATCACACTCATCTATGAGTCCGGCACCATCGCCACTAAGCCTGATGTGCTGCCCCTCTCCATCGGCGATGGCGAGCTGTGCGACACGGCGCTGACCACCGTCTCGGTGTCCGAGATGTTCCGCTACTGGCTGCAGGGGGAACGGTTCACCGTCGGGTTTCTCGGCGGGGCGCAGATCGACCGTTTTGCCAATCTGAACACCACTGTCGTGGGCCCTTACGAGAAGCCGAAGACCCGGCTCCCGGGCGGCGGCGGCGCGCCGGAGATATCCATCGCCTGCGGCGAGATCTACATCATCATGCGCCAGGCGCCGCGCAGCTTTGTGGAGCGGCTCGACTTCGTCACCTCGTTTGGTCATGGCGAGGGCGGTGACCACCGCACACGCCTCGGCATCAGGAACAAGGGGCCGACCAGGCTCATCACCGATCTCGCGGTCTATGAGCCTGACCCCGTCACGAAGGAGATGACGGTGACCTCGGTGCATCCCGGCGTCTCAACGGACGCGATCAGGGCAAACGCCGGCTGGCCCGTGCGCTTTGCGGCCCATGCGGCGGAAACGCCTCCGCCAACCGAACACGAGCTCTCGGTGTTGCGCGCAGTGCACGCCCGTACGGCGCGTGCGCACGGCGAGGCGGCGTGAATGAGAGGATGAGCATGAGCGAAATACGCGACGTTTTCATCTGCGACACGGTGCGCACCCCGATCGGGCGCTATGGCGGCGCGCTCGCGCGTGTGCGCGCCGACGACCTTGCGGCCGTCCCGATCAGGGCCTTGGTCAAGCGCCATCCCGACATCGACTGGTCGGAGCTCGATGAGGTGGTGCTCGGCTGCGCCAATCAGGCGGGCGAGGATAACCGCAACGTGGCCCGCATGGCGCTGCTCCTGGCCGGCATCCCGGATTCCGTGCCCGGGGTCACCGTGAACCGGCTCTGCGCCTCGGGGCTCAACGCCATCGGCGATGCTGCGCGCGCCATCCGTTGCAGCGAGAGCGAACTCGCCATCGCCGGCGGGGTCGAGTCCATGACGCGGGCGCCGCTGGTCATGGGAAAGGCCGAGGAAGCGTTCCAGCGCAGCGCCGAGGTCGCCGATACCACCCTGGGCTGGCGCTTCATCAATCCCCTGATCAAGACGCAGTATGGCGTCAACTCCATGGCGGAGACCGCCGAGAACGTGGCGGAAGAGTATCAGGTCTCGCGCGCGGACCAGGATGCGTTTGCTCTGCGCTCGCAGCAGCGCGCCGGCAACGCCATCGCGGCGGGCTATTTCGCCGAGGAGACCGTGCCGGTCGAGGCTCCGGGCGGCAAGGCAGGGCCGATCATTGTCGACAAGGACGAGCACCCGCGCCCGCAGACCACGATGGAAGGGCTCGCCAAGCTCAAGCCCTTCGCCCGCAATCCGGGGACGGTGACTGCGGGCAACGCGTCCGGCCTCAATGACGGTGCCGCGGCGGTGATCCTCGCGAGTGCGCAAGCCGCCGAGCGCCACGGGCTCAAGCCGCGTGCTCGCGTGCTCGGCATCGCCTCGGCGGCGGTCCCGCCGCGGGTCATGGGAATGGGTCCGGTGCCGGCCACCCGCAAGCTGATGGCGCGCCTGGGCCTGAAGATCGGAGACTTCGACGTGATCGAGATCAACGAGGCGTTCGCCGCCCAGGGTCTCGCCTGCCTGCGCCAGCTCGGGGTCAGCGATGGTGCCGAGCACGTCAATCCGCACGGTGGCGCCATCGCACTGGGACACCCGCTCGGGATGTCGGGTGCGCGCATTGCGCTCACCGCCGTGCACGCCTTGGAGAAGCGCGGCGCCACGCTGGCGCTCGCGACCATGTGCGTCGGCGTCGGCCAGGGTGTTTCGCTCGCGCTCGAGCGGGTTTGAACCGCATGTCCCGCAAAAGTGGGAACCGGTTTTGCGAAAAAGACATGCGCAAGGAAGTTAAGGAGGGAGGCGGCTCGTGGCAATGAGTCCGGGGTACATTCCGTTTCACCCCAACCCGTCCAAACCGAAATACCGACCGCCCGCCGGGGCCGTGGACGCGCACTGTCACGTGTTCGGGCCGGAAGCCAAATTCCCCTACGCGCCCGAGCGCAAATACACGCCCTGCGATGCGCCGAAGGAAAAGCTGCTCGCGCTGCGCGACTTTCTCGGCTTCGACAAGAACGTCATCGTGCAGGCGAGCTGCCACAGCAAAGACAATCGCGCGATGGTCGACGCCCTCGAGAGCTCGGCTGGCCGCGCCAAGGGCGTCGCCTTCGTGGGCGAGGAGGTCAGCGACGACGAGCTCAGGTGGCTCGACCGTGCCGGGGTGAAAGGCGTGCGGTTCAACTTCATCAAGCGGCTCGTTGATTTCACCCCGCGCGATGTGCTCCAGCGCATCGCAGCCCGAGTGGCTCCGCTCGGCTGGCACATCGTGGTTTATTTCGAGATGTCCGACCTGCCGGAGCTGGAGCCGTTCTTTACGTCATTGCCGACCGCCGTCGTGGTCGATCACATGGGTACGCCCGACGTGAAGAAAGGCGTCGATCACCCCGAGAACCAGCGGTTTCACGGGCTGACGGAGCGGTACCGCAATTTCTGGGTCAAGGTCACCTGCCCGGAACGCATGTCGCTCGTGGGTGCGCCCTATGACGACGTCGCACCGTTCGGGCGCGCGCTGGTGCAGCGCTTCCCCGATCGCGTGATCTGGGGAACCGATTGGCCGCACCCCAACATGAAAAAGGAGGCCCCGGACGACGGGGTGCTGGTGGATTACATCCCCAGGATTGCACCGACTGCGGCCGAGCAACAGGCGCTCCTGGTCGACAACCCCATGAGGCTCTATTGGAACTGAGGCGCCGCTACGCCAATGTTCGGCGGATTACGCTTCGCTAATCCGCCCTGCGAAGTTATATAATCGTGAGCAGCAACACCCGTATCGGAGCGATGGGTCTGGAGGAGACCGTGAGATGAAACGCACGCCGCAGGAATACGACGACATCCCCGGCACGTTCGTGTTCGATGCCGAGCGATCGCGCCAGGGATACGGCATCAACATGTTCTGCATGTCGTTGATGAAGGAAGAAAACCGCAACGCCTTCAAGGCGGACGAAGCCGCCTATCTGCAAAGATTTCAGCTCACTCCGGAGCAGCGCGAGGCCATACTCAAGCGTGATTACAACCGGATGCTGGAGCTCGGCGGAAATATCTATTTTACCGCCAAGCTCGGTGCGACGGACGGCCATTCCTTTCAGCACCTCGCGGCGGTCATGACCGGCTCTTCCCAGGAGGACTACGCCAAGATGATGCTGGCGGGCGGGCGCTCGGTGGAGGGCAATCGCAGCAGATCGGGCAAGAAGGCGGTTGCCGGCAAGCGCAAGCCGCCGCAGAAATCCAACCCCACAGCAAAGCGGAAGTGAAACCGTGGCCAGGATCATTGCAGGTGTAGGCTCCTCGCACGTGCCGGCGATCGGAGCGGCGCTCGACAACGGCAAGACCGAGGAACCCTATTGGAAGCGGGTGTTCTCGGGGTTCGAGAAATCACAGGAATGGATGGCGAAAACCAAACCCGATGTCGCCATCGTCGTCTACAACGACCACGCCTCCGCCTTTTCCGTCGACATGATCCCGACTTTTGCGCTCGGCTGCGCGGCCGAGTTCCCACCCGCGGACGAAGGCTGGGGGCCCCGACCGGTACCGGTCTTGAAGGGACATCCGGAGCTTGCGGCCCACATCGCGCAGTCCGTCATTCTCGATGAGTTCGACCTTACCGTCGTCAACAAGATGGAGGTCGATCACGGGTTGACCGTGCCGATGAATCTCCTGTTCGGCCAGCCGAAACAGGCTTGGCCGTGCCCTGTCATCCCCCTCGCGGTGAACGTGGTGATGTATCCGCCGCCGACCGGCCATCGCTGTTTCATGCTGGGCAAGGCCATCCGCAAGGCGGTCGAATCCTACCCCGAGGCTCTCAGGGTCGTGATCTTCGGCACCGGCGGGCTTTCCCACCAGATCAGCGGACCGCGCGCGGGCCTGATCAACAGCAAATGGGACAAGGCTTTCCTCGACAATCTCAGCAAGAACCCGAAAAAGCTCACGCGCATCCCGCATATCGAATACATGCGCGAGGCCGGAGCCGAGGGTATCGAGATGGTCATGTGGCTGATCATGCGTGGCGCGCTCGACGATGAGGTCGAGGAGGTCTACCGGTTCTACACGGTCCCGGCGTCGAATACGGCCGTCGGCCACATCATCCTGGAGAACAAGCGAAAGGGAGCGCCCGCGCGCAAGCGAGCGGCCGCGGGCAGGACCAGGCAGGCTGCCGTGCGCAAGCGCGCGCTCCGCATCTCAAGCTAGCTCACGTTTCGATGGTCAGCGCTGCACATTCGCTTGCGTCACCCGCGGGCTTGACCCGCGGGTCCATCTTCTTCGGAAGAAGATGGATTGCCGGGTCAAGCCCGGCAATGACGAAACCGGGCGCTGATCGAAAGATGAGCTAGTCTTAGGTCTCACGATTTCTGAGGACGAACGATGAAGATTTGCGTAGCCGGTCAGGGCGCCTTCGGCCAGAAACACCTCGATGCGCTCAAACGCATTCCCGAGGTTGAGATCACCTCGCTCGTCGGCGGCAATCAGGATGCGACGGCGCAGGTGGCGAAGAAATACGGCGTTCCCCATTACACCGGCGAGCTCTCCGAAGGCATCAAGCGCGCGGATGCCGTGATCCTGACTACGCCGACCAAGATGCATTTCCGCCAAGGCGAGCAGGTGATGCGGGCGGGCAAGCATGTCCTGGTCGAGATCCCGGTGACCGACAGCGTCGAGGACGCCGAGGCGCTGGTGCGGATCGCAAAGGAGACCGGCGTCGTCGCCATGGGCGGGCATGTGCGCCGCTTCAATCCCAGCCACCAATGGATCCACAAGCGAATCCAGAAAGGCGAGTTGGCCATCCAGCAGATGGACGTGCAGACCTATTTCTTCCGGCGCAAGAACATCAATGCGGCGGGCAACCCGCGCAGCTGGACCGACCATCTCCTGTGGCATCACGCCGCCCATACCATCGATCTGTTTCAGTATCAGGCCGGGCAGACTATCTCGGACTGCTACGCGGTGCAGGGACCGGTGCATCCACAGCTCGGCATCGCCATGGACATGGGCATTGTGGCCAAGGTGCCCGCCGGAGCCATCCTGACGCTGTCGCTCTCGTTCAATAACGATGGCCCGCTCGGCTCGTTTTTTCGCTACATCTGCGACAACGGCACTTACAAAGCGTTCTACGACGACCTCAGCGACGGGAAGGACAATCGCATCGACGTGTCGAAGGTCGATGTCTCGATGGACGGTATTGAGCTGGAGGATCGCGAGTTCATCGCTGCCATCAAGGAGAAGCGCGAACCCAACGCCAGCCTGGCCCAGGTCCTTCCCTGTATGCGCGTCCTCGGAAAGCTGGAGCAGATCGTCGATCCGCAGCGGAAGGCTCACGCGTGACCATGCTGCTGCACAAGCGGAGCTCATAGTTTAGAAACAGGAATGCCGGCGAGCGCTGCCGAGAGACACAGTGTCCGACTCCCCCGACGCCGCTGCCTTTCCGAGATAAAAGCGAACAGAGGAGGAAGGAACCAATGGTCCGCAAAACTGTCACAACCGCGCTGGCATGTGCGATCTCCGCGCTTGCCGTAAACAGTGCGCTCGCCGAGGACGTGGCCAAGATCGGCCTCGTTCTGCCGCTCACTGGAGGGCTCGCGCCGGTCGGCAAGCAGGTGCAGGCGGGGGTCCAGCTTTACAGCCAGCAGCATGGGACCAGCGTGGCGGGCAAGAAGATCGAGGTGATCGTCAAGGACGACGCCAGCGTTCCCGACAACTCCAAACGCCTTGCCCAGGAGTTGATCGTCAACGAGAAGGTCGCGGTGATCGGCTCGGCGCTCACTCCGAGCGCCATGGCGATCGGCCCGCTCTCGACTCAAGCCAAGACGGCGAACGTGGTCATGGTGTCGGGCACGTCCCGGGTCATCAATCCGAACAACCCCTACATGGTGCGCACCAGCTTCACCCTTGGCCAGCAGTCCGGGATCATCGGCGAATGGGCGGCCAAGAACGGCTCCAAGAAGGTCGTGATCGTCCAGTCCGATTGGGCGCCCGGCGCCGAAGCGACCGCCGTCTTCACGGACACATTCACGAAGAACGGCGGCCAGGTGCTCGACACGATCAAGGTACCGCTTGCCAACCCCGATTTTTCTCCCTTCCTGCAACGCGCCCGCGATCTCAACCCGGACACGCTGTTCGTGTTCGTGCCGTCTGGGCAGGCCGGGACCTTCGCCAAGCAGTTTGCAGAACGGGGACTCGACAAAGCCGGCATCAAGCTCATCGGTCCCGGCGATATCGTCGATGACAACGATCTGCCCGGAATGGGAGACTCCATGCTCGGCGTGGTCACGGCCGGCATCTACTCAGTGGCGCTCGATACCAAGGTGAACAAGGACTACGTGGCGGCCTTTGAAAAGGCCAACCCGATGCGGCCGAACTTCATCTCGCTCGGCGGCTATGACGGCATGCAGCTCATCTATGAGGCGCTCAAGAAGACCGGCGGAAAGACCGAAGGGAATGCCCTGGTCGACGCGATGAAGGGCATGCAATGGGAAAGCCCGCGCGGACCTATCTCGATTGATCCCGATACCCGTGAAATCGTCCAGAACATCTACATCACCAGGATCGAGAAGGTGAAGGGCGAGCTTTATGCGATCCCCTTTGAGACCTTCCAGGCGGTCAAGGACCCCTCGAAGATGAAAAAGTAGCCGCCTGAAGTGAATCGCACGGTGGGTTGGTGGTACTGCGTCACAAACTACGCTGTCATTCCGGGGCGTCGGCAAGTCGGTTTCACCGACTTGCCGACGAGCCCGGAAACCATAACCCCAGCCGGCGGTTGCTCGCTCGCCGATCGCAACCGGACGGTCTGTGGTTATGGATTCCGGGCTCCGCTCGCACTCGGACGGCGCAAGCGCCGATCCGAGCGCTCGCGGCCCCGGAATGACGGGCTAGAGTAGTTTGTGACGCAGTACAACTAACCCACCCTACTCCGGCTCTCTACGATCTTCACACCGGGACGAGCCCCCATGCTGACCATCCTCTTCGACGGGATCGCCTACGGCATGCTGCTGTTCGTGCTGGCATGCGGGCTCTCGATCACGCTCGGCTTGATGAACTTCGTCAATCTCGCCCATGGCGCATTCGCCATGGCGGGCGGCTACATCACCGTCGTACTTGTGAACCGCGCCGGTGTGCCTTTCTTTCCAGGACTTGTCATCGCTTTTGCAATCACGGCGCTCCTTGGCCTGCTGCTCGAGCGCACGCTTTACGTCCATGTCTACAGCAAGAGCCATCTCGACCAGGTCCTGTTCACCATCGGCCTCGTGTTCATGTCGGTGGCCGCGGTGGACTACGTCATGGGCTCGCAGCAGGTGTTCATTCAGATACCGAGCGCGCTGCAAGGCCGGTTCGAGCTGTTCGGCATCGGTATTGGACGCTACCGGCTGCTGATCATCATCGTCTGCGGCATACTTACCCTCGGCCTGCAGCTCATTCTGTCCGGCACCCGGTTCGGGAGCCGGTTGCGCGCTTCGGTCGATGACGCGAGGGTGGCGCGCGGGTTGGGCATCAATGTCAACAACGTCTTCGCCCTCACCTTTGCCTTCGGCTCGGGTCTAGCCGGGCTCGGCGGCGCGCTAGGCACGGAGATTCTCGGGCTCGACCCGACCTTCCCGCTCAAATACATGGTCTATTTTCTCATCGTGGTGACGGTCGGCGGCACTTCGAGCATTACCGGCCCCTTCATCGCATCGCTCCTGATCGGCATCGCCGACGTGGCGGGGAAGTACTACGTCCCCAAGTTCGGAGCCTTCGTCATCTACACCATCATGATCGTTCTCCTGCTTCTGCGGCCGCAGGGCTTGTTTGCGCGCGCAGCCGGCAGATAGCTGCGAGGCAGCCGATGCCGTCCCCCCTCCTCGATCAGGTGACCCGTCACCTCGCGACCCGTGCGCGCTGGGGTGCACTGGAATACGTCTTCTGGCTCGTGGCGCTGGCAAGCCTATTCCTGCTGCCCAGCCGCCACCTGATCCTCACCGAGATCGCGTGGCTTGCTCTGTTCGCGCTCTCGCTCGATCTCATTCTGGGTTACGCCGGGATCATTTCCCTGGGACATGCGGCTTTCTTCGGGCTGGGCTCCTACGTTGCAGCGCTGCTTGCCAAGCACGCGATCATCAACGAACCGGTGCTGGCGCTTGTCGTCTCCGGCCTGGCTGCTGCCGTGCTCGGCTTTGCGACCAGCTTTCTCGTCCTGCGCGGATCGGACCTTGCACGTCTCATGGTGACGCTCGGGGTAGCGCTGATCATGGGCGAGATCGCCAACCAGATCCCGGACGTCACCGGCGGTGCCGACGGATTGCAGGGCGTCATCATCGCGCCCATTCTCGGCACGTTCCATTTCGACATTTTCGGCCATGTGGCCTATGCCTACTGCCTGGTCGTGCTGTTCGTTCTTTTTCTTCTGGCGCGGCGTATCGTGTACTCCCCGTTCGGCCTTTCGCTGCGGGCCGTGAAAGGGAATTCGCTGCGCTCCTCCTTGATCGGCATTTCGGTCGATGCGCGGCTCATCGCCGTCTATACGCTCGCCGCGTTCTATGCCGGAGTTGCCGGCGCATTGCTGGCACAGACGACCGCGTTCGCGTCGCTCAACGTGTTTTCCTTCGAGCGGTCCGCTGACCTTCTGCTCGTTCTGATCATTGGAGGCACCGGGTACCTCTACGGCGGGCCGATCGGGGCTGTAATCTTCAAGCTGGTGCAGGATCGGCTCGCGACGATCGACCCGCAATACTGGCAATACTGGATCGGGCTGCTGCTCGTCATGATGGTGCTATTCGGTCGCATTTATGGTGCGATCTTCGCTTTGGCTATTTTCATCGCAAGCTATTGGCTGCACCTTTCATTTTTCCAGTGCGCGATCATCGTTTTGGCCATGGGGTTGGGCTACAAATACATCCAGCAGTGGATCAAGCTCATAGACAATCGCATCGCGCGTCTTCTGCACTGCATCCGGCGGTGGCGATGGAACGCCGCATGGCAGGAGAGCTGAGCATGCCGGTGGTGCTCGAAACCGAAGGGCTTGAAAAGCATTTCGGCGGCATCGCTGCCGTCAACGGCCTTTCACTCATGATCGAGAAAGGTGCCCGCCACGCTTTGATTGGGCCGAACGGCGCCGGCAAAACGACGGTGATCAATCTTCTCACCGGCGTGCTGCGGCCCTCCGCGGGGCGCATCCTGCTCGAGGGCCACGACATCACCGCGCTCGCAGCCCATAAGCGGGTACGGCGTGGGCTCGCGCGCACTTTCCAGATCAATCAGCTGTTCCTCGATCTCACGCCGCTCGAGACCGTCGGGCTTGCCATCTCCGAGCGCACGGGCACGGGCGCGCAATGGTGGCGCCTGGTCGGCAGCAATGCGACCGTGACCGAGGAAATCGTGGAGATCCTCGGGCGCTTCCACCTTACCGACGTCATGTTCGAGCGTACCGGCAATCTGCCTTACGGCAAGCAGCGTCTGCTCGAGATCGCGCTCGCCATCGCCTGCCGCCCGCGCGTGCTTCTTCTCGACGAGCCGGCCGCCGGGGTGCCGGAGGCCGAGCGTCACGACATCCTGGCGACCGTCGCCGCGCTTCCCTCGGATGTGACCGTGCTGTTGATCGAGCACGACATGGACCTCGTATTCTCGTTCGCCGACCGCATCTCGGTACTGGTCAACGGCGGCTTGTTCATTGAGGGCGCGCCCGACGAGGTCGCGCGCGATCCTCGGGTGAAGGCCGTCTACCTCGGCGAGTCCCTCAATGCGTGATGTCCTCCAGATCGATCGGCTCACCGCGGGCTACGGCGAAGCGATCGTGCTCAACGCGGTCTCGCTGCTGTTGCGCGAGGGCCAATCGCTCGCGCTGCTCGGGCGCAATGGCATGGGCAAGACGACCCTGATCAATTCGATCGTGGGCGTAACGCGATACGTGAGCGGCGATATCAGGCTCGACGGCCGCGACATTACCCGCATGCGCCCCGACCAGCGCGCTCATCTCGGCATCGGCTGGGTCCCGCAGGAGCGCAACATCTTCAAGTCCCTCACGGTGGAGGAGAATCTCACGGCTGTTGCGCGTCCCGGCCGCTGGACGGTGGAAAGAATCTACGACCTGTTCCCTCGCCTTGCCGAGCGCCGCCGCAATCTCGGCAACCAGCTTTCCGGCGGCGAGCAGCAGATGCTCGCGGTCGGGCGGGCGCTCATTCTCAACCCGCGGGTGATCCTGCTGGATGAGCCGCTGGAAGGCCTGGCCCCGATTCTGGTCGAGGAGCTGCTCGCCGCGCTGCGGCGCATCATCCGCGACGAAGGCATGTCGGCAATCCTGGTCGAGCAGAATGCGCAGAAGGTCCTCGGCGTCACCGACCAGGCGGCGATCATCGAGCGGGGATGCGTGGTGCACGAGGCGGCGAGCGCAGACCTGATCGCCGATCGCGGCGTGCTGGAGAGCTATCTCGGGGTTACCGCCGTGGCTTCGCAGCGGCCGGCCAAGACCCGGCACTGACCGCGACCCACGTTTTTTGCTGTTGACGGCAGCTTTGCTGGCTGTTGTCGCCGAATAGATTAATGCCGACTGCACAAACACTTAGCTCATTTCCGGTGGCCGGTTTTGCAGCCGGTTTTGCAGCTTATGTTCGCCTTCTAACCTCATTGAGCTGCCGGATCACATCCTGGGTTGCCGCCCCGCGGGCGACATAACGACGAATGATCCGCTCGACTTGGTCCTCGCTCCAGGCAAGGATTTCAGCAATCACGCGGATGGATAGGCCGGCGATGTAGAACCGCGTTGCGGCGGTGCCCCGCAGATCATGGAAATGGAGATCCCGGTCATTCACTCCGGCGTCGATCTTGGCCCGGTTGAAAGACGACCCAAACCCGTCGGGCGTCCAAGGACGTCCTTTGCTATTGGTTAAGACCGTTGTGGCGCGCTTGGGAATGCGCGCGAGAACCTCTCGCAGGTCATCGTAGAGCGGAATGATGGCCTCGCGCCGCCCCCGACTCTTGCCACTCACAAGCGTGATGACATCCTCGCTCACATGCGACCACGACAAACGAAGCAGGTCGCCAAGCCGCAAGCCGGTATGGGAGGCAAGATCAACCGCGTGGGCAATTTCTGGCACGCATGTCTTCTTCAGGATGTCGATATCGGTATGGGTCCAGATGATTTCCGACCGGTCGCCGCTGTATAGCCGCTTGATCCCTTCGCACGGATTCCCAGCGATGCTGCCCTCCTCAACCCCGTGCGCGAGAACGCGGGACAGAACCTGCAAGGCATAGTCGGCAGTGCGCGGCTTGTCGGTCCACTGGCTGCGCCATCGGCGGATGGCTGGCCTGATCTTTTCCGGGCGGTCGAATTGCGCAATGCGAAGGCCGCCAAAATAGTCGGAAATGCGATCCAGCCATGGTGACCATTGCTGGCGCGTCGATTCTGCAAGTTTTGCGTAGTCGGGGCTTGCCCTGTAGAGCACGACCAAGGATCTTAAGCGTCCGGGCTCGGGTGTTCGGCGGCTCTCGATGGCCTCGTTGTAGGAAAGGTGAAATTCCGGCGATCCGGGTTCGCCACGAAGACGTGGGCCACCGCGCCAAGCGTAATAATAGGTTCGGCCCTTCGCCTTTGTCTTTGCGATACCACGAAGCTCAACCTTGACCATGGCGTGCCTCCCAGTCCTGCAGCTCGCGGTCTAGTGCGTCTTGCGGGCTTGTTGCCTCCAACGATCTGCCTGTCACGATAACAATTTTCCCTGCCCTGTCGATTTCGACGCGCGCAATATCCACTCCGGCCGCGACCACGGCCTTGACCGCTCGGGTAACGTCCTGCTGCCGGAAATTGGAGGGTGCGCGCCCCATCACACCGTCCAGCCTCTAAGAATGCCCCACACTTCGAGCACAGCAATCGCACGATCGAGGCCTTCAGCGATACAGCAGTCCGCGCTGGCCGCTTCCATGTCAGGCACGCTGGCCTTGACGCCAAGCCCTTTCATGATCGCCGCCTCGATCGGCTTGCGATAGCCGCCGTTGGTCGGGTGGCAAACACCCCAGGGGCCGCGCGCACGCAGATGGTCGAACACGGCACGCTGGATAACCTGCTCGGGCCTCTCGCGGGATGGTCGGCTCATTGTCCGCGTTCCTCCGCCAGAAGGTCCAGCGCGTCCGGAACGTGGCCATCATCGGAAAACTTGGCCATCTTAGGAGCGCGTTGCCCGTCCGGCGTTCGCGTTAGGGCCCGAGCCGCGAGACGCCAGAACCGGGCGCATTCCACGTGCAGCCAAATCCCTTCCGGCGGGTAGCCCGCACCACTATGGAGAATCGGGGGCGCGCCTTCCCGGCCGCAACATTGCGCGCAGAGCCCAGGCTCATCGCCCGGAGGGGTGTCTTTGGCGGGCGCTGGCGAGGCAGGGCCGTTAACTTTCTGGCAATCATCAGCCAGTCGATCGGCTCCGCCGCCCGCGTTTATCTTCCTGGCGTCAACAGCGGAAAGATCGGAAAGATTGGAAAGATTGTCAGTTTCCGCATTGTTTTCAATGCCTTGACCACCGTTTCTTTCTTTCTTTCCGATCTTTCCGCATCTTTCCGCGAGGGCATAAATCCCGCGCTTGAGGCGCGCCACGTCACCCGCTTCTTTCATCTTGAATAGCAAAATGTCGGTCGCGTTCCGGCTCCAGCTGCCGGTTGCTGCCATGATTTCAGGCACCGACATGCCATCGGCACCCACCCCCTTGAGCGCAGCAATGATTTTACCCCGCTGTTCTGACACATGAACCTCTGCGGCTGTTCCGAGAATGCGCCAACGGCACGACTCCTTCTGGAACTCAATCGCCAACTCTCTCGACTCAACGTCGCGACCCTTGATGTCGAGCACGGAGCCCGATGCCTTGTTGGCCATGACCAAGATCGTGTCTACCGCGCCGGAGACACCGTACGATCCCGAAACCGTCTCCATGAGATCGTCGCTCGCCATCTTGCGTGTGTGATGCAGGACCACAATCGCGATGCCGAGTTCGTGGGCCAGCTTGGTCAGTCCCGCGAGCGCCTCGTAATCGGCCTCGTAAAGCTGCCGGTTACCGACCGGCTTTCTCACCATGGCGAGCACGTCGATTGCGACCATGATCGGGTTGCCGCCTCCCGCCCTAATATCAGCGTGCCAAGCTCGGATATCGTCGAGCCCCCCGTCATGCAGCCGCTTCCACTCAGTCTTGATGGTGAGCTTCGACGGCCACTTTGCGCCGAAGGTCGGGAGCAACTTGTCCATGCGTCGTTGCAGACGGCGTTTGCTGTCCTCAAGTGCCAAGTACAACACGTTCCCTTGCGCGGGCTTGATGTTGCCGAGAATGTATCGATCCGACGTGCAGCCGATGCAGAGATCATACGCAAACCAGCTCTTGCCGAATTTCGGTTTCGAGCAGAGCAGCGTAACGCCCTCGGCCGGGATAACGTCCCTCACCAGAAAAGATGCCGGTGTGAACGTCATGTTCTGTAGCTCCTCAGCGGTGAAAGAATCGCGTTTCCATTGCGGTTCAGTCTTCGCCGGTTTCCAATCCGGCAACGCCTCGACCAGCGCTTTGAGCTTTTCGCCCGTGCCGCCGGCTGCAAGCCAGTCGGATATGTCGCCCTTGTCCGGGCACTTTGGCCAGACTGCCGCAAGATCGAGCACGCGGATGCGTTTGGCGATCCCGCGCAATGACGCCGCCACTTTCTCTACCTCGTCACTGTCGCCGATGATGACGACATCGACATTGCGCAACATCCCGCTGTATTCCGGCCGCCACTTCTTCGCCCCCTCATTGCCTCCACCCGATGGCTGGTGAGGTGCCCCCGAGAGCAAGCCCTCTCGACGCAGCCAAGATACCGCGCCGGCATGGTCACAGCCGAGCTTGTGCTTGATGAGCACAAGCACTCCACCCCCAACTCCGGCTTCGTGGTCATAGAATTGACCCGCCACAGTATCGATTTTCATCGAGCCATGCGCGCCATAACGAATGTCCTTCGGGGGTTTCGAAAGTCTTGAATTTGGTTCGCCTAAGAGCCTGGCCGCGACCGGCTCCATTAAAGCCTCGAACGGGATACGATCTGCAATATTCATGACGATCAACCTTGGAATTGGGGAAATAGGCGGTCCTGCAGCACGGTCACCTAATACTCAGTACGACTAACCCAGGCTCCAAACAAACAAGCCCGCCGACTTCCCGATTTCGGCGGGCTTTGTCTTTCTTAATCGTGTTGAAACTCGCGCTCGCGCGCCTCGAGCTCGTGCTGGCGCCAATACCTAAGGCCGTTGATGCGTACCGGTGGCGGTAAAATTCCGCTTTCCAACCAGCGGTCAACCGTTCGGTCAGTGATGCTGTAACGCTCTCGCACCAAGCGCGTTGGCAACAGCATCCGATCTTTTGAGTCCGACATGACGGGACACCTCCATTCAGTGTTCCGTCACATATCTGGATCGCGGTGGTTAGATAATGAGTTTTATCGACCTTTTTGGACCATTAAACTCCTGCGCTTTTTGTCCTTTGAGCCTTTCGAACCTTTCGGCGCTGCCAATCGAGTCTGCCCGTGACCTCATCGAGTTTGCCCGTGGCCTTTCTGGTCACGGCCTCAAAAAACCGTTCTGCAAATTCAAGGGACTTGGACTTGTCGGAAGAATGCTTACGGAAAAATTGATCCGCATAAGATACTATGGCATCTTTGTCTGGCTTTCCCGGATTCTGGCGTTTTCTCCTTGGTACTCTTTTCACTTTGTCACGCCAGGCACACAGTAGATTTTTTATATCAATGAGAACAACTATCCCGTCTTCCGGAATTATCGGAGATTCCTTGTGCTTCCCTAATATCCCTATAAATTGGGCCTTAACGACGCCATCTCCAGCCCGATGTACTTCAAGGCCAAGGTTGCTCGTGTAGGTGTGCCTCTTCACACTTTCGAGCAGCCGTAGCGTTTTAGTAATACTGATTTCTAATTGCTCCAAACGCTTTGGCGTAGGGCGGTTTCGAGCTTCTTGTTCTGAGGCACTCGCAGATTGCGCCAAATATAATGCAATCTCACAGTTAGCTCGCGCTGCTGCGCTCCTCGCTATGCCTGCTATTTCCAATAGCTCATCAATCTCCAATAGCTCATCAATCTGATGCTCGTCACGCTGATAGCTGGAGCCGTCCTTCTTGGGCATGATCCACCGTCGGCACCGTCCTTGAGAGAGGTGGCGCGGGACAAGCGTTCTGACGGTGGTAAGAACGCGACGGCTGGCCGGCCGGCCCCGCGCCGCTGATATGACTACTGCAGATCGGTGATGGTGCCAATCTTGGGTCTCCGTTCCGCAGTGAGTCTGGGGATTGCGCCGCGCGCAAGTGTCAGCCCTGTTCACGTGGGCCATGCAATCAGCAGCGTGACAGGTAGCGTATGGGCCCTGCTGGACCGGCAGATCGGCTGGCTTCTCGCCCGTTAGAATGTCGGTATAGATACCGACCTAACGAATCGCTTCGGTGTTTCGAAGGTTGGGCCGTAGTAAGTCCCGTTCGGCCCCAGCCGCCCCATCGGTTACGAAGGGGAAACTCAGGGAACTTGAATAAATGCTGTCGTGGAAGTCGTACGTGACAGCCGCAGCCTGGTTGGGCGGTGTTGATCCATAGCTCCAATCATTAGAGCCAGTATTTGCAACCACCGTGTACTGTTGCCCGGCTGAAAGCGCCACTGGGGTGATGCTATGGATCAGATAGCCGCTCAGGGCCAGCTACGGATCAGAGAGCAAGACGGTAGCTGAAGTCAGAAGGTTTCGGGATGAATCATACAATCCGACCGTCTCTGACGCGGTATGGTCAGAGGTGAGGTAAAACCCTAGAGCATCGACAGAAAAGTTGGTGTTGGCGGTAGAGATCAGGCCGGTTGCGTGAGGGGGCGCGCGCTCTCACCAGTGAAGCGGGCGAATCACACACGATGGCGGCAAAATCCACGGAGGCGGACAATCATCAGGAACAACCACCCGCGCCGGATGTTCAACTATCCGGCGAGACCCCGTTCTCTGCGCCTTATGCTTCGCTGAAGCACGAGCTGTAACAAATAACGAGAGGGCATATTGCTCAGCGATCTTTTCCACAGACGCGCCGCTGACGGGCTTCACTGCAGAAACATCTAACTCCGCCGGGAGACCTATATGAATGGACCAGGGATTTGCCGCAGCCAACAAAGGCAGTGCTTGGCCCGGCTCTCTTACTTGCGACAACGTGCGCTGGACCTCATGTTCGATCACATCTTTCCGATTCTCGATGAGCTTTCTCGATAACTCATCTAAGCCAGCCAATGCGGCGTCATCGAGCGTGGCGAGCATGACGGCGCCGACCGCCCAATAATCAGCAGTCGTAAATTCGAGCAGAAACCCGAGGCGGATCGCGTCCTTATCCGGATCAGCTGGGTTGGGTCGAAAGTCGATCCGCGACACCCACGCCCGCTTCTTCATGCGATTCCCCCGTACACGGTCTTCAGCACGGCGTGTACACGCGATTTCCGATGCAGAAGACCGTCAAGTATTTGAGATCGCATAGCCTGCGTGGCGAAGTCGTCAGGAATACGACCGACAATAGTTTGGATCGTGTCCGAAGGGAGCACCTCAATTCGCCACAATATGTCCGCCATTACGCTCACATCTGCATCCTTCTGATCCGTAGGGTAGATCGGCCTTAGTGGAATATCCGTAAAGGGGCGATTCCTCCACTCGCAAACCATCGAATTCGAGTAATCAATATAGGCAACCCGCAACGGCTTTGCCGGGTCCGTACCATCCTTGCTCACGATCAAATTGCCGCCATTGGAACGATCGCCATTGTCCAACCAAGTGTCGAACGGAACGAGGGCGGATGCAACTGGCTTTAGCTCCAGTTTCATCTGCTCGGCAACCGCCGGAACGGCCGTGATGTGTTCCCACTTGTGGACATTCAGGAATGGCCGAAGCGAAATTGCGACGAAGCGCTGGTCGCCCTGGGGAGGTGCAGCGGGCCAGCGCTGCAAGAGAACCGGCGGCAGCGGCAAGCCTAACATGAATGCTAAGTCGGCGGCAATCTTCTCATGCGCCGCTCGCGGATAAGGCTTCGGGTTGCTGTCGATTTTCGACGGTTTCGCGTATCCGTTTAGGGTTCCTGAGGTGACGAAATACCCGCTAGCCTCGCCGCCAGCATCGCCCGCCCTGCTGGTTTCTTTCCAATCGTCCCCCGTGGTTTCGCAACGGCCGTACCATAGCGCTGCAAGCCCTTCGACATCGTCAGAATATGGTCTAAGCCCAACCACACAATCAATATTTTCATGCGGCTGGCGGCTCCGCAATACCGGAACCCGCAAGAGCCTCGCGTTTGTCTGCGCGCTTGCTGCCCTCAGTTGGGGGCGCCGCGCTCGGCGATCAGGCCTTGTAGGGGAAACGGCCAAAGCCTATGCCGCCAAATGCCGCCACTGCACCGCGCTTGCCGCGCGGCGGGCTTCTTGCTTTGTTGTTCCTCCGCCACAATTAGGATTGCGTGCTGTCGTCGCTAGGACAAACCGGCACGCCAGTGCCAGCCGACCGCCCTCAGTTTCAAGACCACTTGCTACCGGAGTGCTATGCACCCTTATCTCGCTTATTTGCACCGCATGAGCCGGTGCTCATCGCCACACCGGCTTTGCTTTTCACGCGACGGCGACGACGGAGCTTCCGTCGAAAGGGACACTAGCTGCCTCCAACAAGCGCGCTACCTGGACTGCCGACCATTTTCCACCGCGCGCCGCTGGAATGCCGCGCTCCTCGAGGCCCGCTGCAATGGCCCGCAGTGACTCATGGCCGGCTTCCTGTAGCTCTCTAATGGTCGGCGCGAGGTCCAGTGCCCGACTGCGCGCGCGCCGCTGTACGGTCGCGTTACCGGCCGCGCGTGCCTTGGCAGTGAGCCGGGCACCGCGATCGCCTCCGAGCTTCACGCCGCGCCGCTTGGCAGCTGCAAGAGCCGCCTTTGTGCAACCGATCTTTTTCCTCCGGGCTCAAGGAGTCGACGAAGCTCGGCGTCAATTTCTTCCCTGGATCTGCGGCGAGGAGCGACATCCTCTCTCCTTTCGTTGGCTTCCCGGATGATCTGAAGGGCGCCCTCAGACGCGTTGGCGGATCGCCGTCCGACCGATGGAACACTTCGCCATCCTACTCTCCCGCCGCTTGCAACTGTTTGCTAGTCATGTTTCTGCTACGCTTGAGCACGTTGCTCACTGCCTCTGCCGACCAGGGCGAACCTCTGGCACTCTGGATACCGCGTGCGTCAAGCGCACGAGCAACCCCGCGCAATGTCGTGACGCCGCTCGCCTGTATTTCTCGAATGATCGGCAGGACGTTCGCAGCAAAGCGATTGGCATTGGCCTTGTTGGCCGCAACACCTAGCGCGATGGCTTCGTGCAACTTTGGGTTCCCCAGGCGCACACCGCGCTCTTTCGCTTGTGCAAGCGCTTGTCGTGTCCGTTCACTGATGACCTCGCGCTCGTGCTCAGCGAAAACCGCCAACACTTGCAGCGTCATCTTGTTCGCATGCGGCATGTCAGCAGCTACAAACTCAACTCCACTGTCCATCAGCGCAGAGATGAAGCTGACATTTCGTGACAGCCGGTCGAGCTTGGCAACCATGAGCTTGGCCTTCAGCCTCTTGCACATCGCCAAAGCAGCGGCGAGTTGCGGCCGGTCACTGCGCTTGCCGCTCTCAATCTCAGTGAGCTCCGCTGAGAGTATCCACTGGCCTCCATTGAGATAGTCACTGACGAGCTTGCGCTGCGCATCAAGTCCCAGCCCGCTCTCGCCTTGTCGGTCGGTGCTGACCCTGTAGTAGGCAACCCACTTGCCTGAATGTGGCTTTCCTGGCTTCGGCATGATATGTCCTCGTCAATCCGGACATATAATACCAAGCATTGGTTTTTTGACAAGACCTATTTTGGGTCCCTCGACCAGCGTGAAATTGTCCAGCAATCCCACCGCCCGACCTTCAAGAAGAGGGTAAAGTTCCTCGGCCGTGTTGAACGATTGCGTGCAGGGTGCGGCCCAGT
>CAWJDY010000048.1:0-32177 GCA_963841705.1 uncultured Alphaproteobacteria bacterium
GTCGGTCACGGTGTGATCGGCGAGACGCGCATTTGATCGTAGTATCGTGGCGCCGGCTAGCTTTTAATAACCCCGTTCCCAATCGATGACATTCCGGAGCGGCCCGCCCTCGAGATAGGCGCGCAGATTGTCGCAGAAGAGATTGGTGGCGCCATGACGGTCCTGATCACTGGCAGACGAGATATGCGGCGTGATCAGTACCCTGGGATCGGACCAGAGCCGTGACATCGGCGTGTGCTCGAATTCGCCGACATAAACGTCGAGCGCTGCGCCGCGCAAATGATCGCGCTGAAGCGCGTCGGCGAGGGCCTCCTCGTCGACGATCTCACCCCGGGCGACGTTGATGAGCACGCCCCCCGCCTTCATCGCAGCAAAGCGGTCCTTGTCGAAGAGACGGGTCGTCTCCAGTGTCCATTGGCAGCAGATCACCACGAAATCGCTCTCCGGCAAGAACCGATCGAGATCCCCGGCGCCGCCAAGCTCGCTGAATCCCGGTGGCAGGGGCCGGTCTGGGTGCGGGTGGCGGCGGGTGCCGACGACCCGCATGCCGAGGGCGGCGCAGAGTTTACCGACATCGAGCCCGATTCCGCCGCCGCCCACGACGCACGCAGTCTTACCTTCCAATAGAAGCGGTCGATATGCGCGATGGTCGAACACGCCCGCGCCCCGATCGACCGCGGCGCGGTGGAGGCCCTTGGCAAAGTGCAAAATACCGGCCACCGCGTATTCCGCCATCGCCAGCGTATTGCCCGAACCTCGTGAGGTTGTCACCACCACGCGGCTGCCCCATAGATCGCCCGCGAGCAGATTGCTGGCGCCCGCGGGGCGCTGATGAAACCATTTCAACCTCGGTGCCCTAGCGCGCAGATCGAGCGGAAATGGCCAGCCACCAAGGATTACTTCAGCTTCAGCAGGGAGCGATCGCGTTCCTCCGCAGGGAGCCCCGAGCCCGCGGCGCCTGGGTGCCAAGTCTGGTGTCGTCGGTGAAGGCTGGCCACCGGAGCGCAAATTTCCCCGTCATACCTGCCCCCACATCTCATCGGGCCATTCGATCACCAGATCAGCTCCCTCAATTCTCGCTCAGATTGTCGGCGCTGATGCGCTGATACTTAAGGAATTTCGCTGATCCTTTCCGTCGACACCTTGCCGAACCACTCACGTGCAACCGGCCGGTTCATGGTGCATCGTCGCCAGATTTGCTAGCTGCAGGCCGGCAGACGTTTCACGGTGCCTAGTGCGCCGGCCGTCGAGGCGGGAAGCTGAGGAGGAGTGGGAACGGTGACTCCCTCGGGGTCGCTCCGCACGCGCAACGATCGCGGAAGCGATTTCGCAGCGGGTTGTAGCGATGCTTCGCCCACCGATACACTCGGCAGGGAACAGGGCCGACCGTCCGTGCGCATTCCCTGCGTGCCATGCGGCCTGCTCGCGACGCGCCGCGTCTTCACCACCAGCGCTCGAAACCCCAGCCACCCCAGCCGAAGCCGACGTCGTCACGGCGCGCGGACGCGGAGATCGGGCGAGCGCGGGCGGTTGATGATGCCGCCCTGCGGCTGGTTGTCCAGCGCAATGACGAACTCCGTGCGATAGTTGGTCTCGCGGTGCAGAGGCTCGTCCAAATGATCAGCGAGGACCGCGGCGATGCGGTCGGCGCGATACGATGGAGCGCATCCTGCGGGAGGGTGATGCGGTCGAGCCCGGCCTTGGCGACGTCCCCGCTGTCGATCGTGACCGCGGCCAGCGCGGCCCCCGTTGGTGCGCACCACGGCCGTAAACACATGCGTGCCGATCGGCTCCTCGGGATGCGGATCGTGACCGGAACCTCGATGGTCGCATCGAACACCTCGCCCCCGTCCGGCAGCCGCTCCTGCGTCTTCCGCCGCGTAGAGCTTCTGCGTGCGCGGCTGATCAAGACCGAGACCGGCTCGAGCGCCAGCTTTGCCTCGCTTGCCGCCTTGACGGCGTCGGCCTTCTTGGTCTCGGCCGCCTCGGCGGCGACCTGGGCCACCGCGGCAGCGGCGAACTTGGACTTCGCGTTGGCCTTGGCGGCGTCGGCTGCGTATGCAGTTCCTCGACTTTCGCAGAGGCCTTCTGCTTCTGGTCCTCGGCTCGTGCCTTGGCCTGGTCGGTCTCGGCGGCGGCGAGCGCCTTCGCTGCGACCGCGAGCGCGGCATCGGCGCCAGTCTTGGCCAATTCAAGCTTGCGCAGCGCCGCCGTGAGCGGGCCGCCTCCTTACGGCAAGGGCGGCAGCGTTCTTCGTCTGTTGAGCTAGCTTGGTGGCCTCGTCCGCCTTGCGGGCGAGCGTTTCGGCGCGCGCCGGCGCGGCCGCGATGGCCTCAGATTTCGGGACGAACAGCGCCGGATGGGAGAACTCGACCGGCTCCGCGTCACTCGGCGAGATGATCACACGCGTGCCGATGCGGACTTTGTCGAACAGCTTCTCCGCAAAGCCAAAGGGCATCCGCACGCAGCCGTGCGAGGCCGCATATCCGGCAACGGCCCGCCATGCAGCGCGATGCCATTCCAGGTGATGCGCAGCATGTGCGGCATCCAGGCATCGTCATAGAGGCTCGAGCGATGGTCCTTGTCCTTCTCCACGACGCTGAAGACGCCGGCTGGCGTCTCGCGTCCCGCAGTTCCGCTCGACACCGGCGCGCGCAGGACCCAGCCGTCGGCGTCGTAGATGGTCACCTTCTGGCTCTTAATCGATACGATCGCCATGATCGGCTCGCCCGCGTCGCGCGGGGCCGCCCCCTCGGTGGTATGCTCGGGACGGGCCTGGCGGGGCGCGGCGTCGGCGGGCGGAGCCGCAGTCAGCGCCGTCAGGGCGGCCGTGGCCGCGAGCGTCACAATCGCGGAGGTGCCCATCGCCGGACTACCTCGGTGGATTGGGCCGTCGTGCATCGATTTGTCATGCCATGTCCCGGTTGTCAGGGAGAATCGCGTCGAAACAAACACTGAGAACGGGTGGATGGTCCCCATGATTACCCCGTTGCCACCGCTTATCGGCCGTCGGTGATGTCGCCCGACAAATTTGTCGCGCTGGCCGATCAGAAGGTTCAAGGCGAGTGATCGAGTGACCCCCGGCGTGCGCATTGCTGCATCTGCTCACGACCGGTTATGGCACAAAGCGGCGGAGGCCGAGGCGTCGAATCTTCGTCAGCTTTCGGGGGAGCAGCGGAAGACATGGGTCGACGTCCTCGGATGCCTTCGACGCGAATGACCCATCAGCGACATTGGCTGTGCACTGCGGCAATGGTTTTGATGCTCGGTTTGAGCCCTATCAAAGTACTCATTTAAGCCGATACAATGCTGGCCCCTGAGCTTGGGCGAATATGCAGCGACGTGAGTTCATTAGCCTTCTCGGCGGCGCGGCAGCCGCGTGGCCCCTCGCGGCGCGGGCGCAGCAGGACCAGCGCGTGCGGCGCATCGGGGTGCTGATGGGCGACTTTTCCGAGAACGCCCCGGAAGCACGGGCGGTCGTCGCGGCGTTCCGGGAGGAACTCCAAAGGCTCAGGTGGACGGAGGGCCGCAACATCCGGATCGACACTCGCTGGACCGCTGCCGACATTGAGGCGATGCAACAATTCGCGAAAGAACTCGTCGGGTCGCAACCCGAACTTATTTTTTCGACAAACACACCCGCGACTGCGACACTGCTGCAACAAACGCGCACCATCCCGATCGTGTTCGTTCAGGTTACAGATCCGGTTGGCAGCGGTTTCGTGGCGAGCATTCCGCGCCCGGGCGGCAATGTCACCGGTTTCATCACGATGGCGCCGACGATGGCCGGCAAGTGGCTGGAGATGCTCAAGGAGATTGCGCCGCGGGTCAAACGGGTCGCCTTCCTGTTCAATCCGGTAACGGCGCCATATTTCGAATATTATCTGAACCCCTTCAAAGCCGCCGCTCCGTCCTTCGCGGTGGAGGCGATCGCCGCCCCTGCTCGCGACGTGTCCGAGCTCGAATCCGTTATTGCCGCACAGGCGCGCGCGCCGAACGCTGGCCTGATCGCGATGCCGGATTCCTTCCTGAACGCCCACGGCGCGGAGGCCACATCGCTGGCGGCTCGCTACCGTCTTCCCTGCCGTCTATGCGTTCCGTTTCTTTACTGAACTCGGCGGCCTGCTGTCCTACGGAAACGACATCGTCGACAATTATCGGCGCGCGGCGACCTATGTCGATCGTATCCTCAAGGGCGCGAATCCGAGCGAGCTTCCCGTCCAGGCCCCGGTCAAGTTCGAGCTGGTGATCAACCTCAAGACCGCGAAGGTGCTTGGACTCGAGGTGCCTTTGCAACTACAGCAGCGCGCTGACGAGGTGATCGAGTGAGAGACTTTTGCTGCGGTGCGAGAGTCCGGAATTGGCACAAAGTGTGAATGCCGTCTCTTGTCGGCTGCTCGACGGGAAGCTCACCGGGTACGGCAACGGATCGTAGCCGACACCCTCAAATCGGGTAGAGTAGAGTTCCAGTTTGCGTCGCGACATTGATGCCGGCTATGATTTCATCAACAAGAATATCAGCAGCAGCAAGTTCTCGAAAGCCATGTCTTGACACGCGGACTTCGCCCTCCGCCACAACATTTTGCACCCGAGTGAGAGTGATACTCATTCATCCATAGTGCCGCACGCCCTCCTCATTCTGCCGCTTCCGTGTGCGCGCGTTTGGCTTGCTTGCGCGCCAGCACCGGGGCGAGAAACTGCCCGGTATAGCTTCGCCTCGCTTGCGCAATGTCCTCCGGCGTTCCGGCGGCCACGATCTCGCCGCCGCCGTCGCCGCCCTCGGGACCAAGATCGATGATCCAGTCCGCGGTCTTGATCACTTCCAGATTGTGCTCGATCACGACGACCGTGTTGCCCTGCTCGACCAGCTCGTGCAGCACGTCGAGCAGCTTGGCGACGTCGTGGAAGTGCAGTCCCGTCGTCGGCTCGTCGAGGATATAGAGCGTGCGCCCGGTCGCGCGCTTGGACAATTCCTTGGCGAGCTTCACGCGTTGCGCCTCGCCGCCGGAGAGCGTCGTCGCCTGCTGCCCGACATGGATGTAGCCGAGCCCCACCCGCTGGAGCAGCTCGAGCACGCTGCGTACCCGCGGTACCGCCTTGAAGAACTGCGCCGCCTCGTCGACCGTCATGTCGAGGACATCGGCGATCGACTTGCCCTTGAAGGTCACTTCCAGGGTCTCGCGGTTGTAGCGCTTGCCTTTGCAGACATCGCAGGTGACGTAGACGTCGGGGAGAAAATGCATCTCGATCTTGATCACGCCGTCGCCCTGGCACGCCTCGCACCGCCCGCCCTTGACGTTGAACGAGAAGCGCCCGGGCTCGTACCCGCGCGCCTTCGCCTCGGGCAATCCGGCGAACCACTCGCGGATCGGCGTGAAGGCGCCGGTATAGGTCGCGGGGTTCGAGCGCGGGGTTCTCCCGATCGGCGACTGATCGATGTCGATCACCTTGTCGAGATGCTCCATGCCCTCGATGCGGTCGTGCGGGGCCGGCGCCTCGCTCGCCCCATTGAGCTTGCGCGCGATCGCCTTGTAGAGGGTGTCGACCAGGAGCGTCGACTTGCCGCCGCCGGACACGCCGGTGACGCAGGCGAGGAGCCCGAGCGGAATCTCGGCGGTGATGCTCTTGAGGTTGTTGCCGCGCGCATTGATGACCTTGAGCAAGCGCGCGGGATTGCGCACGCGACGCTCGGGAATGGGCACCATCAGCTCGCCGGAAAGATACTTGCCGGTGTAGGATCCAGGCGCCGCAATGAGATCCTGGACGCTGCCCTGTGCCACGATGCGGCCGCCGTGAATACCGGCGCCGGGCCCGATATCGAGCACGTGGTCGGCGGTGCGGATGGCGTCCTCATCGTGCTCGACCACGATGACGGTGTTGCCGAGGTCGCGCAGCCGCCTCAGGGTGTCGAGCAGCCGCGCATTGTCGCGCTGATGCAGCCCGATCGACGGCTCGTCCAGCACGTAGAGCACACCGGTGAGCCCGGAGCCGATCTGGGAGGCGAGCCGGATGCGCTGGCTCTCGCCGCCGGACAAGGTGCCGCTCGCGCGCGCCAGGGTGAGATATTCCAGGCCGACATCGACCAGGAACTTGAGACGCTCGCGGATCTCCTTGAGCACGCGCGCGGCGATCTCATTCTGCTTGGCGCCGAGCGCGGCCGGCAATTGCGTAAACCATTCGCCGGCGCGTTTGACCGACATGTCGGCAACTTCGCCGATGTGCAGGCCTCCGACCTTGACGCAGAGCGCTTCCGGCTTGAGACGATAACCGCTGCAGGCGGCGCAGGGCACATCGGTGAAATATCTGGCCATCTCCTCGCGGGCCCAGTCGCTCTCGGTTTCGCGCCAGCGCCGCTCCAGGTTGGTTATGACGCCTTCGAACGGCTTCCTTGTCTCGTAGGAGCGCAGCCCGTCGTCGTAGACGAAGCGAATGGTCTCCTCCCCGGAGCCATGCAGGATCGCGTCCTGGGTCCGCTTGGGCAGGTCCTTCCATTTCGTATCGAGGGTGAACTTGTAATGCCTGCCGAGCGCCTGCAGCGTCTGCAGGTAATAGGGGCTCGACGACTTGGCCCAGGGTGCGATCGCGCCGGCGCGCAAGGATCTCTCCTTGTCGGGGATGACGAGATCGGCATCGATGTGCTGCTCGACACCCAGCCCTCCGCACGCGGGGCAGGCGCCGAACGGATTGTTGAAGGAGAACAGGCGCGGCTCGATCTCGGGAATGGAGAACCCGGACACCGGGCAGGCGAACTTCTCCGAGAAGATCAGGCGCTCGGGCCCGCTGCGATCGTGAATCTTCGCAGTCTTCTTGGCGGCTCGCTCGCTTTCTCCCTCCCCTGAAAGCGGAGGGTCGGATCGCGTAACGCGATCCGGGGAAGGGTCATCATCGACCCCCGCCCGCCGCGCTTCGCGCGGCGACCTCCCCCTTTCAGGGGGAGGCAGGGCCTCCTCCGCAAGCTCGGCCACCGCCAATCCCTCGGCGAGCTTGAGCGCCGTTTCGAGCGAGTCCGCAAGACGCGTACCGAGGTCGGGCCGCACCACCAGGCGATCGACCACCACATCGATGTCGTGCTTGAGCTTCTTGTCCAGCGCTGGCGCCTGGGCAATCTCATAAAACCTGCCGTCGATCTTCACACGCTGGAAGCCGCGCTTGAGATACTCCGCAAGCTCCTTGCGGTACTCGCCCTTGCGGCCGCGCACGACCGGGGCGAGCAGATAAAGGCGCGTGCCCTCGGGCAGGGCCAGCACACGGTCGACCATCTGCGATACGGTCTGGCTTTCGATCGGAAGCCCGGTGGCCGGCGAATAAGGCACGCCTACGCGCGCCCAGAGAAGCCGCATGTAGTCGTAGATCTCAGTGACGGTGCCGACCGTGGAGCGCGGGTTGCGCGACGTGGTCTTCTGCTCGATCGAGATGGCCGGGGAGAGGCCGTCGATCTGATCGACGTCCGGCTTCTGCATCATCTGCAGGAACTGGCGCGCATAGGCGGAGAGAGACTCCACGTAGCGGCGCTGGCCCTCAGCGTAGATCGTATCAAAGGCCAGCGAGGACTTGCCCGAGCCGGAGAGCCCGGTGAACACCACCAGCTGGTCGCGCGGGATCTCGACGTCGATGTCCTTGAGATTGTGCTCGCGGGCGCCGCGGATGGCGATTACGCGGGATTCGGCACGGCGGGCGCGATTCTGGTCGAAGAGCTTGTCCATCTCGTCCGTGGCGTCGAGGGTACCGTCCTGACGCAGCTCTTCCGCGCGGACGCAGGGGGATGTGTCGGCAACGACTGTATACCAACGAACGTAGTGAGAACGCACGTGGTCCGCCAGTCTGATAGCCCAAACGGCCGAGATTTGGGCCGGCCTGTGGACAAGCGCCCCGACGGCACGAACCTCCGTAGGGGCGACGCACTGCGTCGCCCGCCCGTCGTCACCGCGCTGATGAGGGTTAATGGTGCTGCGTGACAAGTTGACCCTCGACGGCATTCCGGGGCGCAGGCAAATCGGCCGTGCCGCCCCCTCTCTCCTTTGTCATTCCGGGGCCGCGAGCGTAAGCGCGGAGCCCGGAATCCATAACCCAAAGCGGTGATGTGTCCCACCGCAGCATAACCACTTTCATTCACTGCACGGCCTGTGGTTATGGCTTCCGGGCTCCGCTCGCACTCGGACGGCGCGAAGCGCCGATCCGAGCACTCGCGGCCCCGGAATGACGGGCATCTCGCCGACCCAATCGCCCTTGCCGTCGGCGGTGAAATGTGCTAGAACAAAAAGCGAACGAAAGAGGCGCCCTGCACTGGATGGTGTTTCTGTGGGAAAGGCCGAAATGCGCTTGCCGGGTTGCATCTTGAGGATAGGGTGACGCGGAAGAGGAGAAGGTCATGGCAGGTTCAGTGAACAAGGTTATTCTGGTCGGCAATCTCGGCAAGGATCCCGAGACCAGGCGCACCCAGGACGGCCGCCCCATCGTGCATTTGAGTGTTGCGACCAGCGATACGTGGCGGGACAAGAACACGGGCGAGCGCCGCGAGAAGACGGAATGGCACCGCGTCGTCATCTTCAGCGAGCCGCTCTGCCGAATAGCCGAGCAATACCTGAAGAAGGGCGCGAAGGTGTACCTTGAAGGCTCGCTGCAAACGCGCAAATGGCAGGACCAGTCCGGGCAGGACAAGTACTCGACTGAGGTCGTGCTCCAGGGCTTCAACTCCCAACTCACCATGCTCGATAGCCGCGGCAGTGGTGGCGGCTCCCCGGCCATCGGCGACTTCGGGCAGGCGGAAAGTCCGAGCGAATTCGGCGCACCCGGTCCGGCACCGCGAGAGAGGCAGCCCGCGCTCGCCGGCACTGGCGCCGCGCGCGGCGATATGGACGACGAGATTCCGTTCTGAGCCTCGGAGCGTCGTTCTCCGCAAACGAACCCAATTCCGCAAACGAAGCCAATGGGAAAAACCTAGTAAAAACAGCGCTCGAACATGAACAGGTTCCTTCTGCCCAGATCGGACCCAGGGAATGGCCATCACATCCTGGCCGAACGAACCCAAGAGCGGGGGTATTTGCGATCGCAGAACGAACCCAGGGGCGGTTCGATGCTCCCGTGTTTGGCAGAACGAACCTGAGCTGGGACCGTGCCCAGCGCCGTCGGAACGAACCGGGAGGGCCAACCCGCACATACTGGCTTGTGGGCCAAACGAACCCGAGGGTCTGGAGACATGAGGTAATTCAATCTGCTGCGGAGTATTCTTCACTCCTGTTCTCAGGATTCCTGTAAGCCCTTGCACCATTCTCAGATCGCATCCCTGACCCCGCTCCAACCGGGTCCATCGGCTTGCGAATAAGTCTCTGAATTGCCACCTGAAAGTAGCAGTCCGTACGTCACCCTGCGTGGCGCGGCGGAGCTGAAATCAGCTAACTACGTTTCCCCGACCCGCACCCATAGGTCTTCCTTGGCCGACAACGACGACCAGCCGCCGGAACAGCCCGGGCCGTCCGACGTTCGCCCCGTCTCCATCACCGAGGAGATGAAGCGCAGCTACCTCGATTACGCCATGAGCGTGATCGTGGCACGGGCACTGCCCGACGCCCGCGACGGCCTCAAGCCGGTGCACCGGCGCATCCTTCATTCCATGCACGAGAACGGGCATACGCCCGACAAGAAGCATGTGAAGTCCGCCCGCGTGGTCGGCGACGTGATGGGCAAGTACCACCCGCATGGGGATCAGGCGATCTACGACGCGCTGGTGCGCATGGCGCAGGACTTCTCCATGCGCCTCCCTCTCATCGACGGCCAGGGCAACTTTGGCTCGGTGGACGGCGACCCACCCGCGGCCATGCGCTACACCGAGTGCCGGCTGGCACGTCCGGCGATGGAGCTGCTCGAGGATATCGACAAGGACACCGTCGATTTCCAGCCGAACTACGACGGCAACGAGAGAGAGCCCGTCGTCCTTCCCGCGCGCTTCCCCAATCTCCTGGTCAACGGCGCAGGCGGCATCGCCGTCGGCATGGCAACCAACATCCCGCCGCACAATCTCGGCGAGGTCATCGACGCCTGCATTGCCCTGATCGACAATCCGGCGATCGGGATCGACGAGCTGATCGAGATCGTCCCCGGCCCGGACTTTCCGACTGGGGGAATCATCCTCGGCCGCCAGGGCATCCGCGCCGCCTACCACCTCGGCCGCGGCTCGATCGTCATGCGCGGCAAGGTGGAGATCGAGACGCTGCGCGGCGACCGCGAAGCGATCATCGTCACCGAGATCCCGTATCAGGTGAACAAAGCGGCGATGGTCGAGCGCATCGGCGAGCTCTGGCGCGACAAGAAGATCGACGGGATCGCCGCCTTGCGCGATGAGTCCGACCGTTCCGGTTATCGGGTCGTGATCGAGCTTCGGCGCGACGCCATGGCGGACATCGTGCTCAACCAGCTTTATCGCTACACCGCGCTGCAGTCGACCTTCGGCGCCAATGTGGTCGCGCTGGAAGGTGGCCGTCCGCAGGTCATGACGCTCAAGGACCTGCTCCAATCCTTTGTCGCGTTCCGCGAGGAGGTGATCTCCCGGCGCACCAAGCACCTCCTGAGCAAGGCTCGTGACCGGGCGCATGTGCTCGTGGGATTGGCAACCGCGGTGAGCAATATCGATGAAGTGATCAGGCTGATACGCGCGTCCCGGGATGCCAATGAGGCGCGCGAAGCCCTTATGGCGCGCGACTGGCCGGCGCGGGACATCGAGGCGATGATCACGCTCATCGACGATCCGCGCCATCGGGTGACGGCGGAAGGCACCTACAAGCTCTCGGCCGAGCAGGCCAAGGCCATCCTTGACCTGCGACTGCAACGCCTGACCGCCCTCGGCCGCGACGAGATCAAGGCCGAGCTCGACAAGCTCGCCGCCGAGATCGCCGATTACCTCGACATCCTGCGCTCGCGGGCGCGTATTCAGACCATCGCTAAGGACGAGCTCGTCGCGGTGCGAAACAAATTCGCCACGCCGCGGCGCACCCAGATCGTCGAGCAGGAAGGGGAGGTGGAGGAAGAGGACCTGATCCACCGCGAGGACATGGTCGTCACCGTCTCCCACCTCGGTTATGTCAAGCGGGTGCCGCTGTCGAGCTACCGTGCGCAGCGCCGCGGGGGCAAAGGCCGCTCCGGCATGCAGACCCGCGAGGAGGATTTCGTCTCACGGCTGTTCGTCGCCTCGACCCACACACCGGTGCTGTTCTTCTCCTCCCACGGACGGGTCTATAAGGAGAAGGTCTGGCGGCTGCCGCAGGCAGCGCCGCAAGCGCGCGGAAAGTCCCTGATCAATATCCTGCCGCTCGAGCAGGGCGAGCTGGTCACCACCGTCATGCCGCTGCCCGAGGACGAGAACACCTGGGCCCAGCTCGACGTGATGTTTGCCACGACGCGTGGGACCGTGCGGCGCAACAAGCTCTCGGACTTCGTCGATGTGCGGCGCTCCGGCATCATTGCCATGAAGCTCGACGAAGGCGAAGGGATCGTGAACGTTGCAATCTGTACCGAGCGTGACGATGTTCTGCTCACTTCCGCCGGAGGCCAATGCATCCGCTTCCCCGTCACCGATGTTCGCGTTTTCCAGGGCCGCACCTCCATGGGTGTGCGCGGGATCACGCTCGCTGAAGGCGACCGAGTGATCTCGCTCTCGATCCTGCGGCATGTGGACGCGACCGCCGAGGAGCGCGTCGCCTATCTCAAACGCGCAAGCGCCGTCCGTCGTGGAGTAACCGAAGAGCAGGAGGAAACCTCCGTCGACACGGAAGAGGCCAGCGGCGCAATCGAGCTGGGCGAGCAGCGCTATGTGGAGATGTCCGCGGCCGAGCAGTTCGTCCTCGCCGTGTCCGAGCGCGGCTACGGCAAACGATCCTCTTCTTACGAGTATCGCGTCACCAACCGCGGAGGGAAGGGCATCGTCGCTATGGACCTGCGCGAGCGGGACGGCTCGATCCGGCGCAAGACCGGTAGCTTGGTTGCCTGCTTTCCGGTCGAGGACGAGGACCAGCTCATGCTGGTCACAAATGGCGGCCAGCTCATTCGAACCCGCGTCGAAGGCATCCGGATCGCGGGGCGCTCGACACAGGGCGTTATCATCTTCAATACTGCCGAGGACGAACGCGTCGTCTCGGTGGAGCGGATCAGCGAAGAGGGCGAGGAGCAGCCCAGTTAGGAGTCGCGCATGGTTCAAGTGCTGGAACAGGAGACGCTGCCGGACGCAGTAGAGGCCACGCTCAACTACATCGTCGATACCGGCGAGAAGGTCTTTACCGAGACCGCCGTGCCGGGGTCTCTCGATGTGCGCGGCGGCAAGCAGGACCCCCGCCGCATCACCATCCACAATGGACGGCGGCTCGCGGACAAGTTCGTCCTGGAACAGGACGGCTTCCGCTTCGTCCGACATGACACCAAGGTCAAGGACTTCTTTAGCGAGGAGGAAGTTCGGCGGGTTTATTACCCCGAGATGGAAGCTCTGGTAAAAGCCGAGAGCGGTGCCTCACGGGTGTTGGTGTTCGACCACACTCTGCGCACGGCGGACGACGAGCTGCGTCAGGCGCAGAAGATCCGCGAGGTCGTGCGCCGGGTGCACAACGATTACACCGAGTGGTCGGGTCCGCAACGGGTACGTGACCTCCTGCCGCAAGAGGCCGACGAGCTGCTGCGCCGACGATTTGCCATCGTGCAGGTCTGGCGACCAATCCGCCATCCCGTGGAGACGTTTCCGCTGGCAATTTGCGATGCCCGCACCCTCTCGGACGATGATCTCATCGTATCCGAGCGGCGTTACCCGAATCGGGTCGGGCAGACCTACGCCATCAAATACAATCCTGCGCACCGCTGGTATTGGTTTCCGCGCATGCGGCGCGAGGAAGCGCTGGTCTTCAAGGTGTACGATTCGCTCAAAGATGGCCGCGCGCGTTGGACCGCGCATACGGCATTCGAGGATCCTAGCGCGCCGCGCAATCCGCGACCGCGCGAGAGCATCGAGATTCGCACCCTGGCGTTCTTCTAAACGACGATCGTGCCGGCACCATTGTTGGGGCCGCGCGATAGTGGTCGCAACGAGCGAGTGACACGAGCCGGCTCGAGGTTGCCCGGGAGCCTATGCCGAGCGTCAGACCGCCATGGTTAGGCTGTGGACACGATCCGTGCCCACAGCCTTAGCCACAGAGGGTAGCAACGCTTCAGCTTAGCCCTTCGTCACCACGGGAGGAGCCTTGCCTTTGCCGACGCAGCCAACCATCCCCACAGCGACGAATGTCGCAAGCAGCGCAACGAAAATCTTCTTCATTGGAGCCCCCGAGTTGAGTGGATACCCTATCCGTTAACCATCGATTATTAACCATCGAAACGCGAAATTCTCTAGTGTAAAAAAGCCACATTACGTCGCAAAGCGCTCGGGACCGAGAGACACATACTACACCTGTCCACGTCCGACCGCGCCTGCCGCGATCCATCCAGCTCGTGGCTGGTGTAAGAAAAACGTGGATGCCGATCGCCGCAGACAAGCGTTGAGCAGTCTGCGGAGTTTCCACGGCGCTGCCAGGCACATGGCCGGGACACGCCCCAAGTTTGTTAGAAATGTCACCCGACGACAACGATAAGAAGAAAGGCAACGTTGTGCGATTGGGAACAGAGACACTGTTTGCCATCGGCGAGGAGCTGCGCCGTATGTACGATGCGGATCTGCGCTCGAAGCCTTCTGGGAAGCTGGAGCAACTCCTTCGCCGGATCGAGCGCGGCGATGATCTGCCCTAAAGCAAGTGGTGCAAACGCCCGTGCTCAAACGTGCGCCGATGCCAGTGAGCTTCAGGTGAGCCCGACAGCGGAGAGTGACGCGCGCTTCATGGCGCTGGCGCTGGCCCTTGGGCGGCGCGGTCTCGGGCGCACGTGGCCCAATCCGGCGGTCGGGGCGCTGGTCGTCAAGGACGCATCGATTGTCGGCAGAGGCTGGACCCAACCGGGAGGGCGCCCCCATGGCGAAACCGAGGCTCTCGCCCGCGCCGGAGCGGCTGCTCGTGCCGCCACCCTCTACGTTTCGTTGGAGCCATGCTCTCATCATGGCAGGACACCCCCCTGCGTCGATGCCATCATCGAGGCCGGGATCGCGCGTGTGGTGTCGCCTATGGCGGATCCCAATCCCAGCGTGGCAGGGCAGGGGCACTGGAAGCTTACTGAGGCGGGTGTGGTGGTTGAGGTGGGGATCGGAGCCGAAGAGGCGCGCCGTGCGCATGCGGGTCACATTCGGCGGATGCGGGATGGCCGTCCCCACACGATCCTGAAACTCGCCTTGTCGGCAGACGGCAAGGTCGCCCTCTCCGGCCGCCGACCTGTCGGCATCACGGGCGAAGCGGCGCGGCGGCGCGTACACCTGATGCGGTCAATGAACGATGCGGTTGCAACCGGGATCGGCACGGTGCTCGCGGATGACCCCCAGCTCACCTGCCGATTGCCGGGCATGCATTCACCGGTACGTATTGTCTTTGACGCCAGATTGCGCCTGCCGCTCGCGAGCAGGTTGGTCGCGAGTGCATCCGCTACCCCGGTATGGCTGGTGACGGGTGATAGCGCGCCGCAATCACCCGAGCTGGCGCTCAAGGCGCGAGGGGTCGAGGTGCTGCGGGTGCAGGAGGCAGCTGGCCGCATCGATCTGCTTGCGGCGCTGAAGCTTTTGGCTGAGCGAGGACTTACGCGCGTTCTGTTTGAGGCCGGCCCCGTTCTTGCCACGGCGTTGTTGAAAGCGGACCTGGTGGATGAAGCGATGCTGTTTCGTTCACCCATGGTCATTGGTCCTGATGGGATTGATGCACTTGAAGGTCTGCCGCTCTCCGCGTTAACTCGGTCGCCTCACATGCAGCCCGTTGCCACCGAAGCGGTAGGCATCGATACCATCGAGATGTTCGAGCGACCGGTTTTTTGAGACGTATTTAATGTTTACCGGCATAGTCACGGGACTGGGGGAAGTTACTGCCGTGGAGGCGCGGGCGGAAAATCTCGCTCGCCTTACCATTGCCTGCAACTATCCGGCCGAGGTCATCGACATCGGGGCGTCAATTGCCTGCAGCGGCGTGTGCCTGACCGTCACGGCACGGGGTACCAGTGGCAATCGCAGCTGGTTCGCCGCTGATGCGGCGGCGGAAACGCTCCACGTGACCACTGTCGGGCGGTGGCGGCCGGGGACACGCATCAATCTCGAGCGCGCCCTCAAAGTAGGGGACGAGCTGGGCGGCCATATCGTCACCGGTCACGTTGACGGTTTGGGCGTCCTCATCGCGCGCGACGATTTGACCGACATGGCGAAACTTACGTTCCGCATTCCGGCCGAGCTGTCCCGCTTTATCGCGCGCAAGGGATCGGTGGCAGTCGACGGCGTTTCGCTCACCGTGAACGAAACCAGCGATGACAGCTTCTCAGTAATGATCATCCCGCACACCCTCGAAGTAACGACGCTGCAAGCGCTTCGGATTGGCGATGAGGTCAACTTCGAAGTCGATTTGATGGCGCGCTATGCCGCGCGGCTACTGGAGCTTCCGTCATAGCCGAAAGCTGCGCGCCTCCGGGCGGGCCTCAACAGGACGCGCGGATGTTTGCTGAAGCCGGCTTGTGCCTTGCTTCCCTGTTGATCCGCTTGTACCACCATCCGGTGGCGGAGATAACCAATGGCGGAGCCGCGCAGATCAGGCGACACGCACGCTGCGGAAAAGCGCGCCGGCAGGCTTGCAGGAGCGCGCATCGTGATCGTGGAATCGCGCTTCTACGAGGATATCGCAGATGCCCTGCTCGCCGGCGCAACCGCTGCTGTGGAGGCGGCGGGCGCGCGTTATGATCGCCTGAGCGTGCCCGGTGCGCTTGAAGTCGCCCCCGCCATTGCGATGGCATTGGATGCGGCCGAAGCCGTGGGAAGCCCGTACGACGGGGCAGTGGCGCTCGGTTGCGTGATCCGTGGCGAGACGCTGCACTTCGAGATCGTGTCGCAGGAATCCGCCCGCGCTCTGCTGAACTTATCCGTGGCCCGGCGCGTTCCGATCGGGAATGGCATTCTCACGGTCGACACCGATACTCAGGCCTGGGCACGGGCGCGCAAAGAGCAAGGGGACAAAGGCGGCGACGCTGCCCGCGCGGCGCTTTCGCTTATTCAACTCAAGCGGCACCTCGATGCGGATTGAGCCATGGCTGGCGCCCCGAGGGTCGGACGTAAGGCAAATCGACGCGGCGCCGCACGGCTCGCAGCGGTGCAAGCCCTCTATCAGATGGAAATCGCGGGGACGGGCGTGAATGACATCCTCGCGGAATTCGAGAGCCACTGGATTGGCCGTGAAGTCGAAGGCGCCCAATATCTGCCGGTAGAGGCCGCATTCTTCCGGGATATTGTTTGCGGGGTTCTGCGCGAGCAACTCCACATCGATCCGCTGGTCGACAAGGCTTTGGCACGCGGCTGGCCGCTCAAGCGGGTAGAAGCGATTCTCCGGGCAGTGTTGCGGGCGGGAGCATATGAGTTGGGCCACCGCAGCGACGTTCCGGCACGCGTGGTCGTTTCAGAATACGTCGATGTAGCCCATGCCTTCGTCGATAACGAGGAGACCGGCTTGGTCAACGCCGTGCTCGATCAGATCGCCCGCGAATATCGCGCGGGCGAGTTTGCCCACCCCGCCCGGGACGCAAATGCGCCTTAGCTCCGCTAGTAAATCGCAAACGGCAGGGCGACGGGGCTGCGGAAGTTGGATGACGAGTTCCACGCGAGCTTGCGCACGCTGAGATGATATTCGGGAACGCGCTCAAGGAAGCGCTTCATCGCCACTTCGGTGACCAGGCGCGCCACCTGGCTGCCCAAACAGAAATGCTTGCCGGCTCCGAAGCCAAGATGCCCCTGCGGCCGCCTTTCGATGTCGTAGATCTCGGGATTGCGGAATTTGCGCCAGTCACGATTGCCCGAGCCGAAGGCGAGTGCCACCTTGTCGCCGGTTCTGAGCTTTTGCCCGTGTAGTTCGGTCGCGCGCATCACCGTGCGCTTGAAGCGCTGGGCCGAGGTGTTGAAACGCAGCGATTCCTCGATGGCGGGCGCCATCAGGGCCGGATCGGCAGCGATGCGGCGACGGGCATCCGGGTAATCATGCAGGTTGAGGGCGAACATGCTCATGAAGCTCGACAGCAATTCGACCCCCGCCATGACGAAAGTCGCGGTTGTGAGCACGACCTCGCGCTCCGAAAGGCGGTCGCCGTTGATCTCCGCTTCCGCAAGCTGGGTAATGAGGTCTTCCGTTGGACGCTTGCGCCGCACTGCGACTTCAGCCGAAAGAAAATCGCTGAGCTCCTGGAATGCGCCGATGTGCTCGGGAGTGCGCCCTTTCACGGATTTGTCCGTGGACACGGCGAGGATGACCTTGCGCCTGATTTCGCCGTGATCCCGTTCAGGCAGGCCCATGGTGCGGAACAGAAGACCGACCGTGATTTGGCTGGAATAGTCGTTAATGAATTCAAATTCGCGGATTTCACTTATTCGATCGAGTGTACGGTCTGCAATCTCCAGGGTGGGCGCAATCAGATGCTCCACGCTCTTGCGCGTGAACGCGGCCTGGCTGAGCGCGCGCAGGCGGTCATGTCGCGGCGGGTCGGTGGTGCCGAGCGTGCCGCCGGCACGGCCTGGAAGCTCATCGATCATGTTGCCTTGGGAGGAGGAGAACGTCTCCCAGTCGCGCGCGGCTTCCACGATGTCGTCATACCGGGACAGGATCCAGAGCTTCCCGCTCTCGGACCAGTAGCAGGGAAATTGCTCGCGCAGCACTTCGTAGTAGGGAAAAGGGTTGGCGTCGATTTCAGGTGAATAAAGATCGAAAGCTTCCATCATGAGGTTGGACGAACCCTGCATCCTATGTCACGCATGCCCTGTGCCGCGTGAAGATATCACCTGTAGTCTCAGCGAACCATGAGAGGCGAACCCCATGTTGCGCAATCCGGCGAGGATCGCCTCATCGCGCAATATTTCAGGCCATTGGCAAGGCACGCCGGCGCTTTCGCACTGATGGATGACGCCGCAGTCATTGCGCCGCCGGCGGGCTGCGACGTCGTGCTCAAGGCCGATGGCATCATCGCCGGCGTGCACTTCTTCCCGGACGATCCGCCCGATCTGGTCGGCAAGAAGGCTCTGCGGGTGAACCTGTCCGATCTCGCCGCCAAGGCGGCGAGACCGCTCGGATTCCTGCTCACGCTGGCATTGCCTGACGAGATCGGGGATGCGTGGCTGGCGCCCTTTGCCCGCGGGTTGGGGGAAGACGCAGAACTCTTCGACTGCCCTTTGTTTGGCGGGGATACCGATCGTACCCCCGGTCCGGTCACGATCTCCGTCGCGATGTTTGGTGCAGTTCCTCACGGGAGGATGCTGCGCCGGGCCGGCGCGCAGGCCGGCGACCGCGTAGTCGTGACCGGTACGATCGGCGATGCTTCGCTGGGGCTCGCCCTGCGGCGGAATGCAAGCTTGGCGGGCAAGTGGGGCCTCGAGGCAGAGCAAGGCAACGCGCTCCAGGCCCGTTACCTTGTTCCGCAGCCGCGCATGAATGTGGCGGAGATCTTCGGACACTACGCGTCTGCGGGCATGGACATCTCCGACGGGTTGACGGGCGATCTCGCAAAGTTGTGCCACGCCTCGGGCGTCGGCGCTGAAGTCCATGCGACGCGCGTGCCGCTGTCGCAGGCAGCGGGCTCAGCGCTCGCACGAGATCCCACCCTGATCGAAGCCGTGCTCACGGGCGGCGACGATTATGAGATCTTGGCCACGGTGCCCGCCGGCAAGGTGGAGCCCTTGCGCAAGGAGGCCGCAGGAAACGGTGTAGCGGTTACCGAGATCGGGACAGTGCGAGCCGGGCATTCGGTGCGAGTGCTGGATCAACACGGCAACGCGCTTGCATTTGCCCGTCCTTCGTTTAGCCATTTCTAGCGAGCGGGGAGGGCGCCTGGATGCATGATATCACCGCGTTGGCTGGGTCGGACGTAAAGCCGTATGCACCTGCGGATAATCCAGAGTTCATAAAGCTGCATCGTCGGTTTCCCACCATCGCCTTTTTACGCCGGCGTGCGCGGCGCCGCCTGCCGGCTTTCGCGTTCGAATACCTGGACGGAGGCGCCGGTGCTGACGGCGGTATTGCGCGCAATTGGCGCGCACTCGATGCAGTCGAGCTCATTCCCAGGTATGGGATCACTACCTCGTTGCCGCCCGTCGATATCGAGCTGTTCGGAAAGCGCTACGCCGCCCCGATTGGCGTCGCCCCCATGGGTGGTCCTTCGATCGTATGGCCTGGCGCCGACCAATACCTTGCCGCGGCCGCTCAACGCGCACGCGTGCCCTACACCCTTGGACTCGTGGGTGGAATGACGGTGGAGCGGGCCGCTGAGATTGCTCCCGACGTGCTCTGGTTCCAGCTCTACCGCTGCTCCCGCAACGAGCACGCAATCGGATATGATCTGGTGCGTCGCGCCCATGCCGCAGGCGTCCACGTCCTGGTGCTCACGCTCGACGTGCCGGTGCGCACGACCCGCGCCCGCGAGGTCGCCGCGGGGGTTACGACGCCCTTCCGGCCGGGTCTGCGCATGGCCTGCAGCATTCTGGCTTGCCCCGGATACCTGAGATCGCTGTGGAAACATGGTCAGCCGCGCTTTGGCAACCTCAAGCCTTATGCCGCCAACACTGCCGACGTGAATGAGGTGGTGGCGTTCGTGCGGCGAGAGATGGGGGGTGCGTTCACATGGGACGAGATCGCAAACTATCGCGAGCGCTGGAAACGCCCTCTCGTCGTCAAAGGCGTCCTGCATCCAGCCGATGCGGAGAAATGCCTAGCCCTTGGGGTCGACGGCATCATTGTATCGAACCATGGTGGGCGGCAGGTCGAAGGGCTGCCGGCAACTATCGACGCGCTTCCTGCCATAAGTCGGGCGGTCGGCAGCCGGACGACGCTGATGCTCGACAGCGGCATCCGTTCCGGGCTCGACGTTGTGCGTGCGGTCGCGCTCGGCGCGGATGCTGCGTTCGCGGGCAAGGCTTTTCTGTGGGGCTTGGGAGCGCTCGGAAGCAAGGGACCGGCGCACGTCATCGATCTTTTCATCGACGAGATGAAATCAGCTTTCGGGCAGATAGGGGCGCGGCAGCCGGTCGAGGCGCGGGCGGCCACGATCCGGCATCCCGGCGCGCTGCAATTTTGATCTGTACGCAGGCTTCGCAACATTTGCGTGGCCGGACCGTTTTTGGCAATGTCCGCCGCGCGTTAGTCTGGATTTGTTCGTCCACCGGTTGATCTTGGAGAATCTCAGGAATGGCTGCTCTCTGGTTGATTGTCTTATGCGGCGCGCTCGCGATCGTTTACGCGGTTTGGACGATTCGCAGTGTGGTTGCAGCCGACCCCGGCAACGCGCGCATGCAGGAAATCGCGGCAGCCATACGTGAAGGCGCCCAGGCTTACCTCAAACGCCAATACACGACGATCGGCCTCGTCGGGCTGGTGATATTCTTGATCCTCGCGTATTTCCTGGGCTGGCTGGTTGCGTTCGGATTCCTGATCGGTGCGGTGCTCTCCGGCACCGCGGGATTCATCGGAATGAACGTCTCGGTGCGCGCGAACGTGCGCACCGCTCAGGCCGCCATTCGCTCGCTCGCAGACGGCCTTGAGCTCGCGTTCAAGTCGGGGGCGATAACCGGACTGCTGGTTGCCGGTCTCGCGCTCCTCGGTGTCACCCTTTACTTCGGCTTCCTTATCGGCACTCGGCACATGGCGCCGGATGATCGTACCGTGATCGACGCGCTGGTCGCGCTCGGATTTGGCGCCTCGCTTATTTCCATCTTCGCGCGCCTCGGTGGCGGGATCTTCACCAAGGGAGCCGATGTCGGCGGCGATCTCGTCGGCAAGGTAGAGGCTGGTATCCCCGAGGACGATCCGCGCAATCCCGCGACCATCGCCGACAATGTCGGCGACAATGTCGGTGACTGCGCGGGGATGGCTGCCGACTTGTTCGAGACCTACGTCGTCACGACCGTCGCAACCATGGTGCTCGCGGCAATCTTCTTTCGCACCACCGGTCCGGACGTGCTGCTGCGCATGATGACGTTTCCGCTGGCGATCGGCGGCATTTGCATCATCACCTCGATCATCGGAACCTTCTTCGTCAAGCTTGGCCCGACCCAGTCCATCATGGGCGCCTTGTACAAGGGCGTCCTCACGACCGGCGCGCTTTCGCTGATCGGGCTGGCGCTGGTAACTTGGCTTCTGGTCGGATTTGGAACGGTTCCAGGCCAGTCCTATAGCGGCACGTCGCTGTTCATCTGCGGCATCGTCGGTCTTGCCGTTACCGGCCTGATCGTATGGATTACGGAATACTATACCGGCACGAATTACCGCCCGGTCCAGTCGATTGCGAAATCATCGCTGACAGGGCACGGCACCAATATCATTCAGGGATTGGCGGTTTCGCTAGAAGCCACGGCGCTGCCGACCCTCGTGATCATTGCCGGCATCTTGGCGAGCTTCAAGCTTGCCGGCCTGTTCGGGATTGCCGTGGCGGTAACCACCATGCTGGCGCTTGCCGGCATGATCGTGGCACTCGATGCCTTCGGCCCGGTTACGGATAATGCGGGCGGCATCGCCGAGATGTCGGGACTGCCGAAGGAGGTCCGCAAAGCCACCGATGCCCTCGACGCCGTCGGCAATACAACCAAGGCTGTCACCAAGGGCTATGCGATCGGATCAGCCGGTCTTGGCGCCCTCGTTTTGTTTGCCGCCTATAACCAGGATCTCCAGTTCTTTATTTCGGATGCCGCACAGCATCCGTATTTCCAGGGCATCAGGCTCGATTTTTCCCTGAGCAATCCGTACGTCGTCGCCGGGCTCCTGTTCGGCGGTCTGTTGCCCTATCTGTTCGGAGCGATGGGGATGACCGCGGTCGGGCGGGCCGCATCGGCGATTGTGGAGGAGGTGCGCCGGCAGTTCCGGGAGAAGCCCGGCATCATGGCAGGGACCGACAAGCCCGACTATGGCAAGGCTGTTGACCTTCTCACGGTCGCGGCGATCAAGCAGATGATTGTTCCCTCGCTCTTGCCTGTCCTCTCGCCCATCGTGGTCTACTATCTCATCTATTGGATCGCAGGCGGCGGAACAGCCGGAAAATCCGCGGGGTTTTCTGCAGTGGGCGCCATGTTGCTGGGCGTGATTGTTACTGGCCTGTTCGTAGCTATCTCGATGACCTCAGGCGGGGGCGCCTGGGACAACGCGAAGAAATATATCGAGGACGGTCATTACGGCGGCAAAGGCTCCGAGCCCCATAAGGCGGCGGTCACCGGCGATACGGTGGGTGATCCCTACAAGGACACCGCCGGACCCGCGGTCAATCCCATGATCAAGATCACCAATATCGTGGCCTTGCTCCTGCTCGCCGTGCTCGCCCACGCACATTAGAACAGCTTGAAGATGCCGGTGATGAAGCCGGTGTCTTTGCCGCCGGTAGGAGTGGTGCGGCTGACGAAGTCGAAGACCTTGCCGTCTTTCATGCCGTAATCGGCGATCCGCTCGACGCGGCGATTTTTGTCGAAGTAAACTGCAACGACACGTTGATCGGTCACTTGGGTCGGAAGGAAAGCGACTGCTCGTTCGGAACGTTGGGAAATGTAGTAAAACGCCTGGCCGGTGACGGTAGCCACGGTTGATGGGGTGCCGAGCACGAGCAGCACCTGCTCCTGGGTTGACCCGATCGGGATCTGCTCAAGCGCTCCGTCCGGGACGAGGTAGCCTTTGCGATACGTTTCCGAGAAGCAGCCCGCAAGGAGAAGGCCAAGCAGCACCATCGCCGCTGCGGCCCTGATACGGGCTGCACCAGCCGACAGACTGCATCTACTCAAGCGGCCAGAGATCCCCATCTTACGCTTGCATTTACCCCGATATTGCGGCGCTTCCGGCATAGCCGTGCGATTGCTCGCGATCCGGCTCAGTCTCAGTTAACCCAATGATATTCCGCTGGTTTGCCCCCACCTCGCGAGAGGCCAGCATTTCCTGCCTCTATGGCGCCATCGTGGCGCAGGCGCGGCGGCCGGCCTTTTACCAGCTTTACTGTGTCCCCGACACCGTAACGGGACGGCTTGAGATGATCATGCTGCACTTGATACTGGTTTTGCGCCACTTTCAGCAGCTGGACGGAGATAGCCGCGAACTGGGCCAGCGGCTGTTCGATCACTTCTGCTCCGACATGGATGATAATATGCGCGAAATGGGAGTTGGAGACCTCGCGGTCCCGCGGAAAATGCGGCGGATTGGAGACGCCTTTTATGCGCGTCAAGCGGTGTACGGGGCCGCGCTCGCTCAGGGCTCCAATGACGAGCTAAGTGCCGTGCTCAGGCGCTTCGTCTATGGTGGGCGTGCGGAGCCGTACACGGTGGCGCGGCTTGCAGATTACAGCCGCCGGGCAGCGCACGCCCTCTCGAGCCAGACCGGATTTGAGCGTGGCGAAATTCAGTTTCCTCATCCGGAAGACATTCATGCCGCGGCCCAAGCGTGAAGCAACCCCGCGCGCGTTGCCGGTCGAGCGTCCATGGCGCGTTCCGCTGGCCCAGAGCGATGTACCCGCGAGCGGGCTGGACATTGACCTCGTCGCCGATGAGCAGGTGCGTTCTCGGCTTGCGAGGGTGGTGGGCGCGGAGCGTTTGCCGCGCCTCTCCGCCAGCTTCGACGTGAGCCTGCACGGGCGCAGCGGGCTGCACGTCGTGGGACGGCTGTCGGCCACGGTCGAGCAGATCTGCGGTGTTACCCTGGAACCGCTCGAAAGCGAGATCGACGAAGTTATCGATGTTGTGTTCCGGCCGGAGGTGGCCGAGTTCCCTGCCGACAAGACTCAGAGCGAAGTCGAACTCTCGCTGGAAGACGAACACGAACCCCTGGTGAACGGAATGATCGATCTCGGCGCGCTTGCGACCGAATTTCTCATCCTTGGCATCGACCCATACCCGCGCAAGCCCGGCACCGTGTTCGAACCGCCGCGGGACGGCGGTGATCCCGGACACCCCTTCGCGGCACTGGCAGCGCTGGCCAAGGCGCGCCGCGAGGGGGAGAGCTGATTGGGTTGTGTCCTTTAGCCGACGCGGTATTGTCGCGCCATGCCTCACAAAGTCCGCCTCGCCCTCGACGCCATGGGGGGGACCACGGCGCTGCGGTCGTTGTTCCGGGAGCTGAGCTTTCGCTCGCACACCACTCCGACATTGAATTCCTGTTTTTTGGCGATCACGCCATTCTTCAGCCGTTGCTCGATGCGCGCCCGACGCTCAATGCCAGCTCCCACGTCGTGCATACGGATGTGGCCATCAAGATGCACGACAAGCCGAGTCAGGCACTGCGCAAGGGGCGCTGGAAATCCTCCATGTGGCTCGCCATCGACGCCGTGAAGAAGGGGCAAGCCGATGCCGCGGTATCGGCCGGTAACACCGGGGCTCTCATGGCCATGGCAAAGTTCGAGCTCAAGACCATGCCGGGGATCGAGCGGCCCGCGATTGCTGCTTTGTGGCCCACCATCGAAGGCAAATCCATCGTTCTCGATCTCGGTGCGTCGATCGGCGCGGACGCCCCGCATCTGATCAATTTGGCCGCCATGGGGAGCGCCATGGCGCGGGCGCTGCTGGGGATCGACCGGCCAACAGTCGGGCTCCTCAACATCGGCGTCGAAGAAGTGAAGGGACTGGAGGAGGTGCGTCGGGCGGCTCAGTTGCTGCGCGAAAGCTCGCGGCAAGAATTCGAATACTACGGGTTTGTTGAGGGCGATGATATCGGAAAGGGTACGGTGGATGTGGTGGTGACCGAGGGCTTCGCGGGAAACATCGCGCTCAAGACAGCGGAGGGGACGGCGCGCCAGCTCGTCCACATTCTCAGGCGCGAGCTCGAACGGACGCTCACACGGAAGCTGGGCTATGTGCTCGCGCGCCAGGCATTTCATGCGTTGAGCCAGAAAATGGATCCGCGCAAGTCAAACGGCGGCGTATTCCTCGGCCTCAATGGTATCGTCATCAAGAGCCACGGCGCGACCGATGCCGAAGGCTTCGCGTGCGCAATCGATATCAGCTACGACATGGTGCGCCACGAGCTGCTCGCCAAGGTGGGGCAGACCCTCAACGGGTGGGGGGCGGCGGCCGCAACCGCGCCGGCAAGTATCAGCCGGAGCGTTGCATCGTGAGCGTGACCCGATCGGTCGTGCTCGGCTGCGGCAGCTATCTGCCCAGCCGCGTGGTGACCAATGCTGAACTGTCGCGTATGGTCGACACTTCGGACGAGTGGATCCGACAACGCACAGGGATTCGCGAGCGCCACATTGCAGGTGAGGGCGAAACCACCGCGGATATGGCCTTGAAGGCGGCGCGCGCCGCGCTCTCCGCAGCCGGAATGGACGCTCAGTCGATCGATCTGATCGTGCTTGCGACCTCCACCCCCGACAACACGTTCCCGGCGAGCGCGGTCTCGGTGCAAGCGGGCCTTGGTATGACCCATGGAGCTGCTTTCGACGTGCAAGCGGTGTGCTCCGGATTTGTTTACGGATTGGCGACCGTCGACGGCCTGCTCAAGACCGGCACATTTCAGCGCGCCCTGGTAATCGGTGCGGAGACCTTCTCGCGCATCATTGATTGGAAGGATCGTACGACCTGCGTACTTTTTGGGGATGGAGCGGGTGCAGTCGTGGTTGAATCACAGCGCCAGGCCGGCACGCGGGAAGATCGCGGGATTCTCGCAGTGAGGTTACGCTCGGACGGCCGCCATAAATCCAAGCTCTACGTGGACGGCGGGCCATCCTCGACGCAAACCGTCGGCCACCTGCGGATGGAGGGCCGCGCCGTTTTCAAGCATGCCGTTGCAATGATCAGCGACGTGATCGACGAGACGTTCAAGGTAACCGGCTACACGGCGGACGACATCGACTGGTTTGTGCCGCACCAGGCCAATCAACGCATTATCGACGACACCGCAAAGAAGCTCGGGATTGCCCCGGAGAAGGTGATCACCACGGTCGCCAAGCACGGCAATACCTCGGCGGCATCAATTCCGCTCGCGCTCGCCACGGCGATCGAGCAGGGCCGGATCAAACGCGGCGATCTGGTGATGATGGAGGCAATGGGCGGCGGGTTTACCTGGGGTGCTGTTCTGCTGCGCTGGTGAAGTGAACCCACCCGGACTGCCCCGGCTTGGCTTGCCGCCCAACTGGCCGTGCCGGCCCCGTTGACCCTGCGTTGCCAACCTAATATCGTTAGAAAATTCAGAGGGATATCTTGGTCGCCGGAGACGGGCTGGGCGATGACGGGCAAAACGGTCACGCGGGCGGACTTGTGCGAGGCGGTCTACCAGAAGGTAGGATTATCGCGTACCGAGTTGGCGGCGCTCGTCGAGCTTGTGCTAAAAGAGATCACCGACTGCCTCGAACGCGGCGAAACGGTGAAATTGTCTTCATTCGGCTCGTTCGTGGTTCGCAACAAGGGCCAACGGGTCGGGCGTAACCCCAAGACCGGCAAGGAAGTGCCGATCTCTCCGCGCCGGGTGATGGTGTTCAAGCCTTCCGCCATCCTCAAGCAGCGCATCAACGCGCCTGCGGAGAGCGAGCAGACCAGCAAGTAGCACCTGGGAGGAGCGCGCGTTGGACAAGGCACCGGAGGCATTCCGGACGATCAGCGAAGTCGCGGCGGAGCTTGAAATCCCGCAGCACGTGTTGCGGTTCTGGGAGAGCCGCTTTCACGAGATCAGGCCGATGAAGCGCGGCGGTGGCAGGCGCTATTACCGGCCGCAGGACATGGACCTGCTGCGCGGCATTCGCCACCTGCTCTATGCGGAGGGCTATACCATCCGCGGTGTCCAGCGCATCCTGAGAGAGCAGGGGCAGCGGTTCGTGCAGAATGTCTGGCAGCCGGGGGCACCGCAGCCGCCGCGCACGGGCGGGGAGGGCGACTCTCAGGAAGGGGCCGCGGAACTCGCCGCACGACAAGAAACGAGCAACGCAAGTCTTGACGAAGGCGAGGCGGAGCCCGCTCCTCCTTCGAGGCTGTCAGAGCAACACGTGCGCAGCTTGCAAGCCGTGCTCGATGACCTCAAGGCATGCCGGAGGTTGCTCGATACCGCCTTGCATGAATTGCCCTGACAGCGGCCGTTATCACTCGCGCTGCGTTCCAGATTTTGATAAGTAGCGCGCGAGAGCTCGCGCAAACCCCGAGCAGCGGATGCTCAACGCCATTACGCCGGCCCAGATCGGAGAAGTCATCGCTCTCCTGGAGCAGCTGACCAAGGCGAGAAAGGCCCGCATTGAGCAAGGCAGAACCCAAACAGTCGATGAGATCATAAATGAGCCCGAGCGGCGTCGGCTGACCGACTACTTGTATGGGCTGACAGACGACGCCCGCAAGGAGCTGATTGCCCTCATGCTGCTGGGCCGGGGCGATTTCGACCACTCCTATGAGAGGGCGCTTGAAACCTGCTCCAAATACACCGATGCCGACGATCAGGTGATTTATCTGATGGGCAAGACGGTGCGCCTCGCCGAATACCTCAACACCGGACTAAACGCCGTTACACGGCAAGATTAGCGCATTTTTGCTCTGGCCCTCCTAAACGCAGAGCCCGGCAATGTGCCGGGCTCTTTTACGACCGAGGGATAGCGTCTTCTTGAGCATTTAACCCCGGCCGCACACTTCCTAGTTCTCGTCGAGCGGAGTGAGCGGGCTCAGATAGGCTGACAGGATTGCACACGGAAGCACAACCCACAGGAGGATCGGCATCTTGAAAACTCCACGTTCCTCCCTCGCGTTGATAACGCACAGTTTCGTGCTTGGTTCCCGTTGTGTGGTAGGCGGTCCTTGCTCCCGGCGCTTCAAACAATCTGCGGGAGCAAGATGAAGTTTTTGAAAGGCTATTTAGACCCGAGCGAGGAAAAGAAGATCTGAGCCGGCGCGGGAGAGGGTTGGAATGAGCAGCACAAGGTCTGGTGTTGAACTCGGCCGGTCACCCTAACCCTTCCCGTAAGAAACGGTTAGAGGGAACAGGCAGAGTGTGCTGCCGTCTCGTGATTGGAACCAACAAGGGTACCAGTGCATTGTCTCTACTCCACGCACGAGGAGCCGGAGGGCAGGTTATGACCCGCCAAGGCCGTCTCCACGACCGCCCCAGAACCCGACAGCGTTATTCCGCTCCAGGTCGCGCTGCCGATTGGGGGAATGCTGTTATCGTTGCTCTTGTACTCAGCGCCGTGGTCGTCATGGCTGCAATGGCCATCGCTGTGTACGACAACTCGGCGGTGCTCGCGAGCCGTCAGCGCACCACGGCGTCTGAGCTTCCGAAGACTGCTGCAGATGGCGGCGGGTTGATCGAGACCGAGGGGCGTGCTCGGTAGCACACGAATAATCGTCCAGAATGAGGTCGCAAAGCTTCCTCGGGGTGAGGCCGTAGCTGGGAGCCGGGTTCTCCACAGAACGCATCCGGTCTGACGGGCTGCCGTACAAACCATAACGCGCGCCGGCCGTCTGCGCTGGCCAACACGCCGTACGCACGTGACGCGAGCAAATTCGCGGTGCTCCGCTGCTGCTCGGATTCGTTTGGCCAAGATTGCATCCACGCGCATGCAGGGGAGGGGTTGGAACCCGTCCCTAGGGGGTGCTCCGGCTTGGGTTCGTTCCGCCGCAACAGGTTGCGCGGGCTTATGCGGGCTCGGGTTCGTTTGGCCAAAGTGATGCTGGTGGTGGACCGCCTCGGGTTCGTTCGGCGCGATCCCGGCATCGGGGGAGTGGCTTGGGTTCGTTTGGCCGAGATCGTGCACACGGGCTGCGCTGCCTCGCGTTCGTTCCGCCGGATCGCGGTGCGGCGACCGCAACGCGCCGGTTTCCTTAGCCCATATTCAATCTCGATCCGTCGCGTGTGGCCAAATAAACGCGCGATGCGCCGGAACTCGTTGTTGACCTCGGCGTAAGGGTCAGGTTGACGATAAGGATCACGATCCCGTGGATAGACGTCCGGAGCATTGCTCCTTGCACTGCTGATGGGACCAAGGCCGCTCCGCCGCAGAAGCACATCCCATTGCTCAACGGGCGAAGCAGAAGCCCGTTCGTCTCCCTCCGATGCGCCTGCACATTCGGCATCAAACGCCCGGATTGCGCGTTTGCGGCGCGCGAGGGCGCGCCCTTCGTAACGGTCCGTCGCGACCGCCCGATCGAGGGTAGCCACATCCAGCGGCCGCACGGCGAAGCAATCGGCGCGCGCGCGCCGCGCCCGCCACACATCGACCTGGGCGCAGGCGATCCGGCAGGCCAATGCAAAACGCTCTGTGGCAGCACCGGCATCCGGCCCAGCAATGGCGCGCGCCAAGGCGGCGATCCGGTTCACCAATTCAGGATCAAGGCCGGCGGGCCGATTCAGGCCGTGGCGGATGGCATTGCGCGATGAGCGCGCCTTGCCCTCGGGCGTCCTCGGACCGCGGCTGCGGCGGCCGTTCCGCCGGCTGGCTTCGCGTCTGGCTTCGCTGATCATGTCGGCTCCAGTGCAGCATTGTTCCCTCTTTGTTCTATCGCGACTTAAGGCAATACGCAAGCAAAATCGAGCCCCCGAAGCTTTCGTCTTTTCGGAATCACAAACTTGACATACGCGCTGCGGATAGCCGGGCGACGCATGCGTCGCCCCTACGAACGCTCTCGATGTCCGTAGGGGCGAGGCATTGCTTCGCCCTTGTCTAGCCCGTCATTCCGGGGTCGCGAGCGCTCGGATCAGCGCTTCGCGCCGTCCGTGTGCGAGCGGAGCGCGGAATCCAGAGGTTTATATAATCCATAACCACAGGCCCCGTGCAGTGATGAAAGTGGTTACGCTGCGGTGGCACCCATTACTGCCTGGCGTAATGGATTCCGGGCTCCGCTCGTTTACGCTCGCGGCCCCGGAATGACAAAAGAGAGAGGGGGCGGCACGGCCGATTTTCCTGCGCCCCGGAATGACGTCGAGGGGCAACTTGTGACGCAGCACCAGTAGCTGCACCGCGAGGAGGCAATGACAGTCACGGCGGTGAATGTCTGCGACGTGATCAACTTCTGCGACGCGATCGCCCACGCGATTGCGTGGGACAGGGTCGGTGCTGTGGTCGCGGCCTTGGCATTCACGTATGGGGTCGTCATGTCGGTTGCATTTGCTGTGCACGTGTTCCGAGGCCAACGGATGGTCCGCAAGACCAGCACCCGCACCACGAAGGGCCGACTCGACAAAGACCGACAAAAGGGAGCAGTGTAGCTGTCTGATCGCTGCACCCCCATGCTACCGCATATCAGGGGGCGCGGCCGATCGGAGCCCTGGTCGAGCTGACCCCCAGCCCCCAGGGCTCTTTTCTTTGGGCCAAGGGATGCTCGCGGCCATCCTGGTCCCAATGCCGCTCGATGTGATTTATTTGCTCTGATGCAGATACGTCTGGTCGAACTCGCCTGCATCACGCAGGCCGTCTCAATCCGTTGCTGTAAGCCTACCGCGTGAGAGTTTGATCAGTCCTGCTCCGCGAAGTTCTTGCAGCGTCCGATTGACGTGGACGGTGGATAGCCCGAGCGCGTCAGCAATATCGGTTTGCGTCAGATTGACGAAGCGTACTCGAACCCGATGCTAGAGTAGTCTCATCCACAGCCGGCTGATTGGGGAGCTGACATGCCAAGCGAACAATCCGCCGGATATCTGCCGGGCGATCCGCGCCATGGTTTGCAGGGCGAGGCGCTGAAGGACTACTACCGCACCAAGCCGGCGCAGTGGGCGATCTACTGCTGGGACAAGCCGGGGATGGAAGCTGCCCGGCGCATTCTGGTGGCGGAGCAGAACGGCTACGTCAAAAACTTCGGTGAGCGCGTCATCGGCTACGGCCATTTCGTCTCCGATGACGTCCGCGACACGCTCGGCACGTCATTTTTCATGCAGCTCGACGATCGCGCGGCTGCGGACAAGTTCGTCGGCGACGAACCGATGAACAAGGCCGGCATCTACCAGCGCGTCGAAGTCCACCGCTGGTCGAACAGTTTCCAGAAGCGTGCCGCCGACTACGCCCGAAAGGGCCTGCAGCAGTTCCTGTGCACGGCACCCAAAACGGGGACGCTGGAGTTCTTCCGCGAGCACCTGCACGCGCACGAATTATACTTCGGGTCGTATGGCGACAGCTTCATCTTCCGCGGGCCAACCCGCTCGACGGATGGTGCGGACAATATCGGCACAGCATTGCTGATCGAGTTGCCGAACCGCGCGGCTGCGGACAGGTTCTGGAACGAGGAGCCGTTTGCCAAGAACGGCGGGTATCAGAGTGATGTGCGGATCACCCGGTGGGTGTTTGGGGATTGACCCTCATTGCCGACCCACGCTGGACAGTCATCACGGGTACCAGGCGGCAGTGATCCGCCGGTATGTTGAGAAAACGTTTATGGCTGCGGACCGTCGTAGCCTTCAACAATGACGATATCGGCGACGGCGTTCGGTTGTCGCACCTTGATATTCGCCTGATATTCGGGCGAGCGATAGCAGGCGACCGCTGTGGCATAGTCGGGAAACTCAATCACGATGTTGCGTGACCGGCTGGTGCCTTCGGGGGCTTCGAACTTGCCCGCGCGAATCAAAAAACGTCCGGCAAATTTCTTGAAAATTGCGGGATTGGCAGCCGCGTATGCTTTGTAGCCTTCGTCGTTCGTCACGTCGACACGCGCGATCCAATAACCTTTGGCCATTTCCAGTCTCTCGGCGGGCGTGGGTCATGAATGATTTTCGCCGGAATTTCCCGCATCAGCTTCGGATGGACACAGTAGCGACTTGCCAGACTCGCCGGAAGTCCAAATGTCGGGCCCTCAAGCTTCCATCCGCGTTGGGTCCGCTGCTCATTCGACTTCTGATGCGGCCGCCATGCCGCTTGGCACCCGCGAAAGCCGAAAGACCAGCAATTGTCACATGCTGACAGAAGCGCAATTCGGTCCTGCGGACGCCGACCTGGGTGCGGGTTGCACTACTCAGATTGAACTTGAACGGCAGCGCCGTGCTTATCGGGTGTGCCGGGAACGATCACGAGGTAGCGACGCGGCGTCTTGTTCTCGCCTCGCACCAATTGGCGGATCGGTCCGACTGTATTGACGATCGCTGCCCCCGCAGGATTGGTCATAAAGCCTTGCAGTGGTTCTAGAACGCCGGTGCCCGATGGCTCAC
>CAWJDY010000049.1:0-40509 GCA_963841705.1 uncultured Alphaproteobacteria bacterium
AGTTACCGCACCGCAACATTGATGGCCGCTTCACCCCAATGAACAGACATTAGGAGCGCGCGGTTCGTCACTCACACATGCCCGGAGAGCACTTACCGCAAGCCCCGGCACCGTCGCAAATTGGTGCATCGCTACTGCTGCTCTTGGCAGGCGCAGCGATCAGCGAAAGCTGACGTGTGAGGTCGGTGCCTTCGCACGTCCAGCCATTTGTGGCGTCGATTGGATACCACTCTGCCGCTAGAATCAAGCGATTCCGCTCGCGCTAACCCCACGGATTTCCGTGCTTATCGCGAATGTATGACCGAGCTTGCACAACGCGCGAAGGCAAATCTCAAATGAGGAGGGCTGCTTTCACGGTGCAACAGTGCTCACAGCCATGCGAGAAGACTGGTCTTGTCCAGCGGAACGAACCCCGTTGTGGGGCCGAGCTGTTTTAGTCTTCGCGGTTAATTGCCGGTACGCGAATGCGACGGCATAATTGCATACGATTTTTCATTGCACTGGTTTGCCGTCCGCTGGCAATCCGGCGCATCTGGATAATACCTCTTGCGCCATTCCTCAATGCTAGCGCACGGCTCCGGTAGGTAGACGATCTTCACACTTGTATCGCCCGACTGATGCTCAGCCATCGGAGGCCTGCCCCACCCTCGGTCGAGGAGGGCAATGATGCCGCCACTCGCGCTGACTCGCTTCGACCGCCCGTAGCGATCTCGACAAGCGCCTCCAGCGCTTCCGCAGTGTGGGCGCGGGCAAGCTCCTGGATCGTGCGGTCCGCCTTAGGGCGTCCAGTTGGGTTGCCCGAGACGCCGGGTGCAAACTGGCCTTTTTCGTTACGAATGGTGTCGTCTGACATGATTTCGTACTCCAAACTAATAATCACAGAACCCACAGCATTATATAGTTATTTCGGTCAGATTTTTCAAGCCTTCAACTAAAAGTAGACGTCACGGTACAAGGACCATTGTTGCAGCCGACATTGCTCAACGAGTCCCTACAATTCATTGCGCAGTTCCGTGCCCGACGAAGCTTGGTCGTCGATGCCTTCCGACAAGCTGTTCAGGTAATCGACGCGCCCACATATTTGTGAGAGTGATGCTGCTGCATCGCGTGGGCCGGGCCACCAACTAGCAATGAAATATCCCGCCGCAAAGCAGACCACGAGCGCGACCACGACGCGCAAGGGAGGAGGCCGGGACCATTGCCTAACCTCGCTCCCGCACCACAAGCCGCTTGCGCTGCTCGTCGCTGAGATTGAATGCCCGCATCGCGGCGGCTTCGGCTGCCTTCGCGACGGCATCCTCGACATAGCCAAGGAACTGGCCGCGCGATCGAATGAGCGTGGCGCCCCAGGTGCGGGGGCTGGCTGGCCTAGTCTTGCTGGCCATCTTCCGGGCACGGGAACGCGACGACATGGGCGGCTCATAAGGACGAGCGGCGAAGGAGTTGAGTCGGCGTCCGGCTGCTACCATTTTTGCTACCGAACTGGGTAGCACGAGCCAGGATTGGTCGGCATGAACCTGCTTCGGAACGCCGATAAAATCGAACTAAGTGGCACAGGCTGATACTCGACAATATGGCCTTGGCCAAATTTCGAGTGCGGTGCTTTCAACCGCTCAGCCACCTCTCCGGAAATGACGGCGGAAGATCGCGGTCCAGCGCCGGCTATGTATCGACCGCGATCACGCAGAACAAGGGCGCAACAGCGTGGTGTCGGCGAGCGCTGCAGGCAGGCGATCGGCTCATCGGCGTGGTCCACGATCTGATGACGCAGCAGGCAATGCGAGGCGCCGGCTCGCCCTGCATTGATACGTGCAAGACCTTCGGGCGACCCCAAGATCTTCGGGCGACCCAATGGGTCGCCGGTCGCCCCTGCAAGGCTCCTCCCTTGGGCCGTGAGGCCTTGAGACCTCGGCCTGCGGGCGCGCTATGATGCGCGCCGCCAAGACGCGTTCCACCGCGCGGGAGCCTTCGCCGTGTTGTTATCGATTCGCTCCTGCGCCAGCGCACCGCACTCGGCAAACCGTCGCTACGGCTGGAAGCTTGCCGGCGTGATCCTGTTGGCGGCATCGGCTGACGGGCTGACGACCGGCGGCGCGCACGCCCAGAGGCTGGAAGCGAGATACGTGATCTCGATGACCGGCATCCGCGTCGGCCAGAGCGCATGGACGGTGCGCATCGAAGCCGATCGCTACTCGGCCTCGGCCACCGGCGGAAGCGTCGACCTGATGAATGTGCTGGTGCGCGGCGAAGGCGCCGCCGAGGTCTCGGGAAGCATCAAGGACGGCCGGCTGGTGCCGGTCGAATATTCGTCGAAGCTGGTCGAGGATGGGGAGAGATCGGATCTGAAAATGACCTTCGAGGAGGGCGTGGTCACCGCGGTCAAGACCGATGCCCCGCCTCCCGGGCCCGACCGGGTGCCGTTGACGCAATCGCATGTCACGGGCGTGATCGACCCGCTGACTGCGCTGCTCATCCCCGAGGGCGACGATCGCGGTAACGCTCCCAAGAAGGAAAGCTGCAACCGCACCCTCTCCATCTTCGATGGGCGCCGGCGCTATGATCTCGTTCTCTCCTTCAAGCGGATCGAGGAGATGCGCGACAAGCCGCCCGCCGCAGCCGTGCTCGTGTGCAACGTCATCCTGCATCCCATCGCCGGTCATCGCGCCAACAGCATGATCACGAAATACGTTGCCGACCGCCGCGACATGGAGATCTCCTTCGCACCGATAACGGGTACGAACGTGCTCGCGCCTTTTCGGCTCATGGTCCCGACCCTGATCGGAACCATGGCGGTGCAGGCCACCTCGTTCGAGACTTCGCCGCTCCCCTAGCCTCGTCCCGAGGATGAGGCCTTCCCGAGACGGCGCTGCATGGGCTCCGAGGCCGCAGGCGTGGATGCCCGCGACCAGCGCGGGCAAGGCGACGCCGCTTATCCGGGACGCGCATAACCGTCGCGGCGGGATGACCGAACGCGCGTGCTGCACTATGTTTTCACGCATGCGGGTGCCGGCGAGGAAACGATAGTGGCGGTCCGGTTCGATCGTATTCGACGCGAGTTGCGCGGCAGCGCCCTCGCCCTGCTGATGGTCGCGGCAACGACCCTGGTGGTCTACGGCCTGGCGACCTCGATGGAGATCCGGCGCGGCTCGGCCGTGTACCTCCTCCCCGTGCTGCTCGCCGGCTGGCATCTCGGGCTGATCCCCGCCCTGGTCGCGGCCGTCGCCGGCGTGCTGCTGTCGGGATATTTCTTCTTCAGTCCGTATTACAGCTTCTTCGTCGCCCGTCCGAACGAGGTCGTCAATCTGCTGCTGTTCATGGTGGTCGCGGGGGTGACCAGCCACCTCGCCAACTCGATGAAGCAGCAGACCGAGCTTGCCCGCAAGCGCGAGAAGGAGATGAGCGATCTCTACGCCTTCTCCCGCCGGCTCGCGGTGGCACCTTCCGCAGCAGACATTCATCGCGCCATCGAGGAGCACCTCGCCAATCTGGTCCAGCGCAAGGTGGTGTTGTTCGGAGCCGGGGTTCGGCGGCCGACCGCAGCGGACGCCGCGCCGCTCAGCGGGCCAGTCCACGCCGCCATCACCGAGGTCCAGGAGGGCCGCACGTCCTCCACCATCGTTGACGACGGCGCCGGGGATCTTTGGCTCGTTCGCCGCGTCTCCGAAAAAGCCGCGGACTTCGGCGTCATCGCCATCGACCTCGGCGGCGTGCCGGCCGAAAAGATCGAGGATGTCCGCCAGCGGGTCGATGAGGTTCTGGCGGATGCAGCAGCCACGCTCGAGCGCCTCGATGTGGCCCGCGTCCTCAACGACGCCAAGATGCGTTCGGAGACCGAGCTCCTGCGCGAGGCGCTGATCGGCTCGGTGTCGCACGAGCTGCGCACCCCGCTCGCCTCGATCCTCGGCGCGGCGACCGTGTTGAGCCAGTCGGCCGAGGTCGCGGCAGACGAGCGGCTCAATTCGCTTGCCGGCGTGGTGCGCGACGAATCCGAGCGGCTCAACAATGACATCCAGAACCTTCTGGATGCCACCCGGGTGAGCCGCAAGCAGATCACGCCGCGGGCGGAATGGATCGAGCCGCAGGACATCGTGAACTCGGCCGTCGAGCGGCGGCGGCGGTACCTCTCCGCCCACCAGGTGGCGCTCGATTTGGAGAGCAACCTGCCGCTGATCTACGTCGATGCCGTTCTGGTCGAGCAGGCGTTCGTGCAGATGGTGGACAACGCCGCGAAATATTCCCCGGCCGGCTCGCCGATCACGCTTTCTGCGAGGCGCAACGGAGGCAACGTCGTCCTGTCGGTGCGCGACCAGGGTGCCGGCTTGACGGCGGAAGAAAGCACGCAGATCTACGAGCGCTTCTTCCGGGGCAAGCGCCATGTCGCGACGACTTCGGGCTCCGGACTTGGGCTATGGATTGCGCAGGCCTTCGTCAGCGCCAATGGCGGAAGGATCGAGGCGCAGAGCGCGGGTATCGGGCAAGGAACCACGGTAGCCATACATCTGCCGTTTGCAACTCCGACGAACCAGCCCGAGGTAGGTCCGGATGAGTGAAGCCAAAGCCCTTGCCCTGGTCGTGGACGACGAGGTGCAGATCCGCCGCTTCCTGCGCGCGGGCCTGGAGCTCGACGGATTTGCGGTCGAGGAAGCCGAGAGCGGGGGCGAAGCCTTGCGTTGCGCTACGCTGCGCGCTCCCGACCTGGTGATCCTCGATCTCGGGCTGCCGGACCTGGACGGCTCGGAAGTGCTGGAGCGCCTGCGCGGCTGGTCGACGGTGCCGGTCATCGTGCTCTCGGTGCGTTCGCACGAGGGAGAGAAGGTGCGGCTCCTGGAGAAGGGCGCCGACGATTATGTGGTCAAGCCGTTCGGCATGGCCGAGCTTCTGGCGCGGGCGCACGCCGCCATGCGCCGCTACGCGCGCGTGTCGACCGGCGAGCCGGTGATCAACATCGGTCCGCTCTCCATCGACCTCGCGGCGCGCATCGTAACCGTGGATGGGGCTCGCGTCATGCTTACGCCGAAGGAGTATCGGCTCCTTCAGCTGCTTGCCCAGCACGCCGGCAACGTGGTGACCCATCAGTTCCTGCTGAAGGAAATCTGGGGCACGCCGCACCTCAATGACACGCATTATCTGCGCATCTTCATGCGCAAGCTGCGCCAGAAGATCGAGGCCGATCCGACCCAGCCGCGCATTCTGCTGACCGAGCTCGGCGTCGGTTATCGGCTGGTCACCCCTGGGGCCGCCGACCGCGTCAGCGCCTAGTGGCAGGTTTCTCGATGCGCTGAATCGTAGGGCGAGTTAGTGGTACTGCGTCACAAACTACGCTGTCATTCCGGGGCGTCGGCAAGTCGGTTTCACCGACTTGTCGACGAGCGCCGGGTAGGTGAGGATGTTACCACCCTCACCCCCCACGGACCCGGACGTGCAGGATTACCGCTTCCGGTTCTTCATGAGAGAGCCTGGCTAGCGGTGGCGTACTGATGGACGATGCGAGGTCGCGGGAGGGGATGGCGGGCGAGGAAGGCAGAGAACCGCTCCCATGAGAGAGGCTCCGAGCGCGTCCGCCGTTCCAGCCACTTCCTCCACGTCCTTGTGATCTGATGAGCGTAGGTGGCGAGTTGCCGGCTGTTCCCCGTGATACCGTAGTAGGCATAGTGACCTACCAGCTTCTCAGACAGCCGCTTGCGCTGATCGAGGATCGGCAGGTGGCGGTTGAACCGACACCACTCCTTCGCCGCGAGCAGCGCGCGAGCGAGCCGGCTCTTGGCCGTCCGTTGCCGTACCACGTTCTGCCCCTTGAGTGACTTCGCCCAGGTGTGGGTGAAGCCCAGAAAGTCGAACGGCGGTTCGGCGCAGTCCGGATGCGTGCCACCTTTGCGCTCGGGGCGGAAGTCGACGAACCGGGTCTTGTCGGGATGCAGCGTGAGCCCATACCGTGCAAGCCGTTTCCCCAGCACTTCCAGAACCCGTTTGGCGTCGCGGTGGTTCTTGAACGTCATCACGAAGTCATCGGCAAAGCGCACCAACGTACACTCTCCCAGCATGCGGGGTCGCACCTCTGCCTCGAACCATTCGTCCAGCACGTGGTGCAGGAAGATGTTCGAGAGCATCGGTGAGATGACGCCGCCTTGCGGGGTACCTTCAGTCGCAAGGCGCAGGGTTCCATCTTCCAGGACCCCTGCTTTCAGCCACTTGTCGATCATCCGTCGGATCACGCCATCCGTTACTCGCTGGTCGAGGAACGCCCGAAGTTGCGCGTGCGGAATCGAGTCGAAGTACTTGCGTATATCGACATCCAGCACCCAGTGCTGTCCATGCCACGAGATGGCGCCATGCAGTTTGCGCAGCGCCTCATGGGCTGAGCGTCGCGGTCGGAAGCCATACGAGCAAGGCATGAAGTCCTGCTCGTAGATGGTCGCCAGAACCATGACAATCGCCCGCTGCGCCACCTTGTCTTCAAAGGTCGGAATGCCGAGCGGCCGCTTTGAGCCGTCTGCCTTCGGGATGTAGGTTCTGCGCACCGGCGGTGCTTTGTAGCTTCCGGACTTGATGCGATTGAGCAGGTCCAAGAGATTGGCCTGCAGCTTCGCTTCATATTCCTTCGCGGTAACACCGTCGATGCCAGTCGCTCCATCCTTGCGGGTCAGCCGGTAGGCTTTCAGCATCCATTCCAGATCGATAACGTGGTGCAGCGAGAACAGCACCTTCTTCGGCTTCGCTCTCGCCAGTTCGGCTATCCATTGTCGTTTCGTGTACAGGTTCGCGAGGTTCATGTCCCCTCCCGTGTTTCCCGGCAATGGTTCTCTCTCACGACGCCTCCCTTCCCTCCATCGGGTCCCAGTGAGCCCAGTTCCCCGCTCTCGTCGGTACTATGAAGGCGCTACGACTTCCCACCCGCGTATCAACGGTCACTTATTGGTTCGCTCCCGCCGCCCACGCGATCCTCCTGGTTCGTGTCCCGCCGTGGCGCTCCTGAAGGAGCGGAGGTCTCCTCCAGGCCGGGGCTTTTGTTGCCGGCTGCCCTGCTCCGGTTCTCGCACGTGGACGCGAATGGGATCTCTCAGGTCTTCAGGCGATCCATCCCATGCCTCTGCTCCGTTCCAGGACCCCGGTCGAACCAACGTGCCCTCGCCAGTGACGGCCACGTCGATGCTGCCCCCGCATTCCGGACTACGAAGGCTTCAGCGAAAATGATTTCGGGGCTAACCCGCAGCTTCAGCACCTGCTACCGTACGCTTCACGCGTGACGTTGCCGCACACGTGCAAGGCTCGCTTCCGGCTGGCGGGCTGCGCCTTTGCCGGGAGGGAGTCGAACCCTCTGGACCGCTACGAAAGGTTTCAGCTCGTTTTCACGATCGTCCTCCTCTCCTGCTCTCCTGACGCTACCGGAAACCATAACCCCAGCCGGCAGTTGCTCGCTCGTCGTTCGCAACCGGAGGGTCCGTGGTTATGGATTCCGGGCTCCGCTCGCTACGCTCGCGGCCCCGGAATGACAGAATACGTATTTTGTGACGCAGTAGGGTTAGTCTTCTCAAAGGCTCTCGAACACGATCTCCTGCGCACCATGCCAGAGGACGTGCTCGCCCAGGGCACGCAATTGCTCGCGGCCTTCCATAATGGTGAGAAAATGATTGCCCGCGAGCTGGCCGACCTTGCTGGCAAAGCGCACGCCGCCATAGGCGATGAGGATTTCCGTCTCGCTCAATCCGCCGGGGTGCAACAGGATTTCGCCGGGGGCCGGGTAGCTCGTCTGATTTTCATAAGGCAGGCCGAGATCGAGCCTGCCGAGCGGAATCCAGCAGGCTTCCCCGCTCCATCGCACGTGAACGATGCGTTCACGATAGGGCAACAGCGATTCGAACTTGGCACATGTCTGCGGGGCGCCCTCGGCCTCCCATCGCGCCGTGAAGGAGAACGGACCGGCCTTGATGCGCACAGGGGCCACGACCCTCTCTCGGCTCGAATGCACCGAGTGTGACGAATATCACATATCGCGCCGCCGCGCTCGACTACGCTTTACCGCTGAGGCATGGCGAGCGGAGGCAGAAATGCAAGCCGGAGCGGGTTGGATCCCCCATATCGAGCTCGGTCTGAGCGTCCTCGAATGGCATTGGACGCCGCAAGCACAACGTGTATGCTACAGCGTTTTCGACCAAGTCGAGCCGACACTGTCGCCACGGCGGCGCTTGCCTCCGCCATCCATGCCTTCGGAAGACGTGGATGCGCGAGTCCATCCCCGGCGGCATGCGCACAATCGTGAAAATGCCGCCAGCACAGGATGGGGGCGATGATGAAAGTCCGAATTGCAATCCTTCTCGCGGCCGGTATGTCGGCCGCGCTCGCGGCCCCGATCCCGGTCGCGTTGGTGGAGGAAATCAGCGGCGCTCCGGCAGGGGTGGAGTTCATGGATTATGTCGAGCCGGGAAAGACCATCCAGCTCGGCGCTGGCGGCGGCATCGTGCTGAGCTACTTGAATTCCTGCATGCGCGAGACGATCAGCGGCGGGACAGTGACGGTCGGGACCGACCAGAGCACCGTCGAGGGGGGACGAGTTGTCCGCAGCAAGGTACCCTGCGATACCGGCAATCTGGCGCTGGCTGGCGACAAGCCGGGCCAGTTCGCCGGCCGGATCTTTCGCAGCGCCGCGACAGCCAACGCAGCGGGCGAGGCGCAGCTCACGCTTTACGGCCGTTCGCCGATCCTGGAATTGAAAGGCCCCTGCACGCTGTTGATCGAGCGGCTCGATACGACCACCGAACGCTACCTCGTGGACGTTGCAAGCGACCACCTTGTCCATGGCAGCTTTTATGATTTCGCGAAATGGGGCAGAGAGCTCGCGGCGGGCGGCCTCTACCGGATAAGTCTCGATGGTCAAGATGGGCAGGAAGTGGTGTTCAAGATCGATGCGCATTCAAAGCCCGGCAACATGCCCGTGGTGGGCCGGCTGTTGCGCCTGAACTCCCCCAAGTAGATACAGTAAGACGGGTAGGTGATGGAGCGGGTACGCGCTCGCGATCTAGTCGCGGCGTTTGCGATCGCGCTTCTCGCCGGCGTTGTGGCGGCCGTGCCTCCGTTCGACCTGCTGCAGGGCTGGTCGATCGATACCCTCACCGCCCTGCGCTGGCGCGTTTATGGCAACCGGTACGAACCGGCCTCCTCGCCCGCGGTTGTCATCGGCATCGACGCGGAGACCTATCAGACCCCGCCATTCAAGGACTCTGCGACCTTCCTTTGGACTCCCGAGATCGCCAGCGTCTTGAGCGCGGTCATCGAGGGTGGCGCGCGCGTGATCGGCGCCGACGTGGTGTTCGGGCGCTCGATCGAGCTTTCCAGCATTCCTTTCGAGGGCGAACCGCTCGGCCGGCGATTGCACGGCTTCGACCGCGAGTTTCTTCGCACCCTCAACACTGCGGCACGTGGCGGCAGGCTCGTGCTGGGCGGAATCGAGCTGCGGGAGGAGTCGATCCTGCCCACGCGGGCGCAGCAGTTCGCCGTCGGCTTCAACAACATCCGTCTACTCAACGTGTACGCCGATCCCGACGATGTCGTGCGCCGGGTACCGCTGACATTCACCGCCGGGGGCAAATCGGTCACGGCCTTTGCGGCCGAGCTCGCCGCGCGCACCCTTGGCACGGAGCCACAAATCGGCCCTGGCCCAACCCTCACGCTTGCGGGATACCGCATCCCAGCCGGGGTGCCGAACACCCTGACGCTCAATTTCCAAGGCGGCTCACAGGATATTCCAACCTACTCGCTTGCCGATCTGCTCGCCTGCGCCGAGCAGGGCAACAAGGAGTTCTTCCGCCGAAACTTCAACGGCAAGGCCGTGATCCTGGGTTCGATCGAGGAGGCCGAGGATCGCAAGTTCACCTCGAAGCGGTTCGCTACCGCGCGGGAGAGGCCGGCGACCCAGCGGTGCGCGTTGCCGGCGGCCGCGCCTCGGGAGTCCACGGCGCGCTCGATTCCGGGTCCTTATATCCATGCCACGGCGATCAACAACATCATACGCCGCAACGCGCTGATCGAGACCGGGCCAATCCAGACCGGCGTGATCGCAGCGAGCTTCGCGGCAATTCCTGCCCTGACCGCGCTGATGCTCCCACCCGCGGGGGCCGTGTTGACGTTCCTGCTGCTCGGAGCAGCTTGGAGTTTCGCTGCGGTCGCGGCATTCGAGCACAGCATCGTGCTCCCTCTGCTCGAATCGCTGTTTGCCGGCATCGAAGCGCTGTTCGTGACGATCGGGTTTCGCCTGTGGGTGACCGAGAAAAACCGCCGCTTCCTGCGCAAGAGCTTCGCGCTCTACCTTGCCCCGGCTGTAGTCGAGAAGATGATGCGGTCGAGCAGATTGCCCTCGCTCGGTGGCGAAACGCGCAACGTGACCATGTTCTTCTCGGATGTCGAAGGATTCTCCTCCTTTGGCGAGAAGATGTCGCCCAGCGATCTGGTCGCGCTTATGAACGCCTACCTTGCGGCGATGTCCGACATCATCGAGGAGCATGGCGGGTTCGTGGATAAATATATCGGCGACGCGATCGTCGGCGTGTTCGGAGCTCCGGTCGAAGACGAGGATCATGCAGCGCAGGCCGTGCGGGCGGCGCTTGCCTGTTGCGGGCGGCTGACTGAGCTCAATAGCACCGCAGCGGCTTTCAGGGGGCAGGTGCTGCGCCATCGCATCGGCTTGAACTCCGGCGGGGCGCTCGTCGGCAATATCGGCTCAGGACGACGCTTCAACTACACCGTGATCGGCGACGTCGTGAACCTCGCGTCCCGGCTCGAGGGCGCGAACAAATATTTCGGCACCTCAATCCTTGCTTCCGAGGGGACGATGACGCTTACCGGAGCAAAGTTCTGCTGGCGAGAGATCGACATCATCCGCGTGATCGGCCGGGAGCAGCCGCTGCGGGTGTACGAGCCCATTGTCGAGGCGGGGCAGCAAACGCCGGCGCAGTCGGTGGATGCGCGAATCTATCGCAAGGCACTCGCGTCCTGGCGCGGTCGCGATTTTGCCGATGCCGCGGAGGCGTTCGCAAGCATTGCCGATCACGATCCGCCGGCGGCGTTTTTCATGCACCGGGCGAAGCAGCTGGCGCTGTCCCCGCCCGGGCCGGACTGGGAGCCGATCAACAACCTGCAGGGCAAGTGACGGCTCATCGCCAGCCGCCCCCGCCGTTAACATAGATGGTGTCCGCGGTCATGAAGCCGCAGGCGTCCGAGCACACGAACAGCACCAGCTCTCCGATTTCCTCCGGCTCGCCAAACCGCTTCATCGGCACGTCGTCGAGGAACCGCACCAGCAGCTCGGGCGAGGTCTGTGCCGCAGCTTGAAACGGCGTTCGGATCGGCCCCGGCGAGATGGAGAGGCAGCGGATCCCGGCGGCAGCAAACTCGCGCGCAACGCCGAGCGTCATCGACACCACGGCGCCCTTGGCCGAGGCATAGTGCACCGAGGCGCCGGGTCCGCCGCGCCGGTGCGCCATGCTTGCCATGTTGACGATCACGCCGTGGCGGTTGCGCAGCATGTGCGGGAGAACGGTCTGCATGCAGTGGAAGGTGCCCTTCACATTGAGCGCAAAGGTGTCGTCGAAGAGCTTGTCGTCGATCTCGAGGAAGCCGGAGCGACGCAGCGCCGCGCCGGCGGAGTTGAACTGGAAGTGGACCGTGCCGAACGCGTCGATGGCCTGCCGAACCATGTCCTCCACCTCGCGACGCGAGGTAACATCGGTGCGCAGCGGCAGCGCCTTGCCGCCCTTGCCCGTGATTTCGCCGGCGGTCTGCCGGGCACCATCCCCGTTGACGTCGGCACACACCACGTTTGCGCCCTCCCGCGCAAAGATGAGCGCCGTGGCTCTGCCGATGCCGCTGGCGGCGCCGGTGATGATGATCGTCTTGCCAGCGAAATAATCGGCGGTCTTCGGCATGAGCGTCTCCGTTTGAATTCAACGTCCTTCTTGGCACTGTCGATGCATCAAAGCGAGTGGCGCATCCAGCACCGCTTCACATGCCGTTCGGGTCTGCTTGCCCCCGGCAAGCTTGCCGCCAGCGAATCAAACCGTATATGCGATGAAAGTGAAGATCATCTGGGACGAGCCCAAGCGGCAAGCTAACATCGCGACCCATGGGCTCGATCTGGCCGATGCGGAGTTTTTCGAGTGGGATGGCGCGATTGTGACCAAATATAGTCGCAGACGGCGCATCCTCTCCGATGCAGAAGAAGCCCGCATTCAGGCCGGCATTGCCGACGACCCCGACAATCCAGAATGGACGGCTAACGACTTTCGTCGGGCAAAGCCGTTCGCCAAAACCTTCCCGGCCCTGGCAAAGGGTAAGAGCGTGCGCGGCTCGCAAAAGCGGCCCGCCAAGATTGCTGTCTCGCTGCGCCTCACGCGCGAGGTGGTGGAGCGGTTCAAGTCTGAGGGACCAGGATGGCAGGCGCGCATAGACGAGGTGCTGAAGAAGGCCGCGGGTTTATAGCGGAGAAGGAAGCTCGTGAGGATTTTAGGGCGGACGGGCAGCTTTACAGGCCAATGGATGAAGTTGAACCGTATCAGCGAGCCGTTGCGATCACCCGCGGCGAGGCCGCCGGGGCATAGAGCTCCTCCACCAGGGCTGCGCGATGCTTGAGCGCCGCACGCTGGTTGATCGAGCCCTTGTCGGTCATCTCGCCCACATCCAGTGAGGGAGGCTCTTCCAGCAGCAGCAGCCGGCAGATGCGCGTCGAGCTGCCAGGGCTGGACGCGGCGAGCTTGCCGAGCATTGTCGCGAACTGCTGCCGCACCGCTGCGTGCGCGAGGATGGCGGCCGGCTTGGCATCTGCCGGCATGGTGCCGCACAGCCCACGGCAGGCTTCCAGCTCCGGAAACACCAGCGCCGCGATCTCGTTGCGATCAGCCCCGGCGATCACGACGTCGCGCACATAGGGCGAGCAATGATCGATGAAGCGGGCGCGCAGCGGCGCGACGTTGACCCAGGTGCCGGTCGCAAGCTTGAAATCCTCGGCGAGGCGGCCGTCGAACAGCAGGCCCTGCGACGCATCGTCGGAGTCGGCGAGTCTCAAAGCATCGCCGATCTTGTAGAAGCCTTCCTCGTCGAACGCCTCGCGGGTGAGATGGTCCTGGCGCCAATAGCCGGGCGTGATGTTGGGACCGCGCAGGCGCGCTTCCAGCCGCCCTTCATTGGAGACGAGCTTGAGCTCCACGCCGGGCACCGGCACGCCGATATTGCCCGGGCGGGGAAAGTCGCGGGTGCAAGCGAGCGCGAGCGGCGAGGTTTCGGTCGACCCGAGGCTGGAGAGAAAAATGATGCGCTCCCCGCAGGTCTCGATCGCGAGCTGTTCCAGCGCATCCCATGTCGGCTGGCTCAGCGCGGCACCGGCATAGAACAGCACCTTGAGGCGGCGGAAGAAGTTCTCGCGCAACGCGTGGTCAGCGCGAAGATGCGGGATGAGCGCATCGTAGCCCTTGGGCACATTGAAATAGATCGTGGGCGCGATCTCGCGCAGATTGCGCACGGTCTTGGCGAGCCCCGCCGGGGTGGGGTTGCCTTCGTCGATGTAGAGCGTGCCGCCGTGGGTGAGCAGCAGGTTGAAGTTGTGATTGGCGCCGAATGTATGGCTCCAGGGAAGCCAATCCACCACCACCGGCGGCTCGTCGCGCACGAAGCGGAAGCCCGCCGCCAGCATCGCCTGGTTCGAGCACAGCATGCGCTGAGTATTGATCACCGCCTTCGGGGCACCGGTCGAGCCGGAAGTAAAGAGGAACTTGGCGATGGTGTCCGGACCCACTGCCGCGTGGGCGCCATCGACTGCGGCGCTCGGCGGCGTGGCGAGCGCGGCAAAGGACGTAACGCGCCGGCCGGAAAGGGGGTTGCGTGTGAGCACAAGCTCGACCGTGGAGGGCATGACCGCGTCGATTGCACGCGCGAACAGCATTCCATCGCCAGCGAAGACAAGCCCCGGCGTCAGCAGCTCGATGATGGTGCGCAGCTTGGCGAAGTCGCTCGACAGCAGCGAGTACGCAGGCGAGATCGGTGCGTAGGGAATGCCGACATACATCGCTGCAAGTCCGAGCAGCGCCTGCTCGATGTCGTTGCCGGACAGGATCGCGATGGGTCGCTCCGGCGAAAGATCGCGCTGCAACAGAGCAGCCGCGATGCGGCGCACCGCCTCAAGCACCTGGGCGTATCTGAGAGTTCGCCACGTACCGCTGCCGTCGCGCTGCGCCAGGAACACACGCTCGGGCGCCGATGCAGCCCAGTGCTCGAGCCGTTCGGTGAGCTTTTCCGGGTAGGGGCCGAGCTCCGCGGTGGAACGGATCAGCAGCGCGCCATCGTGCCGGCGCTTCAGCGTGACCGGGAGCGCGCCGAGGCAGACGGGTCGCAGAGTTGCCTTCGCAGCAAGCACAGCAGAACCGGCCATCGACATTTCACTTCATCGAGCGCAACCGGCCCGGCGCGGGGGACCGCACGCTTGCCTCTCTTACATGGTGCCACTCGGCGTGACCGTGACATCGCGCTCAGGTTTGAGTGAAAGCAAGACCTGCTAGCCGGTCCTGCGCGCCCGCCGGGGCCTCCTCATTTGTCCGGTGTGGCGCTCGGATCGAGCCGCTTTCGCATCTCGCAGGTCCTCACCCATGTCGGCCACATGGCGCAGGGCATTGTACTCCTCGATGTTGAGAAGCACGAGCCGGTCACGCCCGTTGCGGGTGATGATTATCGGCTCGGTCAGCGCGGAGTCGCTGTACTCTCCAAAATTCCGCACAAGCTCGGATGCGGTAAGGCGGCCGGAGACCATTCGCGCCTCGGCCCGGGTGGTCTCGCTTGCGAACGGAGCGATCGTGGCCGACGGACCGCCGCCGCGTGCCGTGCGGCTGATCTAGGGCAGGACCGGACTTCCACCGGCGTACCGGTTACTTGCCGTAAGCCTGCGCGATCTGCCCGACGAGCTTCGCCCAGGGCATGTCGATGGCGCTGTAGACGGACCCCGCCTCGGGGCGCGCATTGTCCTTGAGGATTTCCACCATCAATGTGGCGTAATCGGAGAGGATCACCCCGGCTTGCAGCATGCGCAGAAGCCCGACCTGTCGTTTAGTCTCGCTGAAAGTACCGGAGGCGTCGACGGCCACGTAAGCGTCGAGGCCCTTGCCAACAGCGGTGATGGCAGGGAACGCCGCGCAGACTTCAAGGGAGATGCCCGCGAAGATCAGTTTCTTGCGCCCGGTCGCAGTGATGGCCATGGCCACCTTAGGATCGTCGAACGCGTTCACAGACGAGCGATCGATGATTGGAACGCCAGGCAGCGCCTCGACGAGTTCTGGAAAGGTCGGGCCCCACATGCTGTCCCGCGCGGTCGTTGTGACGATGATCGGCAATTTCAGCGCCTTAGCCGCTTTGGCAAGGCCGACCACGTTGTGCTTCAGTTCTCCTGTCGAATAATCGCGAACCCCCGTCATCAGGCCCACTTGGTGGTCGATGAGGATGAGCGCGGCGTTTTCAGACGTGAGCGGCTCGTAGGGGCGGGGTTGCTCGGACATGACATTCTCCTTCAGAAATGAAAGGTGAGTTGGGGCTGCGGTGAGCGGTGCGACGCCAGGCATTGTCGCGGCAGCGCCGAGTCCCGTGGATTGCAGAAATTGACGCCGTTCCATTCGGCCTCCCGGGACTTTCGGACGTTGCATCGTGAGCGTGATCGTCGATCTTCGATTCACGCGCAGGGGAAACTAAGAGGTGGACTGTCGGCCCAAAAGTCGCGAAAATCGCAACTTAGCGTCCAACTGCATGGACGATTACGATGCTGGATTTCAACGATTTCTTTTATTTTGTGCAGGTGGTTGACCGCGGCGGGTTTACCGCCGCCGGCCGAACACTACGAATTCCAAAATCGACACTGAGCCATCGCATCCAGCAGCTTGAAGCGAACCTCGGCGTCCGGTTGCTCAACCGCACGTCACGGCGGTTCGGATTGACAGATGCCGGCGAAGAATTCTATCGCCACGCGGTGCTGATGTTGCGTGAGGCGGAACTGGCTGAGACCGCCATACGCCATCGGCTGAATGAACCGAAGGGCACCGTGCGTTGCACTGCGGCAGTGGCCACTATGCAGTTCGCAATGCGCGATATCGTGCCAGACTTTCTTCTCCGTTATCCGAAGGTCCAGGTCGTTGCGCATGCGACTGACCAGAATGTCGATATCGTCGGCGAGAATTACGACGTTGCGATCAGAGCCCATTCAGACCCGCTTCGGGATTCGACGCTGGTGCAACGGACGCTAACACCGGCGCCTTGGTTGCTGTTCGCAGGCTCGGCATATCTCGATGCCCACGAAGAGCCGCAAACCCCCAAAGATCTTCAGAAGCATGCTTCGCTGTTCATGCTGCGTACGGGGGTTGCTCCCGTTTGGCGACTGCGCCATGCGAGTAAAGCGAAGGCGGACGTGGTCATTCGCCTGACGCCCCGGCTCTTGAGTGACGACATGGTCGGCCTGAAGCAGGCGGCGATCGCTGGTCTCGGCATTGTCGCGCTGCCCGGCTACGTCTGTCGCGAAGATGTTCGATCAGGAGCACTCCGGCGCGTATTGCCCGCCTGGCTTGCTGGTGATTCCACGATCACGGCTCTCATTCCCTACCGGCAGGGCCTTCTGCCATCCGTCCGCGTCTTCATCGATCACTTGGCGGCCGAGTTCCCGAAAGCGGTCGTGATGTAGAGATTCCGGCAGTCAGGCGATCGCCTCACTCAGGCGATGACAGCTTCGGGTCATCTGCGGATATTGCGCGATCAGCGCGCCACGTCCGGTTTGCTTCCGAAACCGCACATTGTACTGTGCAGCCACACGTAAGATTGCCAACAATACGGTTCGATTCCGCTTTCCTGGCGTGGGACATTGTCAAGAAAAACCAAGCAGAATCAAAATCGAATTTTGGCATTGGTGCCCAGGAGAGGACTCGAACCTCCACGCCTCGCAGCGCTAGTACCTGAAACTAGTGCGTCTACCAATTCCGCCACCTGGGCGCCGTGGCAGCGGGCTGTCGGCCGTTGCGACAACCGTGAAAGGCGTAGGTACGAAGCGATATCCGGCTTGTCAAATGGCCGCCCGGTCGTTCTATAAGCGGCCATCGGCTTCACATTCGGCACGTCAGAGGACGCGAGGGACCGCGCCATGACCCCCATCGCCCTTGAAGCGCTCGTCACCGTCTTCGGCGGCTCGGGCTTCCTCGGCCGCCATGTGGTGCGGGCCTTCGCCAAGGGCGGCTATCGCGTCCGCGTCGCCGTGCGCCGGCCGGAGCTGGCTGGACATCTCCAGCCCCTGGGTCAGGTCGGTCAGATCCATGCGGTGCAGGCCAACCTGCGCTATCCGGCCTCGGTCGCGGAGGCCGCGCGCGATTCGGACGTCCTCATCAACCTGGTCGGAATCCTGTTCGAGCGCGGCGCACAGCGATTCGACGCGGTGCATGCCGCCGGGGCGGAAACGGTAGCGCGTGCCGCCGCGGGAATTGGCGCGCGGCTGATCCACGTCTCCGCCATCGGGGCCGACGAACGCTCGGCCTCCCACTACGCGCGCTCCAAGGCCGCAGGCGAGCGGCTGGCGCTCGCAGCCGTACCCGCCGCGGTGGTGCTTCGCCCTTCCATCCTGTTCGGCCCCGAAGACGACTTCTTCAACCGCTTCGCCGCCATGGCGTGCCTCTCGCCGGCATTGCCCCTGATCGGCGGCGGACATACCCGGTTCCAGCCCGTGTTCGCCGGCGACGTGGCGCAAGCTGCCGTCGCGGCCATCGAGGGCCGGGGGCAGGGCGGCCAGATCTACGAGCTCGGCGGCCCGAACGTGTGCAGCTTCAAGGAGCTGATGCAGTTCATGCTTGCCACCATCGAGCGCCGGCGCCTGCTCGTCCCGATCCCGTTCGTCCTGGCCAAGATGCAGGCCGCCTTTCTGCAATGGATGCCAAAGCCGCTGTTGACCCCGGACCAGGTCGCGCTCCTGCGCGTCGACAACGTGGTTTCCGAGAACGCCCAGCGCGAAGGGCGCACGCTGGAAAAGCTCGGCATCGGCCCGGTCGCCATGGCCAGCGTGGTGCCAACCTACTTGTGGCGATTCCGTAAGGCCGGGCAGTTCGTGGATCAGGTGACGGAGGACAGAGGGCAGGGGACGGAAGGGAGCGTGTAACCCGTTTTCCGGCGTCCGTCGTCCGACCTCTGTCCTCTGATCTCCGACCTCCGCCCTCAATGCCCCAGCGCGAGAGCGATGAGACCGAGCGATCCTACGAGCACCCGCCACCACGCGAACAGCGCGAATCCATGCCGCTGGACGTAGCCGAGAAACGACTTCACCACGATCCAGGCGCAAATGAACGAGACCACGAAGCCGAAGGCGATGATGATCGCATTGTCCATGCTCAGCTGTCCGCGGCTCTTGTAGAGATCGTAGGCGAACGCACCCGCCATGGTCGGCATCGCCAGCCAGAACGAGAACTCTGCCGCCGAGCGGCGGTCGGCTCCCAGCAGCATGGCCGCTACAATTGTCGCTCCCGCGCGCGAAACCCCTGGGACCATCGACAGGCACTGCGCCACCCCTATGGTGAAATACATCGGCAGGGAAAAGCGCGTGGCATCATGATACCGCGTGCTCAGCTTCATCTGATCGACCCACAGCAGAATGGCGCCCCCGACGATCAGGGTGAAGCAGACGATCCATGCATTGAACAGCACGGATTTGATGAAGTCATGCGCCAGCGCCCCAACGAATGCCGCCGGCAGAAACGCGATCAGCACGCCGATGACAAACCGCCGAGCGTCGGGGTCTTTGAACATGCCCAGCGCGATCTGCCAGATTCGGACAAAATAAATCGATAAGAGCGCAAGAATCGCCCCGAACTGGATCAGAACCGCAAAAGTCTTGCCGAAATCCTCGTCGTCAAAGCCGAAGAAACGCTGCACCAGGAGCAGGTGGCCGGTCGAGGACACCGGAAGGAACTCGGTCAATCCCTCGACCACACCGAGGATGAATGCCTTGAGCAGGACGACGAGGGACATGGGCGGCTCCATGTGGCAGGGGAACGGGGCGCCGCCGCATCGGACGCGGAAGCTCCGAACGGCTGCTTTTCCCGCATCGTCCCTTCCGGGGCAATGGCTGGGCGCCGGCATTGCACAGCTTGATCCGGCGGCCTCTATGCAGGAGTACGGACGCCATCTACCGTCATTCTCCCGCCCTGCTTCCCCAAGAAAGCCTTAAGGAAACGCCGCCAATGCTTGCCGCCGCATGCTGACGCTGTTCCACCACCCCTTTTGCCCACATTCCCGCTTCATCCGGCTCGCGCTCGGCGAGCACGGGATCTCGCCACGACTGGTGGAAGAGCGGGTGTGGGAGCGACGCGAGGAGTTTCTCAAGCTCAATCCCGCATGCGCCACGCCGGTCCTGATCGAGGAGGGTCAGCCGCCCGTTCCGGGCGCCGGAATCATCGCGGAGTATCTCGACGAGACCCATGGGCCGCAACTCGGCCGGCTGCGGCTGTTGCCGAGCGAGACCTGCGCGCGTGTCGAGGTTCGCCGCCTGCTCAGCTGGTTCAACGACAAGTTCTTCGCCGAAGTCACCGGCCCGCTCACCATGGAGCGCCTCTACAAACGTCATCTCCCGGTCAGCGCGGGCGGCGGGTCGCCGGACACCGGGGCGATCCGTGTTGCGCGCCACAATATCCGTTACCACCTCGCCTATATCGGCTGGTTGGCAGGTACCCGCGATTGGCTTGCGGGAGAGCAGATGAGCTATGCCGATCTGGCCGCGGCGAGCCACCTGTCCGCAGCCGACTATCTGGGCGATGTCCCGTGGAACGAAGACGAGATGGCGAAGACCTGGTACGCGCGGGTGAAGTCGCGCCCGGCGTTCCGGCCGCTGCTGGCCGAAACGCTGCCGGGGGTGCCGCCGTCGGAAACATACGCCAACCTCGACTTTTGACCGAGCCGTCACGCCTCAAGCAGGCGCTGCAGGATGCAGCGCGGGAGCTCGGCTTCGACATCGTCGGCATAGCTACGCCGGATTCCATTCCGCTCGCCGCGCAGCGCCTGCGGCAGTTCCTGGCCGAGGGCGCCCACGGCGACATGGGATGGATGCAGACATCTGCGTCGCGCCGCGGCGACCCGCGTGCTTTGTGGCCGCAGGTGCGCTCGATCATCCTGCTCGGCCTGGGCTACGCCCGCGAAGGCGATCCTCTCGCCATCCTGCAACAGCGCGACCGCGGCGCGATCTCGGTCTATGCCCAGAGCGCGGACTATCACGATGTCATGAAGCCGCGATTGAAGCTCCTCGCCCGCTGGCTCACCGCGCAAGCCGGCGGGGAGGCAAAGGTGTTCGTCGATACCGCAGCAGTGATGGAGAAGCCGCTCGCCGCAGCCGCCGGCCTGGGCTGGCAGGGCAAGCACACCAACCTCGTCTCCCGCCAATTCGGATCCTGGCTGTTTCTTGGCGCAATATTCACCACCCTCGATCTTCCTCCCGATGCACCGAGCCCGGACCATTGCGGGACCTGCAAGGCGTGCCTCGATATTTGTCCTACCGCCGCGTTCCCCGCGCCCTATCGGCTCGATGCGCGCCGCTGCATCTCGTATCTCACCATCGAGCACAAAGGGCCGATCCCACGCGACCTGCGTGCCGCCATCGGCAATCGCATCTACGGGTGTGACGATTGTCTGGCCGTTTGCCCGTGGAACAAGTTCGCGCAGGCAACCCGGGACGCGAAACTCGCGCTGCGTGAGGAGCTCAAGGCGCCTGGGCTCCTCGATCTGGTCCGACTGGATGATGCGGCATTTCGAACGATGTTCGCAAAGACACCGGTGAAACGCACCGGACGCGATCGCTTCGTGCGCAACGTGCTGATCGCGATCGGCAATTCCGGCGATCAAAGCTTCGTCCCGGAGGCGCAGCGATCGCTCGACGACCCCTCGCCCTTGGTTCGGGGTGCAGCGGTGTGGGCACTGGGACGGCTCGATCGCGCTCGCCTCGCGCGCATCGCACCGGCGTACCGCAACAGGGAGACCGATGCGCTGGTACAGGAAGAATGGGCAGCGACGCTCTGTTAGAATTCCGCGACCGCCGCGATCAGACGCTCGATGTCCTCGGGACGCGAAAGACGATGATCCCCGTCCTTGACCAGGGTGAGCACGACATCGTCCTGGGCAAAGCGTGCGGTCAGCTCGACGGCGTGCTGCCACGGGACGTCGGGATCCTGCACTCCCTGGAGGATCCGCACCGGGCAGCCGGTCTCGATCATGCCATCAAGCAACAGGTGTCGGCGTCCGTCCTCGATCAAGCCGCGCGTGATGAGATAGGGCTCATCGGCATAGGCCGATGGCCGCTCCCAGGCGCCGGTCTGCTCGATCTGATGTTGCACTTCGAGCGGGAAACGCTTCCACATCAGCTCCTCGGTGAAGTCGACTGCGGGCGCGATCAGAACAAGCCCGATGAGGCGCGCTTCCGGCTCCGGCCGCTTTGCCACCTCGCGCGCAAGCAGGAGCGCCAGCCACGCTCCCATCGATGAGCCGATCACCACTTGCGGACCGCGGCAAAATGCGTCGAGCACGGCAACGCTCTCTTCCAGCCATCGCCCGATGGTCCCATCGGCAAAATTTCCCCCGGACTCACCGTGACCGGAATAGTCGAAGCGGACCATCGCGCGACCGTGGTCGCGCGCCCAGGTATCCAGCGCCTCGGCCTTGGTCCCCCGCATGTCGGATTTGAACCCGCCAAGCCACAGCAGCATGGGCGAGCCGCCGCCGCACCGGCGTACCGCAATCCGCCGGATTGCTTTCTCGGTTCCAACATCAAGAAAATTCAGGCAAGGATCGCTCATTTGAACCAAACCGCAGACGCCCGCTGCTTCCGCGAGGGGCTACCGTGTTTCAGCTTGAATGCAAATGCCGCACGCGGAGAGCCCGACCGAACCGCCGGAGCAAGCGGTGAGCACCGCTCAGGACGAGGCCCACAGTGCCCCGCGGACATTGGCCGGCGCAACGATCCTCCAGATCGTGGCGGCTTTGCGCGACGAGCCCGTCGCCCGGACAGTAGTGAATCTCAGCGAGGCGCTGCTGCGATCGGGTGCCCGCACCCTCGTGGCCGCGGAGGACGGCCCGCTCGCTGAAGAGCTCAGAACCTTTGGCGCGGAGTGGATACCGCTTGTCAACGACACCATCAGCCCGCTCAAGCTGTCCAAGGCTGCGCGCAGGCTGGAGCGACTGATCGCATCCGAGCGAATCGATATTGTCCACGCCCAAAGCATCGGCGGCGCCTGGGCAGCAAACATGGCCGCGACGCAGATTGCAGTCTGGCTGGTCACGACGCTGCCGGACGTGCCGGTGACCTCTGGGTTTCGCGCCTACTGGGCCGGGGCGATCGCACGGGGCGATCGCATCATTACGCCATCCCATTATGCGGCAGCGTCCGTCATGCAACGGTTCAAGCTGCCGCGCGAGCGGATCACCGTCATCCCGCGCAGCATCCAGACCGGCACTTACGACCCAAGCGCAGTGGATGCCGCACGCAGGGAAGCGCTGCGCCAGGCCTGGCGTGCTCGCCCGGGCGACCAGGTCGTTCTGGTCCCTGGCCGAGTTGCCCCGTGGAACGGACAAATTCTTGTTCCGGAGATCGCTCGCGTTATTGTGGACAGCGGGGTGCGTGGGTTCATCATTGTGATGGCCGGGGAGCATGAGAGCTTTCGCAAATATGCCCGGTTCATCGTCGAGCAGGCGAGACGGAAGGGAATTGCGCCGTTCATCCGCTTCAGCGGACATTGCCGCGACATGCCCGCCGCGTACGCCGCTGCCGACATCGTCCTCGTGCCTGCGATCGAGCCGCCCGTGCTTGGCCGCGTGGTCGCGGAGGCGCAAGCCATGGGCCGGCCGGTGGTCGCGGCCAATCTCGGCATCCTGCCGGAGCATATGGTAACGCCGCCTGAGATGCCGGAAGACATCCGCACCGGCTGGCTGGCTGAGCCGGGGGACGCTGCCGATTTTGCCCGTGCCCTGAGCACGGCACTGTCCCTCGACCATGCGGCTTACCGCGCAATGAGCGCTCGCGCACGTCAATTCGCCGAGTACATGTTTTCGCCCCGCAGCGTCGCGATCGCCACCCGGGCGGTCTATACGTCGCTATTGGCGCGGGACGATTGATCGATCTGCGGTTTTGCCCGTCGGTCTCTGGGTTGTCATGCCCCGCTTCAAGCGGCTTCAAGCGGGGCATCCAGTCATCCCGGCGCGGCGATTTGAGCCGAAGGCGTCCCAACCCGGATGTTCGGTGATTATGGGGCCAAGTGTGACCTGCCCGACACTGCCAGGCTCCATTTCAGCGCCGCCCCGCAATTGACTTAAATCGGTCGCTTGGGCGTTGACTTATGCGTGGTTTGTACTGATCTTTCGCTGGCCTGCCCGGCAGGTCCGTCGCAACGACAGAGGAGAGCAGAGCCATTCGCCGTCCAATCAAACCTGCGCAGCCTGCACCGAAGGATGGGCCGCGCATCAACGAGGAGATCCGCACCCACAGCGTTCAATTGATCGACCAGAGTGGCCAGAACCTTGGCCCCGTCGAGTTCCAGCTTGCCTTGCAGAAAGCGCAGGAGGCGGGGCTCGATCTGGTCGAGATCGCTCCCAATTCAACTCCGCCCGTTTGCAAGATTCTCGATTACGGCAAATACAAATACCAGGCGCAGAAGAAGGCGGCTGAGGCGCGCAAGAAGCAAAAGGTGGTCGAGGTCAAGGAGATCAAGCTCCGGCCGATGATCGACGATCACGATTACGACGTGAAGATGCGGTCCATGCAGCGGTTTTTCGAGGAAGGCGACAAGGTCAAGGTCACGCTGCGCTTTCGCGGCCGCGAGATGGCGCACCAGGAGCTTGGGTATCAACTGCTCAACCGGGTCAAGGACGACACCTTGAAGATCGCCAAGGTGGAGCAGGAGCCCCGGTTCGAAGGACGCCAGGTCGTCATGGTGCTCGCGCCCCGCTGACGCTAGGCGAAGGGTTGGTTGTAATCGGCAGATACCTCTGCCATAAACCCGCGATTTTCCCGTTGCCCGGCCATCAGGGCTGCCGTGGCGACGGCGTAACAATCAGCAGCAGCTCGAACGAGCAACACGGTCCGACCCGCCGTTCAGTGGCATGGTCGAGCCGCAGAGGAGACCCAAATGCCCAAAATCAAGACCAAGTCCGGGGCCAAGAAGCGCTTCAAGGTGACCGCCGGCGGCAAGGTGCTCTATCAGCACCGCAGCAAGCGCCACGGAATGATCAAACGTACCAACAAGCAGATCCGGCAGCTGCGCGGTACGAGCGTGCTGTTCAAGACCGACGGAGAAACCGTCAAAAAGTACTTCCTGCCGAACGGCTGATCGAGCCGCTTCGCTTTTCCGCTAAGCGCAATGTGTTGAAGGAGCATCGCCATGGCACGCGTGAAACGCGGAGTCACGAGCCACGCAAAACATAAGAAGGTCCTCAAGGCCGCGAAGGGGTTTCACGGGCGGCGCAAGAATACCATTCGTATCGCCAAGCAGGCTGTCGAGAAGGCCAACCAATACGCCTATCGCGACAGGAAGCGAAGGAAGCGCACATTCCGTGCTCTGTGGATTCAACGCCTCAATGCGGCGGTGCGCCCGTTCGGCCTGACCTACAGCCGCTTCATTGACGGCATCGGCAAGGCCGGAATTCTGGTCGACCGGAAAATCCTGTCCGATCTTGCGATCCGGGAGCCCGCCGCCTTCCAAGCCATCGTTGAGAAGGCAAAAGCCGCGATCGCGGCTTGACCGCTCCAGCCATACCTCCCCCTAAAAGGGGGAGGTCGACAGCATTTACCCCGGCTTTGCGCCGGGGCAAATGCTGTCGGGTGGGGGTCCTGACGCTCGGCGGTGATATTTGCTGATCATCGCGGTCGGGAGTAACCCCCACCCGGCTCCCCGATCAAGTCGGGGAGCCGACCTCCCCCTTTGGGGGGAGGTATTGCGGAGCTTGCTGCACTGCTCGGGGAGCCATCCGGTGCCTGTTGCACAGTTACGGCGCACGCTTCGCGGGGCGGGTTTGAAACCCGCCCCTTGGCGCTGGTAATAAACCCTTTGCCGCATGATCGGCATCTTGGCTGCCGACACCGGCCGATCACATTCCCGGTTGGCATCGCGGAACGAGACGATGCAGGATCTCAAAGCCGAACTGCTGCGCGGCCTGTGGTATGTCGCTCTCCCCGCGGCCGAGCTGCGGGCCGGCCGACTGGTGCCCAAGGTCCTGCTGGGTGAGCCGCTGCTCATCGGGCGCAGGCGAGATGGGCGCGTGTTCGCATTGCGTGACAGCTGCCCGCATCGCGGCATACCGCTGCATTACGGCCGCTTCGACGGCGAGACCATCGCGTGCTGCTACCACGGCTGGCGCTTCGATACCGGCGGCACCTGCGTTGAGATTCCATCGCTCCGCGAAGGGCAGGAGGTCGACCTCGGCAAGATTCGCTGCGAAGACTATCCCTGCACGGAGCGACAGGGCGTGGTGTGGATCTATTTCCGCCATCCCAACCAATCATGCGATGCGGTCGAGCCGCCCGATCCGCCGCGCATGCCGGTCTTTTCCGACGACGCGCGGCCCGTGGCCGCAATCATGTTGCCGTTCCCCTGCTCCACCGATCACGCCGCGTTCGGCCTGATGGATCCGACCCACGCCGCTTATGTGCATACGTCGGCATGGTTCAAGCACAAGGCGACGAAGCTGCGGCCCAAGGAAAAGGAGTTCAAGCCGATCGAGCTGGGGTGGCAGATGGTCCGCCATCGGCTTCCACCGCAAAATCTGGCCTACAAATTACTGGGACGCACTGTGGAGACGGAGATCTCCTACAAATTGCCGGGGCTGCGGATCGAGGAGGTGCACGGAGATCGTCAAGCGGTCGTTGGGCTCACCGCCATCACCCCGATAACCGATGAGTCGACGGAAGTGCATCAGATTTTCTGGGCCTCGCCGCGCTGGGTAGCTCCGCTTGCGCCGCTGCTCAAAGTCTTCATGCGCATCTTTCTCGATCAGGATCGGCAAGTCGTGATCCGTCAGCGTGAGGGTCTGGTCTATCGACCAAAGCTCATGCTGATCAACGATGCCGATACCCAGGCGCGCTGGTGGATGCGGGTAAAAGACGAATGGATCTCCGCGCAGGCGCAGGGTCGCACTTTCAGCAATCCGCTCGAGCCCAAGACGCTGCGCTGGCGCAGCTGAACCGGAATGCGAATGCAAGATCCGAGCGTTCTGGAAAAGGAGCTTCTGGGCGCGATTGCCGCGGCCACTGATGAAGCGGCGATCGAGACGATCCGCATCGCCGCCCTGGGCAGGAACGGATCGGTTTCCGCGCTGCTGAGAACCCTGGGCGAGATGAGCCCCGAGCAGCGCCGCGAGCAGGGTCCGCTGATCAATCGCCTCAAGGAGCGGGTGGGCGCGGCTATTGCGGAACGCAAGGCCGAGCTGAAGAGTGTCGCGCTCGAAGCCCAACTCAATACCGAGATGCTGGATGTCACGCTGCCGGTGCGTGAGCCGCCGGTCGAGGTCGGGCGCGTCCACCCCTTAAGCCAGGTCAATGACGAGCTGATTGCGATCTTTGCGGATATGGGTTTTTCCGTTGCGGAAGGACCCGATATCGAATCCGAGGACTACAATTTCACCAAGCTCAATTTCCCCGAAGGACATCCTGCGCGGGATATGCACGACACGTTCTATTTGAATCCGAAGCCCGACGGCTCTCGGCTCCTGCTGCGCACGCATACGTCGCCGGTGCAGATCAGAACCATGCTGGCGAAACAGCCGCCCATTCGGGTCATCATCCCGGGCCGCACCTATCGCAGCGACAGCGACCAGACTCATACGCCGATGTTCCATCAGCTGGAGGGTCTCGTCGTCGACAAAAGCTCGCACCTCGGGCACCTCAAATGGATCCTGCAGGAATTCTGCGCAGCGTTCTTCGAGGTCGATCACGTCAAGATGCGCTTTCGCCCCTCGTATTTTCCGTTCACCGAGCCGTCGCTCGAGGTCGACATCCAATGCAAGCGCGACAAGGGCGAGATCCGCTTCGGCGAGGGCGAGGATTGGCTGGAAATCCTCGGCTGCGGCATGGTTCATCCGAACGTGCTGCGCAATTGCGGGCTCGATCCGGATGAATATCAAGGCTTCGCCTGGGGCCTCGGCATCGATCGTATCGCCATGCTGAAATACGGCATGCCGGATCTGCGCGCCTTCTTCGAAGCCGACGTGCGATGGCTGTCCCATTACGGGTTTCGGCCGCTCGATTTTCCGAGCCTCGCCGGAGGGCTCAGCGCGTGATGAAATTCACCCTGGCCTGGCTCAAGGAGCATCTCGATACGGATGCCACGCTGACGACGATCGTCGACAAGCTCACCATGATCGGGCTGGAGGTGGAGAAGGTCGTCGATCGCGGCAAGCTGCTCGCGCCGTTCTCCATCGCACGGGTCATTTCCGCCGAGCAGCACCCCAATGCCGATCGACTTCGGGTCTGCATGGTGGATACCGGCAGCGGCGACCCGGTGCAGGTCGTTTGCGGGGCGCCTAATGCGCGCGCGGGAATGAAAGGCGTTTTCGTGCCGCCCGGCGCATTCATACCCGGCAAGAACATGACGCTCGCCATCGGCAAGATCCGCGGCGTCGAGAGCCGAGGCATGCTGGTATCGGAGTTCGAGCTGGAGATCTCGGACGATCACGAGGGCATCATCGAGCTGCCCGACGATGCCCCTGTGGGCACGAGCTACGCGCGCTGGGCCGGGGTCGATGATCCAATCATCGAGATAAATCTTACTCCGAACCGCGCGGACTGCGCCGGAGTGAACGGCATTGCACGCGACCTCGCCGCCGCCGGAATGGGATCCTTGATCCCCCGGCCGATCGAACCCGTGCGCGGGAGTTTTCCTTGTCCCACCAAGATCACGCTCGAGTTCGGATCCACGCCCTCGCTCTGTCCCGCTTTCGGGCTGCGGCTCATTCGCGGAGTCAAGAACGGCCCCTCGCCGCAGTGGCTGCAACGCCGGCTCATTGCAATCGGGCTTCGTCCCATAAACCTTCTCGTCGACATCACCAATTTCATCACTTACGACCGGGCGCGTCCGCTGCATGTTTTCGATGCGGCGAAGGTCCATGGGGACCTGACCGTTCGACGCGCCCGTCCGGGGGAAAAGCTGGTCGCGCTGGACGGCAAGAGTTACGAGCTTGATGAAAGCATTTGCGTTATCGCTGATGCGAGCGGGGTTGAATCGCTTGCGGGTATCATGGGGGGCGAAGCAACGGGATGCTCGGCGGAAACCACCGACGTGCTGATCGAATCGGCGCTTTGGGACCCTGCCAACATTGCTCACACCGGCCGCAAGCTCGGCATCAATTCCGACGCTCGCTATCGCTTCGAGCGCGGGGTGGACCCGGCTTTCATGCTGCCTGGCCTCGCGCTCGCCAGCAGGATGGTGCTCGATCTCTGCGGCGGCGAGCCATCTGACGTCACTGTTGCAGGCAAGGTGGAAGTGCCCGAGCACAGGATCGATTTTCCCAAGGGCGAGGTGGCGAGATTGGCCGGCATCCATATCGATTCAACCGAAATGGAAAACGTGCTGAGCCGACTCGGATTTTCAGCCGTCCCGCGCGATGCAAGCTTGAAGGTGGAGGTGCCTTCATGGCGGGGCGACGTTCGCGAGAAGGCTGATGTGGTCGAGGAGATCGTGCGCATCATTGGGGTGGATCGCATTCCTGCAACGCCGTTCGACCGCGGCGAGGCGCCGCGCCGACCCGTGCTCACGCCTTTGCAGACCCGCCGGCGCAAAGCCGCGCGCGCGCTGGCGGCGCGCGGGATGGTCGAGGCTGTCACCTGGTCGTTCATCGCCCATGACGAGGCCGCTTTGTTCGGCGGCGGGGATCGCGAGCTGACGCTGGCCAACCCCATCGCTGCGGATCTTTCCGACATGCGGCCGAGCCTGATCCCGGGACTGATCGCAGCCGCGCAGAGAAATACCGATCGCGGCTTTCCCGACGTCGCCTTGTTCGAACTAGGTCCGGTCTTTCGCGGCGACCGCCCTGAAGACAAATTCACCGCTGCTGCCGGCGTGCGCACCCGCCTCGCCAAGCCGGAGGGCGTGGGACGCCACTGGTCCGCAGCTGCGGTTTCGGTGGATGCGCTCGATGCAAAAGCCGACGCGCTTGCGGTCCTCTCAGCGGCCGGAGCGCCAAGCCAGGCGCTGCAGGTCGTTCCAGGCGGCCCTGCCTGGTACCATCCTGGCCGCAGCGGCACGATTCAAATCGGTCCTCAGAGCGTGCTCGGGCACTTCGGTGAATTGCATCCGCGCGCGCTCGAGGCGCTCGATGCCGATGGTCCCGTCGTCGCGTTCGAGGTGGTCCTGGAGAAAATTCCCGAGCTGAAGATAAAATCCACGCGCGCCAAGCCGCCGCTCGAGCTTTCGCCGTTTCAACCTATCGAACGCGACTTTGCCTTTGTGGTCGATCAGTCCATCCGCGCCGGCGACCTGGTACGCGCCGCCCAGAGCGCGGATCGCAAGCTGATCAGCAAAATCGCGGTCTTCGACGTTTATCAGGGCGCCGGAATCGAGCCGGGCAAGAAATCAATCGCCATCGCGGTGACCTTGCAGCCGCGTGAGAAGACCATGACCGACCAGGAGATCGAGGCGATAGCGGGCAAAGTCATCGCCGAGGTCAAAAAGCGCACGGGCGCCGTTCTGCGAGCCTAGGAAGATTCTGGTAGTGTCTGAGACACTACCAAGATTCTTGACCTATTGACATCCATAACGGGACTCAAGTATAAAACGATATCCTTGCGAATTATGCCAAAGCCCGGCCGGTGATCGCGCGCCGGGCTTTTTTCTTCGGCCATGCGTGTTGGCCGTTCCAAGACGCGGATATGAAAGCCATGAAAATAATTACGACAGGCGAGCCGGCGCCCCCGCCAGGCCGCGACCGTTACCGAGATAGGCGAGAACTATATTCCAGCGCTGCAGGTAAATGGCCTCGAGGAATTACTCGCCTGCATGGAGACGTCGGAAATAAACAACCAAAGCTGGCTCGTCCGGCCAGCGGTTGTATGTTACCTACTCAACCCAAGGGCGAAAAATCATTGTAGATTTGTTGTTGTTTACAATGAGCCAAAAACTGCTCCCGCAAGGGTTGCATCCCGGGAGGATCAAGGAGCCGGGCCTAGGGCACGGCCTACCAGCGAGACGCTGCAGCTCGAATTTCACCCTCACCCCCGCCGTCCGCCGACAAGCCTCAGGACTGCGTCGGCGGCGCGTTCACCCGATTCCCACGCGCCCCCGACCGTGCCCCAGAGCGTCTCGTGCACGGCTTCGCCCGCAAGGAAGATTCGGCTCGCTATCGGGTCCATGAGCACCTTGCGTGCCGATTGAGCTCCCGGTGCAGCCGCGGAGGCAGCACCAAGAACCCATGGCTCGTAGTTCCACCGCGTCGCCTGACGGCGTTTGATGCTGCGGATGATGTCGGCACCGTACAGTCCGCTGAGCCAGCTGTTTGCGAATTCCATCATGGCGGGCTCGCCATTGGCAGAGAGATCGCGCCCGAAATTGCCTCCGACGTCAATGATGCAAAGCGTTGACCCGGAGACGTTAGCAAACACTGCGGCGGTTTCTTTGCTCTCGCTCTTTTCAAGCACCAGCTCATCGGCTCGCAGCCCGAGCGGATTTCCAGTCAGCTCGATGGCAATGTGATCGAGACTCCCAAGCTTGAGCTTGTTGGCCGCATCGAGATGGCGTTTGGGCACATCAAATTTGATCTTGCCGGAGACCAGCACATTCGTGGAGACCGTGACAATCGCCGTCGGCGCTCGAAACGGACCTTTGGGTGTCTCGACCTCCACGCTCGCGCGTCCCCAGTCGATGCGGGTGACCGGCGTAGAAAGCTGAACCGCGCCTGCGGGCGCGAGCTTTGCCAGGAGCGTGCCCAGCCCCTGGCGGCAAAATGCGCCGTTGTCGCGCTCGGCAGCCCGCGAAAGGTCCACGGTCGAGAGCTCCGCAAGGTCCTTGCCGCAGCTGTATGGACCCAACAGGAATTCTATGGTCGGCCGCCATTCGCCCAGGTCTTTCGGCAAAACCTGCGCACAGGCGACATCGCCCTTGCGCGCGGCGTCATGGATCGCGGTGTTGGCCTTGACCAGGCTTGCAAGGAAATCTTCCATCTCGCCTTCGCGCGCGTAGCGCCGGCCGATGCGCATGCGCTGCCCGGGGGGCGCGAGGTAGAGGTCGAGACCGGTCTGGGGGGCGAGCTTGGCGATCGGACTATTGTCGGCGAGGTAGATGCGGTGCGCGCCCCGGTCGTATGGAACGCTGAAGGTTCTGGCATCGGTGATGCAGCGTCCGCCAATCTCGTTGGCGGCTTCGAGCAGGACAAACTGCCTGCCTGATGCAGCAAGCCGGCGGGCGGCGGCAATCCCGGCGGCCCCGGCGCCGATAATGATCACGTCGACGCTGCCGGAACGGGGCGCCTCGGGTGCCCGTCTGCGCTGCGCCCATGCCGGGCTGGCTCCAAGGGAAGCGCAAGCAGCAAGGAACAACCGACGAGTCCAGCTGGGCGAAGGATCAGCGTCGCCGTCGCGTGTCGGCGCCGAGCTGCAGTGAGACTCGATCGCTTTCGTTGATTTATTTTTCATCCAGCTTCATGACTGCTGCGCGCACTGTTCCATCGGCTTCGCCGATGACCCGCAGCGTGTTGGCATCAAATTCGAGCCCCACCAGGCGCAGATCAAGCGCCTTCGCATCGACGCGGATCCCGTCGCTGCGCTTGCCGAAGTCGGCCACCGCCTTGGCGATGTTCTTGCGCGCCTCCTGGGCAAGCGGCACCAAGTCGATCACGGCCTTGTCCGAGAGCGTCTGTTCCAGATACGGAAGCGCAGCCCGTGCTGCCGCACCCAGCATTCCGAACGCCGCCTGCAATTCGACGTCGAGGGACATGTCACCCAGACGCAGCAACTGTCGGGCGGGGTCGAGGATCGGCCGACCCCAGACGTGGATCGTTGCGTCGGCTCCAAGGCCAAACCAGCTCTTTGTTTCGTTCGCCGTCACCCCGACCGAGATCAACAACCTGTCCCCGGAGGCTGCAACACTGACGTTCTTGATGGTAGCGGTAAAGGCGCTGGTTTTGTCCTCGGGAAATGTTTTTCCCTTGAGCTGTGCCTCCATCAGCCGGTTGATCTCAGTGAAAGGAAGGTCGATCGGCAGGGCAATGCTGACGCGGCCTTGCTGCATCTGCTGCACGATGTCCAACTGCGCAGGGAATGGACACTCGGGCTTGGTTTCATTCGGCACGATACGCGTATCTGCCTGTACTCCGACCGTCAGGAACACGAAATGCTCGTCAATGCGCGGATTGGCGGCAAAGGCGCGTGTGGGCCGCAGCTCAAGCCATAGGTTGGGCATCTGCGGGTCGAGGGCGCCGAGGGAAACGGAGCGGCACATTTTAGCCCATTGCTCCCGGGCGGCCGCTTCAATCAACGGACTGTTCCTGACGGCGGCCTGGAGGAGCGACACCTGCTCATTGATGGCGCGATCGAGCAGCGGCCTGATTGAATCGGGGACGCTGAGCTTCATGCCCATCACCGAGAGGGAGGCGTCCGCTATCGTCACCTGGGACGTCAAATTAGGTTCCATGCGCCAGTCCGGAAGAAGCGAGGGGCGCGCAATGAGCGTTGCTGCGCCGCGAACGTCCGCGCGTTGCTCCTGCGGCTTTCCTCCTTGCTCCTCTCTGGGCGGCGAAGCCGGATTGCCGCCGAGGAGGCTTCCAATCAGGCCTTGCAGATCCCCTGATTGTCCCAGCAATCCAGATGGACCCGCCAAGCGCCCGCTCGCGTGCATGCTGCCGGTCAGGGCAGTCGATATGGAGAGCCCTTCGGGCGTCCCGGAAACGGTGAATGGCCCCCGCAAAACCGACCAGCCGATATCGGTATCACCGACAAACGGCAGGGAGGGAAGCTCCGGCTTTCCGGAAAGCTCGCGCGGCGCTGCCCTTTCCAACGCGTTGCTGATGGCAGTTTGCGCGATGGCCACGGGGACGATGATGGTGGAGCTGCGCGTCACCGGCGCAAGCGGCGGTACCGCGGTCAGCGCCGGCTTCCGGCCGCGGGGACCGATCAAGCTCGCGACCGTCGCGATGGCAATGACTGCGACAACGACGAGCGCAGCGCCGAGCGCGATCTTGCGCCAATGCGAACCCATGAAACCTCCTCAGAGATTACGCGGCAGTTATTGCCGTGAACGTGGCGCCAGCGGGGCACCGGCATGGGCCGGGGCATGTACCGGCAGGGTCTTTCCCGGCCACTTGCAAAGATCGGAGATCAGGCACTGCTCGCAAAGCGGGCGCCGCGCCACGCATACATAGCGTCCATGCAAGATCAGCCAGTGGTGAGCATGGCGTTTGTAACGGGCCGGCACGATCGCATCGAGCTTGGTTTCGACTTCGAACGGCGTCGCCCCGGTCGCAAGGCCGGTGCGATTGCCCACGCGAAAGATGTGAGTGTCAACCGCAATGGTCGGCTCGCCGAACGCAACATTGAGGACCACATTGGCGGTTTTACGACCCACCCCCGGCAGTGCTTCCAGCGCCTCACGACTGCGCGGCACCTGACCTGCGTGCTCCTCGACCAGCTTCCGCGACAGGGCAACGAGGTTCTTGGCCTTGGTCCGAAACAGCCCGATGGTCTTGATCAGCTCCTGCACACGCGCTTCTCCGAGAGCGACGATTTTCTCAGGCGTATCGGCAGCGGCAAACAGCGCGGGGGTGGCCTTGTTCACGCCCGCGTCAGTTGCCTGAGCAGAGAGCACTACCGCAACCAGCAGAGTGAAAGGGTTGATGTGCTCAAGCTCGCCCTTGGGCTCGGGATTGGCGGCGTGGAACCGGCGGAACGCTTCCTTGATCTCGCCCGTTGTCCACTGCGGCAAGCGAACCGCGGCAGCTTTCTTATCAGCGGCTACGCGTTTGTCCGCGGTTTTGAGCCTGGCACGCGGGACGACGCGACTTCTACGCGGAGGCTTACCAGCAGATTTGCCGCCTTTAGCGCGATCTATCTTGCGGCCCATTGCATCCGTATAGTGTGCACCATGGCATCGGACAACGACCAAGCCGGTGAGGCCCCGATCTTTTCGGCAATACTCACGCCGCATCGCTCGCTCGGGCGGGCCGGGTTCCTCTGCTTGATGGCGCTGCTGGGCGGAGTGAGCCTGGTGACCGGAGTGGTGTTTCTGCTGGCCGGCGCCTGGCCGGTATTCGGCTTTTGTGGCCTTGACGTTGCGCTGATGTACTGGGCGCTTCAGGTGAATTATCGACGCGCTGAGTCCTACGAGCAGGTGACGGTGAGACCCTCGGAGTTGACCGTCCGTCAGGTCAGCTATCGCGGGGCGGTCCGAGAATGGAGCGCCAATCCGCTATGGGTGCGGCTTGATCGCGTAGTCCATGCCGAGTTTGGCATCGAGCGACTGTTTCTGGTCTCAAGGGGTAAGCGTCTCGCCGTCGCTGCCTTTCTCGGCCCGCAGGAGAAGGAAAGTTTCGCCCTTGCGCTTTCGGCGGCATTGGGTGAAGCGAAGAGGGGTCCGACGCGCACCATCTTTGAATAGATTTTGGCGCGGAACCATCACGCGGCGAGATCGAGCTTCTCGGCCACGGTGGAATCGGCATTGAGCCGGTAGACCAGAGGCACCCCGGTGCCGATCTCGCGCTTGAGGATATCGGTGGTCGAAAGCCGCTCAAGCACCATGACGAGGGCGCGCAGCGAATTGCCGTGCGCTGAGACGAGAACCCGGTTGCCGCACAGTACCGCTGGCAGAATTTCCTGAATGTAATACGGAAGCACCCGCGCAGCGGTGTCTTTGAGGCTCTCGCCGCCAGGCGGCGCCACGTCATACGAGCGTCGCCAGAGGTGCACCTGCTCGGCCCCCCACTTTGCTCTCGCATCATCTTTGTTGAGCCCCGACAGATCTCCGTAGTCGCGTTCGTTGAGCGCGTTATCCCGGAGCACCGGAATGCCGGTCTGGCCCAACTCTTCCAACATCAGATCGAGCGATCGCTGTGCCCGAATGAGCGCCGACGTGAATGCAATGCTGAAGGAGAAGCCCTGTGCCTTGAGCTTCCGGCCGGCGGCACGTGCCTCGGCGATTCCGTTGGGGGTGAGATCGACGTCCCTCCAGCCGGTGAAGAGATTCTTCAGGTTCCACTCGCTTTCCCCATGACGCACAAGCACGAGCACCCGTTCGGTCATTGGATCGCATCTCCGCCAGTGTCAGATATCGCGCAGGCCGAGGACATCGGCCATGGAATAAACGCCGGGTTTTTGCGTGCGCGCCCACAGCGCCGCGCGGAGCGCGCCGCGGGCGAATATCATTCGATCTTCTGCTCGGTGGGTGAGCTCGACGCGTTCCGCCGGCCCGGCAAAGATGACCGTGTGGTCGCCGACGACGGTGCCTCCACGCAGCGCGGCAAAGCCGATGTCGCCTGGACAGCGAGCGCCGGTGTGGCCGTCGCGTGCCCGCACCGAATGTTGCGCGAGATCGATCTTTCGGCCCTCCGCCGCGGCACGGCCCAGCATGAGCGCGGTGCCGGAGGGCGCATCAACTTTTTTGTTGTGGTGCATCTCAAGGATCTCGATGTCGAACTCCTCATCGAGCGTCTGTGCGACGCGCTTGATCAGAGCAGCGAGCAGATTCACTCCCATGCTCATGTTCCCGGATTTGACGATCACTGCGCGTTTGCCCGCTTCCTCGATCAGAATTTCGTTCTCACCGGAAAGCCCGGTGGTTCCGATAACATGGGCAATTCCACGCCGCGCCGCGAGCTCGGCAAATACCACGGTGGCAGCGGGAACCGTGAAGTCGAGCAATCCGTCGGCTTTGCTTAGAAGCGGCTCGGGGTCACTCGCTATGACAACGCCATTTGCACCCAGGCCCGCGAGCTCGCCGGCATCGCGCCCGATCACGGCCGAGCCGGCAGCTTCCACCGCGCCAGCCAAAGTGGCGCCCTTGGTGGCCGCAATGGCATGGATGAGGGTGCGTCCCATGCGTCCGCCTGCGCCCGCCACCACCAGCCGCATCTCAGACATTTTCTTCTCCAGCAGCGCGGTGCGGGTATAACGATGCAGTTTAGGGAAGGAAAGCCGGCGCCGACCCATGGCCGAGGAAGGAAGGTTCCATGCGCTCGCCAATGCTGCGATTGTACGAAGATGTCATGGCGAACGGCCGTGTCTTTGCATTACCGGCCTCGCCGCGCATGATCTTCGTGGTGCACGGCGAGATCAGAATAGGCGGTCGAAGTCTCAAGGACGAAGATGCATGGGACGGGGACGGGGCCATCACGATCGATGCGGGAGCATCCGGTGCGAGCCTTTGGCGCTGGGAGCTACCTGGCATGGTCGGTGCCCATACAACCCCGCCGGGGGTAGTCTCGCGCGAGAAGATTTCAGCGGAGCTGCACACCCTGCCAAAAGGCGAGCTTCTGTTGCGAGGCGACAGCGTCGGCTTTCCACCCGGCGGCTGCGCGTATCCGCATACGCATCAGGGGCCGGGAATTCGCTGTTTGATCGAAGGAGGAATTCGCATTGATACTCTGGGGACATCCATCTCCTACGGACCGGGAGGCGCATGGTATGAGAGCGGTCCCGACCCGGTCTTTGCGCAAGCTGCGAGCGACCGGCCCAGCCGTTTCATTCGAGTGATGATTTTGCCGCGAGAATTGATGGGCAAAAGCTCCATCCAATACGTGAATGAGACGGACAAGAACAAACCGCGCGTGCAGCAGTACAAGATCCTGGCTGACGTGCCGATCGCGAGGCCCGTCGTGCAGCTATCAGCGTCCTCCAGCGATCCGACATGACTCTTCCTCTCTCCGATTTATTGGTGATCTCACTGGAGCAGGCCGTCGCCGCCCCGATGTGCAGCTGCAGGCTCGCCGACGCAGGCGCACGCGTGATCAAGATCGAACGCCCGGAGGGAGACTTCGCCCGTTACTACGATCGGCTGGCCGGCGGCGAGAGCGCCTATTTCGTGTGGCTCAATCGCGGAAAGGAGTCCGTCTGCCTCGATCTGATGCAACCCGACGATAAGGCACTCTTATCGGTCTTGCTGGCAACGGCGGACGTGTTCGTCCAGAACCTCAAGCCAGGGGCCATTGCAAAGCTCGGATTTCCCCTCGACCGACTGCACCGTGAGCATCCCCGGCTCGTCATCTGCTCGATTTCTGGCTACGGCGAGCGCGGGCCTTATTCCGCGCGCAAAGCCTACGACATGATGATTCAGGCGGAAACCGGCCTGGCGTCCGTTACCGGCAACGCGGCAGAACCCGCCCGCGTCGGGGTCTCGGTATGCGACATCGCGGCCGGCATGAATGCCTACGAGGCCATTCTCGAAGCGCTTCTCGGTCGCGAACGCAGCGGACAAGGTGCCGTGCTGTCCATCTCCATGTTCGACGCCATGGCGGATTGGATGTCGGTGCCGCTGCTGCAATACGAAGGAGGCATGTCTCTCGGCGCATGGGGCTCGCGCACCCGTCCATTGCACCTTATGGCGTGTTCAAGACAAAAGACGGTGCCGACATTCTGATTGCCATCCAGAGCGACCGCGAGTGGCGTGTGCTGGCCAAACGCGTGCTGGAAGACCAGGCGCTTGCGCTCGACCCCGATTTCGCCGGCAATGTCGATCGCGTCAAGCGCCGGCGGGAAACCGACGCGCGAGTGGCGGCTGTTTTCGCAGCAACAGACGAACCCGCCCTGACCGAAAAGCTTGAGGCAGCCGAGATTGCATTCGCCCGCGTCAACGACGCGAGCAAGCTTGCGCAGCATCCGCATCTGCGGCGTATGACCGTCGATACGCCGTCAGGGTCCGTCTCGTATCCCGCGGCCGCGATACTACACCCGGGAGAGGAGCACCGCTGGCGCCGAGTGCCGAGCCTGGGCGAGCATACAGAGCGCATCCGCGCGGAGTTCATGCCGGCCGCAACCGCGACGGCGGGCTCCTGAATGCATGGGCTGGACAATGTGAGGAGTGGTGCCGCAGGGCGGATTCGAACCGTCGACCTACGCATTACGAATGCGTTGCTCTACCGGCTGAGCTACTGCGGCTTCCCAAGCGGCGACAGATGTAGGCGAAAGGGACCACTCCGGCAAGCAGCATTTGGATAAAGAAGACACCGCCGTCAGCGGGCTCATAGCTCCACCGCGATCGTGCACGATCAGGTTCAATTAAGGGTGCCGCGCTCGCTCATGCGCTTGATCAAGCTCCTTGGCCGCATGTCCGTCCAATTCTGATTGATGAAGTCAATGCAAGCAGCCCGGCTGTCCGACTCGTGTATGATTGTCCAGCCGTCCGGAACCTCGATGAAGCTCGGCCAAAGAGAGTGCTGCCCTTCTTCGTTTATCAGCACGTGATAAACTCCATTTTCATCTTCAAACGGATTTGTCACTTCGTCCTCCATTGAATTGTCGGTTGGTTCGTCCTTTGCCGTTTTTCAAGCTCGTCTGTTAGTACCTTGCCGATTACTGCTGCCGAACCCTCATCCAGCATCGTATCGTGGGTACACTCAATCGGATGTACATGAATGCTTCCCTCGACATACGATTCCCAGGTTTGATTTGGCCACTTGAAATGGCTGTGCGCGGCCACGAACAGCAGGACGTCACCTTTGAACCGTTCCGGCGAGAACGGGCTTGCGACACGCATGCTGTGTCGGCAGGCGTTCTTCATGGCCTCAAGCTCAGCTTCGGCGAGGAGCGAATGCCTGTATCCGTTGAGGTAATCCCCGCCCAAAATGCGCTCTACCATCTCGTCGACAGCCCTACGTGATGCGATCTCTTCCTGAAAGCGATCCGCCGAGCCCGGCAAGCCGTTTAGTCGTCCTGCTGGATAACTGTCCAGGAGCGCGAGCAGCGAAACTTTTTCGCCGAGGGACTGAAGCCGGGTAGCCATGGCATGAGCAACAAGACCGCCAAAGGACCACCCAAGCAGGTTATAGGGCCCGGCAGGTTGGACGTCGCGGATAACCTGCAGATAGTCTGCTGCCATGTCCGCAATGTTGCGGTCGGATGCCTGCCCTTGAGCGAGCTCGCGCGCTTGCAGGCCGTAGATGGGACGGTCCGAGGGTATATGGCCAAGCAATCTGGCGTAGGACCAACTCAATCCAACCGCAGGGTGGACGCAGAACAGCGGGGCTGAGCTTCCAGTCTTTCTAATCGGCAGGAGAACCTCAAAGTCCGAGCGCAGTGCGTAAGCAGCCCCTAGGCGCTGCGCCAGACCCGCTACCGTCGGCGCCTCAAACAGGCTGCGGATCGATACCTCCACATCCAGGCTCGCCCGCAGCCGGCTGATCAGCCGCGTTGCCAGCAGCGAATGCCCGCCAAGCTCAAAGAAATTGTCGTCAATCCCAACCCGCCCCAGCCCCAGCACTTCCGCAAACAGCCCGCACAGGATCTCCTCCTGCGGCGTGCGCGCACCGCGCCCCTCCACACCGCCCTGCAGCGATGGCGCCGGCAGCGCCCGCCGGTCCAGCTTCCCGTTCGGCGTCAGCGGAAGCCGATCCAGCAGCACAACCGCCGACGGCACCATGTAGTCCGGCAACAGCCCCGCGACATGCGCCCGAAGCTCCGCTGCCGCCGCCCTCCCCGGCGCTCCGCTCCGTTCGCCGCTCTCCGGCGCCCCGCGCAGCACCACATAGCCAACCAGCCGCTTCCCCCCAGCCTCGTCCTCGCGCGCAATCACCGCCGCCTGCGCAACATCCCCATGGCGCAGCAGCGCAGCCTCGATCTCCCCAGGCTCAATGCGAAAACCGCGCAGCTTCACCTGCGCATCCGAACGCCCCAGAAACTCCAGCACCCCGTCCGACCGAAACCGCGCCAGGTCCCCGCTGCGGTACATCCGGCTCCCCGCAGCCCCAAACGGGTCGGCAACAAACCGCTCCGCCGTCAGCCCCGCACGATGCAGATACCCCCGCGCCAGCCCCGCTCCCGCAATGTACAATTCCCCCGCCACCCCCGCAGATACGGGCTGCAGCCCACCGTCCAGCACGTACACCCGATAGTTGGACAGCGCGCGACCGATCGGCACGCATATGCCAGCCTCATTGGCTGCAACTGCAAAGCCAACCGCATCGATCGTAGCCTCCGTCGGACCGTAAAGTTGGGTGATCTGCCCAACCGCAAACCGGCGCAAAATCTCCTGCTGAAACGTGCTGGTGAAGCGCTCGCCCCCCAGCGCCAGATGATCCAAGCGGGCGCCACCCGGAACAGCGCCAAGGACCGATTCCAAATAGGACGGCACGCAACTGACGAAGCTCACCGCATCGCGGGCTATCTGTTCCCAGAAATGACGCGGGGTTTCTCGCGCAGCTTCACTAAAGACAATGACCTCGCCACCCCCAATGAGCGGCAGCATGATCTGCTCGATGGAAGCGTCGAATGCGCACGATATGAGCAGCGCCGAGCGAAACCCTTGTCCGACATGGAAGCTTGCTCCCAAGCTCAGGATCTTGTTGGCGAAGCTCGCATGCTCG
>CAWJDY010000050.1:0-32067 GCA_963841705.1 uncultured Alphaproteobacteria bacterium
AGGCAACTTCTATTTCCGCACCTTGGCATCAGGTGCGGGCGGCAAAAGGAAAAAGGAAATGAAAACAGCTACTTATTTTTCGGATGGTGCGGTCGAGAGGAGTCGAACCTCCACGGGTCGCCCCGCTAGCACCTCAAGCTAGTGCGTCTACCAATTCCGCCACGACCGCAGGGGATGGCGGGCGCGATATGCGTCTCGCGCCGCGGGGCTGCATGTAACAAATCCGCCCCTGCCCAACAAGGCCCGGGCAGGACACGCGGCGCCTCCGCGCCTATAAGGTGGGCACAGGGAACGACGAGGCGGAGGTTGATTCCATGAAACCAATCGGAATCGAGCAGATGGAGCTTAGAAGCATTTTCCGGTAAAGTTGATGCACAAGGCGCCAAAGACGCAGTCAGGCTCCCTCTCTCCGCTCTTGGGGCGATCGAACTCAGGTAAACCTGAGTTCGATTGTAACAACGGGGAGAGGGAGCAGACCGAGTCTGCAGCCCCGCGCACGCCCGAGTGGCGCGTGAGCGAAGGGCTCACCGATTACCAGGCGGCGCTCGCGGCAATGGAGGCGCGCGCCGCCGCGATTGCGCGCGATGAGAGCCCCGAGCTGATCTGGCTGCTTGAGCACCCGCCCCTCTACACCGCCGGCACCAGCGCCAAAGCCGAAGAGCTGATCGAGACGCGCTTTCCCGTCTACCGCGCCGGCCGTGGCGGGCAATTCACCTACCATGGGCCCGGTCAGCGCGTCGCATATGTGATGCTGGATCTGCGCCGGCGCGGGCCCGACGTGCGCCGCTTCGTTGCCGGCTTGGAGGAATGGATCATCCGTGCGCTGGCCGCCTTCGATATTGCGGCAGAGCGGCGCGCCGGCCGCATCGGCGTATGGGTGCGCCGCCCGGACAAGGGCGAGGGTTGCGAGGACAAGATCGCTGCGATCGGCGTTCGCATCAGGCGCTGGATCACGCTCCACGGTGTCGCGATCAACGTGGCATGCGAGCTCTCTCACTACGGCGGCATCGTGCCTTGCGGCATCTCGGAGCCGAGATATGGGGTGACCAGCCTCGCCGATCTCGGGCGCAAGGTGAGCATGGGGCAGCTCGATGCGGCGCTCCGCCAGGAGTTCGATGCGGTGTTGGGCTGTCGAGCGCAGCGCGCATGAGCGCCGCGCAGGCGCGAAGGCGTAGCGGATTATCGCGGTCTGGCGAGGATTGAGGCCCCAAGTGACGCCGGCGCTACCGCCCGCCTCGAGCCGGAGGACGCACCGGTGTGATGCGCGACCCGCTCGGGGCTGCCGGACTGGTGCGCCGCGCAAAACGCGTCGACCGCATCCGTCACCGCCGCCGCGATGAGGCCCTGTCGCTCCGGGGCTTCCATCACCATTTCCTCGTCCCGGTTGATGATCGAGCCCGCCTCGAGCAGGACTGCGGGCATGTGCGTGTCCTTGAGCACGATCAGCTGGTCGTAGCGATAAACACCTGTTTCGGCATCCACCAGCTGGCGCTGGCGATGACCCATGAACTTCTCGGTATAGTGGGGCGTGTATTGCAGACCGCGCGCCTTGAGCTGCTGGCCGAGCATTTTGCCGAACTGCAGGCTTGCTGCGAAATGACTGTTCTGGTGCGAGACGAAGATGGAATGGCCTTTGAACCGATCGCTGAAAATGTGCTGCCGTCCTTCGAACATCCATACCCCCAGAAAGCGGTCCGGCACCGAGTCGTGGTGAATGGACAGATACAGGTCGGCCGAGGTTTTGTTGGCCCGGGCGACACGCTGGTCCAGCCCCCTTCCGGATCCTTCGGTCACCATCAACACGGTCTTGGCGAAGCCGCCAGCGACCAGCTTCTGGTGGATCACCTTTGCCAGGCGAAGGTTGAAATCAAATTCGTGTTGTCCGCGAGCGCTGGTCGCGCCGAAAACCTTGGGGGTATGTCCGACATCGAGAATGAGACGGAAGGCTGAACGATCGCAGGTCGGGCCAGTCGCTTTCGGCGCGCCGTCGGCGGGATCTCCCCGAGCGCTCTGGTAGCCGCCGTAGCCAAGCAGCACCGCGGAAAGTGCGATGCCGAGTATCGCAATGCGCGCAAAACAACTCATGGGCTTGCTCGTACGCAGTCCCTCGGCCGGAATTGGTGTCCCAGTGGCCCCGGGGTCAGCTCGCCGCAGAAACGCGCAAACGCCCAACCCAGCCCCACACCGTCTGTTTGCCCGACAATTGTGGTAAAATCGTTTCGGTGACAAGAACATCCCATGATTTTGTCGGACGGAGTGGTGCTGGCGCAACCCAGTACCTCCCCCTGAAACGGCCATAAAGGGGGAAATTTCATGCAGATGCTCGGCCTCGGCTTCACCTGGGAGCAACTGTCGCCAGGCCAGCGGTTCCGCACTCTCAACCGGACCGTTACCGAGACCGACCTCGTTCTGTTCACCGGGGTGACGGGGATGCTCGAGAGCATCTTCATCGACCGCACCTTCGGCATGGAGAAGGGGGCGATCCAAGGACAGTTCGTACCGGCGGCATTGACCTACAGCCTCATTGAAGGGCTGCTCTGCCAAAGCATGATTCAGGGAACGGGGCTTGCCATGCTCGAGCTCAAGCAGCAGGTGCTTGCTCCGGTTCGCGTCGGGGACACGGTTCATGGCGAGATCGAGATCACCGCGGTGCGCCCGACCTCAAAGGGCAACCGCGGCATCGTCGTGTCGAGGATCGAGGTCAAGAATCAGCAGGAGGAGACCGTCATGACCTATGAAGCGACCCGGCTGCTGGCCGGTCGCTCTTTCGCGGTGGAGCGGGCATAACGGATGAAACTGCAATTTAGCATCGCGATCACGTCCAATCCGCGCACGTGGCCGGTCATCGACGGGCGGGTTGCTCCGGACGCAATCGAGCTTGTGCCCACCGTGCTGCATCCGTCCGAATTGTTCTGGCGTCAGCTGCGCTTTGCCGAGTTCGACGTTGCGGAGATGTCGATCTCCTCGCTGCTGATGGCGAGGTCGAAGGGCGACGACCGCTTCGTCGGCATCCCGGTCTTCACCACGCGCCGCTTCTTTCATACCGCAATTCTGGTGCGTCGCGCGGCTGGGATCGACGCTCCCGCCGACCTCAAAGGCAAGCGCGTCGGGGTGCCGGAGTATCAGCAGACCGCAGCATTATGGGCGCGCGGCGTGCTGCAGCACGAGTTCGGTGTTGCGCCCAAAGAGATGGAATTCTGGATGGAGCGGCCGCCCTCGCACAGCCATGGCGGAGCAACCGGTTTCGTCCCGCCGCCCGGAGTGACGGTGCATCAAATCCCTGCGGAGAAGAACATCGGGTCGATGATGCTCGCAGGCGAACTCGACGCAACCCTGCTTTATCTGGTCGATCCGAACCTGATCGATCGCAGCACCGCGGATCTGCACCGCCATTCCGAAATCAAGCCGCTATTCCCCGATCCGCTCGCGGAGGGCATCCGTTATTATCGCAAGACCGGGTTCTATCCCATCAATCACGGCATGGTCATGCGGCGCGGGCTTGCCGAGAAGCATCCCTGGGCGGTCCTCAACCTTGTCAAGGCGTTCAACCGCGCCAATGAGATCGCGAATAACCAACGCATGCAGCACGTCGAGTATCACATCGAGACCGGCCTGCTGGCGCCCGAGGCGCGCAAGGCGCTGGCAGCGCCGATCATAACTCACGGGGTCGAGGCCAATCGGCGCGTGCTCGAAACCATTGCCCAATACTCGTTCGAGCAGGGCCTCACGCCCCGCGCCATGCCTCTCGACGAGCTCTTCGCCGCGAGCGCCATGGCGCAGTGAACGGCGGCGACTTCATAGGGGCGAGGCACTGCCTCGCCCTGGACGGGCGCCGCAATGCGTCGCCCCTACGAAGCTCCATCGGCTTCGCTCAATCGTACACCGTGTCGACGTAGTGGTCGGAATCCACCACCGCCTCGATCACGGTAGGGCCCCTTGCATCGAGCGCCTTGACCACCGCGGCTTCGAGCGCGTCGGCGCTGCTCGCGCCCGTTGCCGGCACGCCGAAATAATGTGCGGGCGGCTCACGGTAGGCTTCCGTCTGCAGCTCGGTGCCGTAGAGCGCGAACTGCCGCTTGATCTGTTTGACCTTGATGAGCGCAAGCCAGCGATCATCGAGCACAACGATGGGGAGCGTGATCCCGAGCCGCTTGGCGGTGGCAACCTCGCCGCAGGTCATCTGGAAGCAGCCGTCTCCCAGCAGGCACACGACCGGCAGCTCCGGATGCGCGAGCTTCGCCGCGATCGCTCCCGGCAACCCGAAGCCCATGGACGACCAGCCGTTGGTGATCTGAAAGGTCTTGGGCGCATGCGCCGTCCATTGGCTCGCGATCTGATGGGTGTGGGCGCCAACGTCGAAGGAAAGGACGCCGTTGCGCGGCAGCGCACGGCGCACTGCGTCGATCGCGGCATGCGCGGTGAACGATGGGCTTGCCGGGCGCAGCGCCGCATGAAAGCTGCGCCGGTGCTCGGCCAGCATCGCAGGCGTCCAGCTATTGCCTGCGGCCGGAAATTCGGCAAGCGCCGACAGCGCGCGATCGAGATCGCCGGTGACCTGGTGTGCAAGCTTGACCGAAGGCGCGATATCCACCGGCTCGATGTCGATCTGCAGCAACGGCGTATCTGCGATCCAGGCCTCGTACTCCACCTCGACCGTGTCGTAGCCGATGCCGATGATGAGATCGGCGGAGCGCAGCAAGCTGCGCTGCAACTGCCGGCACGCGCGCTCGATGCAGCCGAGCGAGAGCGGATGATCCTCGTCGATCATGCCCTTGGCCATGGTCGTGGTGGCAAACGGCAGATTGTGCCGCTCGATGGCGCGTAGGAGCAGCCGCGGGTCGCTTACGCGCATCGCTGTCGAGCCCAGCACCGCAATCGGCCGCGTGGCCGTGTTTATCAGCTCGACTGCCCGCTCGAGCGCGGCATCCGGGGGCGGGGGGAGCTGGCGCGCGCGCGCAGGTTCCGGGACCGGCTCGTTGGTGGCGGCAAGCGCGATGTCCTCCGGCAGGTCGAGATGCACCGGCCCCTTCGGCTCGCTCAACGCGACACCGATCGCATGCGTAAGCGTTTCCGCGATCGCGCCGCACTTGAGCGCCAGGGTGGCCTTGGTGATCGGCTTGAACAGCGCATGGTGGTCGATCCACATCTGGATGCGCCGGCCAAGCTGGTCGGTGTTGAGGTTGCAGGTGATGGCGATCATGGGCGAGCGATCGAGCCAGGCGTTGCCCACGCCGGTCGCGAGATTGGTGGCTCCCGGGCCGAGAGTGGCGAGACAGAAACCCGGAGCGCCAGTCATTCGCCCGATCACATCGGCGGCGAACCCCGCCGAGCCTTCATGGGCGGTGAGCACGAAATCGACGCCGCCCTTGCGCATCGCCTCCATCAGCGGGAGCACATTCCCGCTCGGAATGCCGAAGCCGCGGCAAACCCCATTCGCCTTGAGCGTTGCAACAATCAGATCAGCATTGTTCATGGGGACGGGACGTCATCCCGCTGAGCGCGCGGCGGCGGCGTCCTGTGCTGCGAGCTGCGCCTTGGCCTTGTTGACCAGGGCCTGGCGGATGCGCGCCACCCCGACATCGTGCTGGTAGAGCATCTCGCGCTTGCGGGCGTCCGGCGGCATGTGCACCAGCATTTCGCGGTCCTGCTCCAGCACGTGCCAGTGCCGCGCTTCGAGCGTAGCGCGGTACATGAAGCGCCAGACCTCCCGCGCGAGCCCCGAGGCCTTGCGCATGCGCCAGAAGAACACGAGGCAGTTGCCCTCATCCACGGGCGTGGTGAAGCCGATGATGCGAAACGGACCGCCAGGCCCCGCGGCCTCGGGGTAGGGAATATCGAGCCGGCAATAAGGCGCCGCGCCCTCCGTGACCATCTCGGTCCAGTCGAAATTCTTGTTCTGCTGCTGCGTGCGCGCGACGGTGAAGCCCGTCACGGTGCGCTCGATGCGCATCTGATCCTGCTTGGCCCCGTAGGCGAGAGTGAACGAGTTCGAGTGCAGGTAGGAGCCGTGCATGGGATCGACCAGGTTGTCGAGCGCGTAGCGGTAATTGCAGGCCCAGGGCGACACGCACAGGATCCCCGTCCATTCCGGGCTGGTGAATTCTTCCGGCAGCTCCAGCGGGAGGGGCTCGGGATGCTCGGTGCTGGCGAAATAGACGAAGACCGCGTCGTTTGACTCCGCGACCGGGAAGCTCTCGACCGCGCGGCGCCCTTCCAGCGCGCAGCCCGGCATCGCCGGCACCCGCACGATGGTGCCGCTGCCGTCGAGGGTCACACCGTGATAGCGGCACGAGATGTGATCGCCGACGATCTCGCCGCGCGAGAGGCGCGCTCCGCGATGCGGGCAATAGTCCTCCAGACATTTGAGACCGCCCGTGCCCTCCCGCCACAGAACGAGATTGCGCCCGAGCGCCTTCACCGGATGCGGCGCGCCGGGCTTCACCTGGACAGATTTCGCGACAGCGTACCACTGATCGAGCAGCCCGCGATTGACCAGTTGCTCGACTCGTTGCTTGTCGTCCGGCATGGGCGCGCTATTTGATGAAATCATTGGTGTAGAGCTGATCGACCGGGAGCTCGGTCTCGATGAAGCCCTCCTGCTTGTAGAAATGCTGCAGCTTCGCGAGCCGTTCCGGGTCCATGGCGCCGATCGTGCTCTGGCCCTTGTAGGTCCGCTCGGTGTAGTTCGCGAGGATCTTTTTCATCAGCTCCTCTTTGCCCTTGAACGAGGGCGAGGCCTCGACATAGACGAGCGCGGCCTTGGCCGGGTCCGCCATCACGAACTGCATGCCCTTGAGCGTGGCCTTGACGATTGCGCGCACCAGGTCCGGGCGCTCGGCGATCATCTTGTCGGAGGCGAGGATAGCCTGCGACATGGATTGGAAATAGTCCTTGGTCGGCAGCGACACGGTATCCTTGACGCCTTCCTTGACGTCGATCTCCCAATCCGGCGTGCAGGCGCACGCATCGACCGTGCCTGCCACGACGAGGCTTGCGACCGCGGCAGGTCCGACCGCCTGGGCATCGACATCGTTCTTGGTGATGTTCTTGGAGGCGAGCGCGCCAAGGAGCGCATAATAGGTCGTATCCTGGAAGGCGAGCACGGAGATCTTCTTTCCGCGCAGGTCCTCGAGCTTTTGGATACCTCTGTCCTTGCGGCCGACCAGCACGGTCAGGGCGCCGCCGCCCATCAATCCTACCGACTTCACCGGTACGCCGTTGCCGCGGACGATGATGGGAGTATCGCCGATTGCCCCGCCGATCGGGGCGTTGCCGACCCCGATCTGCTTGGCGACATCGACGCCGCCACGGGCGACGACGAAATCCACGTCATAGCCGGCCTCGGTGTAATAGCCGAGATGTTTGGCGAGCACCCAGGGCGCAAATGCTGGAAGGCTTGGAGGAGCGGGGAGGAGATAGGTAATCTTCTCTGCCGCTGCTGCAGGCGAGGCGCAGAGCGCAACCCACATCGCCGCCGCCAGCGCGGAGCCGCACGCCAGACTCGGTTTTCTACGCACGATCATTTGGTCCTCCTGCCTCGCAGGCTTATCCTTTCGCAGGCTGCCTGTTGGTATCCCTCGCGCGCGCTTCGCGCCATTCCCGCGCAAGTCGCTCCCGCACCGGTATGAAATCATAGGTCGGGAAGAACTCCGTCGAGAAGGCGCCCCAGGCGCAGCGTTCGATCTCCACATTCACCACATTGAGCAGATGCGGCGGCAATCGCAACGTGACGATCTGCCCGATCCCCATCACCACGTTCCAGCTGACGATCTCCACGCCTTTCGGCGGAAAACGCTCCCACCACCCCGTGCTCGCGAGGTGACCCTGGATGCTGTCGAGGTTTTTCGACTGATCGTGGCGCAGAAAGATCGTCAGCAGGATGGTTTCCGCAGTTGCGTTGCTCACGCGAGGGCTCCCTGTCTGCCTTGTAGGGCGGGTTCAAACCCGCCTCTACCGCCAGCACCCCGGAGTGACGCAGGGATGACACCTTGCGCAGTTGACTCTGGCTTCTGCCACAATTACACCTGTTCTTATTCGAACGCAAAGTTCAAATCCGGAATGTGGCCCGGATGAGCGAGGCGAAATCCGGGTCGAAGATGCGCGCCAGGGGCTCATGCGGTCTACTTATTCGAACGCAAAGTTCAAATTTTGGACAGGGTCCCCAATGAGCGATATCCATTCGAGCCTCAAGCATCAATCCTTGGGCCGTCCGCTGCAGCCGGAGGAGCGCGCTCTCGCCGACGCGCTGGAAGCGATATTTCGAACCGGCCAGCAAGACTTCGAGGAAGTCGCCGGGGCGCTCGAGCGCGACCGGGTCAAGCGTCCGTCCGGCGAAAGCGGCGCCTGGACCGCGGCGGTCCTGGAAGCCGAGCTCGCCCGGATCAATGCCTCGCTGGATCAGTCCTATGCTGAAAACGGCATCGGTGCTTGACCTCGTTGGGGTCACCAAGCGCTTCACCGCTCCGGACGGCGTCTCGCCGCTCACCGCAATCGAGCGGGTCAGCTTCTCGGTACGGTCGGGCGAGTTCGTTGCGGTGGTCGGACCATCGGGTTGCGGCAAGAGCACCATTCTCAACCTCGTGGCCGGGCTCGACCGTCCCAATGAGGGGCGGATTCTGCTCAATGGGGTCCTGGTCGAGGGGCCAAATCCGACCGTCGGCTTCATGCTGCAGAAGGATCTGCTGCTGCCCTGGCGCAAGATCATCCACAACGTGGAATTCGGGCTCGAGGCGCGCTCCATCAGTCGCAGCGAACGACGCCAGCGAGCCTTACGCGAATTGCAGCGCTGCCGATTGCAGGAGTTTGCCGAAAGCTATCCGTATCAACTCTCCGGCGGCATGCGCCAGCGCGCGGCGCTCGCGCGCACGCTCGCAATCGAGCCCGCGATCGTGCTGCTCGACGAGCCGTTCTCCGCGCTCGATGCCCAGACCAAGCTCGTCCTGCAAAAGAGCTTCGCGGGCACCATTGCCTCTTCGGCAATCACGACACTGCTGATCACCCATGACCTGATGGAAGCGGTGATCATGTCGGACCGCATCCTGGTGATGAGCGAGAGGCCGGGGCAGATCATCGAGGAAATCCCGGTCGATCTCCCCGACCGCGACAATCCCATGGCCCGGATCTCGGCACCGCGTTCGCGCGACTATGTCGATCACCTGCTCGCGAGCCTTCACCTGCAGGACAAGGCGGCATGAGCAGCTCGGATCTCACCACGCTCCGACACCCGGGCGCAGGCGAGGGAGAGCGCTTCGCCGTATCCGCGGAGGCGATCTCGCCGGAGCAGGTGCATGCTGCGCCAGCACCCGGCGGTCCCTCGCGCTCATCCATCCTCTTGGGCAGTATCGGCTTTGGCGCGATCTTCCTGCTCGTTTGGCAATTCGTGCCGCCGGCGCTCGGGATTCCGCCTTACATCATTCCGACCGTGACCGATCTCGCGCACGAGCTCACGCGCATGGTCGCGCGCGAGAATCTGCTCGTGCATGTTCTTTCCACCGTCACCATTGCGATCGCGGGTTTCGTGATCGGGAGCGCGCTAGGGGCCGGCATGGGCTATATGCTCGGCATGTCTGTGTTCGTCGAGAAGGTGCTCTCGCCCTACATTCTCGGGCTGCAGATCGCGCCCAAGGTAGCGTTCGCGCCTCTGTTCATCATGTGGCTTGGCTACAATTCCTGGCCGAAGCTGATCGTCACCATCCTGGTCGTTTTCTTTCCGATCCTCGTCAATGTGCTGCAATCGATGAAGACGATGGATCGCGATCTGATCAACCTCGCGCGCGCCTACAGCATGAACCGCATGCAGATTTTCTGGAAGGTCGAGGTGCCCGCATCCATGCCGGCGCTGATGGCGGGGCTGCGCATCGGCGCGACCCTGGCTGTGATCGGCGTTACCGTCGGCGAGCTGGTCGGGGGCAATACCGGCCTTGGCTATCTCATCACGTTCGGCGAAGGCCAGGCCAATACCGCCATGGTGTTCGACGCGATCGTGCTGCTCACCGTTGTCGGCATCGTTCTCTACGCTGCCGTCGCGATCATCGAGGCGCGGGTGCTGCACTACATCCCGCGCGCGATGCGCTGACCCGCTCGGAAGGAGGAGACCCCTATGGAGCACAAGCCGATTTATCCCGAGATCAGGCCGGAGAACGTCGCCATGCCGCCGGGCGCAAGCCTTGCGTCGTGGCTCAACTCGCGCATCGCCCGTTATGAGACGCGCTCCCTCGACTGGGACGCGCTCAAGTTCCAGGCCGACTACGATCAGAAATATCGTCGGGCGCAGATGCGCTACATCGGCACCGGCGGCACCGGCGTCGCGTCCGATGACAACGTGGCGCCAGCCGAGCATTTCACCTTCTCGACCATGGTGTTGCCGGCGGGCTGCGAGGGGCCGCTGCACCTGCATACCGATGCCGAGGAGGTGTTCTTCGTGCTCCGCGGCAACAAGCTGCGTTTCATCATCGAGCACCGGGGCGAGCGCTTCGAGACTGTCCTCAAGGAGCGCGATCTCTTCTCCGTTCCGCCCGGCGTCTATCGCGGCCTGGTCAACGAGGGCATCGAAGAAGCGCTGATGTGCGTGATCATCGGCAACAGCAAGCCGGTGACTCCCACCTATCCGCCCGAGCACCCGCTGTCCAAGATCAAACGTCCGAAGGGCGCCGGCGCGGGCTAGAAGGCCGGCCATGAGCATCGACAGAGACGCGGTCGAGCAGCGCCTGCGCACAGGCATCCTCGGCCAGTGGTATGTGATCGCAAAGTCGGTGCAGGTGAGAGCCGGCAAGCCCCATGCGGTGCGGACGCTCGGGCGCGATCTCGTGCTGTGGCGCGATACCGCCGGCCGCGTTCAGTGCCTGGAGGATTACTGCCCGCATCGGGGCGCGCGCCTCTCGCGCGGCGAGGTCAACCAGGACAACATCTCCTGCCGCTATCATGGCGTCACGCTCGACGGCAGCGGGATCATTGTTCGCGTTCCCGCCATGCCGGGCTGCGCGCTCGAAGGCCGCAAGGCGGTCGAGAGCTACAGCGTGGTCGAGGCAAACCACGGCATCTTCGTCTATTTCCCCAGCAAGGAGCGTCCGCACGCGCCGCGGCTCAACCTGCCGGCGGAGTTTTCCGACCCAGGCTGGAGCAGCATCCTGTGCATGGCGCGCTGGGAGTGCAGCTACCGCTTCGTCTACGACAATTTCGGCGATCCCATGCATGCCTGCTACCTGCATGCGGACTCCTTCACCCTTGCACACGGCGCCAAGCAGGACGTGATGCAGGTCGAGCCGCGCGAGGACGGCTTCTACATCGCCCGGCTCGAGCAGAAGGACGTGAACCTCGACTGGACCCACGTTGTCGTGGACGGCACCCAGGTCTATTGCCGGCTCGATATTCCCTATCCGCCGGCGGCCGGACCCGGCGGACCGTTCCGGATCATCGGCTATGCCACTCCTGTCGACGAGCATTCCTGCATGGCGTTCTTCTGGCGCTTCCGGCAGGTCAGCGGGATTGCGCGTGAGGCCTGGCGCTTTCTCTATCGCGCCACCCTCGAGGCGCGCCATTGGGACGTGCTCGAGCAGGATCGCGAGATGCTGGTCAATATTCCCGCCGACGCTCACCGCCGCGAGATGCTCTATCAGCATGACGTGGGCGTCGCGCGCATGCGCCGGCTGCTCGCGCAGCAGGTGAAGCAGCAGCTCGCGGCCGAGCAACAATCCGCTTTGCGCGAGGCGGTGTGACGTGCTTTCCGGCCGCACCGTTGCGGTGACCGGTGCCGCGCGGGGCGTGGGCCGCGACATCGCGCGCGCCTGCGCGCGACACCATGCCCGGCTCGTGCTCGGCGACGTGCTGGAAGATGCCGGCCGTGAGGCCGCAGCGGAATTGGGCAAGCTCGCGCCAACGCGCTTCGTGCCGCTCGATCTCAATGATCCGGATTCCATCTCGGGCTTTGCCGCCGATGTGGCGCAGCGCGAAGGAAAGATTCACGGCCTCGTCAACAACGCGGCAATCGCCACGCGTGTCGGCGGCAAAAGCTTCGACGAGATCGATCTCGATCTGTGGGATCGCGTGATGCGGGTCAATGTACGTGGCACCTGGCTCATCACCCGCGCGCTGGCGCCGTTGCTCGCCGAAGGGGGAGACGGACGGATCGTCAACATCGCCTCCGATACCGCGCTCTGGGGGGCGCCCCGGCTGTTGGCTTATGTAGCCAGCAAGGGCGCGGTGATCTCGATGACGCGCTCGCTGGCGCGCGAGCTTGGGCCGCGCGGCATCGGCGTCACCGTGGTCGCGCCAGGCATTCTGCAGAGCGAATCCACCGACGACGTGCCGGCGGAGCGCCACCGTCTGTATGAGAACGGACGGGCGGTTCCGGGGCCGCAAAGCCCCGAGGACATCGTCGATATCGTGGTCTTTCTTCTCACCTCGGGAGCGCTTGCGCTCACCGGACAGGTACTCCCGGTCAATGCAGGTTTTGTTTTCACATGAGCACCATCGTCGAGCGCGCGGCCAAAGGTTTGTCCTATCTGAGCTGCGAGGGCAGCGGGGAAATGCCCGTCGTATTGCTGCACGGCATCGGCAGCAACGCCCATAGCTTCGAGCCGCTCATGCAGGCACTGGCAAGCCGTCATCCCAGCATGGCCTGGAACACGCCCGGATACGGCGAGTCCAAGCCGCTTGCGGTCAAGTGGCCCGATGCATCCCATTACGCGAACGCGTTGGACAGGTTGCTCGCGCATCTCAAGCTGACGCGCTGCATTCTGGTCGGTCATTCCCTCGGCTGCCTGATTGCCGCGCGCTACGCGGTCATGCTCCCCGCGCGTGTCGCAGCCCTGGTCCTGATCTCGCCCGCCGCGGGCTATCAGGCGGAGAAGGGCGGGCCTTTGCCGCCGCAGGTCGCGTCCCGCATCGCGGACCTTGACCGGCTTGGGCCGAAGGAACTCGCCCGCAAGCGGGCTTGGACATTGCTGGCCGACTCCATACCAAATCCCGAAGTGCTGCAGGCGTTGCAAGCCGCGATGGCTGCGGTCCAGCGGCCCGGATATGACCAGGCGGCCCGCATGCTGGCGTGCGGATGCATCTACGATGATGTCTCGCAGATCGAGTTGCCCACGGCGGTGCTCAACGGCCGGAAAGATTATGTGACCCCGACCGGGAACGCGCATTTCGTCTACGCAGCCTTGGAGCGCTCATGCAAGCGACGGTTCTTTCGCTCGATCGATGATGCAGGCCACGCGGTTTGCCAGGAGCGCCCGGAAGAGGTCGCCCGCGTGATCGCCGAGTTCCTCGAAGCCAAACCAGACACCCAGGCAAACCCGCAAGCGAGCGCCAATGCCTGAGAAAACAAAGCGCAGGCGCAGCCCCAAGGCGGGACGCTACATCGCCCCGCCGGTGCAGCGGGCAGTCCGGTTGATCCGCCATGTGGCCGAGGGCAACCCGGTGCTCAACATGAGCGAGACGGCAAAGACGCTGAAGATCAATCGCACCACGCTCATCCGCCTTCTGCATACGCTCGAGCTCGAAGGCTTCGTCGAGCGGCGTCCGAACGGGGGCGGATTTCAGATGGGCTTGTCGCTCATCGAGGTCGGCGCCCGCGCCGTCTTCTCGCAGGACTTGGTGCAGGTGGCAGTCCCGGTTTTGATCCGGCTGGCGGAGAGCTTGCAGCTGTCCGCGCATCTCGGGATCCTGGACGGCACCGATGTGCTCTATCTCGTGCGGCGCACCCCCAATACGCCGCTCGCGAGCAACATCCGCGTAGGCAGCCGGCTCCCCGCGCACGCCACCACTCTGGGGCGGATGCTGCTCGCCTATCTGACCCGGATCGAGCTCGATGCCCTCTATGCGGGCAAGGAGCTGACGCGCTTCAGCGAGCACACGCCGACGACGGTCGCGGCGCTCAGACGCAAAGCGCAAGCAGACCGGCTCGCCGGCATTGCCTGGAGCGAGGCGCATTTCGAGCCCGATATCGCCTCGGCGGCGGTACCGGTTTTCGATTTTGCCGCGCTACCTGTCGGCGCGATCAACGTCTCCGGACCGATCGCTGCTTTTGCCGCGGCGCGGAAGGATCGCATCGAGAATGTCCTGCGGGGCGCCGGCGCCGAGATCTCGCGCCGACTAGGCTGGCTCGAACCGGGCGAGAGAAATCCGGCTCGCGCCCTCGTCGCGAACTCTCTTTCTGTCATGCCGGGGCCGCGAGCGTAGCGGCGGGTTTCAAACCCGCCCTTGCGATCACCGGCGCCCCGGAATGACGCCAAAAGCGTCACTTGAGGAAGTAGTGCTGGGGAGTTCATGGACCTCGAGCTGCGAGACAAAGTCGCCGTGGTCACCGGCGGAAGCTCCGGGATTGGCCTTGCTACCGCGCGTGTGTTCCTCGACGAGGGCGCCCTGGTCGCGATCTGCGGGCGCGACGCGGCGCGGCTTGCAGCGGCCAAATCCGCATTGGCCGGCAATGGATCGCGCGAGCGGCTGCTCGCGGTGCAATGCGACGTCCTCGACAAGCAGGCGGTGGAGCGGCTTGCGGCAGCGGTCGAGCAATGGAGCGGACGCTGCGACATCCTAGTCAACAATGCCGGCCAGGCGCGCCTGACCACGTTTGCCGAGACCACGGACGAGGCGTGGCGCGAGGAGCTTGAGCTGAAATTCTTCAGCCAGATCCATCCCATCCGCGCGTTCAAGCCGCTCCTCGAGCGGAGCAGCGCCGCTGCGATTGTCGCGGTCAACTCGCTGCTTGCGTACCAACCCGAGCCCTACATGGTGGCCACGTCTGCGGCGCGTGCGGGCGCGCAGAACCTTCTCAAATCGCTCGCGCGCGAATTCGCGCCGCGCATCCGGGTGAACTCGGTGATGCTCGGGCTCATCGTATCCGGCCAGTGGGAACGCCGTTTCGCCTCTCGCAGCGATGCCTCGCGGACGCGCGAGCAGTGGTACGCCGAGGTCGCGCGCAGTCGGCATATTCCCATGGAGCGGCTGGGTAATCCGCAAGAGGTTGCCCGTGCCATCGCGTTTCTCTGCTCGCCAACCGTGAGCTATATCACCGGCACCCAGTTGGAGATCTCCGGCGGCGTCTCGCGTCACATGTGAACCCGGCGCTTTATTGGGCCATTGGCCTACTTGCCCAACGCGATGAGGATGCCCGCGCGACGGCCGGCGTCCGAAAGCCTGCACAAAAGCGGGAATAGCGAGGTTCACACGGTTATTTTGCCGGCAGGCGTTCCACTCACGGCAGGCCTTTGCGCAAGCGCAGCGTTTTGCTCTCTGGTGAGGATTTCGTGGATCACATCGAACACGCGCACCCCAAGGTCGCTGGGCATTGGCGCAAGCCACGGCGAGGCGAGCAAAGTGCTGCGGGCGTCGGCAAGCCCCTGCTCCCATCGCGCCTCCATCGTGGGACGGCTGAACTCGAAATCCTTCAACGAGCCTTGCGGCTCGTTCGGGCGGTAGATCAGCTGCACGATATCCAGCGTGGTCACGCACCCGTGCGCATAGAGCCGTTTGGCTTGGTCGGTGCTCGCAATCTCGGGCGGCAGCAGTCGATGCAGCTCGTTGATCGCATGTCTCACGTCGTGCCTTTCACGCAACGTGTCCGTCGTGAACCGGGTCCGGCTGGAATAGCGTATGTCCTTCTCGCGCTCGCTGACCTCATCAAGATTGGACGGCCGATGGCGCCCATGCGCAGGAAACAGGTCGACCTGAAAGACCACCCGGCTGCGGCGTGGATAATAATCCACCATGTATTGCAGCGGGGTGTTGGAAAAGAGTCCTCCGTCCCAATACTGCTCGCCGTCGATCTCGATCGGCGGAAAACCCGGCGGCAACGCGCCGCTGGCCATGATGTGCTCGGGGCGGATCCTCATCTCTGCACTGTCGAAATAGGCAAAGTCGCCGGTCTCGACGTTGACCGCGCCGACGCTCAACCGCATCTCTTTGGCGGTGTTGATGCGATCGAAATCGACCAGCCGCTCCAACGTTCCCCTGAGCGCTGATGTCATGTAGTAGCTGACGCGCTTATCGGATGAAAACCAGGTCTGCTGCGGATGCGGCGTGAAAAAGCCAGGTTGGCCAAATGCAATGGCCATCATCGCGCTCGCCCAACGCAGGTCGCCAGCGGCCCGCTCGTGGGCGGCCACAGCATGGTCGGGGCCGTGATCTCCTCCCAGAAGCTGCGCAAACGCTGCACGCGGTCCTTCGGGGCGTTGCCGGCCATGATCGCAGCATTGATCGCACCGATCGAGATTCCAGCGACCCAATCCGGTAGATATTCCGAGGACGCGAGCGCCTCGTAGACGCCCGCCTGATAGCTGCCGAGCGCGCCGCCGCCTTGCAGGACCAATCCAACCTTCTTGTCGTAGGATGCCGGGCGTGCCGGTCGGATGCCATCTGACATGAGGGGCGTCTCTGCGAGGAGCTGATATCTGTTCCTTGCCGAGTCCCGGGGTCAAGGTGATAGGCGTCAATTGAAATTGATAATGATGCGTATCGCGCTGGCGGCAGCGTGAGCTTTGAGCTGGGTATTGCAGCCGGGCAAGCTAGCGGATCGCCACCACGGATCAGTGCCAGGAGACGACATGAATCATTGCTTATCAGACGGCGAGTGTGAAATGGCGCATCACCTCGCAGATGCTGATCAGCCCAATGTCTGCGATTTCCCTGCAAATCACCAACGTTGACCTCTGGTATCCACTCGATAGAACGGCCGGCAATACCTCGTCCCTGCCGACTTCTGCCTGCTCCCGGAGGGAACCGGTATGTTCGTTCGCAAGCTCCTTCACTGCTCGTTCTGTGGTAAGAATCAGACTGAGGTCGCAAAGCTCGTTGCGGGTCCGCGAGTTTGCATCTGCGACGAATGTGCTTCTATTGTGAGTCGTATCATCGCTGGGTCCTGCGAATCTCCGAGTCCGTCACCCGTTAGGTCCTCCAAACTGCTGAGCATTTTGCGACGTGCTGTGCGTTATATTCGCGGCGACAGATCGGCAATGCGGCTGACATTCGGTCCGTAGGCTATCGAGTGGTGTCTTAACCCGTTGGCGGGACGCGAATGTTTCCTATTCCCAAGAGCGTGTTCCTGACCCGCGGTATCGGCGTTCACCGGCACCTGCTCACCGCATTCGAATACGCGCTGCGCAACGCGGATATCGAGCAGCAGAATCTAGTCACTGTCTCCTCGATCTTGCCCCCGCATTGCGAGCTCATCACGCCCGCAGCCGGGATTGCCACCTTGGCGCCCGGCGAGATCACGTTTTGCATAATGGCTCGTGCCGAGACGAACGAGCCGGGCCGCCGGATTGCCGCTGGAATTGGCCTGGCCCGGCCGAAAGATCCTGCTCATTATGGCTACATTTCGGAGCACCATGCCTTCGGCATGACGGAGCCGGAGATCGCTGACTACGTGGAGGACCTCGCGGCCACCATGCTGGCCTCCACGCTTGGCATCGAGTTCGATCCCGATGCGGCCTGGGATGAGCGTAAGCGGGTTTATGAAATGAGCGATCTCATCGTCGACAGCCTTTCCGTAACGGCGGCGGCTGAAGGCGCTTCCAAAGGCGATTGGACCTGCGCTGTTGCAGCTGCGGTTTTCCGTTTTGAGGCGTTCACGCGGGCGTAACCATGACCGGACCGGCGACTTACGCGATCCCGCCGACATTCCTCGGAATCGGTCGCCGTGATCGCGCCTCGCCGATCTGCGTTGCCGGGATTCCTCTCGACATCGGCACGACCAACCGAAGCGGAGCTCGGTTCGGGCCTGGCGCGATTCGACAAGCCAGCCGCATGTTGGCGGATGGCGAGCATCCGCAACATTGGGTCGATCCGATCGCGCTGCCCTTGGCCGATATTGGTGACTTCGCGATCGCTCTGGGAGACATCCTCGGCAGCATGGCGCTGATCGAGGAGCAGGCGCATAAGGTCGAGCACCTCGTCGCGCTGGGCGGTGACCATAGCATCAGCCTGCCTCTTCTCCGGGCGCTGGCGAAAAGGCGGGGGCCGCCCGCGCTCGTTCACCTCGATGCGCACGTCGATACCTGGCCCAGCAGCTTCGGGCAGCCTTACGGCCACGGCTCGGTGTTTTACCATGCGATCGAGGAAGGTATTCTCGATCCACATCGGATGATTCAGATCGGCATCCGCTCCCCCGTCACACGGGAGGTTCATGATTGGACTCTGGCCCGCGGCGTGGTGATGATTACGGCACAAGATGCTCACGAAAACGGTCCAGCCGCCATTGCCGGCCGTATTCGTGAGGTTGTGGGCGACGCGCCGGTCTATCTCAGCTTTGACATCGACGTGCTCGACCCCGCCTTTGCACCGGGCACTGGAACGCCGGAGATCGGAGGACTTGCAAGCTGGCAAGTGCAGGCGATCCTGCGGCGGCTGCATGGCGTCCGATTCGTGGGCATGGATCTGGTCGAGGTAGCCCCGGCCTATGATGTAGCCGAGATCACGGCTTTGGCGGGCGCCACCGTGGTGTGGGAGTATATCTGCCTTCTCGGACTTCCTCTCAACGACTGATAGGCCCTCAGGACCGGCCCGGCGGCGCGGAAATAACGCACCATCGGGCTTCCCGCGGGTGTCGCGGGGGATGTGAGGCGCTGCTATTCTGCGGTTGGCAACTCCGCTCCGGGAGAGCAAGGCATGAATTCGCGCCGACACTTTCTGCATTTGGCTGCGGGCGCTGCCGCGCTGCCGGCGGTCACGCGATTGGCAAGGGCGCAAGCATATCCGACGCGGCCGGTGCGCCTGATTGCGCCATTTCCGCCAGGCGGCTCGATCGACATTACCGCACGCCTGATCGGTCAATGGCTGACCGAACGTCTCGGCCAGCAGATTGTCATCGAGAACCGCCCGGGCGCCGGCGGCAATCTCGGCAGCGAGACGGCTCTGAATGCCCCCGCCGATGGATATACCCTCCTGTTGTGCAGCGTAGCGAACGCGATCAGCGCCACGCTCTACGACAAGCTCAATTACGACTTTCGTGATGTCGCGCCGGTCGCCGCCATCAGTCGTGCGCCCAACGTGATGGAGGTCAATCCCTCGGTTCCTGCTAGGACGGTTCCCGAGTTTATCGCCTATGCAAAGGCCAATCCTGGCAAGGTCAATATGGCATCCTCGGGCGTCGGCACGTCGATCCATCTCTCCGGCGAGCTGTTCAAGCTGTTGACCGGGGTCAACATACAGCACGTGCCGTATCGCGGCTCCGCGCCCATGCTTACCGACCTGCTCGCCGGACAGGTCCAGGTTGCTTTTGACAACCTGCAGCCGTCCTTGCCCCACATCAAGTCCGGCAAGCTGCGTGCGCTGGCCGTGACCACGACGACGCGCTCGGAAGCGCTGCCCGATGCGCCGACGGTAAGCGATTTCGTGCCGGGCTATGAGGCGAGCACGTGGAACGGCGTGTGCGCGCCCAGGAGCACACCGGCCGAGATCGTCGAGTTGCTTAATCGGGAGATCAACGCGGGACTGGCCGACCCTAATATGAAGGCACGGCTCGCCGACATGGGTGCATCGGCAGAGCCCGGCTCGCCCGCCGATTTCGGCAAGCTGATCGCGGATGGGATCGAGAAGTGGGGCAAGGTGATCCGCGCAGGCAACATCAGGGTGGAGTAGTAGATCGATTTATGAGACCAATCGGATTGGAGCTTAAACCCACAGACCTCATCCTGAGGAGGGCGCATGCTTGCATGCGAGACGCGCGCAAGCGCGCTCCTCAGGACGAGGTTGATTGATGCGGCGGGGCAAATGCTGGCCAGAACAGATACTGTCGCGATCATTGCGGAGAGTTGGCTGGCGCAGTTCGAAGCAGCGCTCGCAGCGCCAGGCGAGGCCCGCCTCAAGACGCTGTTTCACGCCGACAGCCATTGGCGCGATGTGCTGGCCCTGACGTGGCAGATCAAGACGGTCAACGGTTCGGATGCTGTCTTGCGAGAGCTTGCGCCGCACGCCGCCCGCGCCCGTCCGACCGCTTTCAAGATCGACCGGCACCGGACTGCGCCCCGCAATGTGACGCGCGCCGGCACCGATGCGATCGAGGCCATCTTCAGCTTTGAAACGACGCAGGGCCGCGGCAGCGGCGTGCTGCGGCTCACGCCCGAAGCCGATGACGGCCACGCATTCAAGGCATGGACGCTGCTGACGTCGCTTGACGCAATAAAGGGATGCGAGGAACGGCTCGGAAGATCACGGCCTCAAGCCAAGGCCTATTCGCGCGATTTCCGCGGACCCAACTGGCTCGACATGAGGAAAGCCGCTGCCGATTATATCGACCGCGATCCCGCTGTGCTCATTGTCGGCGCAGGACAAGCCGGGCTTGCGACTGCTGCGCGTCTCACCCAGTTGCAGGTCGACACGCTCGTGGTGGACCGTGAGCAACGCATCGGCGACAATTGGCGCAAGCGTTATCACGCCCTGGTCCTGCATAATCAGGTGCACGTCAATCACCTCCCTTACATGCCCTTTCCGCCGAGCTGGCCGGCCTACATTCCCAAGGACAAGCTCGCCGCATGGTTCGAGGCCTATGTCGAAAGCATGGAGATCAACTGCTGGGCGGGCACCGAGTTCGAGGGCGGCACCTACGACGAGGCGGCGGGACAATGGTCCGTCACGCTGCGTCAGGGGGACGGTAGCAAGCGCGTGCTGCACCCACGACACATTGTAATGGCTACGGGCGTGAGCGGCATTCCGAGTCTTCCGGACGTTCCTACGCTGCGCAGCTTCGCTGGTACAATTCTGCACTCGCATCAATACGACGATGGCGATGCGTGGAAAGGGAAAAACGCCCTGGTTATCGGCTCCGGCAACAGCGGGCATGATATCGCGCAGGATTTGCATTCGAGCGGGGCCAAGGTCACGCTTGTGCAGCGCAGCCCCACTCTGATTGTCAATGTCGAGCCGAGCGCGCAACTTCCTTATGCGCTCTATGACGAAGGACCCTCCTTGGAAGATTGCGACCTCATCACCGCATCCATCCCGCTGTCGCTCGCAAGGAAAAGCCACATCCTTTTGACCGAGCAAGCGAAGAACCTGGACAAAAAGCTCCTGGATGGGTTGGAGCGCGTGGGCTTCAAGCTTGATTTCGGCGAGGATGGAACGGGTTGGCAGTTCAAATATCTCACTCGTGGCGGCGGCTATTATTTCAACGTTGGCTGCTCCGATCTGATCGTCAACGGCGAGATTGGATTGGTGCAATTTTCAGATATCGCCGAATTTGTTGCCGATGGAGCGCGACTGCGTACCGGCGCGACGCTTGCGGCCGATCTGATTGTGCTGGCGACGGGCTACAAGGGCCAGGAATACCTGGTCAGCAAGCTGTTCGGCAAGGACGTGGCCGACCGGGTGGGCCCGATCTGGGGTTTCGGCGACGGGCAGGAGTTGCGCAACATGTTTGCGCGCACCGCCCAGCCAGGGCTTTGGTTTATTGCCGGCAGTTTCGCCCAGTGTCGCATTTACTCCAAGTATCTCGCCTTGCAGATAAAGGCCTGCGAAACAGGCCTGCTATTTCCGGCTCGCGCTGCTTCGGAAGGCCCCGTTGCTCGAGGCGAAGCGGCCGAGGCAAGGAGTTGATCTCCAACCAGGCGCGCATCAATCGACCTAGTCCCGAGGAGCGCGCTTGCGCGCGTCTCGAAGCCTCGACGTTCTGACCTGAATGAGGAGAAGCATGATGTTCATTGCCATGAACCGCTTCCGTGTGAAGAAAGGCTTCGAAGAGGCCTTCGAGGAGGTCTGGCTGAGCCGCGACACCCAGCTGACGAAAGTCCCCGGGTTCGTCGAGTTCCACTTGCTCAAAGGGCCACAGTACGAGGACTACACGCTCTATTCCTCACATTCGCTCTGGCAAAGTAAGGCAGCGTTCGAGGCCTGGACCAGGTCGGAAGCATTCCGTCTTGCCCACCGGGATGCTGGCCAGAACAAGCCGCTGTACCTCGACCATCCGCAGTTCGAAGGCTTCGAGATCCGCCAGACGGTGCGTCGCGGCGAAGATGCCGCCGCGTAGAGCGGCGGTCGCCATGCCAGGCATGCGCACGCCGAGGCGATCTATTGTCCCCAAAGCCGTTTCGGTAAGTCGGCACCTTCGAGCGCGGGAGCTAGTACTGCGTTTTCGAGGTTCGAATCATATCGCCGCATCAATCAACCTCGTCCTGAGGAGCGCGCTTGCGCGCGTCTCGAAGCCTCGTCCTGAGGAGCGCCGCCTTCGGCGGCGCGTCTCGAAGGACGGCCACAAGCCAGATCGGGCCAGCGTCCATCCTTCGAGACGGGCGCATGCAAGCATGCGCCCTCCTCAGGATGAGGTCTGCGGGTTTAAGCTCCATCTGCTCGCTTACGATCGGTTTCATGGAATCGATCTACTAGGAATCGAGAAGTGAGCACTGATAACGCCATCTATCTGGCAACCATCTGGGTCATCCCGGTGATCATCGCCATTACCTTTCATGAAGCTGCGCACGGCTTCGTCGCGCATCTTCTTGGCGACGACACCGCATGGCGGCTTGGACGCGTCAGCTTCAATCCGCTAAAGCACATCGATCCGTTTGGCACGATTCTCTTACCTGGCGTTCTGCTGCTGTTGCGCTCGCCATTTTTGTTCGGTTATGCCAAACCGGTACCCGTCAATTTTCGCGCTCTCCGCCGGCCGCGAGTTGACATGGTGCTCGTCGCTGCAGCGGGACCAGCCATGAACATCGCGCTGGCTGTTGCCGCGGCTTTGGCGTTCCATCTCGTCGGTTATCTACCTGCCACCAGCGCACAGTGGTTGGCGGCAAATTTGAAGAATGCGTTGATCATTAACGTGGTGCTGGCCGTGTTCAATTTGTTTCCGCTGCCCCCTCTCGATGGTGGCCGCATCCTGGTCGGGATTCTACCCAAGGCTGCTGCCGCGTCGGTTGCACGGCTGGAGCCATATGGGCTGTTAATCTTGGTCGGTCTATTCATCGTGTTGCCGCTGCTGGGTGCTCAGTTGGGTATCGACCTGAGCGTGGTCTCGCGCGCCCTTGCCATTGCGACGGGCGTTATTATCGAGGCCATACTCATTGTGACCGGCAATATTTACTAGGGCACGTTCCGGTGAGATGCGATCAGCAGCGCGGCAAACTCGGTCTGTTGCCTCTCCCCGTTTTTACGCCTTTTTACGGGGAGAGGGTCAGGGTGAGGGGCAGAATTCAACACGAGGTGATCTGGCGGTCAGCGGAACGATGCCCGCGCAACGGGCTTAGCTTCAAATTCGATTAGGTCGCGATAGGCGGCAAGGTATTCGCTCGCCATCCGTCGTGCGGTGAAGCGCTCCTCGAAGCGCCGCCGAATTGCGTCGCGAGAGAGCCGTGATAGTCGGTCGGTGGCGAGAAGGGCCCCCTTCTCGTCTTCCACAACGAACCCAGTCAGCCCATCCTCGATGATTTCGGGGACAGAACCCCTGTTGAACCCGACGACAGGCGTTCCGCAGGCCATTGCTTCAATCAATACCAATCCGAACGGCTCGGGCCAGGCGATCGGCGCAAGCAGTGCAATGGCACCGCTGAGAAAGCTCGATTTTTCGCGATCGCTGATCTCCCCGATATATTCCACGTCGGGCGGGGCCAGGAGCTTGCGGATTTTAGATTCGAAATAGTCGCGGTCGACGGCATCAATCTTGGCCGCGATCTTCAACGGCACCCCACGCCCCTTGGCTATGCGGATGGCTTGGTCAACACCCTTTTCCGGCGAAATGCGTCCGAGGAAGGCAAAGTAAGCCGGCCTAACCGGCTGCGGCATCAGAAGGCGCTCTGGCATGCCGTGATGGATGGTACGGATCCATCCGGCGTCGGGCACCGGCCGTCTCTGGGCGTCGGAGATCGAGATCACGGGGATGGAAGGAAAAGTCGCGAAGACCACCCGATGTTCCGGCAGGTCGAGTTGACCATGGAGAGTGGTGACAAATGGTGTCGCTTGTCGGGAAAATAGTGAGAAAGGGTAATAATCCAGATGGAAGTGCATGAAATCGAAATCCTGCGCCTGCCGGTGAACTTGCTCCAACATGGCCATGTGCAAGGCATTCGGGTCGAGAACGGAGCCGTCCAGACGCAATGCCTTCGGCCAGCATGCTTGCAGCTTAGCCGAGGTGCGCGAGTCGCCGCTTGCAAACAAGACCACTTCATGCCCCAAAGCGACCAGCTCCTCCGTCAACCACGAAATGACGCGCTCGGTCCCTCCGTAGAGCTTGGGAGGAATGGCTTCGGTCAAAGGAGCTATTTGTGCGATACGCATGCGAGCTTATTTGCAGATTTTTGAAGGCCGACTTTCGGTACAGATCCGGGCTGAATGGCTACGTGCGGTCATGCGCGTTTCCATTTACGCGGCGCGCGCTCGATATTGCAGAGAAGAGGTAGAAGAGGGATCCGGTTTGTTTTCGATCAGCAGGCCTTCAGCCTCGAGCAAGATCTCCAGTTTGACGACGGCTTCCATCGCACTCCACTCGTCCCAGGCATCCTCAAAGCTCTGCTGCACCTCCAGCCATGCGCGCCCAGCGCAACCCAGGGTCATCTTTCGAATGAAGGCCATCGCCTCGGTAGTGCGGCGCAGTACGCCTGGCGGGTTCACGCGTATGCGCAGTTCCGGATCGATCGGAAAGTCAGGCATGGTGATATAAAACCCAACCTTACGGGCTAAAGTTCCATGCAGCACCCGAACTTTGTTTAAACAACCGAGCGCAGCGGGCGAACCAAAAGGGACGGTAACGCGTTGTGTCTGGATGCGGACGTACGGCAACGTCCCGGTCGCCGAAGCGCACTTTCAGCGAAGCAACCGTGCGCATCCGCTGTCCTGCGCGAAGTGCCAGATCGCGATGTTGGAGATAGTGAGTATTGCGCCGACATTAGGGGTGCCGGGACTGCTCGCATATGAGCGTCCCAGATGCGGGCACCTGACGAGCGTGCTCGAGGAGGGCTGAGCCATTACGTCGTCATGGAGTTGCACGAGGAGGGCCGCCATGAGCAACTGCGACAGTGATGAGCCGAGGCGACGACCCGCTCGCGAGTGGGGTAACGGCGATATCATCGGCATCGTGGCAGCGATGGTTGTTGTAATGGCTGTAATCGCCTTCACGCTGCACAGGAACTCCCCTTTGGTCGCTACAGGTCCGGGTGTCAGCACGTCAGAACCCAGCACGACCGGCCAAGCAGGCATGGTGCCTGTGCGGGGTCGCAACGGGATTGAGCGGTAGTAAACCGCGTCGTCGCTGGTACTGGAGGCGGGGAAATCTTGTCCTCATCGAACCGAAGGAAGCGGACCCATTCGCAGTAACCAGCTACCGCAGGATCGGCGTCGCCAAGGTTTAAAACAGACGCGCGCACTGCAGCAAACAGTCACCTCATCCGCCTGCGGTCTGCCCGCGGCAGAGCCGAGCGACGGCGAAGAGCACAAGTCCTGATCCCAGACAGGCAGGAACCGCGGCCCACAGCCACGGCTCGGCTCCAGTCGCCAGATAGACGATCACGGCTGCGATCCCGCTGGCAGCAGCGACGCCGATAATAACAAGAGCCCAGGGAGCGCTGACCGCTCCCAGGCCTCTGCCGCTTGGAGCGATCGGCGCTAATACCAAAGACACAAATGAAAGCTGGGCACACCAGCAGGCAAATAGGACGGCAAGGAAGGTGCCGCTCGTAAAACTCATCCCAAGGAGCGTATCGGCAACGGCCACCAGGAGGACTGCGGCGATACAGAATCCGCACCCTACGAGAATGGTGTGCCGCCTTGCGATCGCTTCATCGCCTGGCTTTATCCGCTCCGGCCAAAGCGCCGGCAACATGTCGTAACGCAAAACCCACAGGCTTGCCGAGAACATGGAGCTCATTGCCGACAATGCCATGGCAAAGATCCCGACAAACAGCAAGGATATGGCAAGACTGGCAGGCAGACTGTCATCCAAGGCCAGCTGGCGAATGAACATCTGTAAGACGTCGCGATCCGCTGGTGTTTCGGTCGCCACCGCCGCAATGGCACCAAACATGCACATCAGCAGCAATAACAGCATGACCTCCGGGGCAAGCCAATTGAAGATTCTGGCCAGCGTCGCAGAACGCAGGTCCGGCTCGGAGCCGGTGTCCTTCGCAACTGCCGCAAGCCTTTGCCAGGTTACAGCATCAACAATGGGATAGAGTAATGGCACGAGCACGACGGTCAGCAGCGCCGTACCGCCAAGGCCCGTTCCCGTCTGCAAGGCGACGATACTATCGCGCGCCATTGCCGTGATACCGAAAAAGGAAAATTCCATTAGGATGAGAACGATCGCCAATATCACGAACACGGATATGAACGTATCGAGGGCTTTCTCCAGCCTGCGGAGCAGGCGAGAAACCAATGATGGTCGGACGCCAACGTTGACACTGGGCCCGTTCGTTTTGCCGATCGGGGTGTTGTCAACGTATTTGAAGCGTCGATAAAACAGAATGAGGACACAGGCAGCGGCAATGAATAAGATTGCAAAGCTGCCGTGCGGCGGCATCGCGGTTACATCCGAAACGAGGAAATACAACAGAAGAGCGGTCGATCCGAACAGAGCCAGATAGATGATGCCGGCTTGCAGCTGAACCGAGTGCATGACGCCCGAGTTGCCGGCGAAAACCGTGTACAGCACCGTCAAGACCAGCATGCCGCTGGCCAGGAGATATACGGAGCGTGCGCTTTCCATCATGACCGGACCCGCCAGGGTCGCCGTTGCGAACGCCTCGGCAGTGATCAGGCCGGTGAGGGCGGCAAGCGTAAGACCCGCTGTCAGCAGCCGCACTCGACCATCATTGCCATGCCACTTGGCGATGAACGCAGGCACCGTCATCGATGCGTTGCCATCCAATGCACTATCCAGAAATGCAAGCAGCGGACAGCGCAGGGCGTAGATCAGATACACTCCCGATCCAAAGCATGCCGCGCTGATGATTGCAGGCCAAAGATCGCCGCTTGCTCCCCAGACAAACAACGGGCCGAAGGCGGCGATGCGCAACGGATAGGCGACGCAAGAATTCCGCACCACATCGGGCGGAGTGGGCTGGGATGTGATGAGATACTCGCGCGCTCGCTGCAAGTTCCGGCGCGGCAAAAGCCAGATCGGCACCAGGCAAATGCCGACCGCGATCAGCAGCAGCAGGAGCACGAGCGACATCGGTAATCCGCTGGATGGAGAAGCTATGGGCTCGATCGTACGCACGCCATGGCGTCAGGAAGCTCAAGGACCGCGCGCCACGCATGTGGCAATTATGCCACAACTGCGCAAAAATACTCCCATCCGGTAGACAATGTCGGCACGCGGACATGATGGTCGGGCACCAACAGAAGAAGAATGGGGGGAGCTCCAGCAATGCGCCTGCGTCATCAACGCGGTCGGAAAGCGGAGGGGATGCTGGGCATCCTCTGCATCGCCTTTGCGCTGCTCTGGAGCAGCGCTACCAAGGCTGAGACCCGGGTCTATCTCCTGCGCGGCTGGTTTGGCGTATTCTCCACCGGCCTCGACAGCCTCACCGCCGAGCTCAGGAGCAAGGGCATCAAAGCCGAGACCGTTGGACATCTGGCCTGGAGGACGACGGTTTCAAACATCATCAAAGAACATGCCTCCGGCAAGAGCGGTCCGCTGGTCTTGGTCGGTCACTCCCAGGGCGCCAATAACGTCATCGATATGGCTCGCTTGCTCCAGCGGGAAAACATTCCCGTCGACCTTCTGGTCACGCTCGCGCCAGCTATGCAGGACCCGATCCCGGGCAACGTGGTGCGGGCCATCAACTACTACAACTCACCGGGCTGGGGCGCGCCCGTAACCGCCGATTCCGATTATCATGGCAAGCTGACGAACATCAATCTCGGCGGCGACATCGGCGTTTATCATATGGCCATTGACAAGAATCCCAGGATCCAGGCCGAAATTGAGCGCGCGATCCTGGCCGTGTCGCAGTTGCCCTCGCGCTAGGCGTTCGGGCCCGTAGGGTGGGTTAGCCGCACACGTCGGCCAGCAGCCGACTTGTACGGCGTAACCCACCATTCTGCCGTAGGTGCGCGGGTGGTGGGTTACGCGGCGCAAGTCGGCTGCGAGCAGCCGACCAGCACCGCTAACCCACCCTACAAACAAACGCGACCTGCGACATGTCTTCAGCTCGCGTTGATCCGTAGGGTGTGCACGGCGCGCGAAATACGCCCTGGCTTGAGCTTTCGGAGGGGCGCGCCTTTGCCCACCCTACGAGATCGTTGCGAGGCTCGCTCGGTAGCTCATCGGATCGCCGGTATCCACGTGTGATCTCCATGGGTAGATTGCAGGTATCGCATGGCATGCTGTCGGCACGCTCTGCTCGCATGCAACTTGCCGAATAGAGATCACGCAGCCTAGGATTGCGCGGAGACGGTGCACCAGGTAGGGGGCCCCCCTGAATGTCCATTGCGAGGAGACGTGGATGACAAGTCCGGCACTAAAGGGCTCGTTGAGCATCGAGCGCCGTGGTTTCCTGGGACAGATGACCGTCGCCGGCTTGGTGGCGGGTACGTCAACATTGCCGGCCATGGCGCAGGAAGCGAGCGGTCGAGCCTCCTCGACGGTCGGGAGCGATCAGCTTTCAGTAGGCCAGACGCTTGCCCGCTATGCGACCGGCCTGAGATACGAGGACCTCCCGGGAGATGTTATACGGATCGCGAAGCGCGCCATTCTCGATACGTTCGGCTGCGCGTTCGGCGGCTTCACGGCGGGACCGAGCAAGATCGCGATCAAGCTCGCGAGCGACGTCAGCGCAAGTGAGGGCGCGACGGTCTTGCTCAGCGGCATCAGGACGAGCCCCGATCTGGCGGTTTTCGCCAACGGCGTGATGATCCGATATCTCGATTTCAACGACGCCTTCGTCAGTCTTTCTCATGGCGCCGGCCACCCGAGCGATACCATAGCGGCGTTGCTGACCTCGTCCGAGCTGACTGGGCGCAACGGCCGCGATCTCATCACCGCCACGGTGCTCGCATACGAGGTGTTCTGCAAGATAGCGGATGTGTTTGACTATCTCGGCAACGGCATCGACCACTCGACGATTACCGGCATTGCAGCCGTCGTTGGCGCCGGTCGCCTGATGGGACTGACGGCAAATGAGATGGTGCACGCGATCGGGATCACGGTCGGCGGCAACACCGCAACGCGCCAGGGCCGCGCCGATACGCTGTCGAACTGGAAGGCTTTCGCCGCGGCTGATGCCTGCCGCAAGGCCATCTTCTCAGTGCAGCTTGCACAAAACGGGATGACAGGCCCGAACGATGTCTTCGAGGGGCGCTATGGCTTCTTCAAGGTGATGGGCCGCAAGCCGGTCGCGCCGCCGCAGCTTGGGGAGCCGTTCGGCATCCGACGCGTCTTCACCAAACGTTTTCCGCTTGGTCAGTTCTCCCAAACCGTCGCGCAAGCCGCCGTGGAAGCGCGCTCATTTTTCAACACCCCGGACGATATCGCGGAGGTCAACATTCACGTCTCGCGCTCCGCGATCAAGATCATGGCCGATGGACCGGACAAGTGGCGGCCGCAGACTCACGAGACTGCCGATCACAGCATCCCATACGCGGCGGGCCTCGTGCTCATCTACGGTAAAATCGAGCCTGAGTACTACGAGGATCCCTATCTGCACAACTCGCGCCTGCTGGACCTCGTGAGCCGCGTGAAATGCCTGCCGTCGGACGAAGCCGATAGGACCGAGCATGAATTCAATCTGTGCGAAATGGAGGTTGTACTGACATCGGGCGCGCGCGAGACTGTCCGCGTCGAATATCACCGCGGGCACTTCAACAATCCGATGACGGATGCTGAAATGGAAGAGAAGTTTCGCCTGATGGCGCAAAAGCACTTGCGCGCTGATCGGGTCGACAATCTTCTGCGTCTCCTCTGGGGAATTGAGAATGAGCCGCAGGTGAGCACTCTCATCACAGCGACGCGGGTTTGACCCTTGCCCGCCGCCATCCCGTCGGTGGATGACGGCGTGCCGAAAGAAGCCAAGCTTTCTGATCGATGTTCGCTCTGCCCAAGGAAATACCCACGTGCCTTCGCCGCCTCATGGGCTTCCCCTCAGGCCGAGGGCACACCCTGCCCTATGGGAGCTGTGTTGTGCCGAGGGTCCGCAGCGCGCCACAAGGTACGCCATGAAACTTCCCCGCCGCACATTCTTGCATCTGGCCGCCGGCGCTGCCGCGCTGCCGGCCCTCGCCCGCGCTACTTGGGCGCAAGCCTATCCGTCGCGGCCGGTCGCGTTGGTCGTCGGCTTCGCCCCCGGCGGCGGGAACGACATCGTCGGGCGTGTGATCGGCCAATGGCTTTCGCAGCGGCTTGGTAAGCCGTTCATCATCGAGAACCGGCCGGGCGCGGGCACGAACATTGCCGCCGAGATGGTCGTGCGTGCGCCGCCCGATGGCTACACGCTGCTGCTCGCTGGTCTTCCGAACGCCAGTAACGCGACGCTCTACGGCAATCTCAAATTCGATTTCATCCGCGACACCGTCCCGGTTGGGGGAGTCGCCCGCAGCCCCCACGTCGTGGTGATCACTCCGTCCTTTCCGGCTAAAACCGTGCCCGAGCTCATCGCCTACGCCAAAGCCAATCCCGGCAAGCAAGCTGCGGGCGCTTGCCGTCACTGGCGCAACGCGCTTGCAGGCGCTGCCGGACGTTGCGACCGTTGGCGAGTCTCTCCCCGGCTTCGAGACCTACGCATGGTACGGCGTGGTCGCGCCAAGGGGCACGCCGGCCGATGTCATCGACAAGATCAGCAAAGCGATCAATGCGGGCCTTGCCGATCCCAAGCTGAAGGCGCGGCTGGCCGACCTTGGCGACGCGACATTCGCCCTCTCGCCTGGAGAGTTCGGCAAATTCATCGCTGAGGAGACCGAGACGTGGGGCAAGGTGATCCGCGCGGCCAACATCAAGACGGAATGATCGAGCGGCTGCCGCGCATTCCATAACTGCCGTTAGTAGGCGAAATGTCGTTTGCGTAAGGCAGCCAACGCCCAACCCCAAGATCTCACTGTGCGGGAACCTGCACAGTAGCGGCCATCGTCCTTGACAGGACCGCACGCTCAGCCAGCCCCGCTCTCCCCCCCGCAAGCCGCCGCACACACTTTTTTTCTCGTGGACTGGCGATTTGTGACAGAATTGCTACGATCAAGTGTCAGTTCGGTTACACGCGGAGCAACCCATGAGTTTGGAATGGCCGGCGCGGTCAGGTTCCCTGGCCTGGTCAAATCCCCTGGCCTGGTGGTGGGGTCTGTTGACCCTGGTGAGCGGCGCAAATATCGCGGTTTGGTTCTTGCTGTACCGCCGGCTTCAGGAACCGCCGACTGGCAGTCTCGCCAGCCCGTCCAGCGTCGAGCTCATGCTCCTGCTCTGTGCCGCATATGTTTTTGGCTGCGCATTCAGGTCGTGCCTTCCGCGCGCGGACGTTCAGCGGATCTGCTTGTTCGACACGTGGCTGTCGAGCGTTGTCGTCGGACGCTCGGTAGCAACCGTGGCTGAGATCTGCTTCGCGGCGCAGTGGATGATCATCCTGCACCAACTGGGCACGATGACGGGAGCGGACACCACCTTGAACGCCGCGTGGGTGATCGTGCCGTTGATCCTGATCGCGGAAGGCTTCTCATGGTATGCGGTGCTGACCACCAACTGTTTGGGCAACGCCATCGAAAATTCGATCTGGGCTGTTGCCTTCTTCATAGCTGGGATTGGCCTTTGCCGGTTGCTGCCGGAGTTTGATGGTCCGGTTCGCGTGGTCCTCGCCATCGCGATCATCGGGATTGCAAGCTATCTGGCATTTCTCGTGAGCATCGACATCCCGATGTACCTGACTCGATGGCGGGCCGGGGTTGCCGGCGGCAGCAAGCCGCTGAGGCCTCTTGAGGGTCTCCGTGACGCGAGCACGCGCTGGGTTGTGACCCACGACCTTGCTGCGTGGAAGGACGAGATTGCCTGGATGTCGCTTTATTTCAGTGCGGCGGTCTGGGCCAGCCTCGCGCTGTGCGTTTGCTGCTCGCTCGAGCATCATCTCTTGCACTATCGTGCCGAAGCGAACGCGTTGGCAGTCGTTACAGCGCGTTCCGATGAAGTTGATGCACAAGCCGTGCAGCATGCTCCGTGTGCTCCCCTCCCCC
>CAWJDY010000051.1:0-32420 GCA_963841705.1 uncultured Alphaproteobacteria bacterium
GGGGAGGGGAGGAACAACGCGAGCGCTGCACGACCATGGCTCACCAACAACCGAAACGTTCTGTCTACGCTGTCTTCTGGATGCCCAGATGGGCGGCGATGACGTTGCGGCCGCCGGCCCGCATCCAGGCGTCGATAGTCTTGGCATAGTTGACGACTTCCGAGATGGCGCTGTCGAAGCCGAAGAAACGGTAGGGCACATTGAGCGAGTTGCAGGTCTCGGCCAGCGCCCCCATCCCGCGCACCAGGTTCGGGCCGCCGCGCCCGACCACGACATAGAGCGGCGATGGGCCGTGACGACTGAAATGCTCGCGCAGCGCATCTCCCATGGCGCGGAAGGTCTCGTAGATGTCGGTGTTGTTTGATTTGCCGCCGATGATGAACAGAACGTTGGCCTGCTTGAGCCAGTGCTTGTAACAGATGCGCGCGACCTCCTTCATCTTCTCGTAGGGCGGATTGCCGCCGAAGTCCGATGAGATGATCGCGGCCTCACCGAGCACTTCCGTCACCAGCGAGTTCGCCCCGCCGCCGAATGTCGGCGCGAGGATCGTGCCCTGCGGATTGATGACGAACACGTCGGACTGGCCCTGGTGCGTGCGCAGCTGATTGACCTCGTGCTCGAACTCGGAGGTGTCGGCGGTAAAGAGGTGATCGGGAAGCGCGAGGCGCTGCCAGCGCGGATCGTCGCGATCGAAGCCGCACTTGAAGTCGCAAGCGACCGGAGTGAGGCGGCCCTCACGACCCGGCCGCATGCGGATCGGATTGAGCTCGAGCGTGGTCATGCCGTAATGGTGCACGAGCTCCCACAGTTTCGGCAGATGCTGCACCAGCGGCGAGATGATCTCCTTCGGTGCGCCGATGTCGCTCAGCGCGTTGGCAACGACGAACGCTTTGAGCCCGGTCAATGCCTCGAACGGCACTTGCGCCACCTGTCCCTTGTCGAGCTCCTCGATATCGACACCGCCCACATGGGTCAGCGTCATGGCGGGCGCGCGGAACTCGGTCGAGTCGGTGATTGCGAAATAGACCTCGTGCTGCGCAGGCACGCCGCCCTCGAAGGTCACGCCGTTCGCCTTGGCGACCGCGTTGCCATGGCGATGCTCGACGAAATAGAGCCGCTCCTTCTCGGCAAGGGCGGTCCGCAAATCAGATGCCTTGCCGATTAGGCCGGACTTGCCCTTCTTGCCGACGCCGCCTTTGAACAGCGGTTTGATGAAAATGAGCTTGTGACGGTCGATGAGGTCCTGGATCTGATCTTCGGTCGCACCCGGGCCCAGGACTTCCGAGGTGGGAAAATCGACATGCGCCAGCATGCGCGCGCCGTACAGCATTCCGGTGACGTTCATTGCCGCCTCCGTGAGCTATTTTTTCCGTCATGCGCGGGACGGGCACCCCGCCGACAAAGTCGGCGGAGACCCCGTTGACCCGCGCATCCACGTCATGGCAGCTGCCAGCACAATCCCGGCCATGACGACCAGCTTGGTCGGAAAGCGCTCTGCTCTTATGATAAGCTCAATCTAATTGGTCGGGCCAGCCCCATTGGCGTCGAAAACAAGGGTCGGCCGACTCCCACGGGGAGAGTGCCATGCTCACGCTCTACTACGCTCCCAACACCTGCTCGCTCGCGTCGCATATCGCGCTGGTCGAGGCGGCCGCGACCTATGCGTTGAAGCTTGTCGATTTCGGCAAGACCGAGCAGCGCGAGCCGGCCTATCTCAAGGTGAATCCCAAGGCGCGCGTGCCTTCGCTTGTGACCCCGCGCGGCATCCTGACCGAAACGCCGGCCATGCTCGCATTCATCGCACAGAGCTTTCCGGCGGCAAAGCTTGCTCCCCTCGAGGACGCCTTCGCATTTGCTGAGGTGCAGGCCTTCAACAGCTACCTGTGCTCGACCGTGCACGTGGCCCACGCGCACCGCATGCGCGGCCACCGCTGGGTGGACGATCCGGCCGCAATCGTGGCCATGCAACGCAAGGTGCCGGAATCGGTAGCCGCCTGTTTTGCTCTGATCGAGCAGCACATGCTCAAGGGGCCCTGGGTGATAGGGGCGACGTACACCATCAGCGACCCCTACCTGTTCACGCTCGCGCAGTGGCTGGAGAGTGACGGCGTAGATCCGGCTCGGTTCCCGAAGGTCGCTGCGCACCGGCAACGCATGTCCGAGCGGACTGCGGTGCGCAAAGCGCTCGCCGAGGAGCTTGTCCCGGAGCCGGCATGAGGCCGCGATGACTGAGCCTCGGACCTTGTTCGACAAGGTGTGGGCAGCGCACGAGATCGTGCGCAGCGACAATGGCGAAGCGCTGCTGTGGGTCGATCGCCATTACGTGCACGAAGGCTCGTTCCACGCGTTCACCCGGCTCGATGAGCGGCGCGAAGCGGTGGCCGAGCCCAGCCTCACCTTTGCGGTTGCGGACCATTACGTGCCCACGCGGCCATCACCCGCGAGCACCGGCAACCCGGAATCTGCGGGCATGGTGCGCACGCTCGAGCAGAATTGCGCCAAGCACCACATCAGCCTGTTCGGACTCCGCGATCCGCGCCAGGGGATCGTGCATGTGGTTGGTCCCGAGCAGGGCCTCACCCTGCCAGGTCTGTTGATCGTCTGTGGCGACAGCCACACCTCCACCCACGGAGCGCTGGGGGCCTTGGCGTTCGGGATCGGTGCGTCGGAAGTGGCGCATGTGCTGATGACGCAGACGATCTGGCAGCGTAAGCCGAAACGGATGCGGATCGGCGTGGCTGGCCGGCCGGGGCTGGGCGTGAGCGCCAAGGACATCATCCTCGCGGTCATTGCGCGCATAGGCGCGGACGGCGCCACCGGGCATGCCATCGAATTCGCCGGGCCTGCCATCCGCTCGCTCTCGATGGATGGACGCCTGACGCTCTGCAACATGGCCATCGAGGCAGGAGCGCGTTGCGGAATGATCGCTCCCGATGAGACGACGTTTCAATATCTCAAGGGGCGTCCCTGCGCGCCGCAGGGCGCGGTGCTCGAACGCGCGATCGAGGACTGGTCGCAGCTGACGACCGATGACGATGCACGCTTCGAGCGCGATGTGGATCTCGATGCTTCCGAGATCGTGCCGTTCGTGACCTGGGGGACGAGCCCTGAGGATGCGCTGCCGATCGATGGCCGTGTGCCTGATCCCGCCTCCGCAGCGGACGAGCCCCGTGCCAGCTACCTGCGGGGAGCGCTCGACTACATGGGGATCGCGCCGGGCAAGAAACTGACCGACATCGCCATCGACCGCGTGTTCATCGGTTCATGCACCAATGCGCGCATCGAGGATCTGCGCGCGGCGGCAGCGGTGCTCGCGGGCCGTGTCAGCAAAGTGCCGGGCCTGGTTTCGCCAGGCTCGAGCCAGGTCAAGCGTCAGGCCGAGGAGGAGGGTCTCGACCGTATCTTCCTTGCAGCGGGGCTGGAATGGGCCGCCTCCGGCTGCTCCATGTGCGCCGGGATGAACGGCGACGTGGTGGCGGCGGGAGAGCGCTGCGCCTCGACCACAAACCGAAATTTTCGCGGTCGCCAGGGGCCGGGTGCGCGCACCCATCTGATGTCGCCGGCCATGGTCGCTGCCGCGGCAGTGAGCGGCCATCTTGCCGACGTGCGGCCGCTTCTCGCCGGACGAGCGAAGCAGGGCTGATAAATGGAAAAGTTCACCAAACTCACCGCCACGGCCTGCCCGATCGACATCGTCAACCTGAACACGGATCAGCTGATCCCGGTGCGCTTTCTTAAATTGCCGCGCGCGGCGGGATATGGAAAATTCCTGCTGCACGACTTGCGTTTCGATGCGCAAGGTCATGAACGGCCCGACTTCCCGCTCAATTGCCCGGCTTGGCGCGAGGCCCGCATGCTTGTGGGCGGGCGCAACTTCGCGTGCGGCTCCTCGCGTGAAGCCGCCGTCTATGCCCTGATGGGCTGGGGCATCCGCTGCGTCATCGCGCCGTCGTTCGGCGACATCTTTGCCGGGAATGCGGTCCAGAACGGCTTGCTCACGGCTGTGGTTCCGGACCAGGAGACTGCCGCGCTCATGGCCGCACTGCACGCACGACCATCTCTGCCGGTGACGGTTGAGCTTGAGACCCAGACGATCGCCTTTGGCGGCGAGACTCTTCGTTTCTCCATCGATCCGGTGCGCCGGATGCGCCTGCTGAACGGATGGGAAGACATCGATCTGACGCGCAGTCATGCCTCCGCGATTGCAGCGTTCAAAGCGACGGACCGCACGCGGCGACCCTGGGCGATCCCGCCCGCAGCGCCTGCAACAGCACCGTAGATGGTGGGTTAGCTGTAACGATCGGCTGCTGGCAGCCGATTTTTGCAGCGACTTGGACGGCGTAACCCACCGTCAACTCGTCCATCATCGCTCATGGTGCGGCGTGGCCAGACGGCGAGATCTCGCCTGCGAGATCGGACGATGCTGACAGGAGCCGAGGTCGCAGTGGTCATGAGGATTTACCCGTTAGAGATCCGGCATAGCCGCTGGTTGACGCGCGATCCCGGGAATGAGCATATGTCCGCCCCATCTTGAAAACTCCGATATCGGCCTATCCCATGCAAGAACGTGCGTCCCGGCAGACTATCCTTCACGACACCCCCGCCGACCCCAGCGACTTCCTCAATCTGCACGAGATCATCGCCAAGGCGCGGCAAAACCTCAACCAGAACGACTGGGACTATATTGTCGGCGGCGCCGATTCTGAGGCCACTTTGCGGCGCAACCGCATGGCGCTCGAACTCGCTCGCATTCCGCCCGCGCGTGCTGCGCGACGTGAGCAAGGTGGACTGCTCGGTCACCCATTTCGGGCGCAAGCTTCGGCTTCCCGTAGTGCTTGCTCCGGTCGGCTCGTTGGAGAGCTTTCATGCGCTCGGCGCCGAATCCGTGGTGCGTGCGGTGAAGGAGTTCGGGGTGGCGCACATGCTGAGCTCCGTGTGCGACCCCGGCCTCGAGGGTCTTGCCGCAGCTTCCCCCGATGCGTTGCGGCTCTATCAGCTCTATGTGCGCGGCGACGCGGACTGGGTTGACGATCACGTCGAGCGCGCCATTGCTCACGGCTACGCCGGCTTCTGCCTCACCGTTGACGTCGCGCACTACAGCCGGCGCGAGCGCGACATCGCCAAGCGGTTCGTCACCGCCGGCCGTCGCCGCGTGCAGGGCCGCGCCTTCCAGGCCGGGCTTGATTGGACCACGGTGAAGCGGATCAAGCATCGCTTCAACATCCCGCTCGCGATCAAGGGCATTGCGACAGCGGAAGATGCCCGGGTCGCGGTCGACCATGGGGTGGAGTGGATCTACGTCTCCAATCATGGCGGCCGCCAGCTCGATCATGGCCGCGGCTCGATTGAGGTGCTGCCGGAGGTGGTCGATGCAGTCGCCGGGCGCGCGAAGATCATGGTCGACGGCTCGTTCTGCCGCGGCACGGACGTCGTCAAGGCGATCGCGGCGGGAGCCGATCTCATCGGCATGGGACGCATGCAATGCTTCGCGCTTGCGGCGGCCGGCCAGGCCGGGGTGGTGCGCATGCTCGAGCTCCTGGAAGACGAGGTCGAGCGCTGTCTCGGCTTGCTTGGGGTGGCGAGCCTTGCCGAGCTCGACCGCTCGTATCTGCATGCCGCCGCGCCGACCACCATGCCGCACGTGCTCAGCGCCTTCCCCTTGCTCAAGCTCGACGAGTACCGGTACTGAGCTTGCGTGTCCCGGACTCCCGGCGAACGGCGAGAGGAAGCAGGCAGAGCGCATTGCTCGCGCTGAGCCTGCTGCTCGCCGTCTCATCTTTGTGGTTCGCTCTGCCGGTGTTCGCCGACGACTATCCGTCGCGCCCGGTCAGAATCATCGTGCCGTTCGGAGCGGGAGGACCGACGGACGTCTTTACCCGTGCGATCTCGGAGGAGTTGCGCAAGAGCCTCGGTGAGCCGTTCGTGCTGGAGAACCGGCCGGGGGCCGGCACCATCATCGGCAGCGAGGCCGCGGCAAAATCTCCGCCCGACGGCTATACGCTGCTGATGGTCTCCGCGACGCAGACCACGACCGAGACGCTGGTGCCAAACAAATCATTCAAGCTGTTGCGCGACTTCGTGCCGGTAGGCTCGCTGCTCACGTCCGAGCTGGTGATGGTGGTGCACCCCTCGGTGCCGGTGAGCAACGTCAAGGAATTCATCGCGCTCGCCAAGTCAAAGCCGGGCGTGCTCAATTATGCCTCCTCCGGAGTTGGCTCCAACTATCACATGGCGGGAGAGCTGTTCAAAAACCTCACGGGCACCGACATCCAGCATGTGCCCTACAAGGGCAGCGCGGGCGCGCGCAACGACATCATCAGCGGACAGGTCCAGATGATGTTCGATTCGATCCCGACAATGGCGCAGATGGTCCAGGCCGGGCGGGTCAAGGCGTTGGGGACGACGGGCAAGACGCGCTCGCCGATTCTTCCCGATGTGCCGACGCTTTCGGAGGCAGGCATCCCCGGCTACGAGGCGAGCGTGTGGATCGGCGTGATGGCCCCGGCAGGAACGCCGCAGCCGATCGTCGAGCGGTTGAATCATGCGATGAACAATATCCTTTTGCGGCCGGACGTAAGGGCTGCCTGGGAGGGGCAAGGGGCCGAGCCGATGGCAATGACCCCGGAGCAATTCGGTACTCACGTAGGCTCCGAGATCGACAAGTGGGCGAAGATCATCAGAGCGAACGCGATCAAGAGCGAGTGAGGGAGCTGGATGAACAAGCCGCTGCGCATCGTCGGCACCGAGCATTGGGCGCAAAAGGATTATGGCGCGAAGCTCTTCCTTTGGAACAAGCATGCCGGGGATCCCTCCGGACCCGCTGGCCGCCTCCTGTTCGTGCACGGCTCGTCCATGGCTTCGCAGCCCACATTCGACCTGCATGTGCCGGGGCGGCCGGATTCCTCGGTGATGGATTTCTTCGCGGCGCGCGGATACGACACTTGGTGCGTCGACATGGAAGGCTATGGCCGCTCCACCAAGGACCGCAACAACAATGCGCCGATTGCCATGGGCGCCGACGACTGCTTCGCGGCCGCACGTGCGATCCAGAAGCTGCGGGGCGCGCAACCGCTCATGGTGTATGGAATTTCATCAGGCGCGCTGCGTGCGGCGCTCTTTGCGCAACGCCACCCGGAAATGGTCGCAAGGCTCGCGCTTGACGCGATGGTGTGGACCGGCGAGGGCTCTCCGACGCTGGCGGAGCGAAAAAAGCGCCTGCCCGAGTTCCGCGCCGACAATCGCCGCCCGATCGATCGCAAATTCGTGCGCTCCATCTTCGAGCGTGATCACCCCGGTACCGCGGACGATGCGGTCATCGAGGCTTTCGCCGATGCAATCCTCAAGCTTGACAATTCGGTCCCCACCGGGACCTACGTGGACATGTGCGCGAACCTGCCGGTCTGCGACCCGGAAAAGATCACCGTGCCGACCCTCATCATGCGCGGCGAGTTCGACGGCATCGCCAGCTTGCAGGATCTCCTCAAATTCTTCGAGAAGCTTCCCAACCCGGACAAGCAGTTCGCCGTCATGCCCGGGATCGCCCACGCTTCGTTCCAGCAGAAGAATTACGCCATCTGCTATCACATTCTGGCAAGCTTCTTTGCCCAGCCCGCGCCGATCTATCGCGGCGGGCACTAACGTCATGCGCGGGCTTTGTGATAATCCCGGCGCAGCAGGGTGAGGCAACCATGCCAACTTCAACCTTCCCTGATTACTGGATCGTCCGCATACGCGGACGATGACATGACCGGGAAACCGCGCTAGCTTACTTGGTTGGAGCGAAATCTTGGTTGCTGAAGTTCGATTGCGCCGGCCGTCGGATCCTGATGAACGGTCGGTTGGCAGCCTGATGGCACGAGTTGCAGGCAGTCGTCAGCTCCTCAAACGCGGCGGAGAACGCGTTGAAATCGCGCGCCGAGATGGCCTTGTCCAGATCCGCCATTGTCCCGGTGATGATTGCGTCGATCATGTCGCCCACAGGAATGTTCTGATAGCGCGGAACAAAGTCCTGCACGTCGGAAAACACTTCCTTCAGCTCGGTCAACTGATAGTCCGCAAGCTCCCAGTTGCGCGCTTCCCCCGCGAGCCACAGCTTTGCATGATTGACCTGAATCCTTCCCATGAAGTCGCCGAGGTCGGGCACATAGCTCTTCGGCAGCTCCTGGGCGGGCGCAGATGGCGGCGCCGGCGTCTGCGGCGGATTTGCGGGCTGGCTGCGGGCAGCAAAACCGAGACCCGCCACGCCCGCCAGTACGAGCATCAACCTTATGCGACGCATAAAACCCTCTCTCGCGCTTGGTTTAAGCGCTTGGCGATGACGCTGCGCACCCTCTACACGTTTCTGCTCCCGGCTGCGATAGCGGCGGTTGTGGGCCTGCCCAATGCCTCGCCGGCCGCAGCGTGCGGCGACCTGGACAGACAACCCTGCGCGATGAAGCTCTCCCGAATTTTCCATCACCGGTTCTACGGCTACGATACCTATCCCTTCGGGGAGGACCTGCGATTGACGATCTCCAGCGCGGCAGAACAAGCACCGCCATCCGACACCAACAAACCTGACGCGCGGCAACCGCTCGACACCGTGGGCGCCATGTTCGCTGCCCTGCGCAGCTGCTGGGTGCCGCCGGCAACGGGACAGGCTCGCCCCGGCATGGAGATGACCGTGCGCTTTGCGCTCAAACGCAACGGCGAGATGATCGCGCCCCCGCGAGTCACATATGCCACTCGCGCCGCCTCGTCCGAGACCCGCGACATTTATTTCAAGGCCATCATGGATACGCTGCAACGCTGCACGCCGCTTGCGTTCACCCAGGGGCTGGCCAGCGAGGTCGCGGGGGTGCCGATTGCGGTGCGCTTCGTGGATGACAGAAAATTGCAGTAACGATAGGATCGCAAGCCGCGACGATAACCGGCTTAAACGGAAAAGGCGGGGGGAATTTGTGAACCTGCACCGACTTGTTGTGGAGAGGAGAAACCCAATGCGTCCGAGAACGTTGCCAGCAGCTTTGACGGGATTGGCAGCCACCGCGGTCATTGCGCTTGCATGGCCCGCGATGGCCGAAGTGGTGAATCTCAAGGCCGCCATGAACGCCGCCAGCGAAGTGCCGACGAACCCCAGCAAGGGCACCGGTACCCTTACGGCGACCTATGACACCGCCAGCAAGAAGCTGTCCTGGAAGGGCAGTTATTCGGACCTGACCGGGCCCGCAACGGCCGCGCATTTTCACTCGGCCGAGCCGGGAAAGAATGGCCCTGTTGCCGTTCCGATCACTCCCCCCACCAGTCCCTTGGAGGGCTCGGCCACCCTCACCGATGCTCAGGCTGCCGACCTGCTCGGCGGCAAATGGTACGTCAACGTGCACACGAACGCGAACAAGGGCGGTGAAATCCGCGGCCAAGTCACCAAATAGCGCCGACGGCGCAGAGGGGCGGGGCGAAATCCGCCCCTCCACGCGACGGGCGCGAGTCATCGCGGATGAAGGCCCTGCTTGCCTCAGCTCTTGGCATTGCATCGATCGCGACGGCGACTTTTTCAATTGCAGTCCCAGCTGGCACGGCCAGCGCGATCGACTGGTCGAAGGCGCAACGCGTCGAGATCAGGATGACCGAATACGAGTTCGTCCCCGACCAGCTCACGCTTCGTCACGGCGAGCCGTATCGCCTGCACCTGGTCAATGCAGGCAAGGAAGGGCATGACTTTACCGCTCCCGATTTTTTCCGGTCGGCGATCGTCAGAGACACTGGCGCGTTCAACGAAACCCGGTCATCGGTGTTCCTGCAGCCTCAGCAGACGGTCGACATTTATCTTGTCGTCCAGAACCCCGGCTTGTTTGCTCCTCGTTGCGCCGATCACGACTGGGCCGGAATGACCGCCACCATAGTTGTCGAATGAGCCGAGCCAATCATGGCTTTCGACGCGCGTCCGCCAGGGCGGCGAGCATCGCGGTGCGTTGCGGCGAATCCTGATAGCCGCGCACGAGGCTCTCGGCCTGGCTCAGCACGGCATCGGCATCGCCGCCGTGTTTCGCCAGCCAGCGGAGCAGGCGATGCGGGTTGATCGACGCCCGCGTGGGCATTACCGTGATCTACATTTGGCGCGGATGGCGGGCGCAAGAAGCGAAGCGTCAAGGAACAGAGGGGTAGACATGACTCTGCGGAGCTGGATTCGAATGCTGGGCGTCGCTGCATCGGCCATCGGCCTCTCTCAAGCAGCGTTCGGTGCCTCGATTCTCGACCGGGTGAAGCAATCCGGGGTGATCAAGGTCTGCCTCGCTCAGCAGCAACCCGACAATTACAAGGATCCCCGCACCGGCCAGTGGACCGGGGTCATGGTCGATCTCCTCAACGAGCTCACCAAATGGATGAAGGCGAAAACGGAAATCGAAGAGGTTGGTTGGGACGTGGCCGTGCTCTCGCTCAAGCAAGGTAGCTGCGATCTGTTCGCCTCATCCATCGTCTATACCGCCCCGCGCGCCATGGAAATTGCCTTTGTCACTCCGTTTGGCGCCAAAGGCGACAACATCATCATCGACAAAAAGAACCCGAAGAACATCAGGGTGCATGCGGACCTGAACAATTCGAACATCAACATCATCGCCGAACTCGGCACGCGCGAGCATGACAATGCGCAACGCTTCTTTCCCAAGGCGCATATCCTCGCGGTCAAGGTTCCGAGCACGGTGCAGGTCATCGACTGGGTCAAGCGTGGCGATGCCGACGCCGCTGTGCTCCCGACCATCACCGCCCGCTGGTGGCTTAACGTGCCGGAAAACGCCGCCTGGGCCGCGATGGGATTTCCGGATAACGATTTCGGCAATGCGCCCAACGGCTGGGCGGTACGTCAAGGCGATCCGGATTGGCTGGCGTTCCTCAACTCGTTCGCGGGCTGGGTCACCGCCAACGGGATGGCGAAGCAGCTTTACGACGCGTATCTGGAGCGAACCAATCCGTTCGCAAAGAAGGATTGAGCCTGCGTCGTCGATAGACGCGGCATACCGCGGATGCGGGGAGCTGTTGCGTGTCGTTCGGGCGATTTTACCGACTGATCGTCGATAATGCCGACGTCATCGGCTACGGAATCTGGATAACCATACAGCTGGCGGTCGTCGCCATGCTGATCGCCGTAGTGGTCGGGTTGATCGCCTGCCTGGGGTCGCTGTCGCGCGCCCGGATCGTGCGGTTCCCATCAGTGCTGTTCGTCGAGTTCGGCCGCAACACGCCCATTCTCGTGCAGCTCATCTGGGTGCACTTTGCCTGGCCGGAGATTCTCGGCATCAAATTCAGTGCATGGACCAGCGCCGTCATTGCGCTGTCGCTGCAGTCCAGCGGGTATCTGGCGGAGGAGTTTCGCGCGGGAATCGAGTCGATCGACAAGGGCCAGATCGAGGCATCCCAGGCGCTGGGGATGACCTATCAACGCCTGATGCGGCGCATTGTCATTCCGCAGGCGTTAATGCGGATGATTCCAGGAATCCTCAATCAGTTCGTCACCTGCTTCAAATCGACCAGCATCGTATCGGTGATCGCGGTGCCTGATCTGATGTACCAGGCCGGCCTCATCGTCTCGATGACCTTCCTGCCCATGCCGGTCTACAGCTTCGTCGCGCTGCTGTACTTTCTCATGGTGATGATGATAGCGCTCGGCGTGCGTCTGGCGACGCGCCGCCTGCCTCAGTTCGGCTATTTCCACCAGCACCACGGCACCGACTGATGCAGCCTGGAGAGCCGGCCAAACCGCTGGTGCGAGCATCCGGCGTCTGGAAGCGGTTCGGCAAGCTCGACGTGCTCCGGGGCATCGATCTCGAGGTGGAGGACGGCGCCACCGTTGCCATCATCGGCCCATCGGGCTCGGGCAAGAGCACGCTGGTGCGCTGCCTGAACCACCTCGAGCCGATACAGGAAGGATCGATCGAAGTTGATGGCTTCATGCTCACCCCGCGCGGGGTCGAGCAGGACGGTCGGCTTCTGTCGCAACGCGAGGTGGCGAGGTTTCGTACCCTGTTGGGGATGGTGTTCCAGCAATTCAATCTGTTTCCGCACCTCACCGTGCTGGGCAACATCCTCGAAGCTCCGACCGGGGTTCTCGGCCGGGAGCTGGCGCAGGTGACCGCGGAGGCCATGGAGCTGCTCGCAAAGGTCAACTTGAGCGACAAGGCGCATGTCTATCCTGCCCGCCTTTCCGGCGGGCAGCAGCAGCGCGCCGCCATCGTGCGCTCCCTCATCATGCATCCCAAGATCATGCTGTTCGACGAGCCGACCTCCGCGCTCGATCCGGAACTGATCGGCGAGGTGCTCAAGGTGATCGGCGAGCTGGCGATCAAAGGAAGGACGTCCATCATCGTGACGCACGAGCTTGCCTTTGCGCGCGACATCGCGAGCAAGATCGTGTTCATGGATGCGGGACAGATTGTCGAGGAGGGGCCGCCCGATCGTTTACTGGCTTCGCCCAAACTCGATCGCACCCGCGCATTCATCGCGCGGATACTGTGATCGAGGCGCTTGCGGATACCGCCAGTAACCTTTTATGAATCAAAGGTGGGAACCGGCTTTGCGAAAAGGACATGCTCAAACAAAAGGGTAGAGCGGGATGACGATTCCAGGAAAAGTCATCCCGCTCGACAACACCACGTGAAAAAATCACGTGAAATTCTGGTCAATCTCGATCGGCTCAACCACAAGCTGGACGAGCATGGCATGGCCGCAGTCGTCTCGCGGGCCGGCGTCAATTACACCTATCTTTCCGGTGTCTCCTACCCCGGAACGCTGGCGCGGCACCTCGACCTGACGGATTCGCCGCGCGGTACGTTTCTGGTCTGGCCGCGGCACGGAGAGCCGCGGATTGTGCTCAACGCCTTCGCTGAGGGACTTACCAGGCGCGACTCCTGGATAGAGGTCATTGACGTGTACGAGGCCTATCGCGAGCCACCCGCCGAACGGCTTGCAAACGTCATCTCCGATATGGGCCTCGCCGACGCAGTCGTCGGCTTCGAGCGCAACTTCGTCAGCGCCGCGGACTGGGAGACCCTGCGGGCTCGGCTCCCGAGACTGCGCATGGTCGACAGCGCCGCTGTCATGGACGAGGTGCGCGCGGTCAAGACGCCGGGCGAGATCGCGTTGCTCAAACGTGCGGCCGATATCCTGGATGATGCCTACGCCGCGGTGCTGCCCACCGTGCGTCCGGGCATGCGCGAGCGCGATGTGCATGCGAGAATCGTGGCGGAGTGCCTCATCCGGGGATGCGAGTTCGTGCACGGCATCCTCAATTCTCAGCGCAACACGATCGCCTATGCCGGGGAGAGCGATTTTGCCTTTGCGGATCAGGACGCCGTTCGCAACGACTATGTCGCCTATCTCTCCGGTTATCCCGGGCATCAATCCCGCTGCGCCGTCATCGGCAAGCCCACCGCCGAGCAGCAAAGGCAATACCGTGTGATACGGGATATCTATCGCGCGTCCGCGGACCAGTGCCGGGCGGGCAACACCGGCGATGCAATTTACGCCTACGTTGCCGACCGATTTTCAGCTGCGGGGATGCGTTACACCACCATGCTCGCCGGCCACAGCGTGGGCTGCTGGTGGCACCAGCAGGAGCCGGTCATTGCCCGCGGCAACCTGCGCCGGCTGGAACAAGGCATGGTCATCGCAATGGAGCCGCACATCAATCATTGGCACATCCAGGACATGTTCATCGTCCGCAAGGACGGCCCGGAGCTCCTGTCGAGCAAATTCAATACCGACGAGATCTTCTCCTGCGGCTAGAGCCTTACAACTTTCCCCTCGACGTCATTCCGGGGCGCAGGAAAATCGGCCGTGCCGATTTTCCTGCGAGCCCGGAATCCATAACCCCAAGCAGTGATGTGTGCCACCGCAGCGTAACCCACTTTCATCACTGCACGGCCTGTGGTTATGGATTCCGGTAGCGTCAGGAGAGCAGGAGAGGAGGACGATCGTGAAAACGAGCTGAAACCTTTCGTAGCGGTCCAGAGGGTTCGACTCCCTCCCGGCAAAGGCGCAGCCCGCCAGCCGGAAGCGAGCCTTGCACGTGTGCGGCAACGTCACGCGTGAAGCGTACGGTAGCAGGTGCTGAAGCTGCGGGTTAGCCCCGAAATCATTTTCGCTGAAGCCTTCGTAGTCCGGAATGCGGGGGCAGCATCGACGTGGCCGTCACTGGCGAGGGCACGTTGGTTCGACCGGGGTCCTGGAACGGAGCAGAGGCACGGGATGGATCGCCTGAAGACCTGAGAGATCCCATTCGCGTCCACGTGCGAGAACCGGAGCAGGGCAGCCGGCAACAAAAGCCCCGGCCTGGAGGAGACCTCCGCTCCTTCAGGAGCGCCACGGCGGGACACGAACCAGGAGGATCGCGTGGGCGGCGGGAGCGAACCAATAAGTGACCGTTGATACGCGGGTGGGAAGTCGTAGCGCCTTCATAGTACCGACGAGAGCGGGGAACTGGGCTCACTGGGACCCGATGGAGGAAAGGGAGGCGTCGTGAGAGAGAACCATTGCCGGGAAACACGGGAGGGGACATGAACCTCGCGAACCTGTACACGAAACGACAATGGATAGCCGAACTGGCGAGAGCGAAGCCGAAGAAGGTGCTGTTCTCGCTGCACCACGTTATCGATCTGGAATGGATGCTGAAAGCCTACCGGCTGACCCGCAAGGATGGAGCGACTGGCATCGACGGTGTTACCGCGAAGGAATATGAAGCGAAGCTGCAGGCCAATCTCTTGGACCTGCTCAATCGCATCAAGTCCGGAAGCTACAAAGCACCGCCGGTGCGCAGAACCTACATCCCGAAGGCAGACGGCTCAAAGCGGCCGCTCGGCATTCCGACCTTTGAAGACAAGGTGGCGCAGCGGGCGATTGTCATGGTTCTGGCGACCATCTACGAGCAGGACTTCATGCCTTGCTCGTATGGCTTCCGACCGCGACGCTCAGCCCATGAGGCGCTGCGCAAACTGCATGGCGCCATCTCGTGGCATGGACAGCACTGGGTGCTGGATGTCGATATACGCAAGTACTTCGACTTGATTCCGCACGCGCAACTTCGGGCGTTCCTCGACCAGCGAGTAACGGATGGCGTGATCCGACGGATGATCGACAAGTGGCTGAAAGCAGGGGTCCTGGAAGATGGAACCCTGCGCCTTGCGACTGAAGGTACCCCGCAAGGCGGCGTCATCTCACCGATGCTCTCGAACATCTTCCTGCACCACGTGCTGGACGAATGGTTCGAGGCAGAGGTGCGACCCCGCATGCTGGGAGAGTGTACGTTGGTGCGCTTTGCCGATGACTTCGTGATGACGTTCAAGAACCACCGCGACGCCAAACGGGTTCTGGAAGTGCTGGGGAAACGGCTTGCACGGTATGGGCTCACGCTGCATCCCGACAAGACCCGGTTCGTCGACTTCCGCCCCGAGCGCAAAGGTGGCACGCATCCGGACTGCGCCGAACCGCCGTTCGACTTTCTGGGCTTCACCCACACCTGGGCGAAGTCACTCAAGGGGCAGAACGTGGTACGGCAACGGACGGCCAAGAGCCGGCTCGCTCGCGCGCTGCTCGCGGCGAAGGAGTGGTGTCGGTTCAACCGCCACCTGCCGATCCTCGATCAGCGCAAGCGGCTGTCTGAGAAGCTGGTAGGTCACTATGCCTACTACGGTATCACGGGGAACAGCCGGCAACTCGCCACCTACGCTCATCAGATCACAAGGACGTGGAGGAAGTGGCTGGAACGGCGGACGCGCTCGGAGCCTCTCTCATGGGAGCGGTTCTCTGCCTTCCTCGCCCGCCATCCCCTCCCGCGACCTCGCATCGTCCATCAGTACGCCACCGCTAGCCAGGCTCTCTCATGAAGAACCGGAAGCGGTAATCCTGCACGTCCGGGTCCGTGGGGGGTGAGGGTGGTAACATCCTCACCTACCCGGCGCTCCGCTCGCACTCGGACGGCGCGAAGCGCCGATCCGAGCGCTCGCGGCCCCGGAATGACGGGCTAGAGTAGTTTGTGACGCAGTGGGGTTAGCTCAACCGCACAGGCGGATGGTGGCGTGAGCAACGGCTTTTGCTGCCGTTACCAGGTCAGAGAGCAGCACGCGTTCATCGGGAGTGGGCCATTCCTTGTAGATGCGGATGTCTCCGGGACCATACTGAACGGTGGGGATGCCGAGCCTCTCCTGGATGATGTTGCCGTCACCCACGTTGCCGAGGCGCCCGTGGCCACCGACGTGCGCCGGCTTGCCGGAGGCCAGGGTCTGGCCCTCGGCGAGCGCGCGCACCAGCGCGTGGTCGGACGGGCACTGCATGGGAGCTTGATTCCAGCTCGTCTGCGTTCCGGCAGCGGGAATCTCGAGGGTGCAGTTGAAAGCGGGATGATCGCGCTTGATCGCAGCAAGAAGGCGAGCGAGGTCTTCCGTGATCGACGCGATGGTCTGACCCGGCACTGTCCGGAACTGCAGGGTCATCTCGCATTCGCGGCTCGATCGCCCGGTGTAATTCCTGAAATAGTAGTGCTCCTTGTGGATCACATCGAAGGTATGCGTTGGAAATCCGGGAAGCTCGGGATGCGGCCTGAATGTCATCCATCCGTCCTCAGCTATCGGCGTCAGGCTCAGTCCGATGCGGCGGATGATCTCGGCTTGTTGCTCGATCGGGTTCATGTAGGCCGCACGCGCCTCGGCGCTGTAGCGAAAGAACAGCTCCGGAGCCGTGCACACCAGGCGCACCATCACGACCCCCACGCAGACGTTGGCGATCGTGTTATTGGAATGCTCCATGTTGATGCACAGGTCCGCCTTCACTCCGTGGTCGAGCAGCGCCCTGGTGCCCGCCCCACCGAGCTTGTGAGCTATCACCGGCGTCACGATGACGTCGCCGCGCAAGCGGGTACCTGAGCGGACGATTGCCTCGATGGCGCCGATCGCGGCGACGCAGCCGCCCTTGTCGTCATGGGCGCCCATTCCCCAGATCCAGCCGTCCTCGAACTTGGCTCCGAGGGGATCAACGCTCCATCCGGACATCTCCGCGCCGGGATCCATGTGCCCGTTGAGCAGAAGCGTGGGCCCTCCTCCGCTGCCGCGCAAACGCCCGATCGGTTGCCGGCTCCTCCTCGCCGGATCCTGAGGATGGAGCACCTCCATCATCTCCACCTCGAGACCGATGTCCGCCATCACGCCGGCATAGAGATCCGCAATCTCTCCCTCTCGGAACGTCGGACTGGCGATTCTGATCGAGCGCTGCTCGAGATCGAGGATCCGCCGCGCATCCACGGCGGCGACAGCCGGTGCCGGATCAATGCGCGCTGGCATATCGCGATCTCCGTAGTCGGCAACCGTACTGCATCACAAACTACTCTAGCCCGTCATTCCGGGGCCGCGAGTGCTCGGATCGGCGCTTCGCGCCGTCCGCGTGCGAGCGGAGCCCGGAATCCATAACCACAGGCCGTGCTGTGATGAAAGTGGTTACGCTGCGGTGGCACACATCACTGCTTGGGGTTATGGATTCCGGGCTCGCAGGCAAATCGGCACGGCCGATTTTCCTGCGCCCCGGAATGACGTCGAGGGGCAACTTGTGACGCAGTAGCGGTAATCAGCATAACACAACCCGTCTGGTTACTGACTGCTGGTGAGATGCTGGCTCTGGCTGGCGAGAGTGCGAAAACGCTGCGCAGGGATGCAGAGGGACGTTCCGGAAACCTGCACCTAGGAGCTGACGGATGAGACGCGGGAGCCCAATCCAACGGTGAGACCCAATTGCTCCCTCGGTCCCGACGGTGCCCACCTCGACAGCGCGGTCCTCGGGCATCTCAACGATCAAGGAATTCGTTCATGCCTCCCATCCTGGAAAACAAGCATTCAGTCGCGCCCTCGGTATTTCGCGCCAGCGCGCTGCTGCGGGAAGCGCGGCGTCAGAAAGGGCTCGCTGAGGCCGCAGTCCCATCCATCTGTGTTCTGGATCCCGACGGCGACATCGTTCGTCACCTTCGCAGCACGGGACAGGCAAGCCGGTGCGAGACATGGCCCTGCTATCACACCGCGCTCGATATGTTCCCGCTTGCGGGAGAACGCGTGGGCATCATCGGCTGTGCAGTGGGGGCGCCGTTTGCGGTGCTGGTTGCGGAAGAGCTGTTTGCCAGCGGCTGCCGGTTCCTGTTGAGCGTGACCTCGGCGGGCCAGATCAGTGCCGTCAGGCCCCCTCCGTATTTTGTCGTCATCGATCGCGCGTTGCGCGACGAAGGGACGAGCTATCACTACGCCGAGGCCGCAGACTACGCCGAAGCCGATCCCTCCTGGGTCGCGCTAGGCCGCGATGCCATTAGCGAAGCCGGGCTGGAGCCGCTCGTCGGACCTACCTGGACCACCGATGCCCCCTTTCGCGAAACCGCGGACGCGATCGCGGCTGCCAAGGCGAAGGGCATGCTGGCGGTGGAGATGGAAGCCGCCGCGCTCTATGCGTTCGCGCGCGCGTCGGGGTCGGCAGTCTTGTGTCTTGCCCATGTCACCAACACCATGGGTCAGACCCAGCATGATTTTGAAAAGGGCGCACGCGACGGCACGCAAGAGGCGCTTGCGCTCCTTGCAGCGATCGTGTCGCACGCTGCCCGACGCATCCTTCCCGCCGCGCCCGCCGTTTAAACAGATCCGTCAGGTCTCCCGGGGCGGCGTCATCTCCTTCTCGCGCAGCATTTGCTTCAAGGCGCGCAGCTCGTTGAAACGCGCCGTCACGTCGCGCATCACCGCGGCCATGCCGACCATGCGGCCCGCCGTCTGCAGCGGCACTACGGTGAATTCGACCGAGATGGTGGCGCCGTCCTTGCGCACGGCCGGAACCGAGAGCACGTCGCTTTCCCCATACCGGCTTTTGCCGCTCTCAATCACGGCGCTGTAACCGGCCCAATGCCGCTGGCGCAGCCGCTCAGGGATGATGAGATCGAGCGAACGGCCGACGGCTTCCGATGCGGAGTAACCAAGGATGCGTTCAGCTCCGGGATTCCAAAAGGAGATGATTCCTTCGCGGTCCGCGGCGACGATGGCGTCTGAGCGCGCCGAGAGGACAGCTGCGGCGAGGAGATCGAATGGGATCACGAGATGATGCGTGCTATCGTCGGGCATGGCGCGCATCCTTGTGCTCGGTGCCGGGTTCGCCGGTTTGTGGGCCGCGGTGGGCGCGGCGCGCAAGCTTGCCGAGCTCGGTATTGCGCCGGGGCAGGTGGAGATTCTGGTCGTCGACCGCAATCCCTATCACGGCATCCGCGTGCGCAACTACGAGCCCGACCTCGGCAACGTGGCCATTGCGCTCGCGGAGGTGCTCGATCCGATCGGCGTCAAGCATCTGGTGGCCGAGGTCGAGGTCATTGACGTTGCAAAGCAGCAGGTCGTCGTCGTCGCACCGCACGGGCGGGAAGCTTTGGCCTACGACAGGCTCGTTCTGGCCCTGGGCAGTGAATTGTTGCGGCCGCAGGTTCCCGGTCTCGCGGCGCACGGTTTTGACGTCGACACCTATGCGGCCGCGGTTCGGCTTAACGCCCATATCGCGGCACTCGGCAGGCGCCCAGCCTCGCCCGGACGTTCAACCGTGGTGGTCGTGGGTGCCGGTTTTACCGGCATCGAGGTCGCGACGGAGATGCCAGGCAAGCTTGACCGGGCGTTGGCGAACGGTGAGCGCCGCGTGATCCTGATTGATCCCAATCCCGCAGTCGGGACCACGATCGGGGATCATGCGCGCCCGGTGATTTGCGACGCGCTCGCGTCGGGTGGCATCGAGACACGGCTCGGGGCCAAAGTCAGTGCGGTGGACGCGAGCGGGCTCGTGCTTGCTTGCGGCGAGATCATTCCCGCGCATACCCTCGTGTGGTGCGCGGGGATGCGTGCAAGTCCGCTGGCATCGGCATTGCCGGCCACGCGTGACCGGCTGGGCCGCCTCGCCGTGGATTCCTTCATGCGGGTCGCCGGCGTGGCCAATGTCTTCGCTGCGGGCGACGTCGCCGCGAGCCTGGTCGATGGCGTGCATTCCACGGTCATGTCCTGTCAGTTCGCGCGCCCGATGGGTCGTTTCGCCGGCCATAACGTGATCGCCGACCTGTTCGCCCGACCCATGCTTCCGCTGCGGATCGACTGGTATGTGACGGTCCTCGATCTCGGCACCTGGGGTGCCCTGTACACCGTCGGCTGGGACCGCCAGGTATTCTCGACCGGATCCGAGGCGAAGGTGATAAAGCAAACTATCAATCAAAAGCGCATCTATCCGCCGCGGTCCGGCAGAGCTGAGGATATCCTCGCCGCCGCAGCACCCAGCGTGCAGGCGCCGCCGCAGTATCCCGCGACCGCGAATTGATGCTCAAATCGCCGGACGGCTCCCTCTCCGCGTAAGACCCGGGAGAGGGAGAGAGACCGATTTTGCCGCGCTGCTGATTCCACATCACCGGAGCGCGTTGTAGGCACTTCGCATGGGCAATCTCTGGGCGCGTTACGGCGCCAGGCACAGCCGATTGAGAGCTGTCATTCCCGCTTGAGCTTTACCGTGTACGACATTGCTCCCGCCCCGCAGCAGGGGCAGCTCATGGCCAGCAGCACACTTTGCTTCTGCTCCTCGTCGAGATCGGTTCGATCGAGCATGCGTCGGGTCTGCTGCTCGAACAGCTGACGCAGCGAAAGCGCGCCGCCGGAGATGTCGCCGCCCGGTGTCGCCATTGCGGTTGTGGTCACCCCGGCGCGCCGGCCCCGCTTGGGTCCTTGCTGCTTCCCTTTGCGCATCAGTGTCGAAACTGCCGTGCTGCCTCGGCATACCCGATCCGAAGCTCGGGCGGCCTCGGATACTTGGCAGCGACGCGAGCGAGCAACGCGCGAACATCATCGCCGCGGTTTGCCCGCACGGCCGAGTCCAGAAAGAGCTGCTCCAGGACGTCCTGCTGCGCGTGACTGCCGCCGAGGCGAGACATCTCTTCCAGCACCGGCTTCATCAGCTCCACGGCACGGTCGTATTCTCCTCGCCGATGCGCCAGCACTGCCTCGCACACCGGCAATGCGACGCTGCAGATAACCCGCGCGGCGGCTCCGGTGCCCTCACCTGCCGCGCGCATCGCTGCCAGCATGCGTTGCGCGGCCTCCTCGCGCCGCGTCGCCGCCAGCGCCATCATCCAATGCGGCTGCGTGAACACCGAGAGGCAATCGCCGATGCGCTGCTCGGCCTTCTCGGCGATCTCGCTCCAGCGATCCCCCACGTCGATGCCATGACGCTCGAGCCGAAACAGCATCGAGGCCGCATTCTGCACATCGATGTAGAGATCGGGCAGCTTCTGCGTGAGCGGCGAAGCGAGATTGCGAAAGCGCCGGTCGTAGAGATCGAGAACCGCGTCGAGCTCGCGCATCTCCAGATGGAACAGGGCGCGATGCCACCAGAGGTGATGGATCAGGTTGTTGCCGCCGGCGAAGTATCGCTCGTGCCTGTCCAGGAGCGCGATGCCTTCGCTCTGACGGCCTTGCATCTCCATGACGTGAGCGACGGCGTGGATGCCCCAGAAGTCCGCGGGATCGATCTCCAGGGCCTCCCATCCGGCCGGCTCCGCCACCGCATAGTTGCCGCACTCCTCGTTGGCGAAAGCGCGACAGGAGAGAACGGTGCCATAGCCGGGCATGGCCCGATTCCATTTCGGAAAGACCTGCTCGGCGGAAGCACGCATGGCCTCGGGTCGGCCCAGCCAGAAATTGTTGAAATGGGCGAGCCGGAAGGCGAGCAGGTCCATCGGATGCTCGGCGACGATATCCTCCCAGATCGCGAGGCTTCGCTCGATGTCTCCTGCGATCCAGGCATCCAGCGCGTCCACGTGGGCGCGTTCCCGTGCGGTGGCGTTCACTGTGTTGGCACGTGCGGTGCGGGCGTGCTGGGCAGCGACCGGGACGTTGACGAGCTTGTAGGAGAGCATGGCGAAATAGCCGCCAAGACAGTGCGCGAGGCCAAACTCGGGATCGGCAGCAAGCGTCTGGGCGAGATGCTGCGGGGCATCCACGCGGTATTTCAGATAGGCAGCGAGCGTGCGTTCAAAGCCGGCAGCGGCTTCCGGCGAGGATGTGGAGATGATCAGTCCGTGCTGATCTCGAAGCATGGATGTCGGATGTCAGAGATCGGATGTCAGAGAGCAGATGTCAGAGAGCAGAGGAGAGGCACGTACGCGCAGCCCTCTGACATCTGACATCCGCCATCTGGTCTCAGAACGCGGGGCGGCGCGGCGGACGCCCGGGCCCTGAACCGGGTGCGCCCGGGGTGGGCCGAGGTTTCATCGGCAAGAGGCCCTCGCGCTGCAGGCGCTTGCGGGCGAGCTTGCGCGCCCGGCGAATCGCCTCCGCCTTCTCGCGCGCTTTCCGTTCGGAGGGTTTTTCGTAGTGGCCGCGTAGCTTCATCTCGCGGAAGATGCCCTCGCGCTGCATCTTTTTCTTGAGCGCCTTGAGGGCCTGATCGACATTGTTGTCACGGACAAGAACCTGCACGCGTCTTTCCTTCTGCTGTGGTCCTGTGTGCTCCTGGATGATCCGGGAATGCATCGAAGCCCGCCGACCTGCCGCCGAAGCGTGGTCGTGCGGGCCCTCTGTTGCGCGGGCATGTAGCAGAATCGGGCTTAGGAGTCTATTACATTGCGTTGCGCCGAGCGCGGCTGCGGATCGTGCACGACCCGGGTGACGTGCCCCATCTTGCGGCCAGGGCGCGCGACCCCCTTGCCGTAGAGATGAACGCTCACACCGGGCTGGGGCAGCCAGGTCGCATAGTCGTCGATCTCGCTGCCGATCAGGTTGATCATCTCGATGCGGCCGTGACGCAGCGGCTTGACCAGGGGCCAGCCGGCGATGGCGCGCACGTGCTGCTCGAATTGCGAGACGCTCGCGCCGTCGATGGTCCAGTGCCCGGAGTTGTGGACGCGTGGCGCGATCTCGTTGACCAGCAGCCGGTGCTGGCGGCCATCGGCGAGAACGAACATTTCCACCGCGAGCACGCCGACATAAGCGAACCCTGCCGCAATGCTCTCGGCAATGCGTTTCGCCTCGACCCTCACCAACTGCGGAACATCCGCCGGAACGCGTGAGGTCTTGAGGATGTGGTCGCGGTGCTCGTTCTCGATCAGGTCGAAGCACTCGACCTGCCCATCGCGGCTGCGCGCGGCAACGATGGATACCTCGCGTTCGAACGGGATGAGAGCTTCCAGGATCGCGGGCTGCTCGCCGATGGCGTGCCATGCCGCTGCGGGATCCGTGCCGTTGCCGATGCTGATCTGGCCCTTGCCGTCATAGCCGAAGCGCCGCGTCTTCAGGATGGCCGGTCGGCCGATATCCTCGAGCGCGCGCAGCAGCGCCTGCAGCGAAGACACGTCCCTGAAAGCAGCCGTGGGGATGCCGAGCGAGCGGATGAAATTCTTGTCGCTCAGCCGATCCTGCGTCGTTGCCAGGATGCCTGGGTCGGGCAGCACCGGCCTGCGCGCGGAGAGAAAGGTTGCGGTCTGCGCCGGCACGTTCTCGAATTCGTAGGTGATGACTTCCACATCGTTGGCAAAGCGGTCGAGCGCCTCGACGTCGCTGTAGTCGGCGCAGGTGACACGGTGCACGACATCGAAAGCGCATGCATCCGGGCTGGGCGCGAGCACGTGGCACTTGAAGCCGAGCCGGGCGGCGGCGACGGCAAGCATGCGGCCAAGCTGCCCGCCGCCGAGAATGCCGATGGTCGAATCCGGTTTCAGCACGTCTATCACGTGGCCCCTGGGTCCGGGATCTTCGCGCGCCCGGACAAGCCGGGCTTGCTCGTCCGGGACACGAAAGACCTCGTGTCCCGGTCGAGTGCAGTGAGGGCGTCTTCGCCCGCGCAGACAAGTTTACGCAGTCTGCGCAAGCTTGACTGCGTCCGAAACGAGAGCCGGGATCCAGGGGCCAAACGACCAGACCTTGTCAAACGGCCAACACTCTCAGCCTTGCGATTCTTTAATGCCAGCTTCGCCCGAAGTTTGTCTGTTGCCGAAACATCGCAGCCGGCCTTCCCCACGCCCTCGGCAATGCCGTCGGGAAGATGCTGCGAGGTTAAGAGAACCTTGCCGAACCGGAGCTCGCCGCTGCGGTCATCGAATACGGCCACGTCGGTAAATGTGCCGCCGATATCCGCCGCCAGACGCAGACCGGAGGTGCGCCATCGGCGCCGCATCAGCTGCAGGTCAGCGCGTGCTCGCTGGGATCGTAGCCCGGCATGCCCGGAACGCCGAAACCCGGAAAGATTCGCACCGCTGCCGATGGTGGTGCGGGCGCGAGCCCGAACCATTTCTCATGCAGCTTGGGGATGGTGCCGTCCTTTTTCATGCACTCGATCGCGATCTCGATCTTGTTGCGCAGGGCCACGTTGTCCTTGCGCACCGGGACGGCAAAGACGAGCCCGGTCGACTGCACCAGGGAGAGCTTGAGCGCGGGATTGTTCTTCACCGCCCAGGCCGCCGCCGTGTTGCCGAGCAGGATGGTATCGGCGCGCGCCGACATGACGGCTTGCACCGCATCCGTCGTGGTACCGTAGGACTCGACCGTCCATCCCATCTTGTCGGCGCGATCGCGGGCCCATTGATCGTAGATGGAGCCTTTGTTGACCGAGATCGTCTTGCCCTTGAGATCCTCCAGCGACTTGAGCTCGGGCGTCTCCTTCTTGACGACGAATTGGTAGTCGGTGTCGACGTAGCCTTCGGTGAACAGCATGTTCTCCGCCCGCTCCTTGGTCACCGTCATGGCGGCGGCGAGAAAATCGTAGGTCCCTGCCTGCAGCGCCGGCACCAGCCCCGAGAACTGCCCCGCGTCGAGCTGGAGCTTGCGCCCGAGCCTTCGGGCGATCTCGTTGGCGAGGTCCACATTGAAGCCCTCGACGCCTCCGCTCATGGTCGGCATCGCGTGCGGCGCGAAGGTCGCGTCGATGCCGCTGCGCAGCGGCGGCTCCTGCGCGGATGCAAACGGCGCCGCGCTCAGGGCAACGGCGATTGCAGCAACCACAACCCGCAGGGTCATCTCGCTCTCCGTGTGAAGACGGTTTGAGAAACTAGCGTAGATTTCCTCGGAGTGAAATGTTCAGGAACTGCCGTTTAGATTGTGCAGCAGGCCGTCCCATATCGGTCGTCGTCCCGGCCAAGCGAGCCGGGACCCAGTAATCGATGGCCGGCGTGAATGCGCGAACCGCCGTGATTACTGGATTCCGGCTCTCGTCGCCGGGCGAAGCCCGGCTCCCTCGGCCGGAATGACAGATGTGCGCTCACCGGAAGGCTGGCATGAGGTCTCGCGCCCAATCCCGCATGAAACGCGCCTTGTCGTCGAAGTGGATGCTCATCCAGAACTGGCGCGCCCCGGCGTCGACGGCGGCTTCGAGCTTGGCGATGCAGTCCTTGGGGGTCCCGGCGACGGCGAAGCGCTCCGCCAGATAGTCGAGCAAACCCAGCTCCTTGATCAGCTCGCGGTTGCTGCTGTCCGGCTTGTCGTGCTGGGCGGGATTGTAGCGCGCGCCGAGCCTCTTCACCTTATCCATGAGATGCTCCGGGATGTGCTTGCCCTCGACCGTGAACCGCGAGAGATGACTGCCGGCGGAAGCAAGCGTCATCGCAATCTCATCGACGGCCTTCCCCCGGTCGGGCCCGACATTGGTGAGCGGCAGCCACCACATGTCCACGTCCTCGATCTTTCGGCCGGCCCGCGCGCAGCCGATCTTCACCTGCGCGATCGAGTTGCGGATGATGTCCGGGGTGAGACCGGTATTGATGACGACGCCGTCGGCGATCTCGCCCGCGAGCTGCAGCGTCTTCGGTCCGGAGGCGGCGAGATAGATCGGGATCCGGCCGCGGAACCAGGTCAGCTTGCACGGGCCGCCGTTGTAGATCAACTCGCCGGTTTGCAGGAGCTCGCGGATGGCCCTGACGTAGGCGGCGAGCTCCGCGTGCTTTGCCGGCCGCACGCCGATATTGTCGACCGAGCTGTCGCCGGTGCCGATGCCGATCATGGTCCGCCCCGGCGCCAGCTCCTCGATCGTGGCAGCAGCGCTTGCCGCCACGGCCGGGTGCCTGGTCATCGGGTTGATCACGCGCGAGCCGAAACGGATGGTCCGCGTGTTGGTGGCAACCAGCGCCTCGATGACGTAGACATCGCGATAGAGCGACTGGGAATCGGCGATCCCGGCGATGGCGAACCCGGTCTCCTCCGCCATCTTGACCCAGTCCAGAGAATCCATGGCGTGGTTGGGCAGGAAATTCACGCCGAACCGGATCGGCTTGTCATCACCGCTCATCGCTTACTCCGTCATGCGCGGGACGGGCACCCCGTTGACCCGCGCGCGCTAACCTAGGATGCCCATCATACTCGCGGTTGTCATCGTTCGCGTATGCGGACGATCCAGTAATCAGGAAAAGTTGCGTTTCGCACGCTTGCCTCACTCGGCCGGGCGGGGATTACTGGATGCCCCGCTTAAAGCGGGGCATGACAACCGAGAGGTTGGCGCTTTCGCGAGTTTCCCAAGCTTCATTTCATTTCAGAGCGAGGCTTGGGAGGGCTTTTCAGTATTCGCTATGGCGTAGCATCGCGGCCATTTGCAAAATCTGAATAGGGGGGTACGGCGGGGTTGAGCGGCAGTTGCGTGCTTGGTTTTGAGCCGGGTTTTGGTGTTTGCGATCGGGGTTTTCGTGGTTGCGCGAGTGTGGAAGAATGGAAATCGAACAGTGGAGGAGACCGTGGGCGAGGATCCGGGCGCGCGGTGAGCGTGTGGCGGGAGGCACTGCGGCGGCACCGCGAGATGAGCTGGCGAGATCGGCTGGCGACGTATGCATTTCTCTACGTCGGGATCGGAAGCTTTGCGCTGTTGCTGCGAAACGTCCGAGAGTTCTTTGATGGAGAACCGTGGACGTTGCTCGATGTGACGATCGGCGTCGTGGTCTTGCTGGTGGAGGCTGGGGTGGTCGTATTCTCAGGCCTCGTGGTGTGGGTTGGACATTTTCAGCGGACGAGGTGATTGAATGAGGAAGAGGAAGATGCGGAGGATTGGCGGGAGCTTTTGGACGCCGGAGCGGGATGAGCGGCTGCGGCGTTTAAAGGCTGAGGGTTTATCGGCGAGGGAGATTGCGGAGAAGCTCGGGACTAACCGGATAGCGGTCTGGGGGCGATTGCAGCGGCTTTCGGGCGCTGCGCTTACGTTTCCCGCGTATATCCGACTAGAGAAGGAGGCGCGTGCGAGGGCAGCGGTGCGCATCAAAGCGCGCGCGCGGATCGCGAGTTCGGCGATGGCCAAGATGCGGCAGGAGATTGCGCGGGGCGTTGATCGCAACCAGGCGATTGCGAAGGCGCGGAAAGCGGGTGCGACGCTCCAGGCGATAGGAGACGCGGTCGGGATCTCGAAGGAGCGGGTGCGGCAGATTGTTGAGGGGAAATAGGCGCAGTCGTTACACGGGTGCCCATCATAGTCGCGGTTGTCATCGTCCGCGTATGCGGACGATCCCGTAATTAGGAAAGTTGGGTTTGGCACGCTTGCCTCACTCGGTACGGCGGGGATTACTGGATGCCCCGCTTAAAGCGGGGCATGACAACCGAGAGGTTGGCGATTCCAGCTTAAGCTCTCGCGCCTAGCCGCTTGCCCCGCGCATTCATCGTGTTCGGCCCGGCAATGACGACCGAGATTCAATATGAGCGGGAAGCGCTGCAGCAACCCGCGCTAACCGTCGAGCCGATCGGTGGCGAGGGCGGTGCCGAAATTCGTCCGTGGATCGATCTCCGTTTCCAGCGCGCCGAGCGGGCGCGCCGCATCCGACAGGTCGCGCGCGAGGAACTGGCCGCCGCCGCGTTCGACCTTCAGCTCCCCATTCTCGACCGCGACCCGGCCGCGGCTGAGCACCATCACCGGCCAGCCCTTCACCTTCATGCCCTCGTAAGGCGTATAGCCGCTGGCGTCATGCAGCATGCCGTAGGTGACCGTGATCTCCTGGCGCGGGTCCCAGATCGCGATGTCGGCGTCGCTGCCGACCGCGATCGTCCCCTTGCGCGGATACATGCCGTAGAGCTTGGCGGGATTGGTGGCGGTCAATGCGACGAATTGATTGAGGTCGATCCTGCCCTTGCTCACGCCTTCCGAGAACAGCAGCGGCGCCCGCAGCTCAATTCCCGGCAGCCCGTTGGGGATCTGAATGAACGTCGGTTTTGGCCCGGCGCTCAGCTTGCCGTGCTCGTCCATGCTGTAGGGAGCGTGGTCGGATGAAAAGATCTGGAACGTGCCGTTGCGAATTCCGCGCCACATGGCCTCCTGCGACTGCTTGTCCCGCGGCGGCGGACTGCAGCAGAACTTGGCGCCCTCCATGTTTTCCCGATCGAGGTCGTTGGCGGTAAGCAGCAGATATTGCGGGCAGGTCTCGGCGAAGATCTTAAATCCGGCGGTTTGCGCGTCCCAAATCTCCGCCATCGCGTTCTCGGTCGAGACATGAACGATCAGGATCGGAACATCGGCCAGCCGGGACAGGGCGATGACCCGATTGGTCGCTTCGCCTTCCCCGATCCGGGGATGGCTGATCGCATGATAGCGCGGCTCGACGTGACCCCGCTCGACCAGGCGCTGGCGCAGCCACTTGATCATGTCGTGGTTCTCGGCATGGACCAGCACGAAGGCGCCATGGCGCCGCGCGACCGAGAGCACTTCCAGGATCTGAATGTCGGCCAGCGCCAGCTTGTCGTAGGTCATGTAGATCTTGAAGGAGGAGAGCCCGTCCTTGATGAGCGCCGGCAGCTCCTGCCCCAGCACCTGCGGCGTGGGATCGGAAATGATCAGGTGAAAGCCGTAGTCGATCACCGCCTTGGGCACGGCGCGTGCCATGTAATCGTCCACGGTCTTGCGCAGGGATTGGCCGCGATGCTGCGCGGCAAAGGAGAGGATCGAGGTCGTGCCGCCGAAAACCGCGGAAACAGTACCGGTGTAGAAGTCATCGGCGGTCATCACCCCGAGCGAGCCCATCTGCTCGATATGGCAATGGCCCTCGACGCCGCCGGGCAGGACCAGCATGTCGCTGGCATCGATCGTGCGCCTCGCCTCGCCGAGATCGCGGCCGAGCGCAACGACCTTGCCGCTGCTGATGGCGACATCGCATTGCGACACATCCGCCGCCGTGGCGACGGTTCCGTTGCGAATGAGCACATCGAGTTGCGCCATGTTCTCCTCCAGGCCGCCAATCTCTCCGTTGTCATGCCCGGCTTCAAGCGGGGCACCCGGTCGCAGGGCGGATTATCCGCATCTCGATGTTCCGAGCTTATTTTCGGCTTGCACTAGGCGATCTCATCGCCTGCCACAGGGCCAAACAGATCGACATAGGCTTGTTCGATGCGGCGCGTTTCGTCGTCGGTCAAGGCCGCGAACTCCTTGCTGCGTGCGCGCCCGGATAGGCGCCCGCGGTTTTGCCTCAGGAAGCCAAACAAATTATTGAGCGTTCTGTGGGGCATATCGACGATCAATTCGACGCGCGCGCGGAAGCGGTCAAAGTTTTCCAAAAACTCGTCTCGTCCGGCAAATCGTGCTCAATCGTCTGCCGTACGCAGGCATAGAGGAATTCGGCATGAGGCGTGGCATCGAAAAAGCGGTAAAAATCCGTGGTGTCATTCAAAACGCGGACATTATTATTGTCGGTCGGTTGCCATTGAATGACCGGCAAGAGCCTGCGGGAATAGCTCTCAAGCGCCGCTCGGTATTCGTCCATCCTCCCAAGGATCGCTGCGGATACCGGGAAGTGAACGACAGGCGGATTATATCCGCGCCGTGCAAGGACATGATGTATCAGGTAGCGATGAATTCGCCCATTGCCGTCCTCAAACGGGTGAATGTAGACAAATCCAAAGGCGAGCATTGCGGCGGCAATCACCGCATCCAGCCGTTCCTCGGCACCTTGGTCGAAGGCAATCATTCCTTCGACAAGCGATGAAAGGTCCTCGGGACGCGCGCTGATATGGTCCGGGATCGGAGCGTGGCTTTGGCGATCATGCTCGCCCACAAATCCGCCTTCCTGGCGCAAGCCCAGGCGCACAAATCGTTCGTCTCCGATCACAATGCGCTGGAGCCGCAACAATTTGTCCAGTGTGAGCGGCGCGCGTCCTGCCTCGCCGATGGCGCGCCCCCAGCGCTGAACGCGATCTTGCGGCGGCCGTTCTCCTTCGATGACGTAGCTGGCCTTTAAATCCTTGAGCAGGAGGAAGGCTGCCGTGCGGGCGAGAAGATCGCGGGGCACGCGATTGACCACCTCGCGCGCGCGTTCGGCCAAATTCATGGCCATGAATTGCTCGATCGTCGGCGTTCGGAAAACGAGGGGGCAGAAAGCAGGGGTGCCCGGCAGGTTGTTTCGGACGCGGTGGCGCGGTGAATTTTCTCCCTCGGCTCCCCATTGTTGGGCCGGATCAAGCGCAGGAACGTAACTGCCCATTTCGGCGGAAGGAACGTCGAGCTTCTGTCCCGTGAGCCATTCGTAAAGGAACCAGATGCGACGGGCGTAGCTCCCAGTAGGCCGCGCGCGGACAATCGCCTCCACGTTGGCAGGGCCGACGCCGAGGAAGAGGCGCTTCAGTACGGCGAGGTCCAGCCCCTCATACTTCAGTGCGAAAGTGAGATGCCCTTCGAGCGAGGGCTGGGGTTCATAGCGGGGCGAGTAAAGACGCCACTCAGGCGCATCGACGGCCCGGTGGCGACCGCCAATGCCCGAGAGTTGGCGAGGCAGTGGCACGGAAGGCCCGGAAGGGGCGGCAAGAAAGGCGTCGATCAGGGCTGCGTAGCCTGCCGGGGTGGCTCGTTCGGGCAGGGAGCGCTCGTGAAAAACCGTGACCGGCCCTGAAAAACGATTTGGATTCGGCTCGCTCATGAAGAACGCGTCCATCGGAATGCAATTTGCTCTGCGGCTGAAGGCCGAAAGCATTATATCGGTGAAAAACGATTAGGTAAATGCATAATTCGTGAAAAACAATATTGCTCACATCCTCAACAGACCGTCGGTCGAGTCATTCGCCGCAGTGCTTCGCCAGCCACCACGTCAGCAGCCGCGCGGCCTGAATGAAGTCCGCGAGCTCCATATGCTCGGACGGATTGTGGCTGCCGTTGGCGTTGCGAACAAACAGCATTGCCGTGGGAATGCCGGCCTGGGCGAAAGCGGCGGCATCATGCGAGGCGCCGCTGCCGATCAGCCGGGTGGTGATGCCGAGTTCCGCCGCCCCCGCCTCGAAGCTCGCGCGGATCGCAGGCGCCACGGCCGCGACAGGCGCCCGTGTTGCAGCGCCGAGGTCGAATGTCACGCCGCGGCGCGCGGCGATCTCGCGTGCGATGGCATGGACGCGTTCCTCCAGCTCGGCGAGCGACTGCGCATCCAGGCTGCGGGCATCGAGGCTGAACGACACCTCGCCGGAGATTTTGGTCAAGGCATGTTGTTGCGGGTCGGTGAAGAATTTGCCGATGGTGAATGCCATGTCCCTGCCGGCCGCGTCCCATTCGCGCCAGAGCGCATCCAGGGCATGGACGAGATCGGCGCCGGCCACGACGCTGTCGTGGCGCCAGCTGCGCGGCACGCCGCCGCAGTGGTCGTATTTGCCGATGATGCGCGCTGCGGGAAGCCGCCAGTTGCCGCGTATGCCGGTGACGATCCCGACGGGAAGCTGCTCGCTTCAAGCACGGGTCCCTGCTCGATATGCAGCTCCAGGAATGCGGCGACGTTGGATGGCGTGAGATAGGGCTCGCCCGATCGCAAGCGATCGGGATCCCCGCCGCAGCCGCGCAGGTGCTCCGAGAGCGTCTTGCCGGTGTCGACACGGGTTCTCTCCAACACATCAGGCGCAAGCTTGCCGAGGGCTGCCGAGCTGCCGAAGAACGTCGTGGTGAACCACACGTCTTCCGCCCGAACACCCATCACGGTGATGTCGCAGCGCGGCGCAAATCCGCTTTCCCTGAGCGCCTTGATTGCGGTCAGACCGGCCACTACGCCCGCTGCGCCATCGAAGTTGCCGCCATCGGCGACGAAAATGAGGTGGGAGCCGACGATGACGCGAGGCTGCATGCGATCGCGGCCGGCAAAGGTCACGTAGGTGTTGGCGGCAGCGTCTTGATCGACGAGAAATCCGAGATCGCGGCCGGTCTTCGCCAACAAACAATGGGCGAAGTTTTCTCCGGCGCCGTAGGCATCGCGGCAGATGCCCCGTCCTCTGCCGGTACCCTGCTGCAAGGCGTCGAACAGCGATGCCGCAAACGTTTCCTGCTCGAGTACCGCGTTGGCCATGGCTGCTACGGCGGTTTCCCGGTTCGAATCATATCGCCGCATCAATCAACCTCGTCCTGAGGAGCGCGCTTACGCGGGTCTCGCAGCCTCGTCCTGAAGGAGCGCCGCCTCCGGCGGCGCGTCTCGAAGGACGGCCACAAGCGAGATCGTGCGAGCGTCC
>CAWJDY010000052.1:0-136208 GCA_963841705.1 uncultured Alphaproteobacteria bacterium
CGATCCAAACAACAGCGCGCGTCGCTCGTCTGCAAAAGTGCGTACTAGAGTAGTTTGTGATGCAGTACGGTTGGAGCATGGCTGCAGAAGGCTGCTGCCGCTGGCGCCGGGCAACCCGCTGCTGAGCTCTGGAGACGCATGATGAAGGTTACGCGATCGGCTCTGCACCTCCTCGCGGGTACTGCCGCGCTGGTTTCGACCTTTGTCCCCCTGGGCAGCGGGACGGCGCAGGTCTGGCCGACGCGGCCCATCACCATGGTGGTCCCCTACGCGGCGCGGCTATTGCTCGCTAATGGCACTTGCGGCTGGTTATCAGGCGAGCTTCAGGCCGCACTGCGCGACGAAGTGGCGGAAGTCGCGATCGCGGGTGATCAGCGCGACGTCGTGGTCGATGCAGGATTGGGCGATGAGCGCATCGCCAACTCTGGCTTTGAAGCCCTTTCTTAGAACAATCCGGCGCGCGTGCCCTGCGCGTATCCAATAGCCATCGTGAATCTCAAGGATTGGAACTTGCCGAATCTGCTCTTCGATGGCAGTTGAGCTTACCGGGTCACTCAGAATTTCGGTGAGCACGATTGGCGGTAGAACGAGATCGCCACCAGCCAAAGCGCTCGCGAGCCGCTCGGCATCGACTCCCGATCTACCATTGAAATAAGCGACCAGCGAGCTCGTGTCTGCCGCAATCATTTGCGGTCGTATTTTAGCTCATCGCTGGTCATCGAAAATTTCACTTTTCCACGAAGCTTCAGCAGTTCCTGTTGCGCCTTCATGGACGCCAGCTTTTTCAGCGCCACTCTGATGGTTTCAGTCACGCCTGCGCCCGTATAGGCCTGCGCCATGGCGAGGTCGTGCTCAGCCACCTGCACCGTCACTTTGCGAAGCTCACCCATGCCTATCCTTACCAGCGTTCGGGCTGGTATTCAAGCTGGTGATGCATGCTGGCACGATGTTGAGCATAGCTGCAGAAGGCTGCTGCCGCTGGCGCCGGGCACTGGGCTGCCGAAGGGGCGTGTCTGCTTTCACGGAGAGTCTTGGAGGGTAACCGGACGGGCCTCGGGAAGGACTGCCCCACTCGTATCGTGAGGTCGTCAAGACCGCGCAATTAAAGCGTGGTATCGTACCCCAATTGCATGGGCATGACCCGCGTGGAGGGTCACATGGCAATCAACACCCGACGGCGAGAATTCATTGTCGCGCTGAGCGGCGCGGCGGCGTGGCCGTTTGCAGCGCGCGCGCAGCAGCCGCCGATGCCGGTGATCGGGTTTCTCCGCAGCACGTCGCTCGCCGACGCCACGCACCTGGTAACCGCGTTCCGTCAGGGTCTAGAGGAAACCGGCTATGTTGAGGGTCGCAACGTCGCGATCGAATACCGCTCGGCGGAAGATCGCCTTGATCGGCTGCCGGCGCTGGTCGCTGATTTGATCTATAGTCGGGTGGCTGTGATCGTCGGCAACCACAATGCGGCGCTTGCGGCTAAGGCCGCAACCACGGCGGTGCCGATCGTCGTCGTGACCGGGGCCGACCCGGTCAGGGACGACCTCGTCGCCAGCCTCAACCGGCCGGGCGGCAACGTCACCGGCGTTAGCTTTCTCGCCAACGAGTTGGGGGCGAAGCGATTGGACCTGCTGCGCCAACTCGTGCCCAGGGCGGCCACAATTGCCATGCTCGTCAGTCCGGACACTCCTGACACCGAGGCGGAGCGCAGAGACGTGCAAGCTGCGGCGCGAGCAATCGGCCAGCAACTCATCATTCTCGACGTCAACAGCGACCGCGACATCGAGACCGCCTTTGCAACGCTGGTCCAACGCGGCGCTGGTGCGCTGCTAGACGGGACCGGCGCGTTCATGAACTCCCATCGGGAACGGATTGTCGCGCTGGCGGCTCGACATGCGATTCCCGCGATCTATAGCTTGCGCGAATATGTGGCAGCCGGCGGTCTGATGAGCTACGCGGCCAACATCACCGATGCCTACCGCCAGGCCGGCATCTATGCCGGTCGCATTCTCAAGGGCGAGAAGCCGGCCGACCTGCCGGTGATGCAGTCCACAAAGATCGAGTTCGTGATCAATCTCAAGACCGCCAAGACGCTCGGCCTCGACATTCCGCCGACGCTGCTTGCGCTCGCCGACGAGGTCATCGAGTGAACCGCCGCGATTTCATCACGCTGCTAAGCGGTGCAGCGGTCGCGTGGTCGTGCGCCGCTCGCGCGCAGCAGGCAGGCAAGATGCCAAGGGTTGGATACTTGGGCCTTGGCCCTCCCTCCACATACGACATCTGGGTGGAGGCGTTGCGGGCAGGCCTGCGCGACTGCGGCTACGTCGAGGGCAAGACCATCGTTATCGAATTCCGCTGGGCAGACCGGGTCGATCAGCTTCCTAAGCTCGCAGCCGAGCTGGTCCGCATGAATGTGGATGTCATTTTTGCCAGCTCTTCGACCCAGGTCGAGGTCGCCCGACAGGCGACGCAGACAATTCCCATCGTCTTCTCGAACCATGCCGATCCCGTCGGCATCGGGCACGTGACGAGCCTGGCACGGCCCGGCGGCAACATCACCGGGCTGTCGATGCTGCTCACCGAGTTAGCCGCCAAGGAACTGGAAATTTTTACCGAGGCTCTCCCGCAGGTAAGACGGATCGGAGTGCTGTGGAATCCCACGACGCCCTCCCATGTTCCAGCCGTGCGGGCGGTCGAGGATGCTGGCGAAAAGCTCGGTGTGAAACTCATCTTACTGCCGGTGCGGGTCGCCGGGGATTTCGACGCTGCATTTTCGACCATGGCGCGGAAAGGAGCCGCCGGCTTTCTGGTCGTGCCGTCGCCGCTCAGTACATCGCATCGCGCCGCGTTGACGAAGCTCGCCCTCCAGCACCGCATGCCGGCGATGTATGGACACAGGGATTACGTGGATGAGGGTGGTCTCATGAGTTATGGCGCGGACATCGGTGATCTTTATCGGCGGTCGGCTCTTTACATCGACAAGATCCTCAAGGGGACCAAGCCCGCCGACCTGCCGGTGGAGCAGGCCTCTAAATATCAGCTTGTGATTAATCTCAAGACGGCAAAGGCGCTCGGTCTCGACCTGCCGCCGACGCTGCTTGCCCGCGCGGACGAGGTGGTCGAGTGAACTTTTTTGTTGCAGTGCATGAGTCCGGAAGTGACACTGAACAGCGGTCGTTTGGGCTCAGCCTTACGTCCGGTATCGGGGGTGCTGCGGACCTACCATAACTCGGGCGAATGAGTGGAATCGGCGTTAATGACCCCGAGCCGACGTAGACCGGTTTGAAATCCCGCAGCGCAGCACGTCCAGGTGTGATATCGTTTCCTCTGTTGCATGACCCCACGGGAGGGTCACATGGCAATCCATATTCGGCGCCGGGAATTGATAGCCGCGCTCGGCTGCACGGCTGCGTGGCCAGTCGCGGCACGCGCGCAGCAGCCTGAACGTGTGCGGCGGATTGGGGTGCTCACACCCTTGGCAGCAGACGATCCGGAATCGATGGCCCGCATCGCGGCATTCCTGCAGGGGTTGGGCGAATTGGGCTGGGCGGTTGGCCGCAACGTGCGCATCGACTACCGCTGGAGCGCAGGCGATCCCGACCGCACTCGTAAAGATGCGACGGAATTAGTCGCGCTCGCGCCGGACGTAATCCTAGCGACCGGCACACCGGTGACGGCCGCGTTGCAACAGGCGAGCCCTAGCGTGCCGATCGTCTTCGCGCAGGTACCCGATCCCGTAGCCAATGGTTTTGTCGCGAGCCTTGCGCGACCGGGCGGCAACACCACCGGGTTTACTACCTACGACTACGCAGCAAGCGCGAAATGGGTGGAGCTACTCAAGGAGATCGCGCCGGGCGTGACGCGCGCGGCGGTCCTTCGCGATCCCACTATTGCTTCGGGGATCGGTCAGTTAGGCGCGGTCTTAGCAGTCGCGCCATCGCTCGGGATTGAGTTGAGCCCGATCGGCGTGCGCGATGCTGGCGAGATCGAGCGCGCCGTCACCGCATTCGCGCGCGAGCCAAATGGCGGTCTGATCGTGCTGGCGTCACCGCTGTCTATTGTTCAGCGCGAGTTGATCATCGCGCTTGCGGCTCAGCACCGACTGCCCGCAGTCTATGGGTTGCGCTTTTTCGTCATCGACGGCGGCTTGATCTCGTATGGTCCGGATTCCGTCGAGCCATACCGACGCGCGGCCGGTTACGTTGACCGCATCCTCAAGGGTGAGAAGCCCACCGACCTGCCAGTGCAGGCGCCGACCAAATATCAGTTGGTGATCAATCTCAAAACCGCCAAAGCGCTCGGCCTCACCGTGCCGGCGATGCTGCTTGCCCGTGCCGACGAGGCGATCGAATAGGTGCGCCAGGCAAAGCTGGTGCGATCCTGCCGGTGCAAGTCCGGCCCAAGTAAGGGGTAGCGTCCGCTTGGTAGCGAGTGTTGCGTCGCCGCTGGCGACAGCGGTTGCGAAGCGTACGCAGCGATTGCATGGGGTGTGGGATTGAGCCACGAAAGATCGAAAGTTGATCGAGCGTGCAAGCGTGGCGACAATCAACTCAGCGGTCCTCTTGAGGTTCTTTTTCGGAGCCCGTAGGCTTATACTTGTAGGACCGGACCGGTAGCTGCCGCGGCCAATGCTCAGTCGCTGATCGAGAAGATCAAAGCCCTCCCTCCCGAAGGCCTCGACGAGGTCGAGGATTTCGTGGATTTCATCGCGTCTCGCGCGCAAGAGCGCTCGCTCGCGCCGCTGCCGCAGCCAGCGCGGCGACTTTCGCCAAGGTTTGGAGCAATCCCGACGACGACGTCTACGATGCCCTATGAATTCGGCGATTCGTCCTAGCTAATACCGCTTCCATAGCTGATTAAATCGAAGATTTCGCGGGTTTTGGTCGTGGACCGAGGGGGGATTCTGCTCGGCCGTGAGGTGTGATTCGCTAGGGCCATCTGATTCGGAGCGAGCAGATGGTCAAATGCACCAAGAGCCAGGTTCGACGGTTGAAGACGGCGCTGTACTGGAAAGGCGACCCGGCACGGCGTCAGCGCATTCAGATGGTGCTGCTGCGTGAAGGCGGAATGACACAGCCCTCCATTGCCGCGGCGATGGGCGTGTCGCTGAGCACGGTAAACCGTGCCCATATGGCCTACGACGGGGGTGGGCTTGCAGCGCTCAAATCCAAGCCGAGTGGCGGCCGCAAACGCCAGAATATGACCTTGGCGGAGGAGAAGGCCTTGCTGGCGCGCTTTGCCAAGGCGGCCGGAGCGGGGGAGCTGCTGAACATCCACGACATCAAGGCGGCGTATGAAAAGACCATTGGCCACGAAACCAGCAACAGCACAGTCTATAATCTTTTGGTCCGGCACGGCTGGCGCAAACTGATGCCACGCCCGTTCCATCCCAAGCGCAACCTCGCGGCGCAGAACGCTTTTAAAAAAACGGCTTTTCTGATGCTGTGAGGAAAGCCAGACGGGTGGCGGCCAAGCGCGGCCGTCGTTTGCGCGTGATGTTCGCAGATGAAGCCCGTTTTGGGCGCATGAACCGCCCGCGGCCATGCTGGGCGCCGACCGGCATCAGACCCGAGGTCGCCGCGCAACTCATTCGCGAATACATCTACCTATATGGCGCGGTCTGCCCCAAGGATGGAAGATGTGTCTATCTGATCATGCCGGCCTCGGACACCGGGTGCTTTCAGATCTACCTCGACGTTCTGTCCAAGAAATTCCGCACCCAGCACATTCTGTTGGTTCTCGACGGCGCCCCCAACCATCAGTGCGGCATTCTCGCGATTCCCGATAATATCTCGCTTCTGTTCCTGCCGCCCTATTCGCCGGAGTTGAACCCGAAGGAGAACCTGTGGGACGAAATCCGCGAGAAAATCTTCAAGAACTTCGCCCTCAAGTCCATGAACGCAGTGCGCGCGAAGCTCCAGCAGGCCGTCCTCTACATCGAACGCAACCCAAAAATCGTCAAATCCATCACATCCTTCCCTTACATTGCAAAGTCAATCTGATATGGAACCGGTATAAGCTAGCCCCACGGCGCCATGTAGTAGTCGAGCGGATCCCTACGCGCTCGCGCGCTGACTGACCGGGGGCGGCACCAGAAGTGCGCCGAGCCCGCGCATGTCGGCGAGGCCCTCGAGGCGCTGGATCATGTCGGCGAGCCGCGTCGCGTGCGATCTCGGCAGGGCGCGCGCCACGCAGTTGTCGAACTTCTCGCGCAGCCGCTCCGCCGGCAGTGGATTGGCGCTGGTGCGTCCCAACGCCTGGTCGACCTTGCCGAACACGACCTTGCCGTCGACACTCGTGACCTTCACCTCCGCGCCGAGGTGATTGTCGGCGGGGAACTGTGCGGTGGTGTAGGCCGCGGCATGCACCCGTGGCAGGACTGCGCGCACGGCCGGATCGCGAAAAGCTTCGCCTTCAAAATTCTCGATGCGGATGGCGCGGTCGGTCAGCGCGCGCGCGAGGCAATATTGCACGCTGAACTTCGCCTCGAGCGCGCTCTGCGGGTCCGGCCGGTCGGTGTGCTCGAGACGCCGCGCGTGCGTCCACGATTCGATCCGCGCGACCTCTCCTGGCTGCAGGTCGTGGTGGCGCACCAGGTCGAGCATCACGTCGAGAGCCGGATGGGTGCTGCCGCAGCAGGGATATTGCTTGATCGCGATGCCGGGCTCAACGATGTCGAACGGCGCACCCCAGTGCCTCAGCATGCGCGCGACGTCATACGTTCCAGCCCCATTGAAGGCTTCGAGAAAGCCCTGGCGGTGCTCAAACGCGTCGGTATTCGCACTGAAACCCTCCGCCGCCAGCAACGCAGCGAACAGGCCGTTGCGCGCGCAATGGCCGACGTGCAGCGGCTTGGTCATGGTGCCGAAATTCGCCTTGATGCCGGACGCGAGCGAGGAGGCGATGGCGAGCGCGGTTGCGGTGCGCCGCGCGTCAAGGCGCAGCAGGCGGCACGCGGCCGCCGCGGCGCCGTGCACGCCCAAGGTCGCGGTTGCATGCCAGCCCTTGGCGTAGTGGTGAAAGTTGACGCCGAGCGCGAGCTTGCACTCGGTCTCGAAGCCGGCGACGTACGCGACGATGAAGGCGCGCCCGTCGACTAGACGCTCATCGGCGAGCGCAAACAGGGCCGGCAGGATCGGCGCCGACGGATGCCCGCCCAAAGTGTTGTTGCAGTCGTCGAAGTCGAGCGCATGCGCCGCGGTGCCGTTGATGAGTGCCGCGTCGAGTGCGTTGGTGCGGTCGGCGGAGCCGAACAGGAGGCTTGAGCCTCCGTGGGGCGGGACCACCCGGCCGACGATCCGCGCCGCTGGCTCGCCGCTGCCGGCCAGCGTGACGCCGATCGTATCGAGAATGCCGACCTTGGCCCAATGCACCGCATCCGCGGGCAAGTCCTCGAAACGCAATGCGGCCGACCGCCGGGCGAGTTCGTGCGCGAGCTGCATGACTATTGCCTCCCTGTGGCGGCGGCTGCGGCGTTCGTGCCGGCAAGTCTGCCGAATACGGCGCCGGACACAAGGCCGGTTCCGCTCGGATAGTTGAAGTAGAACAGGCCGCCGATCATTTCGCCAGCGGCGTAGAGGCCGGGGATCGGCTGGCCGATGAGGTCGAGCACCTGGCCGCTCGCCGAATCGATCCGCACGCCCCCGAACGTGAAGGTAATCCCGCAGGTCGTGGCATAGGCCTCGAACGGCGGCGCATCGAGCCGCTGCGCCCAGTTGGTCTTGGGCGGATCGAGGCCGTGCGTGCCGCGGCCGTCCTTGATGGTGTGATCGAACGGCGCCTCGGTCATCACCGCATCGTTGAAGGCGCGCACGGTCGCGAGGAACGCCTGCGGGTCGACGCCGTCGAGCCGGGTCGCCAGATCCTCGAGCGTGCCGGCGGTGACCTTGGTCATCTGCTTCATGCGGTATTCCGGACGCAGCAGCGGCTTGACCTTGGCATCAAAAACCTGCCAGGCGAACTGGCCGGGCTGCTTCAACACTTCGCCGCCGTATTTGGCGTAGGTGAAGGAATGAAAATCGAGGCCCTCGTCGACGAAGCGCTTACCGTGCGCGTTGATCAGCAGGCCGAAAATGTAGCTGTGCTTCTGGAACTGGTCGCCGATGCTCTTGTCGCCAAACTCGGGCGCGTAGCGGTCCCAGCCGGTGGCGTGACAGCCAGACCAGTTGCCGTAGGGCGCCGCGCCGATGTCGAGCGCCATGCGCAGCCCGTCGCCGACGTTGAAGCGGGTGCCGCGCACCTTGGCGAGCTCCCAGCCAGGACCGAGATAGCACGCGCGCCATTTGGGGTTGGCCTCGAACCCGCCGCACGCCAGCACCACCGCGCGCCCGGCGAACTCCACGAACCTGCCGTTTCGCCTCGCCCGCACGCCGCTCACGCGCTCGCCGTCGTAGATCAGCGCCACCGCGCGGGTGTCGTAGCTGATCGCGATGCCCGCATTCCCGGCGGCCTGGTCGAGGGAACTCACCAGTCCGGCGCCGCCGCCGGAGACCTCAATCGGCAGGCCGCCGAAGAATTTTCGCCTGCCGCCGACCATCGCCGCCTGCCGTCCGTAGTTCGGCACGAACCGCACGCCCTTGGAGCGGAGCCAGATCATCGCGTCTCGGCTGCGCGTGACCAAGAATTCGCAGAGCTCCGGATCGATGCGATAGCTCGTCAGCCGGAACAGGTCGTCGAAGAACTCATCCTTCGTGTTGCTGCCGAAATCGCTGGTCGCGATCTCCTCCGCGGTCAGATCGGTGATCCGCTTGAGGTCCTCGACGCTGTCAAAGGCGAAACGCATGACGCCGCCGGCGAACGCGCTGTTGCCGCCCGCCTCCTCCTGCGACGCGGCTTCCAGCATCGTCACGCTGGCGCCCGCATCGCGCGCGGCAAGCGCCGCACATAACGCCGCATTTCCCTTGCCAACCACTAGGACATCACTGGATTGCATTGGCGCGTTCGCTCCCGCTTAGCCCTCATGTCATGAGTTGCGCGGCGGCGCAGTTTCAATGATCCATGTCGCCGTTCCGCCAGGCTTTGCCAGAGGCGGTCCTCGTAGCTCGGAAATCCGCCCCGCCACCGGTGCTGCTGCGTTCTTATACGACCTCGAAATGGTCACTGGTTGATACCCGCGCCATTATTCGCGAAAACGAAACATTCCTGAATGCCCGGCGGCCGGTGTCGGCATCACTCCGGTTTGATGCCCGCGAACTTCACCACCTTGCCCCACTTCTCAGTTTCCTCGGCGATGAACTTGCCGAAGTCGGCGGGCGAGCCTCGAAATGCGATGACGCCCAACTCGGCAAACCGCGCCTTCATCTTGGGATCGGCGAGGGCCGCATTAATCTCCTTGTTGAGCTTGTCAACAATCTCAGCCGGCGTGTTTCTCGGCGCGCCGATGCCGGTCCAGAAACTAAAATCGTAGCCCGGCACGAATTCGGCCACCATTGGGATGTCCGGCAGCACCGGCGAGGGCGTCGCGGCCGTCACCGCCAGCGCACGAAGTTTGCCGGCCCTGACGTATTCGATCGATGATGATATTGAGGCAAACATGACCTGCACCTGTCCGCCGAGCAGATCGACAAGCGCGGGGCCGGCGCCTCGATAATGCACAGGCACGAGGTTGACGCCCGTCATCATCTTGAACAGTTCACCGGCAATATGGTTTCCGGAACCGATGCCGGCCGACGCCATGTTGATCTTGCCGGGATTGGCTTTGGCGTGGGTAATGAACTCGGGAACCGTCTTGAACCACAGCGAGGGATTTACCTCTATGACAAAGGTTTCGCGACTAAGGCCAGCAACCGGCGCGATGTCGCGGATAAAATTGAACTTGAGATTTCCGTAGAGCGTCGCGTTACTCGCGTTCGGAAAACCAGCCAGCAGAAGCGTATAGCCGTCAGGGGGCGCATTCACGACGGCCTCGGTGGCGATATTTGTGGCGGCCCCCGGCCGGTTCTCGATGACGAATTGCTGGCCAAACCGCTCCGACAGCCATTGACCTATCAGGCGTGCCATTATGTCCATGCCACCAGCGGGGGCAAAACCGACAATGATGCGCACCGGCCGCGCCGGATAAGTATCCGCGTTTGCGGTCCGTAAGATAGTTGGGAACGCGGCCGCGCCCGCTGCCAGATGCAAGAACTTACGGCGGGGAAGTTTCATTGCTTTCACCCCTGGCGTCGCACGTCACGGCCACACGGGGCGGTGATAGCCAAGCGGAACTGAGGGTCGCGCCCAGTACGGCGGGGTTTCCGACAAATGCACGGCTGGCTTGAGATGGCTGAGCCGGCCAGATGGTGTCTCAGTTACCGTCGACCAACGTTCCAGTTCGCTGGCGGTGAACTCGGCAGGTATATCCCTAAGCGCCGCAGCCGGCACTTCGCCGAGATCGACGATCCACTTGCCGACCTGAGCGAGAGAGATCCGTACCAGCCAGCTGCCACCTTCCCGCGTCCGGCGTGCCAATGCCACCATCGCGCCAAATGCCATTAAGTAACCGGTGCAATAGTCGATCGCCGAGACCGGGTAGAATTGTGGCTCCGGAGTCTTGCCCGGGATGCTCTCCGCCTGACGTATCGTCATGCCGCTGACGGTTTGCACCACCGTGTCGAAGCCGCGTCGCGACGCCCATGGGCCGTCATGACCGAAGGCACAGAGCGAAACGTAGACGAGCCCAGGCCGGATCGCAGCCAGTTCCTCCGGCGACAAGCCGCGGTTGGCCAAGGTGCCAGGACGATATCCTTGCGAGAAGACATCTGCCTTGCGCACCAGCCCGCGCAGGATATCGAGATCGCCCGGCGCGCGCAGATCGAGTTCGGCCGAAAGCTTACCGTGCCCAGTATCCCATTCCTGGTACCCAAGGCTGGGCAGATGTGCGCCGGTGATCTTCATGACGTCAGCACCGTGTTCGGCGAGCGTGCGGGCACAAGTCGGTCCAGCGAGGACGCGGGTAAGGTCGAGGACGCGGATGCCCGAGAGTGGCCGATCACCGGTCGGCAGCGGCTCGGAGGCGCTGTCGCCGATGCGCATGATCTCCATTAGCGGCAGCGCTGCGACCGCAGCAGCTTGCGGATGTCTCGCCCATTCCGCCTGCGTCCGCGCCATGCCGCCGGCGCCCTTTGCAGCAATGATCGCCTCCTCGAGGTCGGCGGCGTTCCAGGTGGCAACTGCGCGCGCCACTGCGTCGCGATCCTCCGCTACGCCGAGCACGCCGAGCGCCGCCGCGCGATGATTGGGAAAATTGCAGTGGAGATAGGACCAGCGCCCGTCCCGGGTAGGATAGAAGCCCATGATAGTGTTTCGCGCGGATGAAACTCCTGTGCCGGCAAGCTGAATGTAGTGGCTGCTGCGCAACGCAGCTGTGGCCTGGCGAAGATCAACTGTCACTCGCTGACGCCGCCCGGTACGAGCCTGCCACAGCTCCGTGGCCGCGAGCCCGGTCGCAGCGAGAGTTGCAGCACCAGCCGCTCCGATGCGGAACGGCGTAGGCAGCACAGGATCGGCACCACCGGTGAACACGACATCCGCTGCTTGCCCGTGACACCAACCTGCGATCGGCAGGATCGTGCGAAGCGCTTCATTCGGCGCGGCCATGATCTCGAAGCCTTTAGCCCGTGGACCCCAGCCATTGTGCACGGGTCCGCGGCGCACATCTATCCTGCGAGTCCCCTTAGTTGTATCCTGCGAGTCCCCTTAGTTGACCACCTGGAAGCGCTCGGGCTCCGGAGGTTTGGCCCAGAGCCGCTCGGCCCCGCTGCAGCCTATGCTGGCTACCGGCCTACCAAACTGCTTTCGCATGTCAGCTCGTGGCAGTGCGCCCCGAAGGCGCGAATCATCAGTGGAGGAAGAATCCACCCGGAGAGTTGTCGGCCAGTCGACTTTCCTGAGCGGTTCAAAACGGCGGCAATCGCTTCATCTGGCATTTGACGGGCGAGGATTCGCACCAGGTCAACGACTGTCACAGGCAAAGGGCCAATGGATACCTATTTTCTGCTCGGCCGCACCGAGGTGATCGAATAGAGCTGCAAATTGCTGCAGTGCATGAGTCCGTTGATGGCAGATATTGTTGCAAAAGTCCCAAATTGCCCGGTGCTAATTTTTCTGCTGTAAAAAAAATCCAACCGACGATCGCCAGTAGATGCGGCCTCAATCACGTTACCGAGGTCACCAGCGAGTTTATCTTCAGGCGACGAGGTCCCCCACATCGTTACACGAAAGTCGCGCGTACAGCCAAAAGAAATTTTGATCACCAGTGAAAAAGATTTACGATACGATGGGGGCTGGCGATGCAGTACGGATCGGCGGGGTCGGGCTGCCGACGATCCGCGATTGGGTGCTGCGATTCAATTCATGATCATCGAGAAGTGGTATAAGTCGCCCTGCTTAGGCATGATAAGCCGGAAACGTACTGATGCATATGGCTCAATTCTGCCTTGCTGCGCGTCATCGGATCACGGTAGCATAGTCACTTCCTCGCCGAGTTCGCTGTCGGGAATGGCGGCGGCCACCTGCTTATTGGCTCCCTTGATTGTGAGCTTGAAGGCGACGCCCAGCTTCTGCTTGGCAAAAATGATATAGCGCAGCGCTTCGCTGCAGATTTTGTCGAGCCGCTCAAGCTCTAGGGTGACGGCGTTGGCCCGTTGATCGCGCGCCTGCTCTAGCGCCTCTTCGAGAAAGCGGATGCCGGCCGGGTTGAGGTCGCCGACCAGCGCCAAGCGGGCGACGCCGCCGGACACCTCGACCACCTCCGCGGTAAAAGCGATGGCGGCAGGCAGCAGGCGTACCTGAACCTTGATCTCGGGGCGGTTAGCTCCCCCGGGCGTGCATGTGCTGCGCATTGATCTGCGCAACTCGCGCGGGCGGGAGGGGACGGGCACGATCAGGCTCTCAGTTGCACAATAGCAAAAAGGGCTGTTCCCCTCTCCCTTGTGGGGAGGGTCAGGGGGTCCTTTCGGGTGCACGCCGTGTAGCAGCTTGGCGCTGCTGATCAGCCAGCAGAAACAATTCATCCGCTGATGAGATTCATGGCGGCCATTCGGAATCCTGCCGCTTGCCGGTATGCACTTCCGTGCGTCTTGCCGCCAGCCCGCGATGCAATCTTCGCAGCATGCCACAGACCGGCAGCTGCTCCAACTTCGGCTTCACGCCCAGCACGCGATTGAGGAAGTTCCCATGGATCGCGTGTCAGCATGCCGGATTGGGGACAAGGTCGTCAGGCGTCGGCCAAGAGGAGCAAGTTTGTGGCGGCGTGCCTCGAGCAGCGAAGCAAGCCCCTCGATCTCCTGCGGTGGCACGAGACTCCCCCCTCTCTAGCGGGGGTACGTTGGCCTTCGCCGGTCAGTGCCGCCGCGTGCCACTGAGCGGATGTCGGTCGCTGAGCAGCTGATCAGCTTGCCCACCCCGGTTAGTCGCAACCTATGGAATCAATAGCTATTCGATATTTTCAATCGGCCGAATAAAAAGCGACCTTCCGCTTATTGCCGTGGTATCGCGCGGCACCATTGAAGGCTCCGCAAGTGGGATCGGTGGGCATCGCCGGCGCGCTGGCCGCCGCGGGGGGAAATCGTCCTCAACCGCCTCGGCAAGACCAAGGAGATGCTGGTTGGACGGCGCGGTGTCCGGCTGCTTGTGATGTGGGGTCTGAAAGAGCCGAGGACGGTTTCATTTGGGAGAAAGAGATGCTGGATGTCGTCAAGACGCGGCCCACCGATGGTAAGCAAGAGCGACCGGCGCGGGGGGAGACATTCGCTGCGAAGCAACGCCCGATCGTCCTCGTCTTTCAAGGCGGGGGCGCGCTCGGCGCGTACCAAGCTGGCGTTTACCAGGCGTTGCACGAAGCGCAAATCGAGCCGGACTGGATCATCGGCACCTCCATCGGCGCCATCAATGCGAGCCTCATTGCCGGCAATGAGCGCGAAGATCGGCTCGACCGGCTGGAGGAATTCTGGCGCCGGATGCGGCGCAAGGAGTTTTGGGGTCTCTCGACTTGGCCTGGGCTGTCCGACACCACGGCCTATTGGTCCACGTTGCTCGGCGGCATTCCGGGCTTCTTCGAGCCTAATCCGCTCGCGTTCCTGGGCGCGCACTATCCCTTGGGAAGGGACAATGCCGGGTTCTACTCGACCACGCCGCTGGAGAAGACGCTGACCGAGCTTGTCGACTTTGCGCTTGTAAAGCGCTGCATGCCGCGCCTCACGGTCGGCGCCGCACATGTGCGATCCAGCCAGATGCGCTACTTCGACAGCCGCGAGACGGCGATATCGGTCGGGCATGTAATGGCATCGGGCGCGCTGCCGCCGGCATTCCCGGCCGTTCGCATCGATGGCGAGCTTTATTGGGACGGCGGCATTCTTTCCAATACGCCGACCGAGGCGATCTTCGACGACAATCCGCGCCGAAACTGCCTGATCTTTGCCGTGCATATGTGGAATCCGATGGGGGCCGAACCGGAAACCATCTGGGAGGTGCTCCACCGTCAAAAGGACATCCAATATTCCAGCCGGGTCGCGAACCACATTGCGAAGCAGCGCCAGGTGCATAAGCTGCGCCACGTCGTTTCGGAGCTGGTCAAATTCATACCGGAGGAGAAACGCAACCATCCGGTCGTCAAGGACTTGGCCGAGTATGGCTGCCGGACGCAGATGCACGTCGTACCGCTTCTGGCTCCGCGGCTCGAGAACGAGAATCACACCAAGGATATCGACTTCAGCCCCACCGGCATTCGTCTGCGGTGGGAAGCAGGCTATGCCGATACGGCCCGCGCGCTGGACCGGGCGGCGTGGGACGACGATGATTGCGATCCGCTCGAAGGTGTCATTCTGCACGAGCCGATGCCTGACGCTGTCGAGGCAACGAGATAGTGCATCCCAGTGACTCATTGCCTGCGTTGTCGCTCGCCAGTCTTATGCATCTGAGATTCAGCGAGCGCTCTTGATCATGCCTCGCCCAAAGTAGCGGCGTCACACAACGGGCCGCCCCATGACCGCCAAAGTCACCCACTCGACGGCGTCGGTGCCGGACAATGCGAACCTGCCGAAGACCACCTTTGTGCTCGCAGGGGGCGGCAGCTTCGGCTCCGTGCAGGTCGGTATGCTGCGTGCGCTCGTTGCACGCGGCGTAACGGCGGATATGGTCGTCGGCTCCAGCGTCGGCGCCATGAACGCCGCCTTTTATGCCGGAATGCCGACGGCAGAGGGCGTCGAGAAGCTCGCCGCGATCTGGCGTTCGCTGCGCCGGCAAGACGTATTTCCGATCACGTTGCGAACGCTGATCGGTTTTATCAGGCGGCGCGACTTTCTGGTTGCAGCAGACGGCGTGCGCCGGCTGATCGACACGCACGTGCCGTATCGCAACCTGGAGGAGGCGGAGATCCCGCTACACGTGGTCGCCACCGATCTTCTCTCTGGCGAGACCGTCGTCCTGTCAAAAGGGTCCGTTGCGCAGGCGGTCCTCGCCTCGACGGCGATCCCCGCCGCCTTCGCGCCGGTACAGCTCGAGAGCCTCTATCTCGCCGACGGCGCGATTACGTGCAACACGCCGGTCAGGGTCGCCATCGCGCGCGGGGCACGGCGCCTTATTGTCTTACCGGCGGGCTACGCTTGCGCGCTGGAGACGCCGCCACGTGGGGCGATTGCGTGCGCGCTGCACGCACTCACACTCCTTATCGCGCGCCAGATGTTGCACGAGCTTCACGGTCTCAACTCCGACATCGAATATTTCGTTGTGCCGCCGCTGTGTCCGCTGCTCGGGTCGCCCTACGATTTCTCGCAGACGAACAAGCTGATCGATCGTGCCGCCGAGAGCACCCGCACCTGGCTCGCCGAGGACGGATTGACGCGACGCGCAATCCCCAACCAGATGCGCACGCACAAGCATCACTAGACTCTCGGTTGGCAATCTCGACAGTGGCAGGTGCCGCGTCGCACGGGTTCGCCCGTCACGGTATTAGCACACGCTGCCCGCAGAGGCAGCCACCGGTGATATTCGACATCGTACCCTCCTGCCGCTACTACCGCGTCGCAACATTAAGGAGGCGCAATGCTGAACATCGCTGTCTCTCTCCTCGCGATCGCCGCGACCGCCCTGGAAGTGCTCGATGTGCTCAGCACGTATCACATGCTGGCGCGCGGCGGTCGTGAGCAGAACCCGATCGTCGCATGGTTCATGCAGGTGCTCGGGGATTGGTGGCCGCTCTGCAAGCTCCCGGAAATAGCTGTTATCGTCCTCCTGTGGGCGTTCGTGCCGAGGCCGGTTGCTCTTGTCTGCCTCGGCCTCATGATCGCCGGTTACAGTTTCGTTGTTCGGCACAACTATCTAATTTAGAGGATCAACTGGCATCGAACGACGGGTGAATCCAGAAACTAAACTAATGGTCTCACTCTACTTTCAAGCCGGCGGAGCTCACGCGCCGCACAAAATCGCAATGCGCGAAGCTACCGAGCCCTGTGAGCGACCCCCGAAAGCTTTGCTCGCCGGTTCTGTCGAGATTGAAGCACGGCTCGAATGACAAGCCCTTGAGAGTGGCGCATACGGCGTCGCCCTTCACCTTGAACGTACCCGGCGGAAGCCCAAACGATCGCACCGGTCCTGAGCCGCTGACCTGAATGGTCCCGATTGCCGAGCCGTCACCATAGATTTGGCCGAGCCCGCGCGTCCCTTCGAAACAGCTGAACGCGAACCGTTTCCCGGTCACAAATCGCTGCGCCGCTTCGGCGCTCATCGACTGAGCCATAGCCGGAGCGGCTGCAAGCAAGCTCGCAATGACAATCGTTACCCGCGCAATCATCTGGATCTCCCCCTGCCCCGCGCGGCATCGCCGCACTACGGATTGGTCGCGAGAGGGATCCGGAAGGTTCATTCCTGGGCTCACTGCCGCAGCCCGATGTGCCCTTTTTGCCACAGTGAGAGACAGGTATGGCGCAGAGGTAAGCCAATGCTCGCTCGGAACGTGCCGGAGGCCACCAGGACGAAGGCCTTCTGCCATCTTTCATCCTTGGCCCGCGCCGAGCGCGGCGCGCTCCATCATCCTGAGGCGCTCGCGTGCTTGCACGCGAGCCTCGAAGGATGGCCCCTTGCACGGACTCGCTTGTGGCCGTCCTTCGAGACGCGCGCAAGCACGCTCCTCAGGACGAGGTTGATTGATGCGGCGATATGATTCGAATCTCGAAAATGCGCTGCTAGGATTCGCGCGCGAGCCTTTCGAAGTCGTCAAGCACGGCCGCAATCAGCTTCCGTCGCCTGGGGTCTTCTGCGACCGGGTTATTGGAAAAGAGATTAAGCAGATAGCGCGCTTTCTCGGCAGCCTCGTGCCAATTCGCGGCCGGCGACGCGACGAGATGGGTTTCCAATTCATCTTGCCGACGGCGCAACGCTCTTTCATTGGCCTCCACTTCAGCCAACATCCGACGTAGGCCGGTGGCTTTCTGAGCTGCCATCCCGCGATGCTGATCCAGATCGATCGTCTTGTCGGTCATGGTTGATCGTTTCCTACGCGCGGCGGACCAGGGGATAGTCGGTATTCTCGTACAAGCGACGAATTCCTTTGCCGTCGTACCGCTCCTCGTTGACCTCGAGATAAGCTCCCGGAAGCGATCCGGACGGTAGCTCCTCGATCGCAAACCGGATAGCGTCCGCCGCCTGCGCAAACCTCCTGTACCCGAATGGCTGTCGCCCGGATTTCCGATTGCGGCTGGTAAAAAGCTCGGCCTCCACGCTGTAATCAAATTCGGACATGGTTTGGAATTCACTCCTGACAACGCGACCGCATTTTCGATGTGCAAACGCGAAAACGGCCAAGCCTTATATAAGATCAAAGCGCAAGAAAGTTAGCCCTGGCGGCCAAAGTCTTTTTTGAAGCGATGCTCGCGGAATAGCCCTTGAGACCGTCTCGATCTGCGATGCATTTGTAGCTTGGATCCATGATTGTCATCTCACGCGCCACTCGCGCGCTTGCACGGAGTGGCGTGAGATCCACCCCTGCAATCTCGGGTGCCGGAGCGGGCGCCGCTCCCACGGAGAGTGTCAGCGTGCGTTACATTCAGCGCTCTTATGTCAGGTCCGCTTTGCCTCAGTCATCCGACGTTCGGGGTGGCAGTTCGCGTTCGTGCCAACTGCGGATTCATGCAGTGCAGCAAATATCGCCGCTATTCGATCACCTCGTCGGCGCGAGCGAGAAGCTGTGGCGGCACGTCGAGGCCGAGCGCCTTCGCGGTTTTGAGATTGATCACCAGTTCGAATTTGGTCGGCGCCTGCACGGGAAGATCGGCCGGCTTCTCACCGCGAAGAATGCGATCGACGTAAGAGCCAGCGAGTTGATAGCGCTCGATAATGTCTGCTCCGTAAGACAATAAGCCGCCACTCGTGACGTACTCTCGAAACGGATAGACCGCCGGTAAGCGATGGGTAGCCACTAACCGAACGATCAAATCGCGTTGGCTAACCATGAAGACGTCCTGCGCCAGCATCAGGGCGCAGTTCGACGCCTTCGCGAGTGCGTCGATGGTGCGCTCGATTTCCGAAGGGTCACGGGCAGGAGCCGCAATCGACTTCACCGAGAACGATGGTGCAACGTCCTCGAGCAAGTGCCGGTAATCGGTCGCGGCCGTAATGTCAGGGTGAAACATCAGAGCGACTCGAGCGGTATGCGGCGCGATCTCCTTGAGAGCCTCCAGCAACTTGCCTACGACAGATACTTCAAATGAGCTGAATCCCGTCATGTTGCCGCCTGGCCGCGCCATGTTCGCGACAAATCCCTGACGAACCGGGTCGGCGGGTCCCTCGAATACGATCGGTATGTCCCGGGTCTGCGTTTTCAACGCCGCCACTGCCCGACCGCCACCTGCCAATATAACGTCGGGTTTGAGGCTCACCATTTCCGCTGCATAGACTCGGAGGTGATCCGCATCGCCGCCAGCCCACCGTTCATCAATGCGGATGTTGCGTCCCTCTGCCCATCCCTTTTCTTGAAGTGCCTGTCGAAAGGCGGTGAGGTAGTTCTGCGCTAGCGGACCATTTTCGAACGCCATCAACACGCCGACGCGCCGCATGCGCTCGGGCTGCTGCGCGCGCGCCGCGAGCGGCCACGCCGCAGCGCCACCGAGCAGCGTGATGAACTCGCGGCGCCTCACTCGATCACCTCATCGGCGCGGGCGAGAAACGTGGGTGGAATCTCGATACCAAGCGCCTTGGCCGTCTTTAGATTGATCACCAACTCGAATTTGGTCGGCTGCTCAACCGGCAAATCGGTTGGTTTGGCTCCCTGCGCAATGCGGTCGACATATGCGGCGGCGCGGCGGCCGAGTGTGGTAAGGCTCACCCCATAGGACATGAGACCCCCGACCTCTACAAATTCGCGGAGGGGACACACCGATCGCATCCGATGCCGAAGCGCGAAGTCGGCAAGTCGGGCGCGATCCGAAAAAAAGGCCGGTGAGATCATCATGATCAATGTGCCGCGGTGATCGGGCGATATTTGAGCCAATGCCAGTTCATAGTTGTAAGTTGCTGCGCGCGCGCTGCGAGCGGCCCCGCAGCCGCCACTCCGCCAAGCAGCGATATGAAGTCGCGCCGCCTCATGTGCTCCCGTTAGTCCGAAGATCGGACCCTACCACATCGTTGTAGAAAATGCCGCGTTGTGCATCACAGCAAAATTGGCGGCCGATATCGCAGATTGGGTCAAAACCCGCTGTTACCGCGTCGCAACATTGATGGCCGCTTGACCCCAATGAACGGACATAAGGGTCGGTGCGATTGGATCATTAACCGCATCCTCAAGAGTGCTTATGCGCCGACTCTCGGTATCCTTCGCGACTTTCGGGGCGGTAGCGCGCTCGTGAGCACGCCGGCAGCGAAGGGCGATCATTCCCCCGGCTCTGCCAAGATTCGAGGATCACCCCATGAAGCTTTCGCATGCGGCCATGCTGTCGCGTACAATAGCGAAGATGAAAACCACGTCGCAATACCCGCGTGACGACCACGCGCCGAGCGCGTTATAGTGGCAAAAAACGTGGAGGTGCCCATGCGGTTCATCCCGATCGGAAGTGAATTCGCCGCGGCGGTCGAAGGCATCAATCTGTGCGCGCCGCTCGATTCGGCTGAAGCGGCGGCGATCCATGCCGGCATGGACCGGTATGCGGTGCTGGTATTTCACCATCAGCCGCTGACCGACGAGCAGCAGATCGCATTCACCAGAAGCCTCGGCAAGATCGAGCTGAACACCGCCAACAACGTTACGAGGCTCGACCAGCGCCGGCTCAGCATCGAGATGAGCGACATCTCGAATCTCGATCAGCACAGCAACATGCTGGCGCGGGATGATCGCCGGCGCGCGTTCAATCTCGGCAATCGGCTGTGGCATTCGGATTCTTCGTTCAAGGCCGTGTCGGCGAAATACTCGCTGTTGTCCGCCCGCATCATTCCGTCGGCGGGCGGCAATACCGAGTTTGCCGATATGCGCGCTGCCTACGATGCGCTCGACCCCGAGATCAAGGCCGAGATTGAAGATCTGATCACCGAACACTCGCTGCTGTTCTCCCGTGCCCAGCTCGGTTTCACGGATTTCACCGCAGAGGAACGGGTGAGATTTGCTCCGGTGCGCCACCGTCTGGTTCGGACCAACCCGACGACCGGCAGCAAGTCGCTATTCCTGTCGTCCCACATCGGCGGCATTGTCGGATGGCCGGTGCCGGAAGCAATGGCCTTCGTGCGCGATCTTGTCGAGCACGCGACCCAGCGGCAATTCGTCTACGCCCACGCTTGGCGGCAGCACGATCTCGTGATGTGGGACAACCGCCAAACCATGCATCGGGCCCGGCGCTACAAGGAGACGAGCGAGGTGCGCGACATGCGCCGCACCACCCTCGAAGGCGATGGACCGACAACCCTGCAGATGGCGGTCGCATAACCCAGACGTCGTCAGGAGACGCCCATGTGCAAACGTTGCTCCTATGCGGCAGCCATGCGCGCGATAGTCGAGCGGCGCACCGTCCTGAAGCTTGGAGCGACGGCGGCCGCGGGGCTTGGGTCTCTTTCGCACGCGCTTGCCCAGATCGCCAGGGCGCCGCCAAAACCCGAAAACGTCCTGTCGCCGGACGCCGCACTCGACCGCTTGATGAAGGGCAACGCCCGGTATGTCGAAGGGGTCAGCAAACGGCACGACTTCAACCATGAGCGCGAACCCTTGCGCACCGGGCAGAATCCCTTCGCCGGCATCCTCAGCTGCGCGGACTCTCGCATCGCGCCGGAATATTGCTTTGACACGGCGCGCGGCGACATTTTCGTCTGCCGGGTCGCGGGCAATTTCGCCAGCGATGAAATTCTCGCAAGCTTCGAATATGCCGTGCAGGTGCTCAACGCTCCGCTCATCCTGGTACTCGGGCACGACGCCTGCGGCGCGGTCGATGCGACCATAAAATCGATCAGGGATGGCACTGCTCTTCCCGGCCATCTGCCTGCGCTCGTTGCCGCAATCAGCCCGGCCGTCGAAGCAGTGCAAGGTGAGCCCGCAGACATGCTCGACAACGCAATTCGGCGCAACGTGATGCTAAACGTCAAGAAGCTGACGGCGACCGGCCCGATCCTTAGCACGTTTGTCGAGAGCAAGAGACTCCGCGTTGTTGGCGGCATCTACAAGCTGGCATCCGGAAAAGTTGAGCTTTTGGTCTGACACAATGCTGGTGGGAGAGTTTGTTCTCCGTCGCCGTCATTCCGGGGCGCTGGCAAGTCGGCTCTGCGGACTTGCCAGCGAGCCCGGAATCCATAACCCCAGGCAGTAATGTGTGCCACCGCAGCGTAACCACCTTTCATCACTGCACGGCCTGTGGTTATGGATTCCGGGCGCGGCTTGCACTCGGACGGCGCGAAGCGCCGATCCGAGCGCTCGCGGCCCCGGAATGACAGCGTAGTTTGTGATGCAGTACGGTAAGAGCGGGTTTCACTGGTTTGGAATCATCTCCCGCGGGAGCCTCATGCTGAGGAGCGGCGCGGCGCCATTCATCGCACTCAAGCCTTTCAGTTCGCTCGCGCTGCGACGCGTCTCGAAGCATGGCGGCACGCGCGGCTGGCGGGCCATCGGCGGGTGGCTTCACCACTTCAAGATGCCTGCTCGGCTTCGCGCGTTTCGATATGCTGCTTGGTCGGGTCGGCGTCAGGCCCGTCCAGGAACATCCATTCCGAGGTACGCACGCATTCGCGGACAATCTCGGGGGTTGTGTTGAACGAGGCAGCCGTGGCTGCCACGGTGGGTGCCTCATCGCCCGGCTGCATCCACGTCCAGACTGAGATGGCGTTCTCCAACTGTTGCTTTGTGATGCCGGGCTGGTCGGTGTCGTCCGGCAATATCTCGGTGTAGAGCATGTCCTCGATCCCAATGTGTGACGCTGTGCGGGGGGTCAATGCTCCCGGATATTAGGTGAGATCGGAGCGGAAATCCATATTTACCGTGCTCCTTGCCCGCAGGTGACGCCTCCACTCCCATCCAACAGAACGCCGTTTTCAGCAAACGGGCCCGCCCTATCGTGGCGGAGCTATGATCTTCTTCGCGTTGGCGATCGCCTCGCCATATATTTCCGGGCGCATGATCGGCGTGAAAGTGGGCTCACCGCCGGTAAACCAGGTCAGGACATACATCAGCTCCGCGATCTGCGCTGGCGTATCGAGATTCACCACCATGAACGTCTCGCGCCCCGTCGGATTGCCGTAAAAGGCCTCGGGACGGAACCGCTCGACCACCTTGGCAAACACGGGACCAGGCCCCTCTCCCGCATCGATGGTGTTGGCTCTCTCCATTGATGCGCGTACTTTCACAAGATACAGCATGACTCCCTCACTCTCCGAATGAGCTGGAACGACGACCTATCCGACATTCCCCGATGATCAGGAAAGTGAAAACAGTAACATTCTGCTTGCATGGCCGAAAGGCCAAAGGGCACCGCAAGGCGTAGGACATTGAGTGGCGCGGCTCGGTCTGTTGAACGAGTTGGTGCCGGGCGCAGGCGTTTTCGGTGTGCTCATATTGAGAATGATCCTCCGCGAAGAGAATGTGCACGCACACTTTGCCGTCGCCGAGGGCGTCGGCTACGCACTATGCGAGCCCGCTAGAATTCATTCGATGTCCGCCTCGGCCCGCGCTCCTACGTATATCCCCTTAGTTGAAGCTGCTCCGCCCTGCCTCTAAGCTCTGACCGTGCCGAACAAGCCGACGAGCGTGCTGCATTGCCCGCGGTGTGGGGAGCTGATGAAGCTCGTCCGCACCATCCCGCGCTATGCCGCTCACCCTGAATTGCTCGCGTACCACTGCGAGCACTGCAACCACGCCGAGACCATCGAGCAATCGCAGCCGAAAGAGCTAGCCCTCAACGCATCTGCCGCAACATCCTCCGCGCGGTGATCAGGAACGCTTAGGACAGCAACCCTGACCGATGCGGCACGAACTGCCCCTTGCGCCACCCGCACGGTTGGGAGCACTCTTCAGGTGGAAACCGACGAGGCGCGCCCCTGGGAGGAAATCCCCCCAATTAGGCCAACCCTTGCAGGCGCGTCCCGCAGAGCCCCCGACCGAAAGAGCGGGGGCTCTTGCATCATGCGCTCTCCGCCACGCGCTCGAACGCTAAAAAAGTACGCCGGTGGAGGCGAAAGCCATTCGCTGCCAAATGTTTCGTGTATTTTCAGAGCGGCTATAATGCCTCCTGGTGCACCATTGCCAACATCTCTGTCGCCGGCGCGCGCATTCGAGGCCTTCAGCCGAACCAAAGCCTGCCAGGCCGCATGACGCGCGTCTTTGCAGATCATGGGCTTGTCGAACGTGATCGCAAGATCGCATGGAGCGATGGTACCGACGTGGCAGTCGAATTTATCGGAATGCCCAGACCAGTCGCGGTTGGCCCGTACGGCCGTTTGCAGCAGCGCAGCTCCGGAATCTATTCGGCCGTTCTCGTACTGCCACAGGGATTGCCCCTTCCGCCGTCGGTCATGGAAGGCATCGACCAAGCGTTGAGGGCGGCCGAGACCCTGCCAGCCGACGCTGCCCAACGCTTGACCTCGGCCGTGCATGGCGCCTTCGATACCGCCTACCTCACCACTCTGGCCGTCGACGCCGTCCTTCTTATTTTCGTCGCAAGGCATGGCGCGTGGCAGCGATGCCGCAGGAACAGCTTCATTCATGAGCACGGCGACATCGGCCGATCCACTGCAAGCAGCTGGGGAGCGAAGCATCGAGATATTGAAAAATCGCGGATACTGGCACACCATGCACTGGCGCGGGGCTTCAGAAGCCACGCATGATTGAGGGCCATCGGCCCATCTTTTGAATGATGCGTGTCTCCGGATCGTGCAGCATGGCACCCCGGATCGTAATATCGGTGCGCGAATCCTGGCGCACGAATGCGTCGCCGATGTGAATCAAAGCCACTGGCTGCGACCATGCAGGATTGGACTCATGCGATCGCGAATTGATCGGGTTGCGGGTGCGTGTTCTCGTCCTTTCGCTTGCTCCAGCGCGGCCGCGCTCGTGGTGATGCTTTCGGCCTGCGGGCAGGACAACCACTATGTGGCGCCGCCGCCGCCGAAGGTCACTGTCGCGGTGCCGGTACAGGAGAAAGTCACGCGTTATGTCGAGGCCACCGGCTATGCTTCGGCGATAAACAGTACCAATGTGGTCGCGCGGGTGCAGGGCTTCCTGCAGAAGATCAATTACCAGGACGGCGATGAGGTGAAGGAGGGGGCGACGCTCTTCACCATTGAGCCCTACCCTTACCAGCTCAAGCTCGAGCAGGCGCGAGCCGCGGAGAGCGGCGCCCAGGCGACATTGAAGCAGACCGAATTGGAGTACGACCGGCAAGCCGAGCTGGCGAGCCGCCTGGCCGCGTCGAAGCAGGCGCTCGACAATGCGACGGCCAATCGCGATTCGGCGCGCGCGCGACTCAAGCAGGCAGAGGTCGATAGCGCGCAGGCCGAGCTCAACCTCGGCTACACGCAGGTGAAGGCTCCCTTCGACGGCATTGTCACGGCGCGCTTGGTGTCGCCGGGCGAGTTGGTGGGCGCCAATGCCCCTACCCAACTGGCCACCATCGTCCAAACCGCCCCGATTTATGTGAACTTCAGCATCAACGAGCAGGAGGCGCTGAACATTCGCGCCGACATGCGGCGCCTCGGCATCAGCCAGGAGGATCTCAAGCAGTATCCGATCGAAGTCGGACTGCAGACCGACGAGGGATACCCGTATCGCGGCACGCTGAATTATGTTTCTCCTTCCATCGACCGGGCGACCGGAACGCTGGCCGTGCGCGCCATCCTGCCGAATGCGGATCACGTGCTGGTGCCGGGCAATTTCGTGCGTGTGCGGGTAGGCGCTGCCGACGAGGAGCTGTCGCTGCTGGTACCGGATGCGGCGCTCGGCAGCGATCAGGGCGGACGCTACCTGCTGGTGGTTGATCAGAACAATACGGTCGAGCAGCGCAAGGTTACGGTCGGCCCCAGGGTCGGCGACCTGCGCGTGATCGAGGCTGGGCTCAAGCCCGACGATCGCATCGTCATCGCCGGGATCCTGAGGGCGATCCCAGGCCAGAAGGTCGATCCACAGCTGGAGACCGTTGCCGCGGCCCCGGCCGCGAGCACGAAGCCCAAATAGCAGCGGTCCATGATCGCCGTTTTTTTCATCGCTCGGCCCGTTCTTGCGAACGTGCTCGCCATCTTGATGATGGTGATTGGCGGCGTCGCGATCTTTGCGCTTCCGGTTGCGCAATACCCCGACGTGGTGCCGCCGACGGTGCAAGTTACCACGCGCTATCCCGGCGCAAGCGCCCGCACCGTTATCGACGCTGTTGCCTTGCCCATCGAGCAGCAGGTGAACGGCGTCGAGGGCATGATCTACATGCAGTCCTATAGCGGTGCCGACGGCAGCTATTCGCTGACGGTGACGTTCAAGATCGGCGCCGACCTCGATATTGCGCAGGTTCTGGTGCAGAACCGGGTATCGGCTGCGCTGTCGTCACTGCCTCAGGCGGTGCAGGCGCAAGGCGTCATCGTGCAGAAGAACTCGACGGCGATCCTGCAAATCGTCACCTTGACCTCGCCCGACGGTCGGTACGACAGCCTCTATCTCGCCAACTACGCGACCATCAAATTGAGAGACCAGCTGTCTCGGCTGCCCGGCGTGGGCAAAGTCGATGTTTTCGGCGCCGGCCAGTATTCGATGCGCATCTGGCTCGATCCCAACAAGATGCAGGCGCGCGGGCTGGTGCCGCAGGATGTGATCGACGCACTGCGGCAGCAGAGCACGCAAGTGACGGCGGGTCAGATCGGCGCGCCCCCCGCACCGCGCGGGCAATCCTTCCAATATACGCTCAACGTTGCCGGCAGGCTCAGCGATCCGGCCGAGTTCGCGCAGGTGATCGTCAAGACCGGCCGTGCCGGCGAGATCACGCGGCTAAGCGACGTGGGACGGGTGGAGCTCGGGTCGCAGACCTACGGGCAGGTCTTCACCCTCGACGGTCAACCGGCCGCGGGGCTGGCGATCTACCAGGCGCCGGGCGCGAACGCGCTCAACGTGGCGAACGAGGTTCGCGAGAAGATGGCCGTGGCCAAGGGCGAATTCCCGCAGGGACTGATCTTCGAGATCCCGTTCGACACCACCAAGTTCGTCGAGCAGTCGATCCACGAGGTCTATAAGACGTTGTACGAGGCCGCATTCCTCGTGCTCGTCGTCATACTGTTGTTCCTGCAGGACTGGCGTGCGATGCTGGTGCCGGCAACCACGGTGCCGGTCACCATCATCGGCGCCTTCGCGGCCATGGCGGCGCTCGGCTTCACGATCAATTTCTCGACCCTGTTTGCGATCGTGCTGGCAATCGGCATCGTGGTGGACGACGCGATCGTGGTCGTCGAGGGTGCCGTCCACAATATCGAAAAGGGGATGCCAGGCCGCGAGGCCGCGAGCGCCGCCATGCGTCAGCTGTTCGGCCCGATCATCGGCATCACGCTGGTGCTGATGTCGGTGTTCCTGCCGGCCGCGTTCCTGCCCGGCCTGACCGGCCGCATGTATGCGCAGTTCGCGCTCGTGATCGCGGCGACCGCGCTGCTCAGCGCCATCAATGCCTTGACCTTGAAGCCGACGCAAAGCGCAATGTGGCTGCGCCCTGCCGTGCCGCCGGAGCGACGCAACGCCTTCTACCGCGCCTTCAACCGGATCTATCATTGGATCGAGAGCTGGTATACGGGCTTGATCGCCCGCATGGTCTCTCGCAGCGTTTTGATGGCGGTGGTGGCTCTCCTGCTCATCACCGCCACCGGCTACTGGTTCTCGCGGGTGCCGACCGGCTTTCTGCCGATCGAGGACCAGGGCTACATGATCGCGCTCGTGCAACTGCCCGATGGCGCCTCGCTCGAGCGCACGCAGAAGACCCTGGACAAGGTGTTGGAGATCGCGCGCAAGACGCCGGGCGTCTCGCGGGTGGTCAACATCGCGGGGGTATCGGCGCTCGATAACAGCGCAACGCTGTCGAGTGCCGGCGTCGCCTATATCATCCTCAAGGATTGGAGCGAGCGCGGCAAGGGCGAAGACCTGACGGCGCTGTTCAACAATCTCAACGGCGCTCTCGGCGCGATCCCGGAGGCGGATATCCTGGTGATGCCGCCGCCGCCGATCCAGGGAGTCGGCAACGACGCCGGCTTCTCCATGCAGGTCGAGCTGCGCGACGGCAGCTTCGACATGGCCAAGCTGCAGAGCGTCACCAACGCCATCGTGGCCAATGCCAAGACGCAGTCGGCTCTGGAGACGGTGCTCGCGTCGTTTCGCTCGAGCGTTCCGCAATACAGGATCGATATCGATCGGGTGAAGACCGAGACGCTCCAGGTTTCTCTCGACCAAGTCTTCGCCGCGCTCGGAGGCTATCTCGGCTCGACTTACGTGAATCAGTTCAACCAATTCGGTCGGGTGTTCCAGGTCTACGTGCAAGCCGATTTGCAGGCGCGCCTGCGGCTCGATGACATCAACAACATGTTCGTGCGCAGCAACGACGGGCACATGATCCCGCTCGGAACCCTGGTGAAGATCATCCCGACGGTCGGCCCCTCGCTGATCAGCCTGTTCAATCTTTACCCGACGGCAACGATCATCGGCCTGCCGGCGCAGGGGGTCTCGTCCGGCCAGGCACTGACCCTGATGGAAGAGATTGCCCGGCGCACGCTTCCCCCGGGTACCGGCTTCGAATGGAGCGCGATGTCATATCAGGAGAAGCTCGTCGGCAATCAGATGTATATCGTCTTCGCGCTGGCGCTGCTGCTGGTCTACCTCGTGCTCGCCGGGCAATACGAGAGTTGGTACGCGCCGATCTCGGTCATTCTTTCAGTTCCGCTCGCGTTCCTCGGACCGGTCGCGGCGCTATCGGTGCTCACGCAGAGCGGGCTCAACAACAATCTCTACGTTCAGATCGGGCTGGTTCTGCTGATCGCGCTCTCGGCCAAGAACGCGATCCTGATCGTCGAGCTCGCGCGCGAGCTGCGCGCCGAAGGCAGGTCGATCCTCGATGCAGCGACCGAGGCGGCGCGAGCGCGATTCCGCCCGATCGTGATGACATCGCTGGCCTTCATCCTCGGCGTGGTGCCGCTCGTGCTCGCAAGCGGTGCCGGCGCCAGCGCGCGTTTGTCGATCGGCATTACGGTGTTCACCGGCATGATCGCATCGACCTGCCTGGCGGTGTTGGTCGTGCCGCCGTTCTTCGCGGCGATGCAGGGTATGGAGGAATGGCGCACGGCGCGCAAACCCCCAATGCCGGTGGGCAAGCCGGCCGAGTAGCCGCCCGCCCTAATCTCGTTGCGTAGGCTGCTCGAGATTCTGGTCCGGCATTGCCACGAAGATGAGAACAGCAACGAAGGTCATTAAGAAGCGGAACGCGCTGGGAACGCCATTCCATTGTTGTGACTGCCACATTCCAAACCACTCACCTCCGATCGACATGAACCCCACTTGCCAGAGCAGGAAGCCCACGGTGAGTCCGACGATGGCGAAAGTCTTCGCTCGATTGAATACGGCTGCATCCGAGCGCACCCGACGCGCGAGTAGAATTGCACCAACCCAGCACAGCAGGGCAATGATCACTTCCACCGCGATGATCACCGCATAGGCCGAGTGATGTAGCGCGGGATTGGTAATTGCGCGATACCTGATCGTTGAAAATGGATAGGTTGTATCCATGGAAAGGACGTGCTGTACAAAAACGAAATTGGTCCTGTAGTCGGTCACATTTCCGAAAGTGACCAGACTGGCTAGCAAAGCAACGGCCCCAACCAGCGCAGCTTTTGCAACACGAATTGCCAGCATGACCCCCCACAGCCGGAACCGAGCTTTAGAGCCTCATACCCGATGGCTTAGTTCCTACTTGGCAAAAAGTTGCATCGCTTCATCCGCTAACACACCGCCGGTGATTGAAATGTGCACGAATGACGCCCTCGCGGCAACGTCTGCACTGGTCAGCATAATCTGGTCGATCCTGGTGGCGAGTTGCGCCACCGACGCAGCAAAGACCACCCGCGCTATTCTAGTCCACACAATAGCACCCATGCACATGGCACACGGTTCGCCTGAGGTATAGAGGGTACTGCCGCGCAGCGCTGCCGCACCTTTATCGGCTAGACAATGCCTTATTGCGACCATTTCCCCGTGAGCAGTCGGATCGCCATTCGTTCGGCCCAAATTGCGTCCGCGTGCGATGATGGAACTGTCCTGTACGATCACGGCGCCGAATGGAAAGTCGGCTTGACGAGCCTCATTGAGCGCGATGCGCATGAAGCGCTCGTCCTCAGCCGTCGCTGGGTCCACTCGGGCCGCAACCAAGGTCGCCTGTACCACTGTGCAAGCCGAGCCGGCGATGAATGAGCGTCGGCTAGGAACCATACCGGTGTGCTGCCGACCAGAATCTGTGTGATGATTCATTTCCTGCCTTTGTCGCACTTGTGCCTCGAACCGCAAACGACATGCCCACGATGTTGCTGACGTGACGATATCATCAAGACGGGCCGGATTTGAGGCCCAATGGCGGTGAGATTTTGCGGCGGCCAGAGCGGGTACTGCGAAGCGCCAGCAAATAACCACAAACCGCGGATCAGATTTCGCCAGCTACCGGCACTCGAGCGAGGAGGACTCCGATGCGCTTTGCAGCAATTGCGTTGACGGCTACCGGCCTGGTTACGTGGTGGGGAGCGGCTTGCGCGCTTGCGCAGCAGGGCCCCAAGCCCAAGACCGACGCAGAGTTGATTGCGAACGCTGTGTCTGCGGCGCCCGCTGCCGTGTCGAAAGACGCCACCGTGGTGATAGTGGAGAGCGGCGGCAAGCTGCGGACATTGCGGGAGGGACAGGGCGCCTTTACCTGCATTCCGGACGATCCGAACACGCCGGGCCACGATCCGATGTGTCTCGACCGAAATGGCTTGGGATGGCTCAAGGCGATGCTGGCGCGCGAAAAGCCGCCGGAAGGAAAAATATGGTTTGGCTACATGCTGGCCGGCGGCTCGGATGCCAGCACTGACGATCCGTATGCCACCGACCCTCCGGCGGGCAAGCAATGGGTGCAAACAGGGCCGCACGTGATGATCGGCGGACCGGGGATCGAGAGGATGCTCGAGGGCTATCCCGCATCCGCGGACGATACGCACAAGCCGTTCATTATGTTTGGTGGGACCCCCTACGAGTATTTGGTACTGCCGGTGCAGTAGACCGACCTCGACCAGATGAATGGGCAGGGTGCGGCCGTGAAGCTTGCCATCGTCGACGCCTCGCGCAGAAACCCCTACTAACGTCGCTTCCGCGCCAGTGCCGCGGGACTGGCGCGCATCAATGTCGCGAAGGACAGCCTAGTCTTCTGATATAGGAGGCTGACGTGCTGACCGCCGCTTCTCAGCGACGGGCTTGCTACTTCACGTCAGCGAGGAAACCGGGCGTCAGAAGCCAGCCGATAAGCGCCTGTTTGGACACCAAAGCCTCCGCACCCGGCGTTCCGGCGGCGACGCCTGCGATACCGGGCGACTCGCGGGTGACCTGCGCCGTGTACTCGCCGTACACCATCGTGCTCACGCGGGAGGTCGCAGTGAAACCGTCGATCTGCGCCCCCGCAGCGACCGGCTTCGTCACCGTCCAGGTCAGGTTGGGCGTACCCGGGACATCCACCGGCAATACCAGCGGGTATCCATTCCAATACGGGGTTCGGCCGAACTCCTCGGACGAGAATTCCCAGCCCGCCGGCGATTTCGCCGACCCGTCTACCAAGCCGTAAAAATTGTAGACGGTCACGAAATCACTGGTCTCTTTCAACTCGCCCGGCGTCAAGGTCTCGCCCTGATCCGTCTTGACGGCGAAGTGGTAGGTCACGGACCCGTCGGTGTTCTTGTCCACTTGCGTAACAACGATCTGCAGCGCGCGCACCGGGGCGGCGGTGATCGCCAACCCGCAGGCCAGCAACAGCGCAAGTCGAAAAGTTTTCGGCACATGATTTCTCCAGATGTGCAACAGTATAAAGAGTAAAGGCGAGCGCTTAAAGAAGCAACATCGCACCGGCCGGACCCCTCCGATATCTGTCGCCGCGCGGCTTCCTACGCAGACCGCATGCTGAAGGGTCTGGGGCCGCCACGAGCCCTGGCCGACATTGGATCTGCCGGCCTATTATGAAATCCTCCTCGATCTCCCGGAGCGCTTTTTCCGCTTCGTTGCGCGCGCCTTGAGGCCAGCTCGCCACACGCTTGAGCAAGGTCGCCAGTGCTGTTTTTTTCTCCGCCAGACAAAGCCATTCTACCACAGCGGCGCCTTTCAGGCCCATTCCCTACTCCCCTGCTCCTGGAGGGGCGCTGTTATAACAGTGCTATGAACTCGGCTACCGTGAGCCCAGCCTGCGCAATAATTCCGCGCAGTGTGCCCCGCTTTAAGTCCTCGTTGTGCATCGGAATGGTCACCTTGCGGGCCGGATCGATCGAATGAATAAGGCGGCAATGGCTTCACGCACGGGCCACAACAAAACCCGCGCGCTCAAGCGCGCGGATAGCATTCTTCGGTCTGACGGATGGGAGCCTACCCGTCATGCGGCAAGCGTGACGGTGACACTCAAATTCGGTCGCAAACGGAGCATAGCCGACATGGCGCGATTTTCGGTGCGCACCGAAACCGTGGCAATTGACCCTTAGCGGACACACTTGCTGGGTGCGAGTCGAGGCCCTTCAGTGTGCCTTCTCGATTTTCGTGACGATGAACTGTCCATTTCACCCAAGGGCGGACGCAGCCTCGCGGGCGGTGCGTCGCTACCTCGACGCGATCGCTCCGCCGGCAACCTTGTGGACCTCCCCGGCCAGACGCTGACCATTGCTGGTGAATTTGACGTTCTCAAGCTTCGCTGCGTCCCTGGATGCCCATGGTCTACGCTGCGACGCTTCGACTCGACTTTTGCGCCTTGGCGGCGTCCGCTTTCGAGATCTGCCCGACAAGGACCGCAAAATCCATATCGAGAGCGGCGTAGACCTCGTTCGAACGCGGGTCCGCATTACTGCGCATCATTTCCACGGTGATGGCGAAGTAGTCCGTCAGGATCACTCCGCGTTGCACCATACGCGCGATGCCCGCCTCGCGCTCAGCCAGGCTGAACGCTCCTGATGCATCCATCACCACATAGGATTGATAGCCGGCGTCCAGAGCGGAATAGGCGGGGTAGGCGGCGCAAACCTGCGTAGCCACGCCGGCGAAAATCAAATGAGAGCGCCCTGTCTTCTTCACCGCCGCAACGAAGGCGGGATCGTCCCAAGCGTTGACCGTCATCCGGTCGATCTTGGCGTAGTCGCCCTTAAGCGCCGCGACCAGCTCGGGAACGGTCGGCCCCCACAACTCGTCCTTCGCGGTCGTGGCGACGATGACTGGCAGCCCGAGAATTTGAGCGGCCTTCGCCAGGGCAACGACGTTGTGTTTCAGCTCTCCGACCGCGATATCCCGGACTCCGGTGAGGAGGCCCGTTTGATGATCGATCAAGCACAGAGCTGCGTTGTCTCGAGAAATCCTTTCCATGTCCTAATCCTTTCTTCCGGTTGTTAGCGCTTTTTGTCGGTTGTTGTTCGAACACGTAGCCTTATGATGCCGGTCACGCCGCCTTGCCAGCTTCGGTTGCGTGCGGCCCCAGCATGGTTTTGGCGTAGGCGACGCCGATGCCGTAGGCACCTGCGAATGTCCTTGCCAGGCCGGTAGTGGCTTCGTAGGTCTCAGTGCGTGCCCAATCACGCTGCAATTCCAGCAAGTATTGGAGCGAGGTCATCGGACGTGCGCCCGCCTGCACCATTCGCTCTATCGCGCGCTCGTGCGCCTCGTCGGATACGTCCCCACACGCGTCGGTAATCACGTAGACTTCGAACCCCTGCTCGAGGGCTGACAGCGCCGGACCGACAATGCACACCGATGTCCAAAGGCCGGCCAGGACAATTCGTCGCTTGCCTATTCGGTTGACCTCTTTGACCACCGCCTTGTCCTCCCAGCTGTTCATGCTGGTGCGATCGAAGAACTTTGCCTTGGGGAAGGCCGCTTTGATCTCGTCGAACATCGGACCCGAAAATTCCTTTTCGGCGACCGTGGTGGGAATGGTCGAGACATTGAAGATCCGCGCCGCATTGGCAACGAGCGCCGCGTTGTTGCGCAACACGACGAGATCGATCGATCTGGTGGCGAATGCCATTTGAGATTGTAAGTCGATCAAGATCAGCGTGTGATCGGAGGGAGAGAGCAGCAATTTTCCGGGTGCTGGCGTGGCGGTGGTCATGTCTAGTCTCCTTTGGCTGGGTTGCTGGGATTGGCTTTTCACGAATCGAAGGTGCGGGCGGCAATGAGGGCGTTTTTTGACGTGCTCATGATGGTCATTTCCTAAAACCTCCGATGGCCATGATGTACGTGTCGTCGCTGGTTACGGCCAGTAAAGAGCGCCAAACCGGCGCTAAATCCTGCAAAGCAGGCAAGCTGCATAACGCTGATAAGCGTGCGCTACCTGATTGGCGCTACAAAACAATAGCCGCGCCCAGGGATATTGATAATGAATCGATTCCCATCGCGTCCGTCACGTAGCGCGCGGCGCAATGCAGAAATATGGACAGAGAGGTTGGCCGGCTCGACAAACACGTTCGGCCAAACCCGAGCCATCAACTCCTGCTTGGTGACCAACTCCCCCGGCCGTTCAAGTAGGACACTGAGTATATGCATGGCGCGACTGCCGAGAGGCACCTGTTTGTCGCCTTCCAGCAGAAGAAACTGTGCCGGCAGCAAGCGGAACTGTCCGAATGAAATCTCACGTGTTGTTGCGCCGGCAGGTTTGCCTGCTCTCAGCTGGTTGGTATCCGGACTTCGGAGGGGGCGTCTTACGTCAGAGCTCGAGTCAGAATTCAATCCGTCCAACAATGGCGCGTCTGCCATTGGCAAGTGTTCGGAAGCCGCCGCCGATCCTGATAAAGCAATAGACATCAGTGCTCTCCATGTAATCTTGCCGGATGTCCGCCGCAGGCGGCGGCTGCTCCGGCGCCCGTGCAGCTTTCATCTTGTTCGGCCGCTGACTTGGTGTCGGAAGTGGCGCCTTTCTTCACCGCGCCTGCTGTTGTTTTGACCATTCTTGCGGAGCCCAACTCGTTCGGCTCCCTTCGCGTATAGCCAATCGCAGGCGACCGGCGTCGTCAGAGGTTCCGCTTCCTGAAGACACCGTCTGAGTTGGGTCGTCCTTCTCATGGGATAGTCTCGTTTTCGTCAGTGTCTCGGCGATGGTCCGTGTCTCGGTTATCGTCGCTCGTTCAGTAGATGGGATTGGATATTTGTTCGACTGCGTGCGCCCTGCGCGGCGCACGGGTAAAACCGAACCAGCGACGGATTGCATCTCGGTCGAGCCAAATTTCACCGACGTATGCTTCTTTGCACACCTTCTTGCAGAACTTGTTGCCCCACCAACGATGGGTCACCAGGCCGAAACTCCCGCCACAGTGACCGCAGACTTGACGCTTGGGCGCTTGCGTCTGTCTCGTCACGCTCTCGCACGATGATTGCTGCAAATACTTTGAAGCGTCGGCGGTCATCATGATGCCCTCGCTCGCTTTTGCACCGCCTGGATGGCAACCTTGCAGTGGCCGAGGTAGCACTGATGGTCACAGTAGGAGAGACGCGTTGTAAGCTCTCGCAGGTAGCTCTCCCCGATCGACTCGCAGCACAACGCACAGAAAGATTGCGGGCGGGGCGTCCTGCCATTCACCAACACGAATTTCATGTGCCGTCTCCCAATGAGAAGCAGAACACGGGCACCGGCGCGTGTGCAGCTTTCATCGTCTTCGGACCCTGACTTGGTGCCGGAAGTAATGCGTTTCTTCACCGCGCCTGCTGTTGTTTTGACCGTTCTTGCGGGGTCCCGGCTTCGCCGACGGCACCCGATCATTCGAACGTGCAGAATTCATCCGGTCCGGCACATTGGAAACCAGCGCACCGGTCCGCAGGGTCATGATCGTGGTTGGGGTGCGCTTGTCCGAGAAATGCTATCGCAACGTCCGACGGTACTCGGCGGGCGTCATGCCCGTGGCCCGCCGGAACGCGCGGGTGAAGCTCGATTGCGAGGAAAACCGGGCATCAAGAGCGATCTGGCTGAGCGGCGCGCGTCCCGCCGCGATCATTGCCTTGGCGCTCTCCAGCCGCCGTCGGCTGACGTAGCGATGCGGAGGCACGCCCATGGTGGCGGCAAATGCCCGGGTGAAATGAAAGACGCTCAGACACGCGACGTTGGCGAGGTCGCCGACGGTGATGTCTTCAGCGAGATGCTCTTCGACGTATGCGAGAACACGCCTCAACCTTCCGTCGTCCAGCCGGTGTGGCGACTGTATCGGCGACCGGATGTGTCCGCTCTCGGAGTGCGCGTGTGCCAACCGTGCCGCGAGCAGCAGCGACGACGTTTCCACGAGCATGCGGCCGGCGGCGGTCGGACACCTCATCTCCGACAGCACTGACAGGCCGATCTGGTTGATCAGTTCGTCCTGCACGCCACACGAATAGCGGATGGAACGTTCCGGTACCGCTGGTAGATTGTAATCGTCCATCAGGCGCGCAAAGACGCCGTTGGGTACGTATAAATGTATGACCTGTAGCTCTGGTAATTGCGCGGCCTGTAGCTCTAGCGACCCGATACTGATCTCGTCGGCCTTGGCTCCTATTGGACACAACCAGATCGTGCCCGCTGTCGGCAGCACAGATCGCCAAGTTCCAGCGACTTTGGACGTCACGTGTACCTCGCAGCTACGAACCGCAATCGCGACTTCCGCATGCGGCGCGGCAGTTCCCGGGCCTTCGCGGCGGGTATGGGAGCGGAGCTCGGCGAATAGCGTGGACCAGCCCAAGTTATTGGACGACTTGAGCAGGGTCGATGTCGGGTATTTTAGCTCCCCCTGTCTCTGAGCTTGCATGACACTCATGGTCGTGCTCGCGATTAGATCGTAGTTGCCCATCGAACTCAGCCAGCAGCGCTGGAGCGGCCAAGCGCACTCGCAACTTGCTGCATGCCTCCCTCGATCTGTGAGACAACGCCTGCCGGATTGATCACGAGACCCGCGTCCACCACGGCCCCGCCGTTGCCAATGCTACGCATAGGACGGCGCACGGCAGAATCCAGCTCAGGATAGCTTGTCGAAAAAGAGATAAACGGCGGCAATCCGGCCGTCCCGGGAAATGATGAAATCAGTCCCGGCGTAAGCTGGCGCCTCACCAGGGCGGCCCGATACCCATTGGACCCGCCCGCCATTGCCCAATTCCTCGGGTTTTGCAATTGGCTGATATCGAAAGTCAGGGTGAGTAGCCCTGATCGCGCCCGCGACGCGATCGATCTCGTCGCGGCCACGGTAGACGCCCCTGCTGGGATCGTAGAACACGCAATCTTCGGTGAAGATCTCGCCGATGGCTGCGCGCCGACGCTTGGGGTCGTTTTCACCGAAGACATCGTGAAGATTGCGGGTCAGCAAAGTCGATATGCTGTAGGACATTGCTTGTCTCCTCTCGGCATCGACAGAATGTCGACCCGGGTTATTGATGTCAGCCATGCAATTTGTTGGCGGCCTCGGCAATCTTTCTACCTTGATAGCGGGCGCCTTGGAGCTCGTTCGCGGTCGGCAGGCGCGAGCCATCGCCGCCGGCGATCGTAGTAGCGCCGTAAGGTGATCCGCCGGTAATCTCGTCAAGCGTCATCTGCCCGGTATGGCCGTAATCAAGGCCGACAACCACCATGCCGAAGTGCAGGAGATTGGTGATGATCGAGAACAGCGTCGTCTCCTGCCCGCCATGTTGCGTGGCGCTCGACGTGAACGCGCCGCCGACCTTGCCGTGCAATGCTCCGCGCGCCCAAAGTCCTCCGGCCTGGTCGAGGAAATTGGCCATTTGGGAAGATAGCCGGCCAAAGCGGGTGCCGGCACCGATGATTATCGCGTCGTAGGCAGCGAGGTCCTCGACCCTCGCGATCGGCGCGGGCTGATCGTATTTGTAGTGTGACTTGCGCGCGATCTCCTCGGGGACCAGCTCGGGCACGCGCTTGACGTCAACATGCGCACCGGCCTGCCGCGCCCCCTCAGCGACCGCATTCGCCATCGCTTCGATATGGCCATAGGAAGAGTAGTAGAGAACCAGAACCTTCGACATGATCTTCTCCTCGATGGTTTTGTGTTTGGCGCGCCGCGCTGCCCCCTATGGCGCGTCGACCATTACGACCTCTGAATCCGCGATTGCCGTGATCCTGACGACAGCGACATCTTTGATGGCGGTGCCGTCGCGCGCATCGATCCTAAAGCCGTTGACCTCGACCGCGCCCGACGCAGGCACCAGGTAGCCATAACGTCCTTCACCAAGCGCGTATTCGACGGTTTCGCCCGCCTTCAGCATGGCGCCCAGTACGCGGGCGCGAACGCGAATGGGCAGTGCGTCCTTGTCGTTGTCGAAGCCGCTCGCGAGCGTGACGAAACGCCCAGAACGATCGGCCTTGGGGAACGGTTGCGACCCCCAGGCGGGTGACCCGCCCTTGGAGCTGGGAATGATCCAGATCTGGAAAATCCGGGTTGGCCGTTGTTCCAGGTTGTATTCGGCGTGCCGGATACCGGCGCCGGCGCTCATCACCTGCACGTCCCCGGCTTCGGTTCGGCCTTCGTTGCCGAGACTGTCCTTGTGCGTTACCGCGCCCTCACGGACATAGGTGATGATTTCCATGTTCGCGTGCGGGTGGGGCGGAAAGCCGGTGTCGGGCGCGATCTCATCGTCGTTCCAGACCCGCAGCGAGCCCCAGCCAATTCGCGCGGGGTCGACATAGTCTGCGAAGGAGAAATGGTGCTTGGCCTTCAGCCAGCCGTGATCTTCTCCTCCGAGCTCGTTGAATGGTCTGTGTTCGATCATCGGCGCTCTCCTCGGTCATGGCCCGTGGTGTCTCGCCGGCACAGCTATGGACACAGCGCTGACTTAGAAATAGAAACTTTCGAAACTCATCGTTTCTGAATTTGACCCGATGGCCGAACTGCCGGACTTCGAAGGGCTGGCGATTTTCGCCAAGGTCGTGGAGCTTCGCTCCTTCGCCGGGGCGGCGGCGGAGCTGAACCTTTCCAAAGCCACCGTCTCGAAAGCCGTCAGCAGGATCGAGGCGCGGCTGGGCGCGCGGCTCATCAACCGCACGTCGCGGCGGCTCGCACTCACCGACGCCGGACGGCAGCTCTCAGGTCGCGCCGCGCATATTCTCGCCGAGGGCGAAGCCGCCGAGGACGCCGCACTGGCGCAAGCAACGATACCGCGCGGGCTGGTGCGGCTAGCCGCACCCATCTCCTTCGGGGTGCTGCACCTCGCGCCGCTGCTGCCGGAATTCCTGGCCGCCTATCCGGAGGTGTCGATCGATCTCAACCTGAGCGACGCGATGATTGACCTCATCGGCGAGGGGTTCGACGCTGCAATCCGCCTCGCCGTCTTGCCCAACTCCTCGCTCGTTGCGCGGCGGCTTTGTGAGATGCCTCGCTATCTGGTCGGCTCACCCACCTACTTGGACAAGCACGGCAGACCGAGGCATCCACTCCACCTCGCGCAGCACCGCTGCATCGTCTACAGCCATGGCATGAGTGCCGAGACTTGGCGCTTTACCAAGCACGGCAGATCGGCGACCGTGCGGCCGTCGGGTCCGCTGCGCGTGAATAATGGTGACGCGATGATGCCGGCCCTGATCGCGGGGTCCGGCCTCGGGATCCTGCCCGAATTCATTTTGGGTGACACGCTTGCCGCCGGCCGGCTGGAGAGATTGCTGCCCGACTGGTCTATACCCCTAGGTGCTGTTTACTGGCTAACGCCGCCCGCGGGACCGCGGCCCAAACGGGTCGAGGTCCTTGGGGATTTTCTGGTCGAGAAGCTCGCCGGGCATGCGAAGCGCGAAGCGAGATCAGCGCCTGCAGGCATGCCGCGACCGGCAGGCAAAACCAAGCGGCCATGAAGTCTCGGTACTCACCGCAGCCTTGCGGATGACATCGAGTACGAGGGCGGGGTTGGAGAGCATGGGGACGTGGCTGCTAGAACGCATTCCGTTCGAGTGGATACGTAGGGTGGGTTAGTCGTACTGCGTCACAAACTACGCTGTCATTCCGGGGCGTCGGCAAGTCGGTTTCACCGACTTGCCGACGAGCCCGGAATCCATAACCCCAAGCAGTGATGTGTGCCACCGCAGCGTAACCACTTTCATCACTGCACGGCCTGTGGTTATGGATTCCGGGCTCCGCTCGCACTCGGACGGCGCGAAGCGCCGATCCGAGCACTCGCGGCCCCGGAATGACGGGCTAGCGTAGCTTGTGACGCAGTACCGTTAGCCATCGAGCCGGCTCTAGGCGGCTCGATGGCGTAACCCACCGATACCCGCCGGCGTTACCATGCATTTGACGGCTAACCCACCCTACGCAGCGCAGCGATCGTGATTCAACTTCATCGAAACGAGCTCTGGCGTGTCCATTCACGGCATCCAGGCGCTAGGCAATGCTCGCCACACTCTTCCTCATGTCCAATACATTGCGAACAGGACTACCGCGCTCGCAACTAACAGAAATGAGATTATAAGCCCGGCAAATATCTTCCAGCCGCGAACATTCGTCATCGCTGCAGCAGTATCGACCCGATCCGCCCGTTCACTCCTCTTCGCTGCTGCTGCTAGCCCGGTCGCGTCGGCCTGCATTCGAGGGGGTGCATCGCCTGAAACCGCGCCTTTCCGCGCGGCGCCCGAAGGCGGCGACGGAAACAAATCGCCGGCCTTGCCTTTGCCTTGCACAGCCATCGGCGCTTTGCGCTTTCGGGGCCGTGGAGGTCGTCTTTTTTTCATGGCGTAGCGTCACGTACAGCCGACAAACGCCGAAAGGGGCCAGAGCAAATGTGCAATCGTCGGTTGCTGATCGCGCATCGCCAGCCAACCTTAGCAAAATGGATCGGCTCTACAAATGCATTGAAGCCTTGTGTGCGAAACAACCGGAGTACGAGTTCAACCGATGCTTGGCGGATCAACGAAGCCCGCTGAAAGCTCCTTTTGGAGTGCCGTACAGGTTCTGGAACGCTGTTCCTCGGAGCTCCGGTGCCGCCAACGGAACGGGTTCTTTACCCCAGTCATTCGACGTTGGTAGGTTGGGCTCTATGACTATACGGCCGCTTTTGCAGCGCAGCGGACCGGATAGCAGTGATCCCGCAGTGCTCTTGGTGGGCAAGTCGATAATCCGGGGGCAACTGGAAAAATTGAACATTTCGTGATGCCATCACAGCGTTCGCGAGGGCAGCTCTTCTCAAATTCGCGGCCGAATCGATTTCAAAGCAGCGGTTGTGCCGTCGATGAATTGAAGAGCCCGCTCCGACGTCATGACCGATGTGGGAAAACGAAGGCACTGGTCCGTTACCTGACTCAGCCGCTTGCGCTCTGCTTCAAGCACCTAAATCGTCTTGTCCAGAGCGAACCGGATAAGCCCCCGCATGGCGTCCTCCTCGCCGGACTCGTCGATCCCGCTGACAACCCCGATCAAGTATTGATAGCTCGACAGTTCTTCAGAGGCTTGATTAAGCTCCTGCCAAATATTTTTGATGCAATCGCTCTCGTCCTTGGGAAGGCCCGGCCGTTTGTAAGATTGCTCAAGATCCCCTGTCAATTTGCTGAAAGCAGTCTTCATTTGCGAAAATCGCTCCAGGTCATTCTGGGTCAGCAGTCGAGCTTGACCGAGCGCCGGCCACAATACGACCGGCAAAAGCGCGAGCACGAGGAGTTTCATCTTGCAGGGACGGCGAACGGGGTGGTTGGAAAATGGCAAGCCCTCAGCGGTTGAGCTCAGGCGCACCTCGAGACACCGCCGCGAAGGGGCAGCAATCGCTCTAAACTTGCTATTTTTGCCCATGAACCACCATGCACGGGTTCCGTTTGGACCGGACGTTCGGGGTATAGTAGTCCCGCAGAATTGACCATGCCAGCATCGCTTCGCTCTTGAGCATCGCAACGAGCGTGCACTCCCCTGTGCAATGCCGGAGTTCCGGGCAGCCGAAACTCGGACCTCACTGTCTCAGGCGCGCCCGGCCCGCGCCACCTTTTCCCTGCGGGAATGGGGCACATGCAGCCACAATCGCTGCCTGCAGGTGGTCCTATGCGATCGGGGATCGACTGATCCATTCAGGCAGCGGTTCGGGCTTTAGGGACCGATCCTCTTGGCGTATGATTTCCCTGCTTTATGGCATGGAGGGCAGAGCCCGTATGGCATGGAGGGCAAAGCCCGTGCGTTAGGCGAAGATCGGAGCGCTCACACCTCTTGCGAGCATTCTTGCTCCTCTCGGATGACACCAAATGGCCGGCGGTAGTCAACAAATCTTCCGTTCCATTGCGCTGGAGCGAGCCGCATCCCCGGAGCAGCTCGACCACCTCGTCGTCATAACCAAGCCGTTCGATTGGATTGTAGGATTGGTCATCTTGCTGGCGCTGACAGCCGCTGTCACCTGGGCAGTCGTCGGCCGAATAGCCACGCGTGTACCCGGCGAAGGCATTCTGATCAGCGGCGGCGGCAAGGTGGCGGATGCGGTCTCAGATACAGCAGGCCGGCTCGCCTCTGTTGAAGTATCTGTCGGCGATCATGTCTCGCAAGGCCAGCTAGTAGCGCGAGTCGCTCAAACTGATGCCGAGCAACGCCATCGAAACATCGTAGAGGTGTACCGTGAGCGTGAGCGTGAGCACGCGGATCTTAATGCCAGGATCGAGGCTGAGTTGTCCGCCAAGACCAGGAATTTTGCCAAGCTTGAGGAGGCGTTTGATCAGATCATCCGAACCACCAACCAGCGCATCGATTACCTCACAGTGGAGGTCAAGAATCTCGAAGGCCTGTTGGCCAAGGGCATAACCACGCGCCGCAACGTCGAAGACCGGCGCCGTGAGCTCACGGATGCGCAGCAGAGAAGAGAAGATGCGCAGAACGAGATCCTCAAACTCAAAGCTCAAAATCTTGACTTGGAGACACAACGTGCGAAAGACCGTGAAGACTCCCAGTTTCGGCTCAATGAGGCCCGGCGGCAGATGGAACAGCTTGCTGGCGAGCTTGGACGGAACACGGAGGTTCTCAGCCCAATTGAGGGGCGGGTGATCGAAGTCAAGGTATCAACTGGCTCTGTGCTTTCTGTCGGCACGCCGGTGATCGGCATCAGGACGGAAGGCACGATGCTCGAGGCTCTGGTTTATATTCCGCCCGACCGGGGTAAAAGCGTTAAGCCACAAATGGAGGTTCGCCTCGAGCCGAGCACTGTCAAGCGCGAGGAATTCGGTACCCTGGTCGGGAGGGTTGTCTCTATCTCGGAGTTTCCCATAACCCCGCAAGGCATGCTGGCCGAGCTTCGCAACGACAGCCTGGTCACTCGCTTCTCGCGCGAAGGCGCTCCCTATGCGGCAGTGGTGCAGCTTGAGCCAGATGAGCACACCCCCACTGGGTATCGATGGGCTGTAGGCAGCGGCCCGCAAATGCGCCTCACCAGCGGAACCCTCACTCGGGCGGAGATTACGACCAGAAACCGGCATCCGATCGATCTCGTGGTTCCGATCTTCAAGCGATTTACCGGAATTAGCGGTTAGATGCTCTGCGCCCGACCTTGCTACGGAAATGGCTGACCCCCCCGACTCAACTCGAAGCCGGCGCAATTTGCTCGCCCGCCGAAGCGTAGCGCGGACGCCTTCGGTCCTTCAGATGGAAGCGGTCGAATGCGGGGCCGCGGCGCTCGCAATTGTCCTCGCATACTATGGAACATGGATTCCGCTCGAGCAGTTGCGAGTGGCATGCGGGGTGTCGCGAAACGGCAGCAACGCGGGGAACGTCGTCAAGGCCGCGCGCGGATTTGGGCTGGTGGCCAGGGGCTTCCGCAAAGAGCCTGACGCGCTGGGCGAGTTGCCTATGCCCTGCATTATTCATTGGAACTTCAATCATTTTGTGGTGCTCGAAGGGATCCGTGGTGAAACCGCCTTCATCAACGACCCCGCGGTAGGCCGTCGCCAAATCGACATGGCGGAGTTCGACCAGGCATTCACCGGCGTCGTCCTGGCGATGGAGCCGAGCGCCGAGTTCAAGAGAGTAGGCAGAAGGCCGCATGCATTGCCGATCCTGCTCAAGCAGTTGCGGGGGTCGAAACCCGCAGTGACCTTGCTTGTCCTGGTGAGCCTCGCGCTCATCATTCCCGGCATTGTCATACCGATTTTTTCCAAGATCTTTGTTGATGACATTCTCATTCAGAATACGAGCGGGTGGCTCAAGCCGCTTCTGATCGGGATGGCCATCACGGCCGTCCTGCGCTCGGTGATTACCGCTCTGCAGCAATCGCTCCTCCTGCGCATCCAGACCAAGCTTGCCGTGATCATGAGCAGCCGCTTTATCTGGCGGGTGCTGTCGTTGCCCATGGAGTTCTTCAGTCAACGCCACGCGGGCGACATCGCCAACCGCGTTGCCAGCAACGAGCAGATCGCCCGGCTCCTTTCTGGTGGTCTTGCAACCAATGCTCTCAACCTGGCGTCGATCGTATTCTTCGCCGCTGCAATGGCGGTTTACGACTTGCCGCTTGCCGCAATTTGCGTCGCTCTGTCCTTGATGAATGTCTTCGTCCTAAAGCTCGTTGCCCGCCGCAGAGAGGATCTTGGCCGCAGCCTGTCGCTGGAGCGGGGGAAGCTTATTGGCAGCACAGTGAGCGCCGTGCGCACGATTGAAACCCTCAAGGCGAGCGGACTGGAGGATGACGCATTCTCCCAATGGGTCGGAATACAGGCGAAGGTGTTGAATGCGGAGCAAGCGCTTGGCTTTTCTTCGACCCTGGTCGAAGTTTTCCCGACCCTGTTTTCCGGCCTCATCCTGGCGGTAATTCTGGGGCTCGGCGGACTGCGCGTCATCGAGGGCGCCCTCACGCTGGGCAGCCTCATCGCTTTCCAATCGCTCATGGCCAGCTTTTCGGCGCCAATCTCCGCGCTCGTCAACCTCGCCGGAAATTTTCAGACGATTAAAGGCGGAGTTGAGCGGCTCGAGGACGTCTACAATTACCCCTTGGACACGGCTAGGCAGACGGCTGTTGCACGCAGCACGCTACCGGCGAAGCTGGTCGGAAAGGTCGAGCTTCATGATGTACAGTTCGGCTATTCTGCCTTGGAGCCGCCTCTCGTCGATCAGACGACGATTTCCGTCGAGCCAGGCGCCCGGGTTGCGCTGGTCGGAGCCTCAGGCAGCGGAAAATCGACGTTGGGCCGGCTGATTTGCGGTATGTACAAGCCGTGGGGGGGACACATTTGCATCGACGGCCGCGAGCTGGTCGAAATCCCACCCGAGGTCTTTGCAAGCTCGGCCGCCTACGTCGATCAGGATATCTTCCTCTTCGAAGGAACGATTCGCGACAACCTGACACTGTGGGATACGACGATAACGGAAGCGGAGATAACGCGGGCCCTCAAGGATGCGTGCATTCACGAGGACATAGCGATGCGGCCGGGGAACTACGACTGCCATGTGGGCGAGGGGGGAACGAACTTCAGCGGCGGCCAACGCCAGCGGATCGAGATCGCAAGGGCGCTGGTCTCCAATCCATCTGTGCTCGTCCTGGATGAGGCAACGGCAGCGCTCGATCCGATCACCGAAAAGGAAATCGACGACAACCTGCGACGTCGGGGCTGTACGTGCATAATCATTGCGCATCGCCTGAGTACCATTCGCGATTGCGATGAGATCATATTGCTGGACCAAGGCAGAATTGCCGAACGCGGCACGCATGAGCAGCTGATGATGCTGCAAGGTGCCTATGCCCAACTGATGTCTCTGGAATGAGCAGTCCCCGCGTTGTCGCAGGGGGTCTCGGCGAGAGGGCCGGGAAAGCTGCGGCTGTTCACCAGTTCCAGCGCGTCGCTCTCGACAGCCGTATTCCGCGCGTGCTCGACCACCACGGTTACGTGTTGCAGGTGGTCGCCGGTCGTGTCGATCTCTTCGCCGTGCACTTGGTCGGCAAAGGTGTGCAGCGAGCGCGACATTATCTCTTTCGCGTCGAGACAGGCGGGATCATCCTGGATCTTCCGCAGCTGACGCATGAGCCAGGCGAGCGCGTGCATGTGATTGCGGTGGGCGGCCCGGGAGCCGAGGCAGTCATCAAATCTCGAGAGGAGATCGACAGCTTCGGCCTGATCGCCGACTGGATCGGCGCGCTGGGCACAGTCATGGCAGGGCCCAATGTCGATTGGAGCATTCGTGAAGCGGAAATGGACCAACGCTGCGAGCTTGCGGCAGGCGAGCGGCGCCGAGGCGCCGCGCAGGACATCCTCTGGGCTTCGGTCGAAGCCGGCAGCATCCGGCTGATGGGGGTTGAGCCGGCTTACCTGTTGACCGGCCCGCCCGCCCTTATTGCGTCAGGGATGTGGATCGAGGCGCAAGAGCAATCATCCGTGGTCGTTTTTACCCAGGAGAGCCCGCCTGGCGGCAAGGACCTGTGGCCCGCGATCGATCAGTTTCACCTGCGCGCGATGACGTGCATTCAACATGCCCTGGCAGCGGATGCGAGCCGCGAGGCACAGCGCCTGCTGCACCGCGTCGAGATCTCCCGTTCACAGACCAAAGAGGTTTTCCAACAGCTTTTAGCTGTGATAGTGCGACGCTCCCAGCGCGGGGAGGTGGGCACAGACGCGCACGATCCGCTTCTTGCCGTCTGTCGCATGGTTGGCGATGCCATCAACCTCCCGATCGTGCGTCCGGGTGAAAGAATCCCGGCTCGAAAAGAGTTCGAGGACATCGTCGAGATCGCTCGAGCTTCGCAGCTTCGCGTTCGCCGGACCTTGCTGCGTGCCGACTGGTGGAAGCGGGATGTTGGTCCGCTGGTCGCGTGGCATGGCGATGAACGCAATCCGGTAGCGCTTATGCCGGCGTCGCGGGGACGCTACGTGATGGTTGAGCCCGGATTAGGGGTTAATCGCGTCATAAACGAAGCCGTTGCGGAGGAGCTCAGCACCGAGGCCGCAATGTTCTATCGAACCTTGCCGGCGCGCCCGCTCTCGCTTTGGGATTTGCTCGTCTTCTCAATACGCACTGCCCCAGCTGACCTGATTCGAATTCTCGCGGGCGGCTCATTGTTGGGCTTATTGTCCCTGGCAGCTCCTCTCATCGTTCGTGAGCTGGTCGATTCCGTCATACCGCGGACCGAGCTGGACCAGCTTGTATTCTGCGCAGCAGCGCTCGCGGTGACCGCCGTTGCGATGGCCGGAGTGCAGATCATGCAGGGAATCGCCATGCTCCGGCTGGAAGGGTTGCTGGACTGGAAGCTGCAGGCTGCGGTGATCGACCGCCTGCTGCGGTTACCGGCATCGTTCTTCCGGGAATATACGGTCGGCGATCTCGTTGATCGCGCCGTTGGAATCGACGCAATCCGTCGCGTGTTTACCGGCCAGACTCTCCGCAGCCTCCTGGCAGGCATGTTCTGCTGGTTCAGCTTCTTTCCGATGTTTTACTTCGATTACAGGCTGGCGCTGATTGCAACGGCACTTACGATGGTGAGAGCTGGATTGATCATCGCCGTGAGCGCCGTACGCCTCCATCACGAAACCCGGCATTTCAACTTGCAGGGCAAATTGGAAGGATTGGTCCTGCAGCTCCTCGCCGGGGTCGGAAAATTGCGGGTAGCAGACGCTACAGTTCGAGCACTTGCCGGCTGGACGAAGCAATTTGCCGCCCAGAAGCGGCATTTCATCATTTCCCAGCGCGCTGCCAACGCGCTCGGCGTCGTCGAAACATCATTTCCCGTAGTTGCCACCCTCATCATCTTTGCTGCAGCAGAAGCATCCGGCAGCCCCCTCATAGGCGACGTTGGCAACTTTCTCGCGTTTTTCACGGCGTTCGGTCAGGCCATGGCGTTTATTGGAGAGGCGGCAACGGGAATAAGCGATTCATTGATCGCGATCCCGCACCTTTCCCGCATCCGGCCGTTGATCGGCAGCACGCTCGAATTTTCCGAAGATCGACGTTCAGGTGGAGCGCTGTCCGGGTCCTTCGAGCTTTCGCGGGTGACCTTCCGCTATGCCGCCGGCGGACCGCCTGTACTGGACAATGTTTCCTTGCGCGTCGCGGCTGGAGAATACGTGGCCATAGTGGGCCCGTCGGGCAGCGGGAAATCCACGATGTTCCGGCTGCTGCTGGGCTTCGAGAAGCCGGAAGCCGGCGCCATTTTTTTCGATGGCAAGGCGATTGATACGCTCGATATCAGTGCCTTGCGCCGGCAGATGGGAGTGGTCCTCCAGAACGGCAAGCTCGCTTCGGGCAGCGTCTACGAAAACATCTGCGGCGGTATGCAGCTGCCGGTCGAGCAGGTCTGGGAGGCTGCACGGCTTGCGAGCCTGGAAGCCGAGCTCAATGCCATGCCCATGGGCATTCACACAGTGATCGCCGAAGGCGTGAGCACGATTTCCGGCGGTCAGCGGCAGCGATTGATGATCGCACGCGCGATCGCCCGCCGTCCCCGCATCCTGTTGTTCGATGAGGCGACGAGCGCGCTGGACAATCAGTCTCAGGCTGTTGTGAGCGACTCCCTGGGCAGGCTCAACGTCACACGGATCGTGATTGCCCATCGCTTGAGCACCGTCCGCGAGGCGGACCGGATTGTCGTGCTGCTCGAAGGCAAGATCGTGCAAACCGGAACGTTCGCGGAGTTGAGCGAAACTCCCGGCGTGTTTGCGGATCTCATTCAGCGCCAATTGCTTTAGCAATCAGCCGGCAAGCCCCATGCGAAAGGTACTTTATATCTTCGGGGTCCTGACGGATGAAGATGTCGAGGCGCTGGCTCGGCTTGGAATTACTCGGCGACTGCGAGACGCCGAGACCATAATTGAAGAAGGCAGGCCCGCCGATTCTCTGATTGTTCTGCTGGACGGTGAATTCCTGGTCACCAAGAAAGGAATGGGACAAATAGCGCGTCTTGGGGTGGGCGAGATTGTAGGCGAGATGTCATTGGTTGATCCCGCACCGCCGTCAGCGACAATCACCGCCCGCGGGCGATGTCTCGCGCTTTTCATCAACAAGACAGCCGTCATGGAGAAGATCGAGAGCGACGCAGGCTTTGGTTGCCGCTTTTACCGCGCGTTGGCAATCTTTCTGGCGGACCGGCTGCGGGCCACGATGCAGGCACCATCCCTGCGCGAGCGCAGCATTGCAGATGAAACGGCCATTTTGGAGGACGAGCTCGATCTGGGAATTCTGGATGCAGTATCCAGCGCCGGAGAACGGTTTCAGCGAATGCTGAAAACTTTGACCGGTCAGGCGGCATAGGCAATTTGCTGCGAGCCCGCGCATGCACAACGTCCTACAAATCTTTGGTCTGCTGACCGATTCGGATATCGACTGGGTCGCACGGGTCGGTACCCGGCGACGCACGAAGGACGGCGAGACGCTCATCGAGCGGGGCAAGCCGATCGATTCGCTCGTCCTGGTGCTCGAAGGTGAGCTTCTGGTTCTCATGCAGGACCTTGGGATCGTTGCGCGACGAGGTGTGGGCGAGATCGTGGGCGAGGTGTCCATGGTCGATTCGGCCCCGCCCTCCGCCACTGTGGTCACCCAAGGAGAGTGCCTGGTCTTGCTCCTCAACAAAAAGATTCTGCAGCAAAAGCTCGCGACCGATCTCGCCTTTGGAGCCCGTTTCTATAGGGCTCTGGCGATTTTTCTGGCCGACCGATTACGGGAGCTGCAACGTGATTTGCTCGACGATCGCGGAGAAGGCATGCCGGGAGAAACCGTTTTGAAAGGCAAGCTCAATACCGTGGTTCCAGAGAATGCAGGAGAACGGTTCGACCGGATGTTGAAGGTGCTGACCGGCATTTGATGTTGGATCACAGGACGGTCGCGCTGTTGGCGATCTTATCCCGCGGCTCCTTCTGCCTTGGCCAGCTTCTCACGCGCTATCCGAATGACGGCGTTCCCCAGTCGCGCCTTCAGGTCCGGGGGCGCGCCGGAAAACCCGCCCAGGCTCGAGCACATCTCGCTGAACACAAACCCGAAGGCCGTCGCCAGCCAGTCGAGGACTATGTAGTCGGCATCGCAGCGGGACGCTACGCGCAAGCACCACTCCTCAAGCCTGGCCGGCAGATCCATTTGCCTCCACTGCCCTCCGAGGGCCACGTTGCAACGGAACTCGCCGTCGACCGCGGGCTGCCTGAGCCCCTGCCCGAGAATCCCGTCACGCGACACGAACACCCTCAGGTCGCCCTCATGCGGCACGTATTCCTGGATCAGGTAGTCGGCCTTGAGTTGCTGGATGATACGCGCCTTCACGATAAAGTCCTGCGGGCTATCGCACATCAGAATGCCGGCGCCGAAGCTGAGGCGATTTGGCTTTAGGACCAGCGGGAACCGGAAGCCGAGGGAGGTAACGGATGCGAGGAGATCAGCGGTAGTCACATAGGCGTTCAGGTCCATGCTCGGATGCACGGTATGCCCAGCTCCGCGACAAACGCCTGAATGACCGTCTTGTTGACTTCCAGCTCTGGATTTGCAGCGAAAGACCTGTTGAGGAGTGGAAGTCCGCGCTCCAGGATGACGTGATAAATGTTGGCAAGTTTCCTCTCCCGCAGCGGACAGGTCGAGACCGGAGACAGGGCGTAGACTCGCCCGCCGGTGTCGAGGACCTCGCCCCGGTGCAGCAACCGGGTCCGCCCCCGCTGGACCAAGGCAATCTCATCCACATCAAGGACCTCGAACGTCTCCCCTTGTCCCTGCAACTGTCCGTCCCACATTTTCCGGAGGCCGTCCGCCGCACGCGCCAGAGTGAAGCCCATACTATCCCCGGCAGCGACGATCGCCGTTATGGATCATCGGGCTTTCCATTGCTGGCTAAGTTTATGAAACGAATTTCTTTGCGGACAGAGCCGGCGGGTACTCAGCTAGGCACCTATCGAACAGCTGCTTCTCGGCAACCGGTCGATCGAGGAGCGCACTGCTGAGAGACGACGTCTTCCTTCCGCTGCAACTCGACGAAGCTTTCGAGTGTCGATCTGCCGGCGCCAGGCAGCGGAGAGAGGAGCTGCCAGAAGTCGGTGAGCGTCCAATCCTGCCGATAAGTGCCCGTGTTGGACAAGTCCAGAGGATCCTCCACGCGCATCGATCTCGGGGCGTAACTGGCGAGCGGCCGGCGTGCGCCTGCAGGATCGGTACGATCGCGATAATACGCCACGTAGTTATGCGGGAGCTCTACCAGCCGCGGATATTCGAGACCCTGCGTCGGCATCAGGGTTTCCTGAACCGAAATTAAGGTCGCCAGGGCAGACGAAACTTCCAGGCCGTATCGAGTACAAGTATAAGCCTGGATTTCCAGGTAAAAGTCGCGCCACTTCGCCTGCCTGCGTAGAGATTCTCGAAACCTGATGTGCGTGGCCGCGACCACCTGGAACGGCAGCATCGAGCGGTTACTGGAATTGAACTCCTCCGGGGCGCCCTTGAGCTTCGATATCTCGACCTCGTTCAGGGGATCGAAGTCGCAGAAGTCTCGCAGAATGGGCAGTTGCGAGAAGCGGTCTTGCGGATCGTCATTGATATCCGCCAGCAGCCGCTGCAAATAGTCGATCGGATCGATGCCGTGCTCCCACGCGAGATAGCTCAACAGGTACCGCAACATGCCGTACCCGTGAGCACAACGGAACATGCGCGCCAGTCTATCGCACGCCTGCAGCTCGTCGTGGGACATTGTTGAGGTCGCTACAACCGTGCCGCTCTCGTCGGCCTCGATCCGGTACTTCTCCCGGTAGCTCGGCTCGGCCATCGGACTGTTGACCAGGAGGACGGTATTGAACACGCGCACGTTCACGTCCTCGAAGAAGTAATAGCGCAGATCGTCCTTGAAAGACTCCAAGGTAGCGCCCGGAAGGCCGAGCATCAGCTGGGTGTCCATTGGCAGATCGCGGCTTCGGAAGGCTGCCTGCAGTTTCTCGTACTCTTTCGTCTTGATGTTACGCCTGCGCACGGCGCCCAGAGTCTCAGGGTCGCGGGTCTGGATCGAGATGGTGCCGGAAGTAATGAGCCCGGACTTCGCCATCATGTCGACGATATCGACCACGTGGCGCTGCGTATTCTTCGCGTAGTTTAAGATGACGCGTTTGGGAAAGCCGGTCCGTTTCTTCGCTTCGCAAATCATCCGGCAGATTTCCACATCCCGCGGCAAAATTCCGAAATTGGCATCGGCAATGTTAATGTCCGACATGCAGTGCTCGGTGATCCAGCAGATCTCCGCAGCGACGCGTTCCATCGAAAACAGTCGGATCTTCTGCAGCGTTGCAGAGCCCCAGTCGCAAAAGGTGCATCCATACGGACAGCCACGATTTGTCTCCAGGACCGCGTAGATAGCGTCGTGGTAGATACCGTCGAAGACCCCAGTCAGGTAGGGAGAGGGGAATTCGTCGAGATTGGTGGCACGCTCACGGGGTGCGGTCTGAGCGAAATACTCCTGGTTGAGAAAGCTCAGGCCAGGAACGGACTCCGGCAGAGCTCCTTCCGCGGCCAAGTGCTCCAGGAGCTCGGCGGCGGTCGTCTCTCCCTCCCCCTTCACTGCGAAATCGATGTGCCTGTTGTTGCGCAGGAACGCGTCGCAAGCGGCAGCGCTGCTGGGAACGCTTGGGCCGCCGTGAATTGTAATTGAATCGAGGGAATGTTGCTTGATCCACGCTGATGCCGTCAGGTGATCGTCTATGTTCCAAACGTAATCGGAGAACAGGAAGGCGCCGGAGCCCGTGCTCTGCAGCGACGATCGTATGTCCTCCATTGAGGACAGGAAACGGGCGGTTAAATCGAACCGCTCCGGCGAGAGTTGTGCTCGCACGTTGCTGAAGATCATCCCCAGCGACAACGGCAGGTAGTTCCGGATGAAGTGAACGCCGTATATCGGTGTTCGAGGACCAAGAGGATAGGGCGCCCTATCTCCGCTGTTGCATTCGGCCCTAAGGTGAGCAAACCGGCTGCGCCTTCATTCCCTATCACGTCCATTGCCGGAGAGTGCTCGACATCCAGCCGACCATAACGGTGCTGGCCCGCGGGGGAGCGCGATTGTCCCGCAAGAGACAGCTTCTCTCCTCCATGAGCCGACGCCGGCCCATATTACACATGCGAGGCCATGACCTGAAGGCATTTTTGCAGGCGCGCTTGACCCTTGTCGGCGCCCCCCGGAAGCAACCGGGTCGTGGGCTCTGCTCGGGGCAGCGGCTCTGAACACAATGCAAAGCCAGATTGTCCGCGTGTCATGGCTTCACACCATCGACTCGTCCGACAGGCTGCCCAGGCGGCTCCGTGACCAAAAGACGATGGGAGCGCCAGTGCCACAACCCGTCTGCCAAGGCCAAGGCTCGAAGCGTGTACGCATGCGCTGTTACGCGCTCGCCGGTTGGCAACAGCCGCACCACGATTTTTGTTTCGCATGAGGCGCAAGCCTGAACCGATGCACCGGACGATCCGGAAGAAGCCTGTGTCCCGTCAAATTTGGCGAAAGATGCAGCGCACCGCCCAGATCACGATCGCCATATGGGTTCCTCACCCAAATTCCCACCTCGAGTTTCTGCCCAGGGGCGACGATTTGTGGCGCATCCATAGCGCTGAGCACAGACGGAAAATCGCGCGGCTTGTCCTCGATGATGAACCCGCATTGCGGGCAATTGTAGCATGATCGCCATCCCCTGGAGCCGCTGCGATAGTCGCGCGCGAGGAGGGTCGTGCTTTCGCAGAGCGGACAAGGCTTGGGCTCGGTCCTCACCTCTTCGACTTCTATCGGCCATAATACCGCCGGCAGGTATGCATGCGGCAAAATGGCCAGCGGCATGTCGTCATTGGCAATCACTGACAAACAAGCCGCTTGCGAGACATCCCACAGCGCTTCCGCGTCGGCATGCGCTTTTGTGACGCGATAAGGATCTTCGCGGATCGTCCGCCCGCGGGCTTGCTGGCCAAGTCGAAGATCGATGAGATGCTCACCTGCGGTTTTGACCCACCTCCAGCCCTCACGGAGCGCGGGCACGCGATAATCAGGTGATGAGCTCAGCGCGTTGCGCACGGCCTCTAATGCTCGAGGCGAACATTCGATCGGCTGACGACTTTCAGCGCGAATGAAAATTCGCCTGCCATGCGCGGATCGCACGGCTATCCAGACATTCTGCCAGTCCGATCGAGAAACCAGTAGCGAGCTTACGACGTCGCAGTTTCCGGTATCGGGCCAGATATAGAGTACCTCGCCGCGGTCCAGGGCACCTTGACCAAGCTGCGCTCGTGCTAGAGACAGGTTGCCCTTTGGGAGAGTTACGCGCCAGGAGCGGCAAGCTCCCGTGTTTGCCGTTCTTATGCGCCTTACTTTGGCATCCGCTGCCCAGGGCAAGGGGTCGATTGCGATCGCGAGATCGGGATCACCGATGAGAATGAAGCTCCATGCAGGGTTGGGGCCGCGCACCATTGCGCTCAACTGACAGGACCACTCTCCCATCGTCGTGCATCCAACAAGAGCAGCCAGCAGCTCGAAGCTGTTGGCTCCAACCATCCCGTCACTCACAAGCAACGCACTCGGATGCCCGGCCGCAGCCAGGAATCCGACCGCGGCGTTTCCCCAACGCCAATGGTCCGCGTGGAAAGTGATGACATCGCAGGCAGCAATGACCACGATCCGAGCGTTCAAGCGGCGCGGATCAAGCTGCAGGAAATCAGGACCGGCGCAATCGAAATTACTCACACATTTTTGATTGGCTCTTCAGGCCTCGCCGCAATCCGACGGGCACCGCACAACAGCCCTCTCCCCACGCAATAGCTACGTCCATGAGTTTGAATGACAAGCAGTTGGCGTTTGGCTTTGGCAAACCGCAGCACGCGTTCTCGCGAAAGGGCGCTGAGCGGTCGATTTTCTACACCCGAAAGTACGGCAGGGTTACGGACAATGCCGCCAGGCAAAGGCCGTCTCCTGAGCCCTCTTGGCGGACCGTCCTCCTGGATGAAGCAAACCTTCCCGTCCGCGTAGTACTCTTCTATGGGCCGGGAGAGCAGGGATTTCGCCGCGAGCTGGGTCAAAGCACCGGCTTCCACACCGGCGATAACTCCAAACGCGGGCACCGCGACGTCCTCCTCGCATTCTCGGATTGCGCGAACGAGAGAGTTCAGAAACCCGGTCGGTGAAAATCCCGGCGGCTGGTCCCCCAGCAGCGGCGGTACCACGAACGTCATGCTGCGCGGCGCATGTCGCGCAATGAGCGACGCAATCCCATCCGCGGTCACTTAAAAGGCCCGGGTCTATAATCTTTGTGGTTGGACTTGATCCACCGCAGGCAGGAGGATGCCATGATCCCTAACACAAAAGATCTTGCGGCAGTTACAGAAAGCGATCTGGAGAAGATCGGCGCAAGTGCCACCGAGCTCAACGCCAAGGCGATGTTGCTGACGGATGCGTGGGGCGCCATGTTTATCCTCGATCCCGATACCGTCAAGAATACGGTCGTGACCTTGGGAATGCGCAAAGAGCTGGCGCAAAAAATTCTATGACAAGGTCCGGTCCGTTTCAGTGATCGACACGTGGGGAATGAAGAATCCTCCACCCAACTCAAGGGTGTTTACCTGGCACATGTTGGGGCCTTCCATTCTGACCGTCAGGGGCGAAGTCAACCTGGGACAGGCGATGGCTTGGCTCGACAACGATGCGCTTCGGTCCTTCGTGGACACGAATTCGGACCTGCTGGCTCGAACAATGGCGATCCAACCGGATTACGCAAACTATCTTTTGTTCTCGCCGCAGGTGGCAGCGAACGTTGTGGGAGTGTTCGGCGCAACGGTTGATCCAGAAGAAATGTTGCGCGTCGCAAACAAGTGCGGGGTCGTCACCGCTGTAGATCCCGAGGGCCGTCGCGGGATCGCCTGTAAATTTGCAAGAAGTCTCGCTCTGGTGATCGCCTCGAAGAATGCAGCCTCCGTGTACACCCGGAGAGCCAAGGCCGCCTAGGGCCGCGCGAACGACCTCTCTCGTTATAAGCATGAAACCAAGGGAGTGCCCGCAGGCGCTCCCTTTTAGGTTTTTAAATCGCATGATCCCGAGCGCTATAATTTAATGATGAGCACTGGAACCCACTTCACACCGGTTGCCTTCGCGATCGCTCAGGCACTGGCAAAGACGCGGGCTCTTGCCTTGGCGGAACGGACGACGAGGCCGCATGTCAAGGATTCTGGCCCCTGCTGCTGATAACGATAGGCAGCAAATTTGCAGTCGGGGACATCAAAGCGCTGTCACTCGCTGCGAATATCGGCGCGCCTCGTGTCGATCTCGCAACCTTCGCCAACCTGAATCGACCGAAAGACGAGCAAGACATTCTCGCATTAGTCGAATTCAAACGAGGCTGGATTAGCGCAGAGATCGGAGATCGCGACAAGCTGTTGCTCGTCCTCAAACACATTCGACGCCTGCCAAATATGGCGTCGTGTGCGGATGGACGTACAAGCCGAAATATTCCGGAGGCGAAGCCCAGAAGGTGGGCGACCGCTGGTTTGAATATCCGTTCGAGGTGCATGGTCGCAAATGCTTTTTTTGTGCCGGCGTCTTTGCGGCGAACTGAAGATTGTCAGGGCGCTGTTGATAACATTGCACGTTGCTTACCCGGGGCGCAGGGCTGATGCCTGTTCGGCTCATTCAATGGGGTTCATTCTTGGCGGGCTTGTGCTGCAGGCCTATCAGCGACGCACGGTGGCGGCCGACGCGCTGATCGCTGGCTGCTGTATTTCCGGTACCAATACACGCCGCGTGCGTCGCGCGCTGCGGGCTCTGTTTGGCGGCGCCGTCGGCAGGACACGGTGAGCCGGGTTTGGCGCAAGGTGAAGGGCGACTGGGAGGCCTGGAATGAGCGGCCGCCGCCGATCCGCAGGTCTCGATCGGTACGCGCATGCACAAGCACGCCAATCTTTCTCCCTTCGATACGCCAGCGTTCCAGCTAATCGAGCATGAGATTCTGCGCGCCGACCCGCAGTCCATCGTGATCCCGATCCTGTCGCCGGCAGCGAGCGACTGCCGCTTCTGGCGCGCGAAAAATGTGCCGGCCTATGGCTGGATCCCGTTCGTCATCCCGGTCGCCGACCTGCACCGCGTGCACAGCGTCGACGAGCGCGTGCCTATCGAGAGCTTCAAGCAGAGCCTGCGCGTGTTTTACGAGGCGGTGCGCGGCCTCGCCACCAGCGAGGTCTGAGCATGCCCGATGCGCCGGCGGCCGCGTTCAGCCGCAATATCGGCATCCTTACCACAGCCGAGCAGGAGAAGCTCGCGCGCTCAACCATTGCAATTGCCGGTCTTGGCGGCGTCGGGGGCAAATGTATTGATTCTGCTTGCGCGCATGGGCGTGGGCGCTTTCCGACTCGCCGATTTTGACCGCTTCGAAGAGGTCAACTCGAACCGGCAATATGGATCAAGCACCGCCACCCGAGGCCAGCCCAAAGTCGAGGTGCTGGCGCGCGAGGTGCGGGCGATTAATCCAGCCGCCGAGGTGGCGGTGTTCGGCGAAGGCTTCGCTCCCGATAATGCTGACGAAGTGCTCAAAGGCGCCGCCATTATCGTGGATGCAGTCGATTTCTATGCAATCGACTCGCACCTTGCGGTGCATGCCGCGGCACGCCGACACGGCCTCTACACGGTAATGGGCTCGGCGGTCGGCTTCAGCGCTTGCCTGCAGGTGTTCGATCCAACCGGCATGAGCATCCAGGAATACTGCGACATGCGCGACGACATGCTGCCGCTTGAAAAGCAGCTCCGGTATGCCTGCAGCATCGTGCCGGAACTGCTGCACATTAATTATTTCGACGTCTCGCGCGGTGATTCCAACACCGATTTCATGAAGAATACCGGCCCATCTGTTTCGGTAGCCTGCGCGCTTGCAGCGTCCCTGGTAGCCACCGAGGTGACGCTCATACTGCTCGAGCGAAGGAAGCCGCGCTGTATCCCATACACGTTCCAGTTTGATCCCTACACTTGGCGCTATTGCCAGACCTACACCGAAGGCGGCATGCGGAATTACGACCCGACGGAGGTTATTGCCAGCATCAATGACAAATCGTCATTCGTGCCGCGAGTCCTCGACATGCTCTATCTCGCCGGCAAGCGCGCGCGATGGTCGACGGGGCCGAGCTCGCCTATCGGGTGGAAGGCGCGGGCGAGCCACTACTCCTGTTGAGTCCGCTTGGCGCCGATGCGAGCTTTTGGCTTCGGCAAGGGCCGGCCCTGGCGTCAACGCATAAGGTGATCAGTTTTGGGCATCGCGGCGCGCCATCAAGCTCGCCGACTGACGAGACTCGCTCGATCGAACAGATGACCAACGACGCCATCGCCCTGCTTGACCAGCTCGGGATCGCGTCGGCCGACCGGGTTGGGCTCGCGATCGGCTCGCTAGTGGCGCAGCAGATGGCGCGGCTTGGGCCTTCGCGCGTGCGGCGCCTGGTGCTGGCCGCAAGCTATATGCAGGCCGACCCCACGCTCGCCGACATTAGCGAGCGCTGGTGCCGCAGTGCGCGGCGGCAGGGCATGGAGGCGCTGTTCGACCTTTGCCTGGAATGGCTGTTCACGCCCGGCTATCTCGCGCAAAGCAGCGATGAAGTGAGCAAATTGCGCGCCGTCTACCGCCTTATGCATCAGGACGTGGACAGCTTCTGCGGCCAGAGTCTTGCGGGGGTGCGGCATGATTTGCGCGGCTGGATCGCGGAGATCCGGCATCATGCCCTGATCCTGCATGGCGCCGAGGATCGTCTCGTGCGCCTGGATCACGCCAAGGCGCTGTGCGACGCAATGCCCGCTGCGCAGCTTGCCGTAATAGAGGGCGCGCCGCATTTTTTAAATTGGGAATGCGTTGACGAGTTCAATAGTGCGATAAGAGATTTCCTCAGGTAGCTACTTGAAGGAGCTTGGCAAGGTCGAGCGGCGGGTAGGCCACTCGAGGCGAAGATGCGCTTCCAGTCGTCCTTTCATATCGGATTCCTCGGAGCAGATACGGCACCGCCCCAGAGGCCGTCAGGATCAGGCGCCAACGCATCATCGGAGCACGCTCGGCCCCATGTCGAGAGCCTAAAGCCGAGGTCTTGCGGCGGATCCGCGTGCTCGACCAGTTCAATTCGGGCAACGGCCGGACAGCATGAATTCTCCGACCGACGTCTCGGCGTAATAGTCGAGCCCGGCGGCCTCGGCGAACAGATCCGAATCGCCGCCACCCAAACCGCACGGCGCGAGATTCATGGCCGTGGCCACGAGGTACATCTGCTGATACAGCGCTCCGGTATTTTTCAGGGTCACGGCATAGGCCATCGACTGGTACTTCCAGGCTACGCGCTGGAACCGCGCGGCAAGGGTAATGAGCACGTCGGGCGGCGTGTCCAAGCCAGATGAGACGCACGCATCGGCAAGCAACCGTTTCTGCCGCGGGCCGAGGTCGGCCACATGTTCGAGTTCGTGCGCCAGCGGATCGTAGCGATAAAGCCCCGGTTCGATGCCGGCGCAGCGCGACAGCGTGATATACAGATCGAGTTCGTGCATGGCGCCGCCACTGGCGCAGGGACGTATTGAGGCTTCGTACGGGCTGCCGTGCTCGCGGCTGGCGGGATGCACCTCCTTGACGCGCGCAGCGCGATACAGAAACTCACCCAACTGCGCGGCGCTGAGCGGCTGCTCGCCGCGCGTGCGCACCGAGCGGCGCGCCTCTGTTACGCGTGAAAATGGTACCTCACCCACCTCGAGTGCCTGCATGTCCGGCTTGTAGAGCGCAATGCGCCGCGCCGGCCCGGGCGGCCTCACCGCCGGCAGCGGCGGCAGCGCATCGAGAAAGCGGTACGTGCCGCCGTAGGGATAGTTGTGTCGTCCCAATCGGCTGCGGCTATGGAACAGGAGGTCGTGGAATTCCCACTGGCGCAGTGCCACGCTGTCATCCTCGGCGATGCGGCCATTTTCTGCGCATGCAGACGCCGCCTTGGCGTTGGCGAGCAAGGCGATGAATGCCGCGACAGTAGCTTCGTCGAAGTCATGCATAGCCGTCGCCAGTTCCGCCGCGGTATGCGGCGCTGCGAGCAGCGCGAGCAGCGCCGCGCCGCGACCGTCATGAATAACGACCCGCGCGTGGCCGAGCGGGCTTTCCACGATCATGGTGTCGCCCACGCGGCGCAGACACGCGAACCGCGACAACAGAAATTTTCCGTCGATCGATATGTCTTCGAGACGAAACGCCGGCGCGACCGGTTCCAGCGTGGCGAGCGCGCGACCGCGCTGCGCCACCGTGTAGCGGAGGAAACCTTTACGCTCGATTTCGCCGAGCGCGAAGTAGAGACGGGCAAGATCGGCGCCTCCATCATCAGCAACTGCGCCCATCGCTTGGTCGCAGATGGTGTTGCGGTCCATGCCGCCGCGCGCGAGGTGGTCGAGCAACGTCCGGAATGCACTGCCGGGGCGCTTCAAGCGCAAGGCGGCGCCGGCGGGGCCGGCGACGAGGATGCCTTGTTTATCCTCGCGCACCTCGACGTTTGCCATCAGCTGCAGAGTGTAGCTATGTTGCACGCCGCTTGCCCTACAGCATGTTTCGATCCGATGGAATCAGATGTCGTCATGGCCGGGCTTGTCCCGGCCATCCACGCCTTGGCTGCCGCGCGAAAGACGTGGATGCGCGGGACCGCAGACAAGTTTACGCAGTCTGCGCAAGCTTGACTGCGTTCCCGCGCATGACCTGGATACAAACGAGCGAAACCAGCTCTAGAAGAAAATCGGGATCGGATTCAACTCGTCTTCGTGCAGCGGTTTTTCCAGCCAGCCCATCTTGACCGGCACGTCATACAAGCGCCCCGGGGCATAACGCGCCCAGAAATGTCGCAGGCCAGGCACCACCACCTTGACCACCGGCATCCCCACATCCGCGCGGGTCTGATCCAGCACCAGCATCTCCATGCCCTGCGCCTCGATGATGCTGCGGCAGTGGTTGATGTCCTGCAAAAACTCGCCGCTGTGCGCCATCGGGTAATCGCTAAAACGCTTGAGCGGCTGATCCGAGTCTGCTGCCATATAGGGCTGATTGGCAACTGTGGCGTGGCGCAGCCATTCCAGCGTTTCCTTATCTTCCAGCGACAACGCGCCGCCTTCGCCGGTATGTGCCATGCCCAGCATCTGGTTCATCTCCGCAAAGGCACGCTGCAAAGCAATGCGCGCATCCAGATGGCAGCCGAGGCCGAACAGCAGCCGCTCTTCCTTGCCCTCCATCATTTTCGACACCGCCACAAATACCGGAATGCCCAGATCACTGGTTAAATCCAGCGCCCATGTTACGCGTTGATAGTGTTGGCGATAGTGCTCCGCCAATTCCAGCAGATAAGGTTCGCCAAAAGTCTCCACCGCCACACCGGGTTTGGGTAGCCGGTTGTACCACCACAAGGCCACCGCATCGCGCTCCACCAGCTCGAGAAAACCCTGCAAAATCGCCTCTTCCAGCGTGTTGCCCGCTGCGTTGCCGTTGGAGCATCCCATCGCATAGAAAGTGTCATCGCCCTCGCTCGCCTGGGCGCGGTAATACACCAGCTGCGTCGGCAAATACTTATGGCGCTGCGCCGTCAAAGACCACAGCGGTGTCCAGTCGATGGGCGTGTTTTCATCCAACGGTTCCGGCACCCGGTTAAAACGCGAGTTTTTTTTGTTCCAAGTCTTCCGTTCCGCATACTGCTGCGTGCTGTAGCGCATGATGTCGTTGGGGTGATAGGCTTCGCCATCCTTCCAATCCTGCAAAGCACGCGTTACCCGCAGCTCCCCACCCGTCAACTCGCCGCTGTAACGCTCAACCGCCTCGCACAATGCACTCACCTTGGCCTGCGTCTCCGACATCCCCTTGCCGCAGCTGGCATTGCGCAAGCCCTGCTTCAGATAATCCAGCCGGTCCATTTTCATTGCAGGGTTGTGGCCGGCCATATAAACATGGGCAATACCGTCATCCTGGCGCACCGGCGCCAGCATCCGCACCACGCCGGTAATCGGGCTGACCAGATGTTCGTACTTTTTCAGCGTGTTTTCCGGCGAAACACTGCGGTGCCCGCCATCGCGCACAAATGCCGCCTTGCCCGACTGAAGCTGCATCGGCTGCATGGCAGGGTTTTCCGCCGTCCCACAGGCAGGGCAATGGGGATGACGCACCAGCGCATGGGTCTGTGAGGTAAGAGTCGCCCAATCGAGGCTCAGCACTTTACCCGCCAATCCACTGGCAGCGCCTGCCAAGAACTGCGCCGCCGCGCCTGCCGCCATTTGACAAGCCGCAGCCTGTGTCGCGGGCAGCGCGCCCAGCGCTGTCAATGGCGGTGTCGACAGATTCTTTTTTTCGGCGACGAAGCGATGCACCGCCCGATTGCGCTCCAGCCGCTGGCGCATGCACACCCAGCAGCCTGTTTCACCCGGCTGAAACAGCGGCCCCAGCCACAACTCGCGCCCGGTCACTCGAACCAACAGCCACGGGCGACTCGCCTGTAAAGCCGCCGCATTGATCGCCGCCAGATCGGCACGCAGATAATCATCCGTGAGCACCAGCCACAAGTCGGCCTGTTCCTGCGTGCCAAGCTCGACGCGCATTGCCTCGAGAGCAGACGCCATCGCTGCGGAATCCACCTCGCCGATGGTCAAAACGGCCACCCGCCTGTCGCGCAACGCGGCCAGCGCGGCAGCAGGCTCAATGCCCGCCCCATGCCAAAACGCCGCCACACTGGCCGGAATGCCCGGGGTCGCCTCGGTCAAATACCCCTTGGCTTCCATTCCATTCAGCACGTAATACACCCTGGCCGCATCCACCTGACCCGCCAGCGCATCGACGATCTCATCCGTACTGCGGCGGCCATCCATCAGCGGGACAATCTTTTCGTAAGCGCCGCCATGCAATGCCTTGGCTGCTTCTTCCGACAGTATCAACACCCCTTCGCCGGGGATCACTTCCACATGCAGGTGGGCTTTAAAAACCGGGGTGTTTATCATCGTATTCTTTGCTTAAATTTATTTGGAGTGCCATCATGTCCAGATCGCGAAGGGTGCTTGAATCAAACATTTGCCACCACATCACCATTCGCTGCAACAACCGGAAATTCAATTTGGTTCGGCATCAGTGCCGCGACCTCATGCTCAATGCAATCCACCAAGCCAAGGCGAAATTTCCCTTTCACCTGTACGCCTTATGCATCATGAGCAACCATGTCCATTATCTGATCAAGCCGGACGACCCCGCCCAGCTTCCCCGTATCATGCATTACATCAACTGGTATTCGGCCATGTGCTTTAACCGCCTGCTCAAACGCAGCGGCCATTTTTGGCAAGGCCGCTATCGCAGCACGTCTTTCCCCGACCACGAGCAACAACGGGCGCTCAACACACTGCGCTACATCCACGCTAACCCGAAAGCCGCCGGTATGCGCAAGGGCTATTTCTATGCTTACAGCAACTACGGCATTTACGATCGCCTCACCGATGATGGCCTGACCGAATGGCATCCGGCCTTTCTATCCATGGGGCAAAGTCTGGACGCCTGCCAAAGGCGTTACCATCAATTCTGCCAATGCTACTCACCGAAGAAGAAAGCCCGACGGGTTTGCGCCTGGGGAAGCCGATTGTTTCCACTCGGCCTGCCCAAAAACTTCCGCCGGGTCTTTCCCGGTCAAACCGACCTGTTTGTTGAAAAAGGGTGCCAGGTAACGAAAGCGGGTAATCCTCATTTCCGCCCGGAATTCGTCCGCCGCGCCGCCGCCTTCACCACCGCCAATGCCTGATGCCTGGGGGCGATGAAGAAAAACGAAGAAAAGCGTGGCTGCGGGTGCAGGAAAGCCGATAGATAGATATAATTATGCCAATGCAAGGTTGGCCGCAAGGTTGGCCGGCGTTGGTTGGTGGGGCCCCGACTCCGCGTAGGACTGGTTAGGCTTTAGGCTCGGGACTGCGGGACACGGTCAGGGCCGGTTGAAATCATAAAATCATAGTCCAGCAGTCAAGGCAGCAGTCCAGTCCGAAAGGCAGTTGTTAGGTCCCCCACCTCCGGTTCCGCACTTTCGTGGGTCATGGGGGTCCGTTGCTTTCGAGCGGCCACCAGCCACATTATCCAAATCCTCCTCCGACAAGTCAGTCGGCTTGGCTGGAATGACCAGATGAACTACCTTGTCTGTATTCTCGTGCGCCTTCAATGACAGGCCGGCGGGCAACTCCACGCCTTCCGCTTTCAGCGTTGCCGCAGGGTCGGCCAATACCTTCCGCTTGAAGCCTTCGTCCGCCCAGCACTTGGCGAGGAGTTGGCTCATTTTCTTGCCTTGCTCTTCTTGGTTCATGGTGTTTCCTTCCTTTATCAGTTAAGAAAAGCGGCTCTTCGATGTTAACCGTTTTTCACCCGGGCCGCGAGAGGTAAAAACGAATTCATTAAGCGGAAGCCACCTCGGCCATGGCCCATCCAAATTCATCAAGCAGCGCACGCATCGCTGCGTCACCCGGATAGTCGCTCGGTGCTGCGCACATCAAGCTGCTGGTTTCATACGTCGCACGGGCAGTCGCGGCGCGGTCTTCCGGCGGCAGGGTGGCCATGAACGCTATCAACTCGGCCACATGCCCGGCATCGCTGCCGACGGCGCTGTGCACTCGCAGGCAGCGGGTGGCTTTGATGCCTGCGGGGATGCGCCGCTCAATCGCGGCAATGGATTCTGCCGTGGAGAACAGCGCCATGCGCTCCAGCGCATAGGCATAGCCCAGTACGGCAATCGGCGCGTCGGAATCGGCAAAGCGGGTGAACAGTTCCACCAGTGCCAGAGAGGATCTCGGTTGCAGGTGCGCAACGAATTCTTGCGCGGGCAGGCCCAGTGCGGCGAGATCCATCAGGGCCAGAGTGTCGTGGCCGGATTCTTCTTCAGCGACGTGCAGGCAATGCCTCGCCGCGGTGTGCTGACCGCGCGCAGCCAGACGTTCTGCCGCGCGGCGCATGGTGGGCGGTGTGGCGTGCGTCGTCTGGTACGCACCGGCCAGCGAGTGAATATAGCGCAGCAGCGAGGGCGGGGTGGTGGTCACGGAGTCATCCGCGATTTTTTCATCGGAGGCGCGTTGCGGCAATCCGGCATAAAATGCGCCCGCCATGAACTGGCGCGTGACGTTGGTGTCGCCGGTCTCCTGAAGAGTTTCGATGCATGGGGCAACATCCCAGGGAAGCAGGCGGTGCAGTCGAAAGTTTTGTGGTGATGCTTGCAGGTAAACGCTGGGGGCAAGCCGAATACTATCGGTAAATGTTTCCATCTGTCGGATAACTCGGCACATCCCGTTCAAGGGCAGCTTCATGATAGTCTACACGAACCAATACTTATGAGAAACAGGCCTCATGGCCTGCGCGCCCGGCTGGGTGAAAAGGGATGCAATGCGCCAAGGCCTCCCGCATGTTGGCGACCGCATCTTTCAGCCAACTAGGCAGCGTTTCCTTGGTTCGAATCATATTAGGCCGCCTCAGCGAGCTTGTAGGACCATGTGTGGATGACGGGGTAGCGATTGACATCCTCGACACCAGCCATGATGCGCTCCTGGAGCTCTTGTTTCGAAGCTACCCTTATGTGGCGCAGGACCGAGCGGGCAAACTTGGAGAAGAAGCCCTCGATGAGGTTGAGCCAGGAGCCATGCTTGGGCGTGAAGGTAAACTCGAAGCGGCCGGTCGGGCGAGTAGCGAGCCAAGCTTTCGTCTCTTTGGAGATGTGCGCGGAATGATTGTCGAGGATCAGCTTGATCGCGGTGCTGGACGGATAGTCGCCATCAAGAAGCTTGAGGAACTCGATGAACTCTCGGCTGCGATGGCGGTCCCTGACGAGGGCATGGACCTTACCGGTGAGCAGATCAATCCCGGCCAAGAGGCTGAGCGTGCCGTGGCGCTTATACTCATGATCACGCGCGAAGGTCGGGTGAATGCCGGGCGCGGGCGGCAAATCTGGCGCCGTGTTTGCGATGGCCTGGATACCCGGTTTTTCGTCATAGGAGACGATCGCCACCGGCTTGCACGACTTCTTAGATTTGGCGGCCTTTTTCAGGACCTGGACCTCGCGATAAACGCACAGAACCTCCGCCATCTTCTGCTCGAATTCGGCGTCGCGACGTTCCAGATAGTACCGCACCTTATGCGGCTTGACTTCCTCATGGCCGAGAATCTTGCACACTGTGCCCTGGACCAGGTGGGCGAGACATTCGTGACCTGCGGCGGATGCATTCTCGCGTGCATGGCGTGCCAGCAGCCGCGTCGTCCACAACTCGTGCGGATAGCCGTGCTCCTTTGCCTTCTCACACGCCAGAGACACCAACCAGGCCTTGGCCTCCGGCGTAATCGTCGGCTCCTTGCCCGGTCGGGGCCGGTCGTCGAGCGCTGCCAGCGGGCCATAGGCTACCGCCCGCTCGACGCAGCGTTGGACCGTCTGATGATGAACGCCAAGTCTTTGTCCCACCCCAAAGAATGAGGGATTATCACGATAACCAAGCAGTATTTGCGCCCGCTTTACCCGGCGCGCCGCCTCGCTTCGCGAGCGCGCAATGGTTGTCAACTTTCCAATCTCATCCTCGGTCATCGCCAACTCGATCGCCTGCCGCCATCTTGCCATGATGCCATTCCTCGTTCGATCAAACACATAACGAGGAATCCACGAACGAGTCTCAGGTTCCATGGCTGCCCGTTTCATGGAATGGTGCTAGTGGACTGGTCTACGGCTGCGGTCTGCGAGAGCGCTGCGCAAAAGGGGAGCGTGCGAATGATCAAATTCGTTACAGACACGGTGCTGTTTTCCTGCATGGGAGCTTTCGTTACCGGAAACGTGATCGCCGCGGCGACGCTGCTAAGTTAGCTCGCGAGAATTGTTCTCGGTCGGACCACCGCGCGGAGCCCACGAAAGCCTAATAGCCAAGCCTGGGCGATGAGGGTCTGAAGATCGACGCTGCGCCCGAGCTTCCGCCGGGACACGACGGTGCTGATCGAAGGTACTCGCACCGATCACCGCGGATTCTCGGCGAGAATGAGGTGTTCCATGCCTATCAATTCAGCGGCGTAGGTCCGCACACGCTGCGGGTCAGCGCCAGCAAAACGATAATCGACCCGGATGTTTCGACCTGCACCCATCCCAGCCGTTGCAGCCCTTCATCGAATGCGGGAAGCCATGGTCTCGCTTCGGCGTCATTCTCCGCAAATGGTATCAACGCGCCGACCCGACGCATCCGCTCGGCCTGCGGCGCGCGCGCTACTGCGACGATCACCGCCCGCGGGCGGTGCCTCGCGCTGTTCATCATCAAGACAATGCTCCTGAAGAAGCGAGAGCGACGCAGCCTTTGGTTGCCGTTTCTACGGCGCGTTGGCAATCTTTCTGGCGGACCGACTGCGGGCCACGATGCAGGCGCCACCGCTGCGCGAGCGCAGCATCGCAGATGCAGCGGCCATTTTGGAAGATGAGCTCGATCCCGGAATTCTGGATGCCGCAACGCAGCCTTCGTTTGCCCGGAATTGCCCCGTCCCTCGCGCTGAAACCTGTGCGGCTGCTTCACGGCATCCAGGCGCTAGGCAATGCTCGGCACACTCTTCCTCATGTCCAATACATTGCGAACAGGACTACCGCGCTCGCAACTAACAGAAATGAGATTATAAGCCCGGCAAATATCTTCCAGCCACGAACATTCGTCATCGCTGCAGCAGTATCGACCCGATCCGCCAGTTCACTCCTCTTCGCTGCTGCTGCTGGCCCGGTCGCGTCGGCCTGCATTCGAGGGGAATTACGCGACGGATGCTGGCAGACGCGATTGCATCGACGAGTGGTTTGATGCGTGCGAAGAAATTGTGAAGTGCCGTTATGGAAGCAAGCACAATCCTCACTGTCGATAAAAGGTTGGAGCCGTTTCAGTTGGCGGCCTCTGCTGTCGTCAAAAGTCCGGACGCATGCAGTGCTAAGATGATGGCCGGCTATTGGCCGGCCATCATCGGAAGCTGCGCATCGCTCGGTTTACCGTTTCAACATATGGCCGCGTAAGCACCGGCGCTGCAGGCAGCCTCCTGCGCATTAGCCGGCAGAGTCGTGGTGACTGCGGCGAGCGCCAGCGCGAGCGCGAGGATGATCTTTGTCATCATGGTCGTTCTCCTTGATTCGAAGCCGGAATGGCTTTTGTTCTACGCCAGAGATCTAGTTCGTTGCGGGCCGCTCGTTTTATCGGCGTTGCTTCGTTTGGCTTGGGCTTGCCCGAGATGTCCGGGCAGCCGACCAGTTATCTGAAAACCACAGCGGAGAGCGGCAATCCGCGGCTGCAGACCTTCTTAGTGCTTGCGAACTGCGCCGCCGTCTGCTAGAACGAAAAGAGAACAGGGGACAGAGGGATGATAGATGTTGCGCGCGGGGTCGGGAGCGTCCCAAACCAAATTTTGGCCGAATGAACCCAAGCCGGTGTGCGAAGGCTACACTACTTGGCGGAACGAACCCGAGCCGCGAGAGCGTGCCGGCCCGTATTTATGGTTGTGAAGCAGCTGCGCTGCAATCATTTTCCCGCATTTTCCGCAAACGAACCCAATTCCGCAAACGAACCCAATGGCAAAAACCCTGCAAAAACAATGTTGCAATATGAACGCGCCACCATAAGTTAAATAAAAGGGATATGCTCGCCAAGGTTGTATTGAGCCGGCCTCCTGAAATCGCGTCCGTCAGAGCAGATTGAGCGCTACCGGACCGTGATGCCGGCGTCGCGAATGACCTTGGTCCACCTGACCATCTCGGATTTGAGCAGCGCGGCGCAGGCCTCCGGGGTACTCACCACCGGCTGGTAGCCAAGCGTTGCCAAGCGTTCCTGCAGGTCGGGACGCTCCATCATCTTTGCGATCTCGCGATGGAGCAGCGCCACGATCTCTGCCGGCGTACCCGCCGGCACCACGACCACGAACCACGATTCGCCTGCAACCTCGGGATAGCCAGCCTCCGTCATGGTCGGCACGTCGGGCAACGCCGGCGAGCGAGATTTGGTGGTGACCGCAAGCGCGCGCAGCGTGCCGTCCTTGACCATGGGCACGGCCGGCGCCATCGAGCCGAACGAGATGGGCGTGTGCCCCGCGACGGTCGAGGCGATGGCCAGACCTCCGCCGTTGAAGGGAACGTGCACGATGTCGAGCCCGAGGGAGAGCCGGAACAACTCACCGACGAGATGCGGCGGCGTGCCGGTGCCGGGCGAGGCGTAGCTGTACTTGCCGGGATTGGACTTAACGAGCGCGACCAGATCCTTGACCGTGCTCGCCGGAACGGAAGGGTGGACGGTGAGGATTACCGCTGCGGTTACGGCCAGCGTGACCGGGCTGAAGTCCTTGAGCGGATCGTAGGCGACGCGGGGGTAGAGGGCGGGATTGACCACCAGGTTTGCGCCGTCGACCAGCAGCGTATAGCCGTCGGGCGGCGCCTGCGCCGCCCGCGTCGCGCCGATGTTGCCGCCCGCGCCGCCGATGTTCTCGATGTAGAACTGCGTGCCGGTCTGCTCCGAGAGTTTCTGCGCCATCAGGCGGGCGAAGACATCCGTCGGGCCGCCGGGTCCAAACGGAACGATCACGCGCACCGGCCGCGCGGGGTAGGCCTGGGCCCAGGCGCAAGAGGCGAACGCCGCCGCAACGGCGCTTCCTCCCAGAGCCAGGAGCTCGCGGCGAAGAACTTTCATCGCTTCACTGCCCTACTTGTACTGCGTCACAAATTTCTGCCGACCTCTATCGCGGGCCGTCATCCTGAGGTGCCCGCGCGCAAGTTCTCGCGAGTCCATGCACAGCCAAAGTCGAGCGCGCGGGCCTCGAAGGATGCGGCCCGGATCGGGGCTGTCACCCTTCGAGGCTCGGCGCGCAGAGAGCGCGCCGAGCGCCTCAGGGTGACGGTTCAGTGGGCGGCGTTTGTGACGCAGTACGACTAGAAAACTGCCCAACGACGTGATCAGCCGACCGCGCGGCTGCGCGGCTCTGCTGGCTGCGCCGCGCGCTCCGCAACCAGCTTTGTCACTTCCACGACGTCGACCTTGCCGGAGCCGAGCAGGGGCAGCTTCTCGAGCACCCAAACCTCGGATGGAATCATCAGCTCGGAAGCGTGCTGTGACTTGGCGAAGTTGGCAAACTGCGCGCGTGTCGCTCCCTTCTGCTGGGTGACCAGAACGAGGCGCTCGCCCTTGCGCGCATCCGGCTGGGCGACGACCGCGGACAAGGCGTCAGGCCACAGATCGCCGGCGAGCGCCTCGACCGCAGCGAGCGAGATCATCTCGCCGCCGATCTTGGCAAAGCGGCGCGCGCGGCCTTTGATCGTCACGAACCCCTGCTCGTCGATGGTGACGATATCGCCGGTATCGTGCCAGCCCTCGGGCGGGGGCTCGAGCACCCCAGGAGCGTCGGCCTTGAGATAGCCGAGCATCACATTGGGCCCGCGGACAAACAGCCGTCCGCCTTCTTCCACGCCCTCGACTTTCTCCAGCTTCGCCTCCATTCCCGGGAGGATGCGGCCCACCGAGCCGAACTTGTTGAACATCGGCGTGTTCAACGCCAGCGCCGGCGCGGTCTCGGTCACGCCATACCCTTCCAGGATGCGCAGGCCGAATTTTTCCATGTAGATGCGGCGAGTCGATTCCTTCACCGGCTCGGCTCCGGCGAGGATGTAGCGCAGCGAGCGGAAATCATAGGGATGCGCCACCCGCGCGTAGCCGTTGAGGAACGTATCGGTGCCGAACATGATGGTCGCGTTCACCATGTAGATGAGCTCGGCGACAGTGCGGTAATGCAGCGGCGAGGGATAGAGATAGATCGGCAATCCCGAGACCAGCGGCAGCGATACGCCGACGGTGAGCCCGAACGAATGGAATATGGGCAGCACATTGAAGACCTTGTCTTCGCGTCCGAAGTCGATGCGTGCGGCTGCCTGCGCGGTGTTCGCCAGCATGTTGCGATGGGAGAGCACCACGCCTTTCGGCGCGCCCTCGGAGCCCGAGGTAAACAGAATGGCCGCCCAGTCATCGGGCTTGCGCGGCACCAGCGGCTTCTCTGCATTGAGAAGCCCGCGCAGCCGGTCGGCAAAGGTGACGCCGGCGCGAATATCCTCGAGATAGACGATCCGCACCTTGCCCTCGATCGCCGCGACCAGCCGGGACAGTTTCCCCTTCTCGATGAAGGCGCGCGAGGAGAGAATGGTGTCGATCTGCGCGGCGCGGCACGCGGCGAGGATGTTGGCCGCCCCCGCGGTGAAGTTGATCATGGCCGGCACGCGGCCGGCTGACATCAGCGCCAGTATGGTGACGACCGCGCCGTTGGAATTCGGCAGCATCACCCCGACCGCACGGCGTTCCGGCGCTAGCGGCATCAGCTTGGCCCCCAGCACCGCAGCGGCCGCAAGCAGACGGCGATAGGTGAGCGCACCGCTTACCGGATCCTCGACGGCGACCCGGTTGCGGCCGTGGGTGTCGGCTGCCTCGATCACCGCTTCGAGCACGGTGCGATCGGTCGATGTGGTGCGGAAGACAAGGTCCGACATGATGCCGTAGAGCGCGGCGCCGGCGGCCTGCCGGCGCTTGCGTCCCTTCAGATCAGGATCAACTACGAGCCTGACCGGCTCGAGGATCGTGACCCTCACCTTGGGAAACCAGCGCCGGCGCACCTGGCGCTTTGACATTCGGCTGAACGGTGTCTGCTCGAGGCCCTCGATACGCACCGGCACGATCTCGGCATTGGATTTGTCCGCGACCATTGCAGCGCCGTCGTAGACCTTCATCAGGCTGCCGGTGACGGTGATGCGCCCCTCGGGGAAGATGATGAGCGGGTTGCCGGCCTTGACCGCGTCGATCAGGGTGCGCAGCGCCATGGGCTTGAGCGGATCGAGCGGCACTGCCGGGCTCAATCGCAGGAACGGGCGCACCCACCATCGCCGCGCGATGCCGGCATCGATGGCGAATACTGGCTTGCGCTCGCGCAGCGACATCGCCAGCCCGGCGTCGAGCAGGCTCACATGGTTGAGCGCAATAATCACATTGTGGCTTGCGGCATTGAGATTCTCGATCCCCTTCACCTCGATGCGAAACAGCGCGCGATAAATAATAGAGAGCGCGTCGCTCAGCGCGCTCGCCGGCATGGTGCGGCCGATCGCAACGGCAACGGCGAGACTTGCAAGACCCAGCGCCAGGAACAATTGCGAGCTGGTCATGCCCGCCTTCTGGAGAAGTGCGACGAGTATGGTGCTCCCCGTCATGAAAGCGGCATTGAGGACGTTCACCGCAGCAATGACGCGCGCCCGCCGGTCGGCACCGGCCCAGGCCTGCACCGCCGCGAACGTGGGCACGATGAAGAGGCCGCCTCCGACCGCGAGGGCGGCAAGATCGAACGCAAACCGGATGCCGCGGCCCGAGGCAAACATGCTGAAATAGCCGGCGGTCTCGGCAGCCGCAGCGACGCCCCAGGTGGACCAGCCGACATCGATGGCAGCGACGCCCAGAAGCGCCGCGCCGATCACCGTGGGCAACAGGATGATGCGCCCGGCCGCAAGCCAGGCGGCCAGCCCGGAGCCGGCGGCAATGCAGATGGTAAAGATCGCAAGACACGTCTTGACCACATCCTCGCTGCCGCCGAGCGCGGTCTTGACCAGGGGCGGCATCAGCGAGAGCGCCAGGATTCCCACCAGCCAGAACCAGCTGGTAACCAGCGCGCCCCACCACAGCCGCGGATCCTCGCGCAGGAACCGGAGCAATCCCGCGGTCGAGACCAGCACATTTGCTTGCGGCACAAGCTGCGGCGCGCCCTGTCCGGTCGGCGGGATGAGGAGGCTCGAGCCCCAGCACAGGAACGAGAACACGATGATGACGCCCGAGAACAGGGCGGTGTTGCCTCCCCCCGCGGCAATGGTGCCGAGCAGGATCGCGATGAATGTCGCGCCTTCGACCAAGGCGTTCCCCGCGGGAAGCTCGGAGCGGGCAAGATGATCGGGCAAGATGCCGTATTTGATCGGACCAAACAGCGCGGCAATCACCCCGAACAGGAACAGCACGAAGAACAGCAGCGCCAAGGAGTTGAGGGCAAAACCGAGCACCGCGAGGAGCGCAACCCCGATCTCTGCAAACTTGAGCCGCTGCGCCACGCTCGCCTTGTCGTAGCGGTCGGCAAGCTCGCCGCCGAGCGCCGAAAGGAAAAAATAGGGAGCGATGAAGATCGCGCCGGCAAGGGTGATCAGAGATTCGGCGTTCGCCCCGCCGATATGGAACAGGATGAGGAAGACGAGGGAGTTCTTGACGAAATTATCGCTGAATGCCGAGAAGAACTGGCACCAGAACAGGGGCGCAAAGCGCCGCGTCATCAGGAGGGAGGACGACATGGGTTCCCCGGTGAACGGCTTTGCGGGCCGCGGCTGATCGGCCTTTACAAACGACAATTTAGGCGAAAGGACAACATTCGCCGCCGGCGGGCAAAAAACCTGAAACTGCCCCGAACGCGCCCTCCAAAAGTTCCCATCATCCGTGGCGGCTGGCCAGCTCCGCTTTCAGAGCCTCGCGACGGGCAGGATCGTAGATCTTGGGGTAATCGTAGCGCAGCGGTTGTGATGGCACCACCCGCAAGGTCGCGAACACCGGGCCTGCCTGCTTGATGACGTGGCCGGCCTGCTGCTCGAAATTTTTCAGATCGGCAAAGTCATGCACCTGTGCAAACCCTGCGGCGCGGGCCATGGCGGCGAAGTCCACGTCTTTGTTCGGAATGGGATGGCTCCCGTTCGCCTCGTATGTCCCGTTCTGCACGACGAAGTGGACGAGGTTCTTCGGCGCCGCCGCCGCAATCGTGACCAGTGCCCCGAGATTCATCAGGAGGCTGCCGTCGCCCTGCAGGCAGATGACGCGCCGGTCCGGCCGGCCCAGGGCGAGGCCCAGCGCGTGCGAGGAATCGAGACCCATGGCGCCGACCGAAAAGTAATTCAGGCTGCGCTCCCCCAGCCCGAGCCATTCGAACGCGGAGCTGTAGGTCGCGACCACGATCTCGTCGGTTAGGTGGCGCGCCAGCACGGCAAAGCATTGGTCGCGCTGCATCATGACAGCGATGGCCGGCGTCCGATCAGCAGCGCGACCGGCCGCGATCTCGCATAGGCGAGCTCGATCGCGGGCGAGACCTTGGCGATGTCGGCATCGGTGTTGATGAGATGATGCGGGATGCCCATTGCATCAAGGATGGGCTCGACGATGCGCACCCCATAGCGCGGCGACCCGCTGGGGGTGGTGTAGGGGTCATGGCCGAGAAGCCCGATCATCATGCAGATGGGCTGCCCGTATTCGACGGCAACGCCGCGAATGGCATTGATCGAATCGAGGAACCCGGTGTGCTGGATGAGGCTCAGCGCCCGCTTATTGCAGTAGGAGAGCCCCGAGGCGATGCCGATGCACTCGTCTTCCTTACAGACCCGGATCAGGCGAAAGTGCGGATCGCGCGCGATCGCCCGCAGCACCCCGCCGCTGGTCACAATGTCCGGGACGGAGAGGATGAACTCGACGCCGCTGTTGCGGATAGCGGCGATGATCCCGGAGCCCTTGAGCTCGATCGGATCGTGCCCCTCCGGGACCAGGTCGGCATCCATCAGCTTCCCCGCGCACCTGTTTCTCGCGCCGCCGGCACCTAAGCGGAAATCGCGCGCCCCCGCAACGGCGGCATCAGAGCTGTCCGGGCTTTCAGCTTTCGACGTTCTGGTCCGATACCGATCGGATAGGCGATCATCGGTTTGCGCGCGAACAGCCGGACGTTCTTGCGCGGAATGCGTTTGCTTCCGCCCCGCGCCGGAATGACCGCAACAATCATAAGCTGCCCGATCCTGGTGGATTTTACGCCTTGGCCAGTATATCAGCCATTCTCAAAATGCCGCCTCCGGAACCGAAATGACCATTCGCCTGCATCGCGGCGATCTGCCTGACCTCTCGCATTACCGCACCAGCGCAGTGGCCATCGATACCGAGACGATGGGACTTCATCCGTATCGTGACAGGCTGTGCGTCGTGCAGCTGTCGCCCGGCGACGGCTCGGCTGACGTGGTGCAGATCCCGGCGGGAACCCATACTGCGCCCAATCTGGCGAACCTCCTGAGTGATGCCGCAATTCTCAAGATTTTTCATTTTGCCCGTTTTGACCTTGGCGCCTTGCAGAACGCTCTGGGCGTCATGGCTGTGCCGGTCTACTGCACAAAGATCGCGTCGCGGCTCGCCCGCACCTACACCGATCGGCACGGCCTCAAGGACCTCGTGCGCGACCTCCTCGGCATCGACTTGACCAAGCAGCAACAGCTTTCGGATTGGGGCGCCGAGAGCCTCAACGAGGCGCAGGTGGCGTATGCGGCGTCCGACGTGCTCCACCTGCACGCGCTACGGGACAAGCTCGACGCCATGCTGGCGCGCGAAGGGCGTACGGAGCTGGCGGCGGCGTGTTTTCGTTTCCTGCCCGACCGGGCCCGGCTCGATCTTGCGGGCTGGGCCGGCGAGGACATCTTTGCCCATTCTTAAGGCATTCTGGAAGCTGGCTTTTTGCGGGCTGCCCGCCGGCTCCCGTGCCGCGTCCGGGCCACATTTGGGGACGACTATCGTCGGCAGACAGGCTATGATCGCAAGGGGGTCGCCTGATTCTCTATCTCGGCGGGGTAGTGGGGGGATACACGCTTGGCCGCTTTCTCCAACATCGAGCCACAGCCAGCGCGGGTCTTTGCCGGTGTGGGGCGTGCGAGCGGCGAGCGGGCATTGCGCGCGGCTGTGCGCCACAGCCGGCGCGTACGCCTGTTGCGGATCGGTATTCCGGCCGTAGTTGCTCTCATCTTGGTGGTTGCAGTCGCAGTCCCTGTCATGCTCAAGCCGTTGCGCGAATTATCGAAGCTGCCCGTCGATCTCGGTTCCGTGGTTGTCTCCGGTACCAAGATCATGATGCAGCAGCCCCGGATCGCCGGATTCACGCGCGATAACCATCGCTATGATCTGACCGCGCAAGCTGCCGGTCAGGATCTCAAGAACCCCGACCTGGTCGAGCTGCAGGGGATTCACGCGACGATGGAGATGCAGGACGATGCGTCGGTCAGGCTGACGGCGCTGAACGGCCTCTACAACAGCAAGACGGAGTTGCTCACCCTCACCAACAATATCGTCGTCAAGTCCACCAATGGCCAGGAGGCATTGTTGAGCGAGGCGGTGCTCGACACTCGTGGCGGCAAGATCATCTCTGAAAGTCCGGTCTATGTGAAGACGCCTACTGCGACGATCAACGCGAACCGCATGGAGGTCGCAGACGGCGGAGACCTCATGCGCTTCGAGGGCGGGGTCACCGTAATGCTGCTGCCGGACAGCGAGACGGCTGCATCCCTGCCGCACTATGAGGCGCGCGGCCGATGAAGAGCCGCTGCAACCGAGGGGCCAGCGCCATTGTCATTGGCATGCTGATGTGCGCCGCCGCCTTTGCGCAGCCCAAGAATCAGGGCCCCCCCAATGCGCTGCAAGGGTTTTCGCAAAACCGCGATGAGCCGATAAAAATTCAGGCGGCATCGTTCGAGGTCCACCAGAAGGAAAAGACCGCCACCTTCACCGGTGACGTTCAGGTATTCCAGGGCGATACCGAAATGCGATGCAAGACCCTGGTCGTGCTTTACGACGAGGAGCCGGCGGCACACGGGGCCAAGGCGGAGCCAGCGGCACACGCGGCCAAGGCGGCAGAGCCCGGCCCCGGAGGCCAGCGGCAAATTCGGCGGATCGAGGCCAAGGGCGGGGTGACCGTGATCCAGAAGGATCAGAATGCCACCGGGGATACTGCGATCTTCAGCATGCGCGAGAATACCGTCACTCTTACGGGCAATGTGATAGTGACCCGCGGGCAGGACGTCCTGCGTGGTCAGCGGCTCGTTGTCGATTTGACGAGCGGCGTAACCAGGATGGATCAGGGCCGGGTCGAGGGGTTGTTCCAATCAAGTTCCCGCAACGCGGAGAAGATCGGGCCGGCAGCGCGGCCATGATTCCACCGAGGGGGTTGCGAGTACGGCGCGGCTCGCCGCGGGCCACAGAAATGGCCTCTCCGGCGGCCGCGTCATCGCGTTGAACCCAAAGCTTCGAGGCAGAGGCGTGCTCAACCTGCTCGCGTTGTTTCGCCAGCGCCGCCCGCTTCCACGCAGGGCAAACGGGGGCAACGGGCGTTGGCCGGAGACGCAACGGGCGTCTGCCGGTCCCAATGCATCGGTCGCCGCCAGCGCGAGGCAGGCCTCCCCGCAGCGCACCCGGCGCGAGCAGCCGGCGCCGCGGCGGGAGCCGCAGCAGGGTTACCTTGCCGCGCATGGCCTGCAGAAAAGCTATGGCGGGCGGATGGTCGTAAACGGCGTAAGCCTCTACGTGCGCCGCGGTGAAGCCGTCGGTCTGCTCGGACCGAATGGAGCGGGAAAGACCACCGCCTTCTACACCATCACCGGACTGATCAAGGCGGACCGCGGCAAGATCGAGCTCGACGGTCACGACGTGACGCACCTTCCGATGTACCAGCGGGCGCGACTAGGCATCGGCTATCTGCCCCAGGAAGCGTCGATCTTTCGCGGGCTCAACGTCGAGGACAACATCCGCTCCGTGCTCGAAGTAGTCGAGCCCAACCGACGTCGTCGCGAAGCCGACCTGCGCGCGCTGCTTGAGGAATTCGAGATCACACGTCACCGCAAGACGCCCTCGATTGCACTCTCAGGAGGCGAGCGTCGCCGCGTCGAGATTGCGCGCGCGCTTGCCAGCCGGCCGAGCTACATGCTCCTCGACGAGCCCTTTGCCGGCATCGATCCGAAAGCGGTGGTGGAGATTCAACGCCTGGTGCGCCGCCTTACCACCCGCGGCATCGGCGTGCTCATTACCGACCACAACGTGCGCGAGACTCTCGCGCTCACTGATCGGTCCTACATCATCTACTCGGGGCAGGTGCTGATGGAGGGCCGCAAGGACGACATCGTCAACGACCCCGAAGTGCGCCGGCTCTATCTCGGCGAGGATTTCCAGGCATAGCCTGCGCTGGCATCGAGCTGCGGCCGTTCCGGAAGGCGGGGCGAGGCCCCCAAGACCCCCCATCCATCGCCGAGTCTTCCTCGTTATTAACGGCAGCGGGAGAGAGGCGGTGTACAGCGGCGCCAGAACCCGCTAAGCAAGAATCGGACCAAGAGTCCCTACCCTCCCACCGAGCGGCCTGTCGGGATGTGCGTCTGCGGATACGTATTTAGTTCAGAGCGCGTGCTCAAATGGCGTTGACCCAAAGGCTAGAGCTCCGTCAGAGCCACGCGCTGGTGATGACGCCGCAGCTGATGCAGGCGATCAAGCTGCTGCAGCTCTCCAATCTGGATCTTGCTGCTTATGTCGACGAGGAGCTCGAGCGCAATCCACTGCTCGAGCGAATTGGCGAGCCTGAGCACGAGGGGAACGGAGCCGGCGCATCCGGGGTGACCGCATCCGAGGCCGGCCCGGACATGGGCGATCGTTTCGACCCGGTGCGAGCGAGCTCGGGCTCGCGATCTGGCGCCGATGACGTCCCGCACTATTCGCAATGGGCCAGCGCAAGGGGCGCCAGGTCAGAGGACAACAATTTGGAGGCCTGGGTTTCCGCCCAGATGACGCTTGCGGATCATCTCGTCGAGCAGCTCGCGCTCGCGATCACCGCTCCATCGCGCCGCATGATCGGGCAATATCTGATCGATCTCGTAGACGAGTCCGGCTATCTCGCAGGCGACCTCGCGGTGGCCGCGGACAAGCTCGGTACCTCGCCTGGCGAGATCGATGCGGTCCTTGCCATCCTGCAGACCTTCGACCCGCCGGGAGTTTGCGCCCGCAATCTTGCGGAATGTCTTGCCATTCAGCTCAAGGAGCGCGACCGTTTCGATCCCGCGATGCGAGCGCTGGTCGAGCACCTCGATCTGGTGGCCAAGCGCGAGCTTCCGGCCTTGCGTAAAGTTTGCGGGGTGAGTGATGAAGACCTGACCGATATGATCGCTGAGATCCGCAGGCTCAATCCGAAGCCGGGGCTTGCGTTCGGCTCGGTGGTTGTCCAGCCGGTAGTTCCCGATGTGTTTGTCCGACCCAGAGAGGATGGCGGATTTACCGTTGAGCTCAACTCGGACACCTTGCCGAAGATTCTGCTAAACCAGAACTACCATGCGGAGGTTGTCAAGACAGCGAAAAGCGAGCATGACAGGGGCTACCTTGCCAACTGTCTGCAATCGGCAACGTGGCTCATGCGAGCGCTCGATCAGCGAGCAAAGACGATTCTCAAGGTTTCAACCGAGATCGTGCGCCAGCAGGACGGCTTTTTCGCTCACGGCGTCCAGCATCTGCGTCCGCTCAACCTCAAGACCATAGCGGATGCAATAGGGATGCACGAGTCGACGGTCTCTCGCGTGACGGCAAACAAGTATATGGCCACGAACCGGGGCATCTTCGAGCTCAAATATTTCTTCACCTCGGCCATTGCCGCTGCGGGCGGCGGGGAGGCGCATTCCGCAGAAGCGGTGCGCTACCGCATCCGACAGCTGATCCAGGAAGAGTCTCCCGAGGACGTCCTCTCCGACGAGACGATCGTGGAACGGCTGCACGTTGCCGGCGTCGAGATTGCGCGGCGCACCGTCGCGAAATATCGTGAGGCAATGCGCATTCCTTCATCGATGCAGCGCAAGCGGGAAAAGCGAGCTGCGCTGTGCGCTCAATGACATGAGTGTCGCTGTGCAAGCGATTTTTTCCGCTGCGCCCAGGCGCGTGGGGCGCACCGACTGAGCGGAGACGCGTCGTATGCCGTTTCGCGTGTCGGGGAAGAATATGGATCTCGGCGAAGCGCTGCGTGCGCGCATCAGCTCGCGGGTTTCGGAGGCGACCGCCAAATATTTCGACGGCGGCTTTTCCGGCCATGTGACTGTTGGAAAGGACGGCTTCGGTTTTCGGACGGAATGCGTTATCCATCTCGATTCCGGCATTGTTCTGGAGGCCGACGGCTTCGCCGCGGATGCCTATGCCAGCGCGGATGAAGCGGCAATCCGTATGGAAAAAAGGCTGCGCCGCTACAAACGCCGGCTCAAGGATCCGCGTTAACCCAAACGCGAAGCCCCACGGCTGGGGCGGCCATTGACGGGGTATCGGCGGATACCTATCGTCCGCCGCCTCACGACCGGGGGCCCCCTTCAAGCATCCCCGATGCGTGGAAGAAGTGCATGCTGCTTACCGATCTCGTCGCGCCGAACGCCATCGTCCCGGCGCTGAAAGTGAATAGCAAGAAACAGCTTCTGCAAGAGCTCGCGGCCAAGGCGGCCGTGCTCTGCGGACAGAGCGAACGCGCCATACTGGAGATTCTGCAGCAGCGCGAGAAGCTCGGCTCGACCGGCGTCGGCAACGGCATCGCCATTCCCCACGGCAAGCTGCCCAAGCTCAACAAGTTGTTTGGCCTGTTTGCCCGCCTGGAGCGGCCAGTGGATTTCGAAGCGCTCGACGGGCAGCCGGTCGACCTGGTGTTCCTGCTGCTCGCCCCCGAATTTGCCGGCGCCGATCATCTCAAAGCGCTGGCGCGCGTGGCGCGACTGCTGCGCGATGGGGATGTCACTCGCAAGCTGCGCGAATCGCGCGACGTGGAGGCCCTCTACGCCGTGCTGGCGATACCCTCCGCGAGCGCAGCCTGACAGAAGCTGCGCCTGCCCCAGGCTTAATGCACGCTGACCGTCTCGAGTTCCTGGCTCCAGGCATTCGCCACCGCAGCCTCGCGGCTGTCGGTGAGCATGATCGGAGTGCCGTCGGCGGCGTGCAGGGCGTACAGGAGCGTCCCCGGTGCAAGCTGAGGCGCCTGGGGGAATTGCCTTTGCACGTCCTCGGAGCGGATCGTCTTGACATAGGCGATCTTGCCGCCGCCGAGAACGGCCAGCGCCTCAGGCGACATGAGAGGTTGTCTGGAGGTGATGTTGTTGTTTGTCATGGCACTCAACTCCTTTGCTCATAACGCGTCGAGCCCTGCTCGGGTTCAATCACTGTCACTGATGCTGATCGTCTTCACCACCTGCTCCAGCTCGGGGCGGACGAGGTCGATCGACAACAGGCCGTTCTTCAAGTCCGCGCTCATTACCTCGATCCCGTCCGCCAGCACGAAACAGCGCTGAAACTGCCGCGCGGCGATACCGCGATGGAGATATTGGCGGGGCTTCTCGTCCTGCTGGCGACCGCGGATGACCAGCTGCTTCTCTTCGACCGTCACATCAAGTTGATCGCGCGTGAAGCCTGCAACCGCCAACGTGATGCGCAATCGCTCCGGCTGGCGCTCGTCGCGGGCAATCCGCTCGATATTGTAGGGCGGGTACCCGTCCGCAGCCTTCGACACACGATCGAGAGCACGCTCGATTTCGTCGAATCCTAGCAGAAACGGGCTGGACAGGGACGGAACTCGGGACATGGCCTCAAAGCCCTCGGAAGCGACTTTGATGGGGCCCTTTCGGCGCCCCTCAAAGGCCGTCCGGAACAGGGAATTCCGGCCGGCCTGCCCGAATATGGGGGGCGCCGGTTAAGGCTTCAAGAACAGGAGCAGGGCCCTCGCGCTGCAGCAAACCAGGGTGAGTCATGCAGCCTCGTAAGCTGATCCGCGCCGTCATTCCGGCGCCGCGAGCACTCGGATCGGCGCTTCGCGCCGTCCGAGCACAGGCCCCGCAAGCGGAGCCCGGAATCCCTAACCACAGGGCCTCCAGTTCGGCACAGCGCATCAATCGCCGGCGCCGCGGAATGACCTCGAGCAGCTATCTGTCTCGAGTACAGCCAGCTGCGCCGCGCCTTCTGCTCCGCGGCCTCAACCTTGAAGCCTGAACAGCGCCACGGCGTTGGTTCTGCCGATGGCCTTTCGCTCGCTCTCGCTGATCTCGGCATGATCGAACCAATCCGCGGCGTCGCTGAAATCCTCGAACGGATAATCGACGGAGAACATGATGCGCTCAGCCCCGATCTCCGCAATCGTGTTGATCAGCGCGGGCGTGCTGAAATGACCTGAGGTGGTCAGAAAAAAGTTCTCGCGAAAATAGTCGGCCACGCGTTTCTTGGCAGCGTATTTGTGAGGCGCCTTCATCCAATTATTCCTGTTGTCGATGCGCCACAGAAAGAACGTCAGCCCCTCCCCCAGGTGACCAAGAATGATCTTCAGCCGCGGGAATTCGTCGAACAACCCGCTGCCAATCAGGCGCAAGGCATGCAGCGAAGTTTCGGCGGCGAAGCTCCAGGTCGGCCCGAACAGCCAGGAATGCCCGTCGTATTGCAGCAGGACGCCCGCCATGGGCGGTCGCGGATGAAGGTAGAAAGGCACGTCCAACTCGGCGACGGTGCGCCAGAACGAGCGGTATTGCGGGAGGTCGTAGTGAATGGGCGTGCGCGCATCGGGTGCCGGCGAATAGCCGTTCACCAGCGCGCCCCTGAATCCCAGCTCGCGGACGCAGCGTTGCAGCTCCGCTGCAGCGAGAGCGGGATCCTGCATCGGGAGCGCGGCCACACCCACGAACCGATCCGAATGCTTGCCGATCTCTTCCGCCAGCACATCATTGGCCTGGCGCGCCAGCTCAGCCGCTTGTCTCGCGTCTGCAATGCCCTGAACGGCCGGCGCATTGAGCGACACGATCATGATCTCGACGCCGCTTGCGTCCATCAGGCGAAGGCGCTGATCGTGGAAGTCCAGCAAGCGATAGCGTAGCTCCGGCCACACATGCGCGCCGAACGGCTGCGAATCCCCAAGCGTCGCCTCGACCGCGAAATGATCCTCGAGCGTGACCTTCCCTCGCATGCTTATGCGATCTCGGCCCAGCCGTACGGCGGCTTCCTGCCGGGATGCATTGCTCCACACTGCTTGCATGTGCGAGCCGCGGGGTCTGCGTAGAAGGTTTCGTATAACGGCGGTAGGTCTTTCACCAGGTGCTGCACCGGAGCTTCAATCCGGTGGACGAGGGCTCCGCATTCGAAGCAGTACCACTCGAATCCATCGACTGCGTTGGGGCGCGCAGCTTCGACAACGAGGCCGATCGAGTCCGCCGGCCGCTGCGGCGAGTGGCGCACATGCGGCGGCAGCAGAAACACCTCGCCCTCGCGGATCGGAACGTCGTAGAATTCGCCGTTCTCGACCACCTTGAGCACCATGTTGCCCTTGAGCTGATAGAAGAACTCTTCCACTGGGTCGTCGTGATAATCGGTGCGCTCATTCGGGCCGCCAACGACCTGTACCGTCATCTCGCCCTGTTCGAACACTTTCTTGTTGCCAACCGGCGGCTTGAGCAGGTGCTTGTTCGCCTCTATCCAGCTCCGGAAGTTGAATGCGTGGAGCCTTCCGCTCTCTGCCTTTGCCGTGGCCATGGCACGCTCCTCGTCACGCTCCGCGGGCACTCTTGCCGCTTTCCCGCCGACGGGCAAGATGCCACAGTGCATCGATGCCATTTCGCTGAGGGAGGACAGATTGCCCGTGATGTCCGGAAAGCGCGCTTTCCTTGATCTGCTCAAGCAGGAAGGCGTCGAGGTCATGTTCGGCAATCCCGGCACGACGGAATTGCCGCTGATGGACGCGTTCGCGACGGAAAACGAGCTCCGCTACCTGCTCGTCCTGCAGGAGGCGGCGGTCATGGCGATGGCGGACGGCTACGCGCAGGCGTCGGGCAAGCTTGCCGTGGTCAACCTGCACGTGGCGCCGGGGCTCGGCAATGCCATGGGCATGCTCTACGACGCGCAGAAGGCGGGCACGCCCATCCTGGTCACAGCCGGGCAGCACGAGCAGAGCTTCAACACGACAGAGCCCATTCTCTGGGCGGACCTGCCGACCATCGCGCGCCCGCTGGTAAAATGGGCCTCGGAGGTGCACCGGCTCGAGGATCTGCCGCGGCTCGTTCACCGCGCGGTAAAGACCGCTCTTGCGCCGCCCACGGGACCGGTTTTCCTCTCGCTGCCCGGCGACATCCTGCGGGCCGACGCCGATATCGATTTGCTTGCCCCCACACGCGTCGCGCCGCGCCTGCGCGGCGATCGGGACGCGGTGGAGGCCGCCGCCAAGATTCTGGCGGGCGCCGATCGCCCTCTGATCATGGCCGGGGATGCGGTGGCGCAGAGCCGCGCCCACGCCGAGCTGGTGGAGCTAGCGGAATTGATGGGGGCCCCCGTGTACACGGAACTCGTGCCCAACACCGCTTCGTTTCCCTCTTCGCATCCTCTGTTTCGCGGCTCCATGATCCGGCTCGCACCGGAGGTTCGCAAGATTTTGGACCAGCACGATGTGTTGTTCTCGGTGGGCAGCGATCTCTTCACGCTGTCGCTGCCTTCGCCTGTCGATCCGATGCCCCGCGGCATCAAGCTCATTCATCTCGACACCGATGCGTGGGAGCTGGGCAAGAACTACCCGCCGGCAGTCGCCATTCTCGGCGACCCGAAGGCGACGCTGCCCGACATCACCGCGGCGGTACGCGAGCGCATGACCAGCGGTGCGCGCGCCACCGCGCGCGAGCGGCTCGCGACCACGAGCAAGGCCATTGCCGCGGAGCGTGAAGCGCTCAAGGCCAAGGCCACTGCGCTCGCCGGCGCAAGCCCCGTGCAGCCTCTCGCACTTCTGCATGGGATCGCAGAGACGCTGCCGAAGGATGCCGTCGTCATCGAGGAGGCCATTTCCTCTGCGCCGGGGATTCGGCAGCTTATCCGCAGCGACGATCCGCAGAGCTATTTCGGATTGCGCGGCGGCGGCATCGGCTGGGGTCTGCCCGCGACCATGGGCGTGAAGGTGGCACTGCCGGAACGGCCGGTGGTGGGGCTGATCGGCGACGGCAGCGCGATGTACACGTGCCAGGGGCTGTGGACCGCCGCGCATTATCAGATCGATGCGGTGTTCGTGATCCTCAACAACACCTCCTATCGCATTCTCAAGCAGCGCCTGCATGCCATGCGCGGGCTTGCCGAGCAGGCGGACAGCTATGTCGGCATGGAGCTTGTCGATCCCAAGATCGATTTCGTCGGGCTCGCGCGTTCGCTTGGCATCAGGGCCGAGCGCGCGAGCACCGTTCACGACGCCACCGATCTCCTGAAGAGCGCGCTCAACGGCGGCGGCGCGATGCTGATCGATGTGGAAGTGGACCGCGCCTTCAAGCCGATGTGAGTGCTGCACCTTTCGTATCTCGTTGCGCTCGCGCAACAGCGCTCGCTGCACTCGTCCGGGACACGCGTCATGCCGCCGTAGTGCCGGCCATCCTGATAGCCGCGTGGCGGCGGCCCCATCGTCCGGGGCGCCTCTCGAAAACACCGGGGCAAGCCGCACCGCAGCTGCCGCAGTGACCGTCGCTCGTCAGATTCCAGCCGGTGAGGTCGTACCAGTCGCGCCCGATCAGCGCCGCGTGACAGACATGGCAGTACGTGCTCTGCCCTTCGGGGTCATGGATGTTGCCGGTGTAGACATAGCGCAGGCCGGCATCTTGAGCGATGCGCCGCGCGCGGTGCAAGGTGGCCGGCGGCGTTGGCGGGGTGTCCAGCATCTTCCAGTCAGGATGAAAGGCGCTGAAGTGTAACGGCACATCTGCACCAAGATGTTCCAGCACCCACCGGGAGAGGGCAGCGACTTCAGCGGCCGAGTCGTTTTCGCCGGGGATCAGCAGCGTCGTGATCTCAAGCCAGACCGCGGTCTCGCGTTTCAGGTAGACCAGGGTTTCGAGCACAGGCGCCAGCTTTCCGGTGCAGAGACTCTTGTAGAAGCTATCGGTGAAGCCCTTGAGATCGATGTTGGCGGCATCCATGTGGCGGAACAGCTCGTGCCGCGGCTCCGCGCAGATGTAGCCCGCGCTCACTGCTACCGTCTTGATCCCTCGCGCACGGCAGGCCTGCGCGACGTCGACTGCGTATTCAAGAAAGACCACGGGATCGTTGTAGGTGAAGGCCACCGAGCGGCAGCCGTTCTCGACCGCCGCCTGCGCGATCGCCTGTGGCGAGGCGCGATCCTGCAGCCGGTCGAGCACGCGCGCTTTCGATATGTCCCAGTTCTGGCAGAACTTGCACGTGAGATTGCAGCCGGCGGTGCCGAACGAGAGGACCGGCGTCCCAGGCAGGAAATGGTTGAGCGGCTTTTTCTCGATCGGATCGATGCAGAACCCCGAGGACCGGCCATAGGTCGTTAGCACGATCCGATCGTGTGCGCGCCCGCGCACGAAGCAAAGCCCGCGCTGGCCTTCGTTGAGCCTGCAATAACGGGGGCAGACATCGCACTGAATGCGCCCGTCTGCGAGCGGATGCCAGTAACGGCCAGGGAGCCCCTCGATCCTGTCTTGAACCATTGCGGCGGCAATCCAAGTCTATAGGACTGATGACGTTGCTCATGTGGGCGTCAAGTTATGAGCGGACAACGGGCAAGGCAGCAAATGCACGCCATGAAGGTGCGACCGGCAGCAGTTGCCGGGTTGTTTTATCCCGGCAATTCGCAGCGACTGCGGCGCGAGGTCGAGAGCCTCTTGGCCGGTCCTGTCCATATCTCGCATCGCCCCAAGGCGCTGATCGCTCCGCATGCCGGTTATGTCTATTCCGGCGGAGTTGCGGGCAAAGCGTTCGCGCTCTTGCGCGGCGCCGGCGCCGACATCACGCGGGTCGTGACGATCGGCCCCGCACACTATGTCGCACTGCGCGGAATTGCGGTCCCGACCGCCGATGCCTTCGAGACACCGCTCGGCACGGCCGCTCTCGACCGCGATGCGCTCATGGAGCTGACCGATCTGCCGTTCGTGCGCGCCGATGACGCGCCGCACGCTCCAGAGCATGCCCTCGAGGTGGAGCTTCCTTTCCTGCAGATGGTGCTCGGACAGTTTCGCCTGGTACCGTTGGTCGTGGGGGAGGCTACGCCGATGGAAGTGGCGCAAGCGCTCGAACGCGTGTGGGGCGGTGCCGAGACCCTGGTGGTGATCAGCTCGGACCTTTCACATTACCATGGTTATGAAACCGCGTGCCGCCTCGATGCCGCAACGGCTGCGCTCATCGAGCGCGGCGAATGGCATCAACTCCGTGCGGATAACGCGTGCGGTTTTCTGGCCATCGCCGGATTCCTCGCCGAGGCTGCACAACGCGGCCTCAACGCGTGTCGCCTTGCGCTGTGCAACTCAGGCGACACCGCGGGCGACCGTGCCCGTGTCGTCGGGTATGGAGCCTGGGCATTTTGAGAGATAGCCGAGCTGGGAATAGCGCCCGTTCGGCGTGCAGGCACAGGTCTAAACCGCTCCCTGCGGTTGCCGGTCCGGTGCCGCGGGAATGATGCATTAGGGCTAATAATCTGCCCTTCGGACTGTTCAATTTCTTGAAAATCAAGGCGTTCTGACCGTCGAACCTTTCGCGGCAGGAAAGCGACTAACCCTTTGAGTCTATTCGGACCCGACAGGGCGAGTTTGTGCCAAGTAAAGGGGGCGTCGTGCAGAACCAAAAACGGCCCGAACAGGGTTCCGGCGTGCTTTCACGTCACCGCAAAGCCTTGTTGGGAATGACCGCCAGCCTTGCTGTGCTGGCGGGCTTTTCCTCGAGCGCGGAGGCTTTTTTCTTCTGGCCTTTCGGCCCATCGCCGCAGCCCAGTGTCTCTCGACGAAGCGCCCCGCCGGTGCGCCACTTCAAGCCTGCACCGGGCGCGACGCAACCCCAGGAAAAGCCCGCGACAGCGGCGCGCGAGAATTCCAGTGGCAATGACAAGGCAGCGGCCAAGGAGACCCCGGCCGAGCTCAGCGCTCGGGCCAAGGGGGTGCTCACGATTGCCATCTCGCTCAACAAGCAGCAACTGACCGTTTACTCCGACGGAATGGCGGTTGCGCGGACCCGTGTCACTGTGGGTCATCAGACGCCGACTGGAGTGTTCAGCATCATCCAGAAGGACCGGTGGCACCGATCCGCGTCCTCCGGCGACGCTCCCATGTATTACATGCAGCAGATCACGCGCTCGGGGGTAGGGCTTTATCAGGCCGCCCCGAATGTCTCCACGGCGCAACGTTCGATTGCCATGCCCGAAGCTTTCGCGCGTCAATTATGGGGGGCAACCAAGCCTGGGGTGCGTGTCGTCATCACCCATGGCGAAGTCGCCCCGGCAGCGATTGCCAATCCGCGCTTGTTCGCGCGCAGGGTCGAGCCGATTGAGCCGAAGCGTTCGTCGGAAGAGTCCTCCGCCCACAAGGCCTTGCGGTCCAAAGGCGGCGATCCCGCTCTCGACGCGATGGCCTATGCAGGCGTCAGCAAACGGCAGCCGCCCACGACCTCTTCGGAAGTGGTGAAGTCTGCCTACGACAGCTTCGATCTGTCCCATGCGCGCCGGCCCAGGTTAGGAACTACGGGAGTGTCCGAGGTCAGACCGCTCAACACCGGGCCTGTTTCGGTGTTCATCAGCCGCAAGGAAGGCAAGCTGTTCGTGCGCAAGGGCTTCGATCCCGTGTTCAGCGCGCCTGTCACTTTCAGAGAGCCCGAGCGGCCTCTCGGGACGCATCTCTTTACCGCACTGGACACCAATGACGACGACAGCATGCGCTGGAACGTGGTGACTGTGCCGACCCCGCCGGCGCGGCCAGTGAGCCGGAGCCGGTTCGGCGATCCGAACGCCGAGCCCATCTCCGTCGGAAGGCCATCGAGCGCAGCCGAAGCGATCGAGCGGGTGAGCGTTCCACCGGAAGCCAGCGAGCGCATCTCCGAGATGATCTCTCCGGGCGCCTCGGTGATCATCTCGGACCAGGGTTTGAGTCCCGAGACCGCCGCGGGTACGGACTTCATCGTCCTCATACCTTGACGCTGAGCACGCGTCGTGCCCGGGCTTGAAAACCTGTCCCTGAAAGGGGAGGTCTGGAGTCGCGCTGCCGCCGAGCCTTATGTGATCGCCTCGGGGTGAATCCATGCGTCTTGCCAGCTTCCGCGTAAACGGTCGGACCAGCTACGGCGCAGTCAGCGGCGCCGGCATCGTCGATCTCGGCCGAAGGCTGCCGAAATACCCGAGCTTGCTCGATCTCTTCCGCGCCCAGGCCGTGGGCGAAGCGCGTGCCGCAGCCAACGCCCCGGCCGATTATCAGATCAAGGACGTTGCGATGGTGCCGCCGATCGTGACGCCGGAGAAGAATATCTGCGTCGGCATCAATTATCCCGACCGCAGCGCCGAGTACAGGGACAACAAGGAGGCGCCGAAATATCCCAACCTGTTCTGCCGGTTTCCGACGTCCATCGTCGGAACGGAACAGCCCATCGTGCGCCCGAAGGTGTCGGACAAATTCGATTACGAAGGAGAAGTGATCCTGGTGATCGGGAAGGAGGGCCGCCGTGTGCCGCGGGAAAGCGCGCTTTCCTGGATCGGCGGGCTCACCCTGGGCAACGAAGGCAGCGTACGCGACTGGCTGCGTCACGGCACGCTGAACGTCACCCAGGGCAAGAATTTCGATCGCTCCGGCAGTGTCGGGCCATGGGTCGTGACGACCGACGAGCTCGATCCTGCCAAGCCGCTCCATCTGACGACACGTGTGAACGGCGAGCTGCGGCAGAAAGACAGTACCGACCGGCTGACCTGGGGCTTCGCGTGGCTGATCAACTACATCAGCACCTTCGCGACACTCAAGCCCGGCGACCTGATCTGGACTGGAACGCCCACCGGGGCCGGGGTCCATCGCAATCCCTCCGTATGGCTCAAGCCGGGCGATGTGGTGGAGGTCGAGGTCCCGGAGATCGGGATCTTGCGCAACCGCGTCGTCGACGAGACGTAGCCGGCATGAAGCGCCGTGCCGCTCCATCTTGCTCCGCTCCCGCTTGACGCGGACGCGCCGCAATATCCGGGCAGTGCCCCCTGCAGCAGAAATCTCGATCTGTACCCTCCGAGATTACAATCAAATTCTCGACCAGCTGCATGAATTCTGGGGCGCACGGGATATGCGCCATCTCCATCACCCGTTCCTAATTCATGAGTTTGGAAATTCGGCGTTCGTGGCTCGTAATGGCGATCAGGTTCTCGGATATCTATTTGGTTTTATCTCGCAGACTGAGCCGGTTGCCTATGTGCATGCGATCGCCGTACGCGCGAGCGCGCGCAGGCAACGCCTGGCGCAGCAGCTTTTTGGCCGCTTTGTACAGTTTGCCCGGCAGCATGGCTGCAAACATGCCAAGGCAATTACCACGCCGGCAAACGCGGCTTCTATCGCATTTCACAAGAGCCTCGGCATGCAGCTGCTCGGAGAACCCAATGCCGACGGAGTTCCTGCCGTCCCCGACTATGCCGGTGATGGCGCCTCACGTGTAGTATTCTGGATGCCGATCTAATCATCCTTGGCGCTACAATTTGGTCCAGATTTCCGCTAGGTTGTTGCGCAGTAATGTTGCGTACAGGAGTGCGAGATGATGAGGACGCCGTTTCAGGAATGGAGGCGGGAATGCGAGGCGGTGCAGGAGGAGATGGACCGCCTGATCACGGCCGGACGGCCGCAATCGCCTGGCGAGCGCCAGGTCCGCCAGCTGCAGTTCGCCGCGCTCATCGAGCGGCGTGACGCTGCCGCGCGCAATCTCCTCAGCACCACGATCAAACGGGAGAAGTCATAAGCTGCGCACCGTGATGCGGGGACGCATCTGAGGCCGGACCGGGGGGTACGCCAGCGGGCCGGGCCTGGAGGCGGCTCGCTGAATCACCCGCCCTACCCCTGCAAAAACTCACGCTGCCGCGCCGGTTCGCGTCTCCTTTTGCGTCGACATGTACCAGTCGAATATCTGCTCTCCCGTCCAGTAGAGCACGCCCTCGCAGCGGCGGGCATGATCGTAGATCGCCTCGAGGTATTTGATGCGATGGGGTTGCCCGCTGATATAGGGATGGATGGCAAGTGCCATGACCTTCGCGCGCTTGCTCCCCTCGGCATAGAGGCGGTCGAACTGATCGATGGCGCGGCGCAGGAGATATTCGCTCTCATGGTGCTGCACGATCATCATGGTGATGTCGTTGATCTCGACCGTATAAGGCAATGTGACCAGCGGCCCCCTCGCGGTGGTGATCACCGTCGGCTCATCGTCGTAGACCCAGTCGCCGATATATTTCACTCCGGCGCCGGCCAGGAGCTCCGGAGTTTCCAATGTCTCGGTGAGACCGGGCCCGAGCCAGCCCAATGGGCGCTTTCCGCTGAAGCGCTCGAGGATATCCATCGAGCGCCCGATCATGCCGGCCTGGTCCTCGACCTTGTGGATCGGCATTTGATCGTAGGCGTGCCCCATGAACTCCCAGCCCAGGCGCTTTGCCTGCTCGGCGACGCGGACATAGTCTTCGCAGGTGCGCGCGTTGAGCGCGAGGGTGGGGGTGATGCCGAGCCGCTCGTAGAGCTCGAAGAACCGCCAGGCGCCCACGCGCATCCCGTATTCGTGCCAGCTCCAGTGCGGCACGTCCGGCAGCAGAGACGTACCCGTCGGTGCCGGAATGACCTGGCGCGGCATGGGGCGGCCGATGTCCCAGACCTCGTAATTGACGATGCTCCAGAATACGAGCCGTGCGCCACCTGGCAGCTTGAGCGGCGGCCGGTCGACAATCGCCGAGAACTCACAGCGCTCGCGCGGCAGCATGGAACTGTTCATGAGTGCTCCACCCGGTTGCCGCGGCATGATAGTGCCGGGGCCTGCCGCGATCCATAACAGAGCCGAGCTTCCGCGTAATCTGCCCGTCGTGAGTACCCCATTGCAGAAGTGCGCAGATGCGAAGGCAAGGACATCTATTCCGCTGCCGTTCACCATCGCGATTTTTGCTCTCGCGTTTTGGCTCCTTGCCTACCCATGGCTCTCTGGCACGGTGACGATCCCGTGGGATGGGAAATCTCAGTTCTTCCCCCCGGTGCAGTTCCTGGCGACCTCCATTGCGCGCGGCGAGTGGCCCTGGTGGACCCCTAATGTCTTTGCCGGCTGGCCGCTCATTGCCGATCCGCAGTCGCTGTTGTTCTCGCCGCTCCATGTTCTCCTCGCCGCGTCGAGCCCCGTCGTCGGCATGCGGGCGTTCGACGCGGTGACGTTCGCATACCTGTTTCTAGGCGGCCTCGGCGTCCTACTGTTTTTTCACGATCGCGGCTGGCACCCTGCCGGGGCGATCGTTGCAGCGATGGCCTTTGCGCTCGGCGGCTCCGCCAGCGCTCGCATTCAGCACACCATCGAGATCGTCAGCCTCGCTTATCTGCCGCTTGTGCTCTGGTTGACTGCGCGCGCGCTCGATCGCTCCTCGTCGCCCACCGGCGCGGCCGCGGGCCTGCTTGCTGGATTGCTCGCTCTCGGCCGCGATCAGGTCGCGCTGCTGTCGCTCTATGTAGTTGCCGGTTTCGTCGTGGCGCATTGGCTCACGGGACCCGATGTGCTCGCGCGCGCGCGTTTGAGCATCAAGCCCTTGGCCGCGGCTGCGGTCACGGCGACCCTCGTTGCCGCTTTCCCGGTCATTCAAAGCGCTCTCCTTGCTGCACGCTCGAACCGGCCGCACATCGACTACGCGTCGGCGGCCGGCGGCTCGCTCCATCCCGTGCATCTGCTGCAGCTCGTGTTCGCGGATCTCTACGGGGCCATGCGCTCGAATGAGCATTATTGGGCACCCCAGAGCCCGATCTGGGACGCGGCCTGGGGTTGGCCAGGCCTTTATCTCTCTCCCAACATGGGTCTCCTTTACGGCGGCGCGCTTACCATTGTCGCGATCCTGGCATTCGGCCTCGTGCGTGGGCTCGCCTGGGCGCGCGAGATTCGTTTCTTTAGTGTCGCTGCTGCCCTGGTTTTGCTCTACTCGCTCGGCGGCTATACGCCGGCGTTTCGCCTGATGTACGAGCTCCTGCCGGGGGTATCGTTGTTTCGGCGCCCGGCGGACGGGAGCTTCGTGCTCGGCGCAATCCTCGCGGTGCTGGCGGGCTACCTGGTCCATTGCTGGTTCGAGCGCAGGGTGCCAGCCTCATCGCGGCTCCAGCGCACCGTAGAGATGGCCTTTGCCCCCGTCCTTGTTGGCGCCGCGCTTTTGCTTGCACATTCCGTGGTCAGCATCCCGCCTGCTCTTGTTCCGGTCCTGACCGCGGTTGTTTTCAGTTGCGTGGCCGTCACGGTGCTGGTGACGGCGCAAAGGGTGAACGCGCATCATCCTCTTGCTGCGGTCGCGCTTGTCGCGGCGTTCGTGACCGTTGACCTCGGATGGAATAACGCTCCCCACGTCTCCACCGCGTTGCCGTCCGCGCGTTTCGATGCGCTGCGCCAGGACACCGCCAATGCAACCGTGCGGCTTCTGAAGGCGCGGCTCGCTGCCGCGGCGGCGCCGGACCGGCGCGACCGGGTGGAGCTGATCGGTATCGGCTATCACTGGCCCAATCTGCCGCTCGCCCACGACTTCGACGGAGTGTTTGGTCACAACCCGCTGCGGCTGCGATCCTTTTACGAAGCGACACGGGTCGGCGACACCGTCGCGCTCGCCTCCCAGCGCACCTTCTCTCCGCTTTATCCCTCCTACCATTCGGCTTTTGCGGATCTTCTCGGGGTGCGGTTCATTGCGACCGGCGGCCCGGTCGAGGAAATCGACACCTCGCTCAAGCCCGGCGATCTCATTTTCATCGCGCGCACCAACGACGCCTATGTCTACGAGAATCCGCGCGCGCTGCCCCGCGTGATGCTGCTGACGCACTGGCGCACGGCGGATTTTGCCGACCTCCTCCATACGGGGTGGCCGGATGTTGATCCCCGGCGGACCGTGTTGTTGGAGCATGCACCCGCAGCGCTGTCGCCGGTCGAGACAGCTGGCAAGAACGGTGGCGTTCGCTTGCTGCACTACGGGAGCGCGGAAGTGGTGGTTGCAGTCGAAGCTCCGAGTGCGGCCATCCTTCTCCTCAACGATGTCTGGCATCCCTGGTGGCGGGCGAGCGTAGATGGAAGGCAGACCGAGATCCTGAAAGCCAATGCCATCTTCCGCGCTGTCGTGGTCCCATCCGGCGCCCACGTCGTGCGCTTTTCTTTCCACCCCTTTGCCGGCGCAGTTCGGGAGTTGCTCAGCAAGCTGGTGAATGATTTGTAGGGCGGGTATGACGCAGTACGATTAGCGCATCGAGCCGCTTAACCGGCTCGATGCGCGTAACCCGCCGTCGGCCGGCCGGATGCCGCTTGCGCTCATCCGCCCTACTTCGGATAAACGGGTTTGTAGGGGCGGGTTTGAAACCCGCCGCTACGCCGGCATACCCACGGAGCATCCATGACCCGCGCTACGGAGACCGCCGAGCTTCTCGACAGCAAGAAGAAAATGATCAGCGGAACCTATCTGCGCAACGCCTGGTATGTCGCCGCCTGGTCGGACGATCTCGCCGAGGCTCAACTGCTCGGCCGCACGATCCTGAAGGAGCCGATCGTGCTTTTCCGCAAGGCGGATGGAAAAGTCGCGGCGTTGCGGGATCGCTGCCCGCACCGCTTTGCCCCCTTACACATGGGCAAGGTTGTTCGCGGCGATCGCGTCCAGTGTCCTTATCATGGTCTCGAATTCGATGCGTCAGGCGCTTGCGTCCTCAACCCCCATGGCGCCAAGAACATTCCTCCGCGCGCGCAGGTGCGCAGCTATCCCGTGACGGAAAAGCACAAGGCGATCTGGATCTGGATGGGCGAGCAGCCCGCTGATGTTGCCAAGGTGCCGGATTTCAGCGTGCTCGACAACGTTCCGGAGATGCACGCGACCAAACGCGACCGCATCACCATCCGCGCCAATTACGAGCTGATCATCGATAACCTGCTTGATCTGAGCCACACCAGCTATCTGCACGATGGGATCCTCGGCAACTCGGATACGGTGGACTCCGACATTACCGTCGAGCAGGAGGGCGAAGACGTCATCGTCGGGCGTCACGCCGGCAATGCGGCCGCGCCCGGGCTGTTCGCCATTCTGATGCCGTCGGCGCCCGATCGGGTGGACAAGTTCACGCGCATGCGCTGGATGCCCCCCTGCAATTTGCGGCTGGTGACCGGGATCTGCATGCCAGGCGCAATCCCCGAAACCGGGACCGGCTATCACGCGGTCCACATGCTCACCCCGGAAAGCGACAAGACCACGCATTATTTTTTCACAGCCGTGCGCTTCAACGTGATGACCCCCGATGACCGGGTGAACGCGGAGATTCAGAACAAGATAGCGACGATGCGGCGCTTCGCATTCGAGGAGCAGGATGCGCCCGTCATCGAGGCGCAACAGGAGCTGATCGACAGTTCGAGTACCTCGCTCGATCCGGTTATTCTCGCGATCGATGTGGGCCCGGTGCGCTACAAGCAGATCCTGCGCAAGCTGATCGAGGCCGAGCAGCGGGCGCAATAGATTATCTCCCGCAAAAGCTGCCAGCGAAGTCGAGCCGAAACGCAGCGATCGAGATCGGTGCAAGAACGCGCCAACTACGCCAATCCACCCAAAGCCAATCCTGCCCGGACGCATAGATCGAATGCAGCCCCGAAAGGGCTGTGCCTCAGAGCGTCGTGCAACCGACCTCCATCCATACCGGAGGAGAGCCTCATGACCAGATTGGAGAACCGCTGCGCAAACTGTGGTGGAAAGTTGGGTCTTGTCTGCCATCACCATTGGCGGCTGCGCTTCTGCCGCAAAGCCTGCAAGAGCGACTTCCTTGCGAAAACGGCGAAGGACCTTGCGTGGATCAGAGGGTGGTTTGGCGCATTGCCTCGCGTAGCTGCGTAGGCTGCCCCCGACGATTACGCGGTCTATTTCGCCTTCAGCGCCTGTGTGGTGAACCCGACGATGCTCGATCGCTGCCTTGCCGTTCACGTCCCGCACAAAAATTTGATGCATTCGCCCATTGGCGATGCGACACTGCTCACCTATTTCGCTCGGGTAACAGGAGAAAACGCACCCAACGGAGGTCCCTCGATCTTTCGCAGGAGACCGTCATGGGAGAGCTCGATCACTGTGCCGTGTGCGATACAGTACGCTTTTCACCTTCGGACATCGTGCGTCGCCAAGTCGCCATCTGGAGCGGCGTCAAGTCGGAAAGCATCCAAGTCATCCGGCATGAACAATTCGAGTATGGATACAAGGCTGGCTGTCATCTGCTGATCATGTCCGACCGCGCAGAGCGTAACGAAGGGGAAACGCTCGTTGAGGGCCTGCCGAAATCAAGCTTGCGCCAGTTCAACCGGAAGCTGACCTTGGTTCCGACGGGACATCAGTTCCATGGCTGGCAAATACCTCGAACGCTTACGCGCGCCACCTATTTCTACATCGACCCGCTTCGTCTCCCGGTCGGTCCGGATCTGCGTTTCGCTGAGACCGAGCTCAAGCCACGCCTTTTCTTCTTCGACCAGGGCTTGTGGGAAACATTGCAGAAGCTCAAGGCGGAGGCAGAGAATCCGGAGCGGGGGCACGAGGGCTATGCAGAAGCGTTAAGCGTTGTTTTGGCGCACGAGCTGCTGCGCCTGAACAACGGCGCCGCTCCGACCCAGCAGCGGGTACGAGGCGGGCTCGCTGCCTGGCAGGAGAGGCGAGCGGCGGAGTATATCGAAGAGCATCTCTGCGACGACTTTTCCCTCTCCGCGCTGTCCGAGCTGGCCGGTTTGAGCCCGTTCCACTTTTCACGCGCGTTCAAGGAATCTTTCGGGCTGTCGCCGCACCGCTATCTGACTTCGCGGCGAATGGACAAAGCCAAGGATCTCCTGGCGCAGCCCGATATGTCTGTGACCCAGATTGGGTTTCAGCTCGGATTCAGCGAGGCCAGCTCGTTCAGCACCGCCTTTCACAAGCATATTGGGACTACTCCTACCGCCTACCGGCGCAGCCTCGAATGAGGGGCGCGCGGATCCCGGCGGGAAGCGGCCGCATGGGCGAGACGTAGCGTCTGGCGCCGCGTCAAAGGGGCAACCCACGCGTCGATGCGCAGTTGACGCAAGGTTCGGATTAGCCGCTGGCCAACCAGAGAAAACATGACAATGGCGATCGGGATGTATGCTGTCCAAAATATGGGAAGGAACATGTTGTGTGTCCTCAAGATGAGCCCCTACGGCATAGCCAGGGCTGTTTCCAGGCTGAGTTCTTGCCAACCCCAGATATGGACCCTCAGCAAACATCGTTTGTTCATCGTTGCTTCAGAATTCTCTGTGTTGCGGGATTAGGCAAAGGCGTAGTCCGGGCTTCCTTGCCATGCGCGGTGGCGGCTGAGTAGCGAGTGGGTCAGCATTGCAACTTGTCTCGGGCGCGTCCGCTGGTTCCCGTTTTGTCGGGCATCTGTTTCAGGTTGTGAGGCAAAATCTGGCAAATCGCAGCAATCCGACTAAAGTCGTTGGATCACCCGAATGACTAGGTTTGACAGTTGTGAGTCAGACCGACCGGTTGCACACAGAGCGCTCCGGTCGGCGGTTGTCTGTGAGCGAGTGCGGGCAGGGGCGGGTTTGAAACCCGCCCCTGCATGCGCAGCGCTTGAGATTTTGAAAGGATGCATAAATGCGCTTGCCCCTTCTGCGGCAATCGGAGCAGACCCCGCAGCAGCGAACGCTGTATCAGGACATGCGTGCCGGGATCGAGGCAAATTTCAAAGGGTTCACGGCAATCGACAAAAACGGCACCTTGATCGGCCCGTGGAACCCCTGGCTCAGATTTCCAAAGTTTGGCGGGCCGGTATGGGAGCTGGTCAAAGCCCTGTCCACATCGCCGACGCTTCCGAGACCAGTGCGTGAAATTGCAATTCTTGTCACGGGAGCGAAATTCCGCTCCGCATATGAAATCTACGCGCATGTGCTGGTCGCCGAGCTGCGTGGGCTGCCGGATGACAAGATCGCCACCATCGTTGCCGGCCAACGTCCGAGCGACCTCACGCGCCAGGAGGCGATCGCTTATGATGTCGCGTCGGCTCTGGTATCGGGTGGCGTGCTGCCGGAGCTGACGTACCGGCAGTCGATCGCGGCGTTTGGCGAGGAGGGGACAGCCGAGTTCATCAACCTCGTGGGGCTCTACTGCATGGTCTCCGTGACCCTGAACGGGTTCGATGTTCCTGTCCCGGAGGTCGATCACTCCTGACCTACAACAATTAGCGCTATCTCGCGCTATGCCCGCGCATCCTGCTGGGGAACAGCGCTCTCACCTGCGCCGGCGCTGCCGCACCTCGCCGTAGGCGGCACGTGAATTGGGCACGCACAGCCCGCCATTGCCCCATGCCGCCGCCATGCACTGCTGATGAGTGTAATAGCCGCAGTTGAAATTGCTGATACCCGGATCCCATGCGCACCACGGCGGGATCGGGCTGCGGGCATGCGCCGCCTTGGCGCCAACAGAAGCAACGAGCACCAGCACGCTCAGCACCGCAGGCGCGAGGATGGCCGTCCGCGAGAAATTGTGCTTACCTATAGAAATCACTCCTCTCGTACAAGAAACCGGAGATCTCGTCAGGAGCGCATCAATCCAATCCGCTGTTGTTGCTCGTATAGTTTAGCAGGCTTGACCCCGCCGCCTCGCCTACTCCGCGGCAACGCGCGCGGGCTCGAGCGGCTCCAACTGGGCGGCGCAATACTTGAACTCCGGGATCTTGCCGAATGGATCGAGCGCGGGGTTGGTGAGGAGGTTCGCCGCCGCCTCGACGAAGGCGAAGGGGATATAGACGACGCCATCGGGCACGCCATCGTCCTGGCGCACCGCAAGCTCGATGGTGCCGCGACGCGTGGAGACCCGCACCATGTCGCCAGGCGCAATGCCGAGCCTGGCGATGGTGCCGCGCGAGACGCTTGCGATCGGCCCCGGCTCCAGCGCATCGAGGGTGGCCGCGCGCCGGGTCATGGCGCCGGTGTGCCAATGCTCTAGCTGGCGGCCGGTCGAGAGCACGAACGGGTATTCGGCGTCGGGACGCTCGTCCGGCGGAGTGATGCGGGCGGGGACGAGCTTGCCGCGGCCGTCTTGAGTCGGAAAGCGGTCGCCGAACACCACGTCGTGGCCAGGCTTGTCCGGCGCATCGGACGGATAGGTGACAGCACTTTCCCGCTCGATCCGCTCCCATGCGATGTTGTCGAGCGCCGGCATCAATGATGCCATCTCGGTGTAGATCTCGCTCGGGTGCTGGTAATTCCAGGCAAGCCCGATGCGACGGGCAATCTCCTGGGTGATCCACCAGTCGACTTTCGCTTCGCCAGGAAGTGCCAGCGCCTGGCGCCCCATCTGCACTTGGCGATTGGTGTTGGTGACAGTGCCGTCCTTCTCCGGCCAGGCCGAAGCCGGCAGGATCACGTCCGCATAGGCGGCGGTCTCGGTGAGGAAGATGTCCTGCACCACGAGATGCTCGAGCTGCGCCAGCGCTTCGCGCGCATGGTTGAGATCGGGGTCGGACATCGCGGGGTTCTCGCCCAGGATGTACATGCCCTTGATCGTCCCCGCATGCACCGCCTTCATGATCTCGACCACGGTGAGCCCGCGCTTGGGGTCAAGCTTCGTGCCCCAGGCTTCCTCCACGTTGGTGCGGAACGCTGCATCCTCGACCGAGCGGTAGTCCGGGAAGAACATGGGAATGAGTCCGGCGTCGGAGGCCCCCTGCACGTTGTTCTGCCCACGCAGGGGATGCAGCCCCGTGCCGGGACGGCCGACCTGGCCGCAGATGAGCGCAAGCGCGATCAGGCACCGCGCATTGTCGGTGCCGTGGACGTGCTGGGAGATGCCCATCCCCCAGAAGATGATTGCCGACCTCGCCCGCGCGTAGCTGCGCGCGACGGTGCGCAGGGTCTCTGCCGGGATGCCGCAGATCGGCGCCATCTCCTCCGGCGTGAAATCCTTGATGTGCTCGGCAAACGCTTTGAAATTCGCGGTCTGCGCCTCGACGTACTGCCGGTCGTAGAGCCCTTCCGTCACGATGGTGTTGAGGATGCCGTTGAGCATCGCGACGTCGGTGCCGGGCTTGAACTGCAGCACGTGGGTGGCATGACGCTTGAGCGCCTGGCCGCGCGGATCCATGACGATCAGCTGCGCACCGCGCTTGGCTGCCTGCTTGAAGAAGGTGGCTGCAACCGGATGGTTCTCGGCGGGGTTGGCGCCGATCACGATGATGACGTCCGAGTTCCTGCACTCGTTGAAAGTCGCAGTGACCGCGGCGGAGCCGATCGTCTCCAGGAGGGCGGCCACCGAGGAGGCGTGGCACAGGCGCGTGCAGTGATCGACATTGTTGGTGCCGAAACCCGCGCGCACCAGCTTCTGAAAAAGATAGGCTTCCTCATTGGTGCATTTGGCGGAGCCGAAGCCGGCGAGCGCCTGGGAACCGTCACGATCGCGAATCCGCTTCAACCCGGAAGCGGCGCGGTCGAGCGCCTCCTCCCAGGTCGCCGGGCGAAAATGCGTCCATGGATTTGCTGGATCGACGCTGTCATGCGCGTGCTTGCGCACACCCTCCTTGCGGATCAACGGCCCCGTGAGACGATGGGGATGGTGCACATAGTCAAAGCCGAAACGCCCCTTGACGCACAATCGGTTCTCATTCGCCGGTCCGTTCCTGCCGGTCACGTGGGTAAGCTTGTTCTCCTTGATGTGATAGGTGATCTGACATCCGACGCCGCAATAAGGGCACACGCTGTGCACCTCGCGGTCGGGAAAGACGGTGCGCACATTGGCTTCGTCCAGCAATGTCGCGGGCATCAGCGCGCCGGTCGGGCAGGCCTGCACGCATTCCCCGCAGGCGACGCAGGTCGAGGCACCCATGGGATCGTCGAAGTCGAACACGATCTTTTCGGTGTAGCCGCGCCCGGCCATGCCGATGACGTCGTTGACCTGCACCTCGCGGCAGGCGCGCACACACAGGTTGCACTGGATGCAGGCATCGAGATTGACCGTCATGGCGGGATGGCTGCGATCAGGCGGCGGCGCACCACGCCGAGGGAATCGGCTTGATGCAAGCTGCGCGCGGTCGACGGTCCTCCAGAATTCAGATTGCGGATCATGCGCCACATCCTTAGGCGGCTGATCGGCGAGGAGGAGCTCCATCACCATGCGCCGCGCCGTCTTGGCGCGGTCGGTCTGCGTCCTCACCTTCATGCCTGCAGTAGGCGTGCGGATGCAGCTTGCGGCGAGAACGCGCTCGCCCTCGATCTCGACCATGCAGACCCGACAGTTGCCGTCGGGGCGATAGCCGGGCTTGGGCGAGTAGCAGAGATGCGGCAGCTTGATGCCGTAGCGCCGTGCCGTGCGAAAAATCGTCTCGTTTGCTGGGGCTTCGACCTCCCGCCCGTCGAGGGTGAAGCGGATCGGCTTTTCGCTCTCTTTGATCGAAGGCGCAAAGGTGACGTTTGGGCGACCTTGCGCGGTGGCGTCGCCCACGGCCGCGCCTTTGTTGTCGCGGCCGTAACCCAGCGGTTGGTTGCCCTTGCCGGTGCTCGTGGTCATCGTCTCACCATCACCACACCCCAAGCGGTTTGCGCAGGTCCTCGGGGAAATAGCGGAATACGCACGCGAGCGGATTGGGCGCCGCCTGCCCAAGCCCGCAGATCGAGGCATCGCGCATCGCACCGGAGAGCTCGTTCAACAACGTCTCGTCCCAGGCTCCGTTCGCCATGAGCTTGACCGCCTTCTCCGTGCCCGCCCGGCACGGCGTGCACTGCCCGCAGCTCTCGTCCTCGAAAAAGCGCATCAGATTGAGCGCCACAGCTTTCATGTCGTCCTTGTCGGACAGAATTACCACCGCGTGCGACCCGACGAAGCAGCCGTGCGGCTCGAGCGTGCCGAAATCGAGCGGCAGGTCGGCCATGGAAGCGGGCAGGATGCCGCCCGATGCGCCGCCGGGGAGGTACGCTCTGAACACGTGCCCCGCGGTCATGCCGCCGCAGTATTCCTCAATCAGCTCCCGCGCGCTCACCCCGGCAGGCGCGAGCACCACACCGGGTTTGTTGACGCGCCCCGAGACGGAGAAGCTGCGCAGCCCCTTGCGCTCGCGCCGGCCATGGGAGGTGAACCAGGCGGCGCCCTTCTCGACGATGTCGCGAACCCAGTAGAGCGTCTCCACGTTCTGCTCGAGGGTAGGGCGCCCGAACAGCCCGACCTGGGCGACATAGGGCGGGCGATGGCGCGGCAGGCCGCGCTTGCCCTCGATCGATTCGATCATCGCGGATTCTTCGCCGCAAATGTAGGCACCGGCGCCGCGACGCAGATGCACGCGCGTGTCCCCGAGCAGCCCGGCCTGCGCGACGCGCGCAAGCTCACCCGCCAGCATGAGCCGCACTTCCGTGTATTCATCGCGGATGTAGAGATAGATGTCGCGCGCCTCGACCACCCATGCCGCGATCAGCATCCCTTCGATGAAGCGGTGCGGATCGCGTTCGAGGTAATAACGATCCTTGAAAGTGCCGGGCTCGCCTTCATCGCCGTTCACAGCGAAGAGGCGCGGTGCAGGCTCCGCGCGCACCAGGGACCATTTGCGCCCGGTGGGGAATCCGGCGCCGCCAAGCCCGCGCAGGCCCGCATCGCTCACCGCCTTGATCATGTCCTCGCGCGTGCGTCGCGCGGCATGGCACGCGCGCAGGAGCTCATAGCCGCCATTACGCACATAGGAGTCGAATGGGTTCGGCGTTGGGTAGGGATGCGCGTGTGCGCCGTGCGCGACGGCACCCGTCACGCTCTCGGCGGTCGCCTGCATCACCTGGACGTGGCCGACCGCGCAGACCGGTGCGCGGTCGCACGCCCCCATGCAGGGCGCGCGAATGACACGCACATCGCCGCCGAGGCGGTTGGGCAGCTCACGCAAAAGGTGCTCCCCGCCCGCCATTGCGCAGGAGAGCGAATCGCACACGCGCACTGTGACTGCGGGTGGAGGCGCCTCGCCCTCCTTCACCACATCGAAATGTGCATAGAAGGTCGCGACCTCATAGACCTCGGTGAGCGCGAGCTTCATCTCCTGTGCAAGCGCCGCAAGGTGCGCGGCCGAGAGATGGCCATAGCGGTCCTGGATGAGATGGAGGTGCTCGATCAGGAGATCGTGCCGGCGCTCGCGCTCGCCGAGGAGCGAGCGGACCTCATCGAGCGCTCGCGGATCGACCTGACGTCCCTTAGGCGTGCGCGGCGGGCGCCGCCGCCCGCTCCCCGGCTTGTTTTCGACCAAAGTCACAACGCAGGCCCCGCAATACCTCCCCCTGAAAGGGGGAGAGCCTGCCCCGGACTTGATCCGGGGTCGGCGACCCCCGACTTGGTCGGGGGTCGCCGGGTGGGGGTCAACTCGCGGCCGCCATCGCCACCGAATGCGCGTGCCGCCGCCATCAAAACAGCCCGGTGATGCGGCCGTCGGCGCCGAGGTCGATGGAGTTTGCCGCCGGCACCCTCGGCAGCCCCGGCATGGTCATGATCTCTCCGCAGATCGCCACCACGAACTCGGCGCCGGCCGAGAGCCGCACCTCGCGCACCGGAATGACATGATCGGTCGGCGCGCCCTTGAGATCCGCGCTGGTGGAGAAGCTGTACTGGGTCTTGGCGATACAGACGGGGAGCTTGCCGTATCCCATCTGCTCGAACTGCGCGAGCTGGTCGCGCAGCGCCTTGTCCGCCGCAATATCCTTGGCGCGATAGATTTCCTTGGCAATGGTGCGGATCTTCTCGATGAGCGGCATGTCGTCGGGGTAAAGGAACTTGAGCTTGCTCTTGCCCGCATCCGCCACTTTCACCACCGCGCGTGCCACATCGACGGCACCCTTGCCGCCCTCCGCCCAGTGATCCGCCATGAGGGCGACGACTCCCAGCTTCTTTGCGTGCTCCTCGACCAGCGCCATCTCGGCATCGGTGTCGGCGCTGAACCGGTTGATGGAGATCACCGGAGGGATCCCGAACTTCTGCATGTTCTCCACGTGGCGCGCGAGATTGGCCATGCCCGCCTCCAGCGCCTTGAGGTTCTCGGTCTTGAGATCTTCCTTCTTCACGCCGCCGTGCATCTTCAGCGCGCGGATGGTGGCGACGAGCACGGCGCAGTCCGGCGCAAGCCCGGTTTTGCGGCACTTGATGTCGAGAAATTTCTCCCCGCCGAGATCGGCGCCGAAGCCGGCCTCGGTCACCACATAGTCGCAAAGCTTCAACGCCGTGGTGGTGGCAAGCACGGAGTTGCAGCCATGCGCGATGTTGGCAAACGGCCCGCCATGGATGAAGGCGGGAGTGCCTTCGAGCGTCTGTACCAGGTTGGGCGACAGCGCATCCTTGAGCAGGGCTGCCATCGGACCATGCGCCTTGAGATCGCCCGCGCGTACCGGTTTGCGCTCGCGCGTATAGCCGATGATGATGTTGGAGAGTCGTCTTTTCAAATCGGCGAGGTCGCTGGCGAGACAGAAGATTGCCATCACCTCGGAGGCGACCGTGATGTCGAATCCATCCTCGCGCGGGAAACCGTTGGCCGCCCCGCCGAGGGAGGAGACGATCGCGCGCAGCGAGCGGTCGTTCATGTCGATTGCGCGTCGCCATGTAACGCGGCGCGAATCGATGCCGAGCGAATTGCCCCAGTAGATGTGATTGTCGATCAGCGCTCCGAGCAGATTGTTGGCGGTACCGATGGCGTGCAGGTCGCCGGTGAAATGCAGGTTGATGTCCTCCATCGGCACCACCTGGGCATAGCCGCCGCCGGCCGCTCCGCCCTTCATGCCGAAGCACGGGCCCAGCGACGGCTCGCGCAGGCACAGCATCGCCTTCTTGCCGATGTGGTTGAGCGCATCGGTGAGGCCGACGGTGGTCGTGGTCTTTCCTTCGCCCGCCGGCGTCGGGGTGATCGCGGAGACCAGGATCAGCTTGCCGTTAGGCCGATTCTTGAGCGACTTGATGAAGCTCATCGACACCTTGGCCTTGTAATGGCCGTAGGGCTCCAGATTCTCGGGGCCAATGCCGAGCTTCTCGCGCGCAATGTCCAGGATGGGCCGCATCTTCGCGGCCTGCGCGATCTCGATGTCGGATTTCGGATTGACGTGCTGGGAGGCAACTGTTGCAGTCTTGGCAGCGGTGGCAGTGCGGGGATTCATGAAAACCTCTTGCCGGAAGTGAGCTTTGCAGTGCCGGCATACTCGCCGGCCGCGAGTTTGGGACCATCGGCTTGCACGCGCAGGACCTTCATGCGGCCATCGGCGCAGACCACGCTGAAGCCGTCGGAACCGACCTCGACGACCTCGCCCATCTTGCCGCCGATGCCTTTGGGGTCCTTGGCCGGCAGCGGTTTCGCCTCGAACACCTTGACGGTGTTGCCATCGATCGTGGTCCACGCCCCCGGGGCAGGGTTGCAGCCGCGGATGAGGCGATCGATCTGCAGCCACGGCTTGCCCCAGTCGATGCGCGCATTGTCCGGTCCGCAACGCCCTTCGTAGGTGGCTTTGGAGTCATCCTGCTTGATGCGGGGAGCTTTCCCGGCTTTGATGAGGTCGACGGCTTCCAGCATGGCTTCGACGCCCATGGGGAACAGCCGGTCGAAATAGACGCTGCCCAGGGTATCAGTTGGGCCGATGTGAGTTTTCTTCTGCAACAGCACATCTCCGGTATCGAGACCGTTGTCCGGCCAGAAGATTGACAGCCCGGTCTCGGTCTCTCCCTGGATGATCGGCCAGTTGATGGCGCTGGGACCGCGATATTTGGGCAGCAGCGAGGGGTGATACTGGATCGTGCCCTTGGTAGGAATGTTGAGAAAGTCCTCGGGGACGAGCAGCGTGACGAACGCCATCACCTGCAGGTCCGGTTTGAGCGAGCGAAACTCGTCCCACACTTCCGGCTTGCGGTATGAGGCAGGCTGATAAACCGGAAGCTTGGCGGCCTGCGCCGCTTCCTTGAGCGGATCGGCCTTGGCGCCTTGCTTCTCCGGCGCGACATAGACGGCAACCACATCCTCTCCGCGCTTGAGCAGCGCTTCCAGCACGGCCTTGCCGAATGCCTGCTGTCCGTGCACCACAATCCGCATTGTGAGCCTACGCTGCCTCGGCGCGCGCGCCCTTTTCCGGCGCAGTGATCGCTCCGGAGCCCCTGATCTCGGCAATCTCGTCGTCGCTGTAGCCGAGCTCCTTGCGCAGGATCTCGTCGGTGTGCTCGCCGAGGAGCGGCGCGCGCTTCACCTCGGTGATCGAGTCCGACATCTTGATCGGGTTGCCGACGGTCAGATACTTGCCGCGGGTGGGATGGTCGACCTCGACCACGGTGCCGGTCTTGCGCAGCGACGGCTCCTCCGCGATTTCTTTCATGGAAAGGATCGGGCCCACCGGGATGTCGACGCCGTTGCAGATCTCCATGACCTCGAACTTGGTCTTGGTCATCGTCCACTGCTCGATGGTGCTGAAGATCTGGCGCAGCCTCGGCAGCCGTCCGGGAGGAGTCGCATAGTCCGGATCGGTCTTCCATTCCGGCTTGCCGATGAGGTCGCAGATCGCTCCCCACACCGGCGTCTGGGTGATGAAATAGATGTAGGCGTCGGGATCGCTCTCCCAGCCCTTGCACTTGAGGATCCAGCCGGGCTGACCGCCGCCGGAATCGTTGCCCGCGCGGGGTACCGCTTGCCCGAAGGGAATGCCTTCGCCGTGCTGGCTGTACTCCGTCAGCGGACCATGCTTGAGCCGCTGCTGATCGCGCAACTTGACACGCGTGAGATTGAGTACTCCGTCCTGCATCGCCGCGAGCACGCGCTGGCCGCGGCCGGTGCGGTTGCGCTGATAGAGCGCGCAGGCAATGCCGAAGGCAAGGTGCAGCCCGGTGCCGGAGTCGCCGATCTGGGCACCGGTCACCAGCGGAGGGCCGTCGCGAAAGCCGGTCGTGGACGCCGCTCCGCCCGCGCATTGCGCCACGTTCTCGTACACTTTGCACTCTTCATAAGGGCCGGGACCGAACCCCTTCACGGAGGCGACGATCATGCGCGGGTTGGTCGTGTGGATGTAGTCCCAGGTCAAGCCCATGCGGTCGAGGGCGCCGGGAGCAAAATTCTCCACCAGGACGTCACAATGCTTGATCAGGCGCTCGAGGATCTCCTTCCCCTTGGGGTGCTTGGAGTCGATGGTGATGGAGCGCTTGTTGCCGTTGAGCATCGTGAAATAGAGGCTGTCGGCGCCTTTGACATCGCGCAGCTGTCCGCGCGTGATGTCGCCTACTCCGGGCCGCTCCACCTTGATGACGTCGGCGCCCATATAGGCGAGGAGCTGCGTGCATGTCGGCCCCGACTGCACATGGGTGAAGTCGAGGACGCGCACCCCGTGCAGCGCCTTGCCGACCTCGCCCCACGGCTTGGTCGACGGCTTCGGCAGCCCATTGGAATGTGCCGGACGTTTTGTCTTTGCGGCGGCATCCGCCGCCGGATTCTTCGCCTTCAGCTTGATGATCTTCTTCGCCGCCGGCCTGGATTTGGCTCTGACCTTTGCCTTGATGTCTGTCTTGGCTTTCGTGTTGGCCTTCGCCTTTCTGCCCTTTGCCATCATCGTTTCCTTCAAAACCGATTCCGTTCGTGTGTATCCCGTCATGCGCGGGACGGGCACCCCGCCGACAAAAGTCGGCGGGGACCCCGTTGTCCCGCGCATCGACGTCTTTCGGGCGGCAGCCAAGGCGCGGATGAGAGGTAATGTTGCCGATTCATTTCTTGCGCACCGCGCTTTGCGGGTTGAGCTTGCCGATGTTGCCGCTTTCGCTGCCGGCCGCAGGATCGATCACGGCGTTGACCAGAGTGGGCTTGCCGGACGCTATCGCCTCATTCACGGCACGGCTCAGCTCGTCAGGCGTTGTCACATGCACGCCAACGCCGCCGAACGCTTCCATCAATTTCTCATAACGAGCGTCCTTGACGAAGACGGTTGTCGCAACATCCGGACCTCCGGAAGGATTCACGTCGGTCCCGCGGTAAATGCCGTTGTTGTTGAAGACGACAACGCAGACCGGCAAGTTGTACCGGCAGATCGTCTCCACCTCCATGCCGGAGAAGCCAAAGGCGCTGTCGCCCTCGACTGCGAGCACGGGTTTGCCGGTCTCCACTGCGGCGGCGACGGCAAAGCCCATGCCGATGCCCATGATGCCCCAGGTGCCGACATCCAGGCGCTTGCGGGGCTGGTACATGTCGATGATGCCGCGTGCGAGATCGAGAGTATTGGCGCCTTCGTTGACGAGAATGGCATCCGGCCGTTGCTTGATCACGTTGCGCAACGCGCCAAGCGCGCTGTGAAAGTCCATCGGCGCCGAATTCTTCATCAGCCGCGGCGCCATCTTGGCAATGTTTGCCTGCTTGCGCTCGTTCACAGCGTCGATCCAGTCAGCCGGCGGGCGCTGCCACTTGCCGTCGTTGAGCTCGAGCAGCGCGGATACACAGGAGCCGATGTCACCGACAACGGGTGCGACGATGTGGACATTGCTGTCCATCTCCTTCGGGTCGATGTCGATCTGGATGAATTTCTTCGATCCTGGCTCACCCCAGGTCTTCCCCTTGCCGTGCGACAGGAGCCAGTTCAGGCGGGCGCCGACCAGCAGCACGACGTCGGAGTCTTTCAGCACCATTGAGCGCGCCGCGCCTGCACACTGGGGATGCGTATCGGGCAACAGTCCCTTGGCCATGCTCATCGGCAGGAAAGGAATCCCGCTTTTCTCGACCAGCGCGCGGATCGCGTCATCGGACTGCGCATATGCCGCCCCCTTGCCGAGGATGATCAGCGGGCGCTTGGCACCATTGAGCACATCGAGCGCGGGCTTGACCGCGGCCGGAGCTGGCATCTGGGCAGGTGCCGGATCGATGACCTTGACCAGCGACTTCGCTCCAGCATCCGCGTCGATGATCTGCGAGAACAGCTTGGCCGGCAGATCGAGATAAACGCCGCCTGGTCGGCCTGAGAGAGCCGCGCGGATCGCCCGCGCCACGCCAATGCCGATGTCTGCGGCATGCAGCACGCGGAAAGCTGCCTTGCACAGCGGCCTGGCAATCGCCAGCTGATCCATCTCTTCGTAGTCGCCCTGCTGCAGGTCGACGATCTGGCGCTCGGACGAGCCGCTGATCAGGATCATCGGAAAGCAGTTGGTCATGGCATTGGCCAGCGCAGTGAGACCGTTGAGAAAGCCGGGAGCCGAAACGGTGAGGCAGATGCCCGGCTTTTTGGTCAGGAAGCCGGCGATGGCGGCCGCGTTGCCGGCGTGCTGCTCGTGCCGAAACGAGAGGACGCGCATGCCGGCCGCCTGCGCCTTGCGGCCTAGATCCGTAATCGGGATGCCGGGCACGCCATAGATCGTGTTGATACCGTTGAGCCTGAGCGCATCGATGACGAGATGAAAGCCATCGGTAAGCTCCTGCTGCGCTTCGTCCGCGGGGGTTACGGGCACGGGTTTCGGCTTGGTTGCTGCATCCGGCATTATCGTCTCCCTACTCTTGAGCGCGCAGGTTTGTCCCGGCGCATATCGTTGGTTCGATCAGTCCAGGTAATCGGCATGTTTCGCGACGTGCTCGGCAAGACCGAGGGCATGATCGCGCACCAGATCCTCCGCCCGCTTGGTGTCGCGCGTCTCGAGCGCTTCGATGATCGACATGTGGTCGCGGATCGAGCGCGCGGCGCGGTCCTGCTCGCCGATGGTCTTGCGGCGGATCATGCGCATGTGGGCAAAAAGGTTCTCCGCAAGCGAGATCAGCACTGCGTTCCGGCTGAGCCGAATGATGGCCTGATGAAACTCGATATTGACCTCGGAGTATTCGTCGAGCCGCACATGCAGCTCGCCATTATCGAACCTGGCGAACATGGCGCGTAGTGATGCGATCTCATGCTCCTGCGCGCTCTGCGTGATCAGGCGCGCCGCCATGCTCTCGAGCGCCGCCCAGGCGGTGATCAGCTCGATCACCTCGCGCTTCGACTTGCGCACGACGTAGATTCCGCGGCGTGGAACCGCGCGCACGAAGCCCTCCCGCTCGAGCTGCGCCATGGCTTCGCGCACCGGGGTGCGGCTGACGCCGAGGTCGGAGGCAAGGCGGCGCTCGTCGAGCTTGATATCCGAGCGGCTGCGATAGACGTCCATGCCGACGATGGCGTCCTTGAGCGCGGTATAGGCGCTGCCCTTGAAGCTCTCGCGGGTCGCGATGGGCTTGAGCCGGGGGGCGCGCGGCGCCTCATCGGCATCGAAACGGTCCCGGCGGACATTAGCGTCTGAGGAGTCTGTTGCCCCGATCGCGGACTGAGCCGCGGCGGCGGACCGGGACTGACGATACGCACTGGCCATCGTGGTATACATTATGCCAGAAGCGCCTTGCAGCGCAAGCACTGCCACGAATTTCAGAGAACCGCGTATTTTTCGTGCCGCTGGCGAGCTGCGCGCCGATTTCCCGGCGCAACTGTGAACCGCCTCACACAGCCTATCCGCTCCGCCGGGCTAGACATTGGTGCCTGCCCAAAGGAGGCATCCGTGCACAGCTCTTATCATCTTGGCTTACCCGGCGCTGTCACCTTTCACCTCTCACGCGATTTTGCTGCTGTCCTTCTCTTCTGCCTGTTCGGTCTCACAATTGCGATGGCAGTGATCTCGTTGGTTCCGGCGGAAGAGCTCGCCGCGATCCTGGCCTACTGAACATTGATCCCGGATGAGTCGACCGGGAACGGTGCGCGACCAACCCTGACGGACATGCCCTGCCGGCTGAAACAGTGGTAATGAACAGCCCTGAACCCGGTCCGAAGGGGAAAGCGCGATGGTTGCGAGGGTTTGGCTGCGCCGAATTTCCGCCGCCGCGGTCGCATTTGGTTTGTGCGGGTGGCATCCCGCGGCAAGCCAGGAGCTCGCGATGTTCAAGGCCGGTATCTCCGACCCCGTCAACACGGTGCTCGCATGGTATGCCGCGCGGGATGCAGGCCTCTACGCAGCCAACGGGCTGAACGTCGACATCGTCAACATGAGCGGCGGAAGCCGCGGCGCTGCTGAGCTCCAGGCCGGGCGTCTCGACGCCATGCATGTGGGGTTGTCGTCCGTGATCAAGGTCAATCGCGCCGGCGGCGACCTGCGCGCTATCGGCTCGCTGAGCAATGTCATCCGCTTCACGTTCTTCTCCGCGCCCGGTGTCAGGTCGGCCGCCGATCTCAAGGGCGGCGCCATCGGCGTGAGCACATTCGGCTCGGAAAGCGATTCGACCGTGACGCTTGCGCTCAAGCGGCTTGGCCTCACTCGCGACGATGTAATCCTGAAGGAATATGGCGGCGGCATGCGCCGGCTCGAGGCCGTGAAGTCGGGCGAGATCAAGGCCACCCCGATCAACGAGCCGATCGCCAGCATGGCGCGCGCGCAAGGCGTGCACGTGCTCGTCGACCTCGTGCCTGAGCAAATCCCCTGGGTCTTCAGCTCGATCGTCGTGCGCCGCAGCGACATCTCGGGTCGCCGCGATGCGTTGATGCGGTTTCTCAAGGCCACCATCGAGGGCAATTACCTCGCCCTCTCCGAGGCGGGCCGCGCCAGGCAGGTGCTGGCGAAGGAGCTCAAGATCGCCGACCAGAAGGTGCTCGACGTTACCTACAACGACTTCAGGGCACAGTCGCCCGCCAACATCGAAGTCTCGCTCGAGGGTGCGAAGAATATTCTGGCGCAGTTCGGCGGCAATCAGAACGTGGCGGATTACGTCGACACGAGCCTGCTCGACGCGTTGCGCAGCGAAGGGTTTTTCTCCGCCACGGCACGCAAGTACAAGCTGCAGTGAGGAGCACCATGCTCCCCCGCCGCTCCGCGCTCGCGCTCGTTGCTGCCCCGGCGGTCTGCGGCTGGTTGCGCACGTTCACCGCGCGCGCTCGCGCAGAGCAGTACCCGTCAAGGCCCATCCGCATCATCGTTCCCTACCCTGCGGGTGGGCCGTATGACGGCATTCCGCGCCTCGTTGCGCAGAAGATCAGCGAGGAGCTCGGCTGGTCGATCATCATCGACAACCGCAGTGGCGCCACCGGGCTGATCGGCGTCACGGCAGCGAAGCAGGCGCCCGCCGACGGCCATACGCTCGTTGTCGTTACCACCAGCACTCACGGCTCCATGCCGGCACTCAAACGCAACCTCGGCTATGATGCTCTCAACGACTTCGCGCCGATCGTGCTGATGGCCGATGCACCGCTGGTGCTGCTCGTTCGCGAGGACCTGCCGGTGCGCAGCGTGGCTGAATTGATCCAGATGCTGCGCGATCATCCCGGCCAGCTGAACTATGCGACCGGCGGCTTTGGCTCGCCGCATTATCTTGCGACCATGACCCTGTTTCATCGCGCGGGGCTGCCGCGAAACGCTGCGGTGCACGTGCCGTTTGCCGGCCTCGCGCCCGCCCTGACGGCAGTGTTGGCCGGCAACGCGCAGTTCATGATCGGCAGCACCGGTCTCGTCGGCGCGCACATTGCAAGCGGCAAGCTGCGCGCGCTGGCAATCACCAGCCTGCGGCGCTCCCCCCGCCTGCCGGACATTCCGGCAATGACCGAGCTCGGATTTCCCGGTTTCGAAGTGCTTGCATGGTGCGGCCTGGCAGCGCCGGCGAGAACGCCGGACGCGCTGATCCGGCGCTGGAACGAGCTTGTCGACGCGGCACTTGGCGAGGCGAAGCTGCGCGCGCAGATCGCCGCCATGGATTACGATGTTCGGGGCGGCACAGCGAGCGAATTTGCCCGCTTTCTCGCCGCCGATATCGAGCGGTACAGGGAGCTCGCGCAAGCCATGGACCTGGCCGAGGACTGAGCTAGTGGGGTCATTGCCGGGCTTGACCTGGCTTGACCCGGCAATCCATCACTTTTGCAAAGAGTCTTCTTGCGAATGGGATGGATGCCCGGATCAAGTCCGATCAAGTGCGGGCATGACGACGTGGAAGCGACCATGTCGTCCTTGCTGGACGACAAAATCATTGTCACTATCCATGCCGGCATCGAGCAGAAAGAACGGCAAGGCCGTCTTTTACATTGGGATAGGTAAGTCATGAAGCTCTGTCGCTACGACGACGACCGGCTGGGAGTGGTGCGCGGCGAGATGGTGCACGACGTCACCGAAGCGCAGAGCCAGATCAGGGCGGCCGCTCCCTATGCCATGAAGGGCGACGCGGTCATGGCGGCTCTGCCCGCGTGGCGCTCGCGGCTCGAGGAAATGGCGGCCAAGGTGCCGGGCAAGCCGATCTCCGCCGTCAAGCTCCTGTCGCCGGTGGCACGCCCGTCAAAGCTCGTGGCCGCACCCACCAACTACAAGGCGCACATCGACGAGATGGCGGCGCGCGCCGCTTCGCAAAACATCAAGCCGTCGCCTGCGATCGGCACCGCTGGCCTTTTCCTCAAGGCGAACTCCTCCCTCGTCGGACCATCCGAAGGGGTGGCCATTCGCTTTCCGGAGCGGCGCAACGAGCACGAGGTCGAGCTTGCGATCATTTTCAGCAACCAGGGAAGCGATATTCCACGCGACAAGGCACTCGATTACGTGGCGGGATACTGCATCGGCCTCGACATGACGGCACGCGGACCGGAAGATCGCAGCTTTCGCAAGTCGATCGACACCTATTCCGTGCTAGGCCCGTGGATGGTCACCGCGGATGAGATACCCGATCCCGACAACGTCCCGCTCACCATCGCTGTGAACGGGGAGATGAAGCAGAGCAGCAACACCGCTCAGCTCATCTACGACTGCCGCAAGCTGATCGAATGGGGCTCCACCTTCTATACCTTCTACCCCGGCGATGTGCTCTTTACCGGAACACCGGAAGGCGTGAGCCCGGTGAAGCCCGGAGACGTGATGCGTGCAGAGATACCTCCCATCGGCGCCATGTCGGTCGCGGTACGGGCGCACAAGGCTGGTTAGGGCGGTTTTTGTAGAGGCGGGTTTCAAACCCGCCCCTACAAAAATGACGAGAAGGGCAGGGCAAGCAAAACATCCAAGGGCTGACGCAGTTTCACCAGGAGTGAATTATGAAAGTGACCCGCAAGCTACACTTCACCGTCTTCCCCTTCTGTTTGCTCTTGCTCGTGGCCACTGTCGCGCGAGCCGAGACAGGCGTGACCGATAACGAGATTCGCATTGGAATGTGGACGCCGCTGAGCGGTCCGGTGGCCTTGCTCGGGCAATCCGCGCGCGATGCGGTGCGGCTATGGGCGAAGGAAGTGAACGACAAGGGCGGCATCCACGGCCGCAAGATCAATTTCATCTCCTATGACGACGCGGGCTCTCCGCAGGAAGCACAGGCGGTGATCCGTCGGTTGATCGATCAGGACCAGGTGTTCATGCTCATTTCCGGCTCGGTCAGCGGATCGACGTTGCCGGTGCGCCAGACGATTACCCGAGAGAAGGTGCCGTTCGTTTCCTCGATCTCCTCCAACGTCAATCTCATGAAGCCGTTCTCGCGCTACATATTTCGGATCTATGCCAATGAGGAAAGCCAGGCTCTGGGTATGGTCGGCTGGATGATGGAGCATGAAAAGCTCAAGCATCCTGCCATCATCTACAACAGCAACGACTACGGCGTAGGCGGCTTTCAGATCTTCCAGGAGCGGCTGAAGGAGAGCTACAAGATCTCGCCGGCTGCGGCGGAGCGCTATAATCCGGGAGATCAGGATTTTTCCGCGCAACTCCTGCGGATCAAAGGCGCCGACCCGGACGGTCTGCTGGTCTACGCCTTTGCGCAGGAGGCGGGCATCATTGTTCGGCAGGCCAAGGAGCTGGGAATAGGCGCAAAGCTGTTCGGCGGCGGCGGCACCTCGACGCCGCTTCTCCAGCGCGGCGCAGGGCAGGCGGCAGTCGGGTTCGTGTCCGACCTGGTCGTCCCGGAAATTGCCGACAGCTCGCAGAAGCCGGCCGTTGTCGCATACCGCGACAAGCTCAAGGCCAATCTTTATCCCGACGGGTTCCCGCCCGGCCGGCCCTCTGAATATGACCTCGCGGCATACGCGGCGGGCAAGGTGACCGAGGCAGCCCTGGAGAAGGTCGGAAAAGATTTGTCGCGCGAATCGTTCATAGATGCCCTGGAAGGCATCAAAAACTTCGATACCGGCATGACGTTTCCGATCAGCTACAGCAAGGACAATCACGAAGGCTCGGCGCAGGTTGAGATCATCCGGGTGCGGCCCGACCTCAAGTGGGAAAGCATTTCCCAGATCGGCGGGCGGTAACTACAGCGTGTGCCGGTGAGATATACTCCTGCTGGACAGCAGTAGGGGCGGGTTTGAAACCCGCCCCTACATGGCCTGCTCCCCCCTTATGGGACAAGCACGCAGCGGTGCAGCAAGCTCCGCAATGCCTCCCCCTTTCAGGGGGAGTCATTGAGTTTCTGCGCCGCGGCCGCGCACGGGAATAACCGGCTGTGGCGTTGCTGAGCCAGGTTGTCGTAAGCGGGCTTACGCTCGGAAGTCTCTACGCGCTGGTCGGCCTGGGCTTTGTCGTCATCTTCCGCGCGACCAAGGTGGTGAATTTCGCCCAGGGCGAGATGATGATGTTGGGCGCCATTCTGGCGCTGTATTTCTACAGCGATCTCAAGGCGCCATACTCGCTCGCGTTCGTGACGGCCGTAGTCCTGTGCGCGTTGTTCGGGGCCGCCCTTGAGCGCATTGCCTACCGCCCGCTGATCAATGCGCCGGTGGTCACCATGATCCTCGCGACAGTCGCAGTCGGGCAGATGATTCGGGCGGCCGTGCGCATCCTGCGCGGTTCGGAGGTGAGCCGCTTTCCCTCGATCCTGCCGGCCGAGCCTTTCTCCATTGCGGGCGTCACGCTCACGCCGCTGAGCCTGAGCATCATTGCGCTCGCCATCTTGCTCGTCTGCGCCTTCATGCTGTTCTTCCGCAAGACCAGAATTGGCAAGGGCATGGAGGCGACGTCAGAGAACCGCGATGCGGCAACGCTGTGCGGTGTCAACGTCAATCGTACCTTCTCGCTGATCTGGGCGGTTGGCTCCGGTCTCGCCGCCGCCGCCGGGGTGCTCCTGGCGCCGCTCATCATCATCACCCCCGACATGGGCACGATCGGAATCAAGGGATTTATTGGCGCTATCCTGGGCGGCTTCAGCAGCATTCCAGGCGCGATCGCCGGCTGTTTTCTGCTCGGCATCATCGAAAATCTGGGTGGGGTATATGTCGCAAGCTCCATGAAAGACGTCATCGCTTTTGCGACGCTGGTGCTCATTCTTTCGCTCAAGCCCAACGGCCTGTTTGGTCGCGAGCAGGGACAGCGGGCGTGAGCTTCATCCTCGCGCGACGCACAGCGATTGTCGCGAATCTGATGCTGGTGGCGGTGTCGCTTGCCGCCGCGTATCTCCTCCCCACCTATCCGCTGTTTGTATTCAGCCTCGCGGTCGTCAACATCGTCGCCGTGCTCGGCGTCAACCTGGTCATGGGCTATGCCGGGCAGATATCGCTGGGGCATGCCGGATTTGCGGCGATCGGCGCCTATGCGACGGCGTTGCTCGTGGTGAGCTACGACCTTTCCTTCTGGATTGCCGTCGTGCTTGGTGCCTCGCTGTCAGCGGCCTTCGGCTATCTTCTTGGCGTGCCGGCGCTGCGGCTAGGCCCCCTCTACGTTTCGATGGTCACGTTCGGTTTCGGTCTCGTCGTCGTCATCATCCTGCAGAACTGGTACGACCTCGCCAATGGCCCCAATGGCATGGCCGTTCCGCCGCCCGAGCTGTTCGGATACGAGCTCTTCCCGCGACAGTTTCACGTTCCGATTGTTCTGATCGCCGCCGGCCTTTTTCTGCTCGCCCGCAATATCGTCAATTCACGACACGGGCGAGCCTTTATCGCCATTCGGGAGAATGAATTGGCCGCGCGGGCAATGGGCATCAATCTCGCCCATTACAAGACCGTCGCGTTCGCCGTCGGAGCATTCTATGCCGGGATCTCCGGCGGCCTGTTTGCCGGGCTCTCCCAGTTCGTAAATCCCGACGCATTCGTTTTTCCCGTCTCCATTCTTTACGTCACGATGGGGATCCTGGGAGGGATCGGATCGCTGGCGGGAGCAGCCCTCGGCGGACTGATGCTCACAGTGCTTCCCGAGCTGCTGCGGGGTGCCGCCGAGTACAAAGATTTTCTCACCGGGCTTCTGCTGCTCGTTCTGCTGATATTCCTTCCCAAGGGTCTTGTAGGGGCGCTGCAAAAGAGGTTCGGCTCCCCGCATGTCGCTGACGCTCATGCGGGCTACGTGCGCGAGGAAGCCGGCGGGTTACGCGGCCAAGTCGGCGGGGCCGACTTGACCGCTAACCCGCCCTACGAGGGCCCACCCACAACGTCAGCGAGCTCCGATCCGCTCCTGAAAGTCGAGGGGGTGGGCATCAGCTTTGGCGGTTTGCGGGCGCTGCAAGACATCAGCCTGCAACTGGGAGCCAACGAGATTCTCGGGGTTATCGGCCCGAATGGCGCGGGCAAGACGACCCTGTTCAATGTCATCTCCGGCATGGCCATGCCCGATCAGGGACGCGTCATGTTCGCGGGGCAAGACATCACCCGGACGCCTGCCCACGCGCGCACGCGACTAGGGATGGCGCGTACCTTCCAGAACCTTGCCCTGTTCAGCGAGATGAGCGTGATCGACAACGTGCGCGTCGGCGCCCACGTGCGCCTCAAGAGCACCTTGCTCGCAGCCGGCACGCGCGTCAGCAGCGAAAGGGCGGAGGAGCTGCGGTCGCTGCGCGATGCCGCGAGCCTGTTGGACTTCGTCGGGCTGTTGCCGTACGCGGAGCAGCCTGCGCACGGGCTTGCGTTTGGGCATCAACGGCTGCTCGAAGTTGCGCGGGCGCTGGCCTCGCGCCCGCGGCTTCTGCTGCTCGACGAGCCCGCCGCCGGCCTCAATTCGGCCGAGCTGGAATCGCTCGTGCTGCTGATACGGCGCATTCGCGAGACCTATGCGCTTTCCGTCCTGCTGATCGGTCACACCATGCGGCTTGTCATGGGGTTGTCCGATCGCATCATCGTGCTCGACCACGGCGTGCAGCTCGCCGAAGGGTCGCCGCGGGAGATTCAATCGGACGCGCGTGTCATTGCGGCATACTTGGGGGCTGAGGATGCTGCTTGAGCTCAACGCCGTGCATGCCTTTTACGGCAAGGTCGAGGCGCTCAAGGGCGTCAGCCTGCGGGTGAGGGAGCACGCCATTGTCAGCCTGCTCGGCGCGAATGGTGCCGGCAAGACCACGACCGTACGCACCATCGTCGGCCTGCACAGATCGCGCAACAACGATATTCGTTTCGGCAATCGGCTGATCGGCAACGTTCCGCCCCATCAGATCGTCGGTCTCGGCATTTCCATGGTACCGGAGCGGCGCGAGCTGTTCCCGGATATGAGCGTCGTCGACAACCTCGAAATGGGCGCCTACCGCCGGCATGACCGGCGGGACGTTCGCCGCGCGCTGGATTGGATCTACGGCCTGTTTCCGGTGCTGGCGGAACGGCGAAAGCAGCGCGCGGGGGCGCTCAGCGGCGGCCAGCAGCAGATGCTCGCCATCGGACGCAGCCTCATGTCGCGGCCACGGCTCCTCCTTCTCGACGAGCCCACGCTCGGCCTTGCTCCGTTGCTGGTCAAGCAGATCTTTGCCATCGTGCAGGAGCTCAATCGCCAGGGGATCACCATCCTGCTGATCGAGCAGAACGCGAGACAAGCCCTCAGGCTGGCCGAATACGGCTACATCCTGGAGAACGGGCGCATTGCTCTCGAAGGCGAAAGTGCGCTCCTCATGCAGGATGAAAACGTGCAACGCTCGTACCTCGGTGCGATATGATGGAACGTGTCAGTCGTAGGGTGCGCAAAAGTCTCTCTGAGATGGTAATGTGGGATGTCAGGGCTTGTTATTCGCAACGCCGACTGGATCGTCACGGTTGATCGCGAGCGCCGCATCCTAAGCGGCGGCGCCATCGCGATCGCGGACGACCGCGTCAGCTTCGTCGGCAAGGACGGGGACCTGCCCGAGCGCTGCGCGGGCATGGAGACGATCGACGCCTCCGGCCTGCTGGTGCTGCCCGGCTTCGTCGACACGCACGTGCACAACACGCAGCATCTCGGCCGCGGTCTCGCCGACGAATGCGACATCCCCAAGCAGCTCCTGGAGCGGCTCTACGGCTACGAGTCGGAGATGACGTCGGAGGATGCGTATTGGGCAGCGCGGGCGTGCCAGCTCGAGTTGATCAAGGCGGGCACCACCTGCTTTCTCGATCCCAGCAGCTACTACCCCGGGGAGACGGCGAAGGCGACGGGAGAGAGCGGCATGCGCGGGATCGTGTCGCGCACGGCCTTCGACGTGCACAACACCACGATCGGCAAGATGCCGTCCAAGACCATGTTCAGGGAGACCCTGTCGGAAGCGCTCGCTCGCGCCGAAGAGACCGTGGTCACCCACAACAATACCTACGATGGGCGGGTGAGGGCCTGGTTTGCGCTGCGCATCCTCGCCGGTTGCTCGGATGATCTCTGCCGGGGCATTCGCCGGCTCGCCGACAGGCACGATGCGCCCATCGTCATGCACGCCTCGGAGTTGCGGGACGAGATCGTCGGCTCGCGCTTGTCGTCCGGGCTGAGCGACGTCGAGCGCCTCGAGCACCTCGGCGTGCTCGGTCCCGACATGGTGATGATCCACATGGGCTGGGCGAGCCCGAAGGAGATCTTTCTCGCCCAGAAACACGGGTTCAAGATCTCGTACACGCCCTCGACCGGCTTCCGTCTCGGCATGGGCGATACCGGCTATGGTCACTTCCCGGAGATGGCCGCGATCGGGGTGACGGTTTCGCTCAGCTGCAATTCGGCGATGTCCAGCAACTATCTGGATATGGTACGGCTGATGAATCTCGGCGCCGGCGCGATGCGCGCGACGCGGCTGAGCGCCTTCATCTTTCCGCCCGAGGAGATGATCGAGATGGCCACCATCAACGGCGCTGTCGCGGTCGGCGCCGAAAACGAGCTCGGCTCGATCGAGGTCGGCAAGAAGGCGGACCTCGCGTTGTTCGACACGCGAGCTGCGGAATGGCGGCCGCTGCTCAACCCGCTCTCCAATCTGGTGCACAGCGCCCGTGGCGGCGCGCACACCGTGATCGTGGACGGGAAGGTGCTCATGGTGAGCGGCAAGGTGCAGACGATCGACGAGGATGAGACCCTGGCCGAGTGCCAGCGCCGCGGCGTGATCATCGCGCGCAAATCCGGCCTCGACCGCGTGACCCAGTCCCCATGGCCAAGGCAGTAGCGCAACTCGTCATGGCGCATGACGGTGATACAAACGAGCGGAGTGTCCTGTTAGAGAGATCGCGATGGTTCGGCGACTGATCAGGCACATCGATTGGGTGATCACGCTCGATGCCGATCGGCGCATGATCGCCGACGGGGCGATCGCAATCGTGGGTGACCGCATCGCGCTCGTCGGCAAATCGGACGAGATCGAAAATAGCTTCCAGGCGGACGAGACGATCGATGGCTGCACCCTTATCGCCATCCCCGGGCTGATCGACACCAACGTCGCCACGGTTCAGCAGCTCGGTCGCGGTGCGGCCGATTTCTGCGACATTCCCAAATTCATGCTGGAGCGGATTTTCCGGTATGAAGCTGCCCTTTCCCCCGAGGATGCGGCCATTGCGACCCGCGCCTGCCAGCTCGAGATGATCCACTCCGGCACGAGCTGTTTCGTCGATGCCGGGAGCAGATATCCCGAGGTCGTCGGCCACGTCGCACATGAGACCGGCCTGCGCGCGCTCGTCTCCCGCGCCGCCTACGACGCGTTCGACACCATCATGGGCGTGCTCCCGCAGCCGTTCGAGCGGGAGACGACGAAGGAGGCGGTGCGACGCGCGGAAGATGCGATCACCGCCATCGAGAAGCTCGCAGATGCGCGCGTGCGGCCCGCAGTGGCGCTGCCGTGGCTTGCAGCGGCCAGCGACACGCTGTGCCGCGAGCTTTCCGCCCTGGCGCGGCAGAAGCACGTGCGCCTTGTCGCTGCCGCCGCGCGCTCGCGCGACGACGCGGTTGCGTCGCGGCGCCAGCATAACCGCACGGAGGTGAAGCGGCTCCTTGACGCGGACGCCCTCGATGCCTCGACCATTGTCACGCACGCGGGGTGGACCAGCCCGCGCGACCTCGTGGACCTGCGCGACGCGGGAGCCCACGTCGCGTGCTGCCCTTCCATGTCCCACCGCCTCGGCACCGGGAGCCTCGAGTTCGGCCGTTATCCCGAGCTCCTCGCATTCGGCGCCAACGTGACCCTTGGGTCCGGTTCCGCCATGGCCAGCAACTACATCGATGTGGCCCGCCAGCTCTATCTGTTCGCGGGCGGAGCCAAGACCTATCGCCTCGATGCCACCTCGGTGCCGCCGGAAACGGCGCTGGAGATGGCGACCATCAGAGCGGCTGCCGCGATTGGTCTCGATAGCGAGACCGGCTCGCTCGAAGCGGGCAAGAAAGCCGACATCACCATGTTCCGCATGCTGGCTGCGGACTGGGCGCCGGTCATCAATCCGGTCGCCAACCTGGTGTTCAGCTCGCGCGGCGGCGCCCACACCGTCCTGGTCGACGGCAACATCCTGCTGGCGGACGGCCGCTTGCAATCCATCGACGAGAATCGCACGCTTGCCGACGCGCAGCGATGCGCCGAGGCGATCATGGCCCGCAGCGGGCTTGATCGATTCTGTGCGCCCCAATGGAAGATCCAGTAAGTGCAAGGAGAGTGAGATGGCATTGAGCAAGTTCATCATCGAGCGCGACATCCCCAAGGTGGGGACGTTCGAGCGCGATCAGCTGAGAGCCGCAGCCGCCAAGTCAAACGAGGTGCTGCATCAGCTCGGCCCCGACATCCAATGGGTCGAGAGCTACGTCGCGGACAACAAGACGTTCTGCGTGTATCTCGCCAAGGACGAAGCCATCATTCGCAAGCACGCCGAGATCAGCGGCTTTCCCGCAACCAAGATCACCGAAGTACGCAAGATGATCGACCCGACCACGGAGAAAGCAGCGTAGCGGAGCTCTGGTGAGCGAGCCTCGGCACGCACAGAAAGCTCGGACTGCTGCCTAAGCCATTCGGTGCAGCCTTTCGAAAATGAACTCGGCGGTGCAGCAAACTCCGCAATACCTCCCCCTGAAAGGCAGGGCTATCGCATATGGGCTGTCGTCCCGGCCAAGCGAGCCCGGCTTAAACCGGGCTCGCGCGAGCCGGGACCCAGTAATCCATGGCCGGCGTGAATGCCCAAACTGCTTTGGTTACTGGATTCCGGCTCTCGCTTGCCGGGCGGAGCCCGGCTCGCTCGGCCGGAATGACGGGCATGGGCGTTCCAGTATGGCGTGGCAGACGGTTCTCGGAGGCAAATGCGATAGCCCTGCCCTGAAAGAGGGAGGACCGGGGCAAATGCTGTCGACCCCGGATCAAGTCCGGGGCAGGCTCTCCCCCTTGCAGGGGGAGGTATAGAGCGCGGCCTAGCGGCCGCGCATATTTCGCGAATGCCCACACCCCTTCGCGACGCGGCGGAGCGCTTGCGGTTGCTGGAAGAGCGCGCGGGAGAGGAGCGCGCGCTCCTTGATTTCCCCCAGCGTCCATGGGTGTTGCCCCATCGTACCGAGAACGGCGAGCCGATCCTCAACGCGCTCGTGGTTGGAGCGGGGCAGTCGGGCCTCGCAATCAGCTTCGGCCTGATGCGGGACCATGTCGACAACGTGCTGTGCATCGATGCGCTGCCGGAGGGGCACGAAGGCCCCTGGCTCAGCCATGCCCGCATGCACACCTTGCGAACGCCGAAGCAGCTCACCGGTCCCGACCTCGGGCTTCCGAGCCTGACGTTCAAAGCCTGGTACGAAGCGCAGTTCGGGCAGGCCGCGTGGCAGGAGGTGGATCAGATCCCCCGGACGGAATGGCCGCGCTATCTCGGCTGGATCCGCCGGGTTCTGAAGCTGCCAGTTCGCAACGGCGTCCTGTTGAAACAGATCCTGCCGCATGGGGAATATCTCGCAGCCGAGGTCGAAACAGCGGCCGGCAGGGAAGTCCTGCTCGCGCGCAAGATCGTGCTGGCAACGGGCATGGAGGGCGGCGGGTGCTGGTACACGCCTGCGCTGCTGCGCGACCTGCCGAAACAGTTTTGGGCGCATGCGAGCGAGAGGATCGATTTTGCAGCGCTGCGCGGCAAGCACGTCGCGGTGCTGGGAGCCGCCGCCACCGCGATGGACAACGCTGCGGCCGCGCTCGAGCATGGCGCCTCTGCAGTGGACCAGTATTGCCGCCGCCCGCGCGTGCAATCGATCCAGCCCTACCGCTGGGCCGCGTTTGCCGGCTTCATGCGCCACATCGGCGAGATGGACGACCTGTGGCGCTGGCGCTTTCTCAGCTATTTTTTGGAGCTGCGCGAGCCTTTCACCAAGGACGCTTGGAGCCGCGTCTCGCGTTTCCCCAACTATCGCATGCTCACCGGCAGGCCATGGCAGCGCCTGAGCGTGGGGGACGGCCGCGTCGCGATCGACACCGCGGAAGGCCGCGCCTTCGCCGATTTCATCATCGCCGGCACGGGGGTCGAAGTGGACCATCGGCTGCGGCCGGAGCTTGCCTGCTTCGCCGACCACATCGCGACCTGGAACGATCGCTTCAAGCCTCCTCCCGACGAGGAAAACACGCGGCTCGGGCTCTACCCCTACCTCTCACCGTCGTTCGCGTTCGTCGAGCGGGTGCCGGGAGCTGCCCCGGAGCTAAGCAACATCCACTGCTTCAATTTTGCCTCGACGCTGAGCTTCGGCCCGAGCGGCGCAGCCATCCGCCCGATGAGATATCTCGTCCCCAAGCTGGCGCGCGCACTCACCCGCGATCTCTTCCGCGCCGACATCGCGGCGCATTGGCAGGGCTTTGAGGATTTCCGCGGGTTTGATTTTGATGAGTTCCCGGAAAGCCTGGGGAAGGAGAAGTGAACCAGAGAGAGATGGTTTTTCTTCTCAGGGAATTAGCCTTAGCCTAAGCCTAGGTCAGGCAATTAAGAACGTCCTGAACCTGTTGCAAAACCTTCGCGGTCTTTTCGGCGTAGTAGGCGCTCACAATCGCATTGATCGCCTGCACCTTCGGGTCGAGCGGATTGAACCCGGCGGCCTTAAGCCGCGCATGCAATTCGGCATCGATTTCTGCTTTCTCGAACATGAAGCACCTCAGGCATGAAGGTGGTGCGGGCCAGGAAAGATGACAAGCCGGTATAGAACTGGGATAGACTGCGGGCACCCACGATAGTTGGCGACCCGGAATCCAGTAACCAAAGCGGTTTGTGCATTCACGCCGGCCGTGGATTACTCGGTCCCGCCCCCGCGTACGCGGGGGCCGGAGCCGGGCTCGCTTGGCCGGGACGGCAACCCATCGGCGATGGTCCTGCGCTGGCCGCGGTTTCCTCCACAGGCTCGGTTGCAAACTTGCGAAGCAGGATTCAAATTCGAGCCTCGGAATCGAGGGGCAATCCGAGGCCCTGACCGGGGTTCGTTCCGTAAGTTGTGCATCTCTTTCAAGCCCTGGAGGCAGGAGCCAACCCTCGTCGGTCCAAGGTCGCGTTCCCTGTACGCCTCCGGATCGAGATGAACCCAACGCGTCCGATGCGTGAATGCAACGAACGCATCAGACCACCGCTACAAAGCCACCGAGGAATGCTATGATCCAAGCCGCCAAAGCGAGAACGAGTGGTACCGTGCGACTGGTTCACGACAGTTATAAGGATGCGGGCGTTGATACCGATGAAGCCGATGCCGGTCTGAAAAAGCTTTCTGCCCGTATCGAGGATACATGGCCCCCCGATGGCAGCTTTGGAGCTGTCAAGCTGGGGATAGGCTACTTTGCCAACGTGGTGGACATGGGCGGTCAAGGAGTTGCGATAACGACCGACGGCGTCGGCTCCAAGGCCATGATCGCCCATCGGCTGAACAAGTATAAAACCATCGGAATTGATTGTGTGGCAATGAACGTAAACGATCTGCTCTGTGTCGGGGCAGAGCCTGTCTCAATGGTCGATTACCTCGCGACCAAGAAAGTAGACGCGGATTTCATGGACGATCTCGCCATCGGTCTTGCTGAAGGCGCCAAGCTCGCCGGGATCTCGATCTGTGGCGGAGAGACCGCTCAACTACGAGATATGATCGACGGGTTTGACCTGGCTGGCACTGCGATCGGGCGGGTGCCATTGGACAAGATCCTGATTGGGCAAAATATCGAGCCTGGCGACGTGGTCATCGGTGTTGCAAGCAACGGGATTCATAGCAACGGCTTGTCTCTGGCTCGGCAGGCGTTTTTGGATAACAACAAGTATGGTCTTTCGCATCAGTTTCCCGAGCTGGAGCGCAATCTTGGAGACGAGCTGCTCCGACCCACTTACATCTATGTCAAAGAAGCTCTTGAGCTTCTAAAGCAGGTCAAATCGGTCAAGGCGCTGATTCACATTACCAGCGACGGCCTCTTGAACCTGCTGCGGGTTCAAACCAGAGCAGAGTATGTCATCGAGCATCTTCCTCCAACGCCGGCGATTTTTTCGCTTATTCAAAAGTTGGAAAAGGTGGACGATGCGCGGATGTTCGAGGTGTTCAACATGGGTATCGGCTTCTGCGCGATCGTCGGCAACACCGATTCCGATATCGCCATCTCAATTCTGCGGAACGAAGGCAAGGAGGTGTTCCGTATTGGATATGTAAAATCCATGGACAGACGCCGTGTGCTGATACCCGAGCTTAATCTTGTTGGAGAAGGCAAGCACTTCCGTCGTGCAGACAGTTGAAGCTCTCTTGAAGGTCGTACAACGAGCACCTTCCACAAGCGAGGAGAGAGGCATGAGCCCTGCCGGCCTACGGCAGGTGTGAAAGCCGGCCAGGCCTGTCACGGCGCGTGACAGAGAACGGATATCGCCGCACAATGCGTCAGGGATCCAACGAGGGCTGATCCACTGCTACAGAAGCCGGAGGCTCGGACAACCTTGTCGGCAATCAGCCGCGCCCCGCTCGCGGTCTGGCAGGCGAGCGGAAAAATCCTGCGCAGCATAATGGGCTTTGCCGTGTTCCTTACCGCGTGGGAGCTCCTTGCCTCAGCCGGCTTGATCAACGGCGTGCTGCTTCCGTCCCCGACCACGCTGTTCTGGGCTGCCGGCGATCTCCTGCGCAGCGGAACGCTTCTCCGACACGTGAGCGCCAGCATCGAGCGGGTGCTGGTCGGCTTTGCCGTGGCTACCCTGGTCGGTTTGACGCTGGGCGTCGTGCTTGGCTGGTTTCGCACCCTCGCCGACTTCGTCAAGCCGCTGGTCGAAGCTCTTCGACCGATTCCGCCGATTGCCTGGACGCCATTGGCAATCCTCTGGTTTGGCGTGGGCAATGCGCCAAGCTACTTCCTCGTCTTTATCGGCGCGGTCTTTCCCGTCTTTGTCAGCACTTACTCGGCAGTTCGCAACATCGAACGAACCCAGATCAATGCCGCCCTTTGTCTTGGCGCAACCCCTGGCATGCTGATCTGGGATGTCCTGATCCCTGGCGCCCTCCCGGTAATCTTTCCCGGTCTCAGGATCGCCCTCGGGGTCGGCTGGATGTGCGTTGTGGCGGCTGAGCTCATCGCCGCCCATTCCGGTCTCGGCTATATGATTCAGCAGAGCCGTCTGCTCCTGCAGACCCAATACGTGGTCACCGGCATGATGGTGATAGGCATCATCGGCTTTGCCATGAACGCAGTGATGACCGCAATCGAGCGCAGACTGGTGCCCTGGCAAGAGTCCTCAAAGGCGACGTGAACCGGTGCCGCAGCTGAAAATCGATCACGTGTCGAAGGACTTTGCTCTCCGCGGGCGAGCCGACGTTCTCAGAGCCTTGGAGGATGTCAGCATAGATATCAGCGAGGGAGAGCTCGTCGTGCTCCTCGGTCCCTCAGGATGTGGAAAGTCGACGCTCCTCAATGTTATTGCCGGCTTTTTGCGACCCACCGCGGGCCAGGTGCTGCACGAAGGCATTCCAGTGTCGAAGCCCGATCGACGGCGAACTGTCGTGTTTCAGGACTATGCCCTCTTTCCCTGGATGACGATTCAGAAAAACGTCGAGTTTGGGCTCAAGGCCCAGGGGGTCGCGCCCGCCGAGCGCGCGCGAGTTGCGCGCAACTTCCTCGCCCTCGTCAAGCTGGACGGGTTCGAGGACCGTTATCCCTATGAGGTTTCCGGAGGTATGAAACAGCGGGCGGCCATAGCGCGGGCGCTCGCACCCGATCCCGACATCCTCCTGATGGACGAGCCGTTTGGCGCGCTGGACGCCCAGACCCGCGTGCTGCTGCAGGAAGAGCTTGCCAGGATCGTGGCGGATGCGAACCGCACCGTTGTATTCGTGACGCACAGCATCGAGGAAGCGGTCTTTCTCGCCGATCGCATTGTCGTCATGAGCTCCCATCCGGGCAACGTTCGCAGCATCCACCAGGTAGGGCTGCCACGCCCGCGGACATCGAGGACCCGATCGCTCCCGGATTTCATCAACTTGACCCAGGAACTGTGGGATTCTCTCAAGCCGCAATGGCATGATGAGGGGACCAACGCCGCACGCCTGCAGCAAGCAACCTGATTTCGAAATTGAAGAGGAGATCCCAGCATGTTTACTCCCGGCATCGCGCATATGCGGCTCGCTGGCTTGACCGCTCTGGCTCTCTGCGCGGGCGTGCTTCACGGCACCGACGCGCGCGCGCAGCAGGACTCCATTCCGGTCCGCATCGGCTGGCAACCTACAACAACCGTGGAGGCACAGATTGCGCACGTCCTGCAGCGAACCGACATTCTCGAGCGAAACGGGCTCAAGGGCGAGTTCACCATGTTCTCGTTCGGTCCGGCCGTGAACGAGGCGCTTATTTCCGGAGCCTTGGACGTCGGCTTCATCGGCGACATGCCGTCGGTTTCATTGGCGGCGGTGAACGCGCCGATAACTGTGATAGGTCGTCAATCCGTGTTCCGCGGAGCGATCGTTGCATCCACAAAATCGGACATCAAAACGCTGGCAGATCTGAAGGGCAAGCAACTCTACGGACCCGTGGGGAGCTCGATCTATCTTTCGGCATTGGCGATGCTCGAGAAGGCACAGCTGAAGCCCGGCAGCGATGTCGAAGTGACGAATATGGGATTCGCGGACCTCTCGGACGCCATCCGTGCCGGCAAGATCGATGCGGCTTTTGTCTGGGATCCTTGGGTCGAGAATTTCGTCGAAAAAGGCCTGGCTCGGGTGGTTGCGGAGGACACCGCGCTGACCATGGTCATCCCGATGCGCGACGACTTCAAGAAGGCCCATCCGCAGGCAGCGGAGCGCTTCCTTCGGGCGCACAAGGAGGCTCTGCTCTATGCAGCCACGCACCGAGATCAGGCAAACGTGTGGTTTCAGGAACCCGAAGTCGCCCGGCAGCTGAGCAAGAGCGTCGTCGAGAAGACCACTGCCTATGATCCGCAATGGGGTGCAACAAGCCTGGCCAATATCCGCGTGTCGTTCTCGGCCCCCGAGTTGCAGCGCTATCTGGAGCTGGGCCGACGCGCCGGCGAGCTGAAGATCTATCCGGTACCGCCCCCCGTACAGCAGAAGCTCGATCTCTCGGCGGCGAAGAAAGTCGATGGCGAAACCTGGAGCTTTGACCCTGAAGCAGTCAAGTTGAGATGACCAACGGTTGACGTGCCTTTGTGGGCCTGAAGGGACAGAGCAGGCAGCACGTATACAGCGCCAAGCTGGTGCTGCGCAGAGCTGAACGCGACGCAGCGACAACCCCCAGACGACAACCAGCCAACCAGCTAACTAACGGAGTAAAAGATGGCAGTGAAGGATACGGCACCGAAGGACAGTACCGGGACGGAAAGAACAGCTCGTTACGAGCGAATTGGAAAGGCTTCGGCGAAGACCATCAAGAACATGTTTGCTGAGACGCCGCTGGCGCAGAAGCTCAGAGCCAAGGGCTACAGCTGGGTGCCCAAAAGCAAAGGCCCGAAGGACACTGATCCGAAAGCCTGACCCGCATCATGCGGGATCGCTGCCGTACTTGTCTTCCTCAGTGATGGCTCCGACGCGGTAACCCCTTCCGACGTTTCGACTGCAGGCTCTTTTTCAGCGCGGCGAATGCCGATCGCCACTGCGGGTCGCTCGCGCGATCCGTGGTTTGCGGCGAGATTCGAGCGACGGGAACGCCGTTCTTGGTTATCACGATCGTCTCGCCACGCTCGGCAGCGGCAATGACTTGCGAGAAGTTTTGATTGGCCTCTCGAACCGACATTTCACGCACGGCATCATCCCTGTTCTACGTTGCAACATAATCCCGGCGTAAAGCCGCCCCTACACCGAGGTGTGGGCGACGCCCTCGCGCACGTTGAGCGCGTCGGCGGCCGCTTCGATGAAGCTCGCGTCCTGCGGCAGCACGATGGAGGCCGAACGCACCGCGTGGGTCGCGGGGTCGAGCCCGTCGGGCTCGCATCCCTGCTCGGCCGCCAGCGCCGCCTTGCGCAGGCGGATGCGCGCCATGATCACGCCGTTGTCGGTGGAAACCAAGTTCTCTTTGCTGCGATCCTGGATCGGGCCCATGCTCTCCTGAATCGCCGCATCCTGCATCGCGATCCCGACGACCCCGCAATAGGTCTTGTTGGCGCGCTGCGCGTCGCGATCGATCATATAGTCGTTGTCCTTGTTGACCATCGGCCGGAAGCTCCCCGGGATCAATTTCACATGGATGCCGCCGCCGTTGCGCATGAGCTCCAGCTCATGCGGGGTGAGCGTGCGCGTGGGATGGTGGGTGAAGCACCACGCCATGCAGCTCTCGTCATCGATCGGCACCCAGGCGTGCCCGTTGAGCGCGTTGTCGCCGTAGGGCGGGATCATGGAGTGAAACGGCATGATCCACTGGGTGATGCGCCAATAGAGCTGACCGTTCGGCGCCGGCCGGCGCACGCCGATGACCATGCCGCCCTTGGTCTCGACCACTTCGAAGCGCGCGTCGGTTTCCCGCGTCAATTCCGCTCCCTTGCCGACATGGAGCGAATCGCTGCGCAGCTCGTGGCGATGCAGGAAGGAGACGTGGGCGGAATCGATGCCGCCTTCCATGGCCTGGAGGTAATTGCAGTCCTGCGTGCGCTTGGTGACGAACCGGTGCGCGTGCGGCACCCGCGCCCACTCGAATGCCGGGAGCGGCGGCTTGAGCTCCGTCGGCCCCATATAGGCCCAGATCACGTCGCCCAGCTCGACACAGGGATAGGACTTGAGCCTGATCTTCTTGCAGAACCCGCTCTCGACCGGCTCCGAGGGAATCTCCACGCATTGCCCGCCCACATCGTATTTCCAGCCGTGATAGGGGCAGCGCAGCCCATTCTCCTCATTGCGCCCGAACCACAGCGATACCCCACGATGGGCGCAGAACTCGTCGATGATGCCTACCTTGCCCTGCGTGTCGCGGAACGCGAGGAGGCGCTCTGATAACAGCTTGACGCGGACCGGCGGGCAGTCGGGCTCGGGCACCTCATCCGCTAGCAGCGCCGGAATCCAATAACGCCGCAGCAGGTTTCCCGTGGGCGTGCCGGGGCCGGTCCGGGTCAACAGCTCGTTCTGCTCGTGCGGGGTCATGGCAATTCGCTCGTTCTGATCTTAGAGCATTTTTCGATGAGGAATCGCAGGTTATCAGCGTCATGCGGCCACGACGCGTCCGACGCAATCGAATGATGCCCTAATTCCCGGCGGGTTGATATGGCCCGAGCCGCGCGACCGCGGCCTTGGCAAACGAGCCGTCCACCACGGCATCGACGCTGATGTCCTTCTTCTCGATGAGCCCAAGCTCGCGGAAGAAGTCGAGGTCGTTCTTCAGGCTCGCCACATGAACTTCCCCGTTCGGATCGACCCAGCTCGGGACGAGGCGGCGGAACAGGCTCTCGTCCTTGATCGCAGTGTATCTGGTGAGGATCGGAATCACATCATTCGCCCGCGGCCCTGCCAGCCGGCCGTCCTTGAGGGCATCGTTGTAGACGCGCACGCCGCGGATGTAGGCGCGCATGAAGCCTTCGGCGAGCGCGCGCCGCTCATTGATGAAGTGATCGGAGTAGAACATCACCGCGGTCTGCTGCCCGGGATAGATCACGTCATTGCCCGCAATTCGAACGGCGACACCCTGCTCGACGGTGCGGGTCATGGTCGGCTCGTTGGTGATGCTCGCATCGATCCCCTTGTTCTTGTAGGCCGGCAGATGCTCGGGGAAGCCGAGATAGACGACATCGACATCGCTGAATCTCAGTCCGCCCCTCTTGAGCGCCTGGTTGAGCGCGGACGCGCTGCCGGTGCCCGGCGCGCCCACTGCGACCTTCATGCCTTTGAGATCGGCAAAGTCTTTGTAGCGCCTCGAATCGATATGGTCCTTGCGCACCAGAAGCGAGGAAAACCCGTACCCCGGCCTGATCGAGGCCTGGTCGGCAACGATCTTGATGGCGATGCCGCGCCCGACCGCATTGTATAAGCCCGCCGATACGGTTCCCCCGCCGACCTCGAGCTCGCCGGTGCCGAGCGGCGCCACCATCTGCGCCGCCGAATTGAAAGGGACAATCGAGACGGCAAGCCCTTCGTCGCGGAAGAACCCCATGGCGTCGGCGATGTAATAGCCCGCGTCGCTGATGGTTCGGGCAACGCCGATCCTGACCTGGTCGGCGGCGAGGAGGGGCGACGGCACGGCGGAAGCCGCGAGGCACAGGAAAGAGAACGCGAGGGATGACCAGTGCAGCCAGCGCGCGCCAGCCAGCGATCCTGGACGCGATCGGTTCGTTTTGGTTGCCGCAGTTATTAGTGCATTCCCTGGCTCAGACAAGGCGCCTCCGCACTGATTGGTAGGGCGGGTTAGCGAGCCCAAGTCGGCTATAGCCGACTTGGGCAATCGTTGTTTGCCGATCTCGGGTAAACCCGAGATCGGTTGCCGGCTCCAGCCGGCTCGCTTGCGTAACCCGCCGATCGGCCTCAGATGTGTCCTCGTATCGCGGTGGGTTACGCCGTACAAGTCGGCTACATGTAGCCGAGTACTGCATCACAAACTACTCTAGCCCGTCATTCCGGGGCCGCGAGCGCTCGGATCGGCGCTTCGCGCCGTCCGAGTGCGAGCGGAGCCCGGAATCCATAACCACAGGCCGTGCAGTGATGAAAGTGGTTACGCTGCGGTGGCAGACATCACTGCTTGGGGTTATGGATTCCGGGCTCGCAGGAAAATCGGCACGGCCGATTTTCCTGCGCCCCGGAATGACGTCGAGCCCTACGACCCAACGGGGGAGCCAGCCTTGCAAAAGATAGCGCTCGAGGAGCACTGCATGATTCCCGGGTTCGAAGAATATTGGGAACCGACAATGCGGGATGTCGCGCCCAGCGCTTCCAAAAGACTGCTCGCTCTGTTGTCGGATCTCGGCAGCGGCCGCCTGGAAGCGATGGACAAGGCGGGCATTGCGGCGGCGATCGTGTCGCTTGCCGGACCGGGCGTCCAGGCCGAGGCCGATAGGGCGACCGCCGTGCGCAAAGCGCGCGCGGGAAACGACTGGCTTGCCGGGCAAATACACAAACATCCTCAGCGCCTCGGGGGCTTCGCGCATTTGCCGATGCAGGATCCACGCGCAGCCGCGGATGAGCTGGAGAGGTGCGTTCGGGATCTGAAATTCAGCGGTGCTCTGATCAATGGGCATACCCACGGCCAGTACCTGGACCACCCTGCCCTCGACCCGTTCTGGGAACGCGCGCAAGCGATCAACGCGCCTGTCTACATCCATCCCGCCGATCCGGTTTCGCCGTATCCCGCGCTTGCCGATTGCAGGGCTCTCAAACGTGCGATGTGGGAGTGGGGCGTAGAGACCGGCACGCACGCGTTGCGACTGGTCATGAACGGAGTGTTCGACCAATTCCCTCGCGCCAAGGTGGTGCTGGGCCATCTCGGAGAGACATTGCCGTTCCTCCTCTGGAGGTTCGACAGCAGAGCCAAGTTGTACGGCCTCAAGCTCAAGAAGCCGCCTTCTGCCTACATCCGGGAAAATATCTGGGTGACCACATCGGGCATGTTTTCCGCCGACCCGCTCGCATGCACGCTCAGCGCGCTCGGAACGGAGCGTGTGATGTTCTCGGCAGACCATCCCTTTGAATCGATAGAAGAAGCGGGCGAGTTCATGGACTCCGTCCCGCTCGACGAAAAGGTGCGCAAGGCCGTTTGTTTGACAAACGCCGAGCAGCTTCTGGGCTGCAAAGCGGTCGCAGCTCGCTGAATGGCACGTCTAGCCCAAGCGCTTTGGCGCTCAGTTTGATTCACCCCGCGTCGCGCCAGCTACGGCGCTTCACAAACCAACAAATCTCCGTGTGCTTGTTGAAAGAAATCGACAAGGCGGCCTAGCTTTTATCTGCCCAGGCTCCTCTGTTTTTCTTTGGTCGAGCTCTCTCGTCGTTATAAGGAGGAATTCATGCCGAGAGTCGTCGTGGTATCTGTCGTCTTCGCCGTTCTATTGCTGGGCCACAATGCGGCGCATGCTGCACCGTGGTGCGCCCAGTACAGTGGTATGGGAGGTGGAACGAACTGCGGCTTCTATTCCTTCCAGCAATGCATGGCCGCGATTTCGGGGAACGGTGGGTTCTGCACCCAGAACCAATTCGAGAACCCCTATTGGGGTGGTCAGGCGAGGCGCCGTCAGCGCTGAAGTAGGATTGGCCCCTTTCGGGCGGCCCAAAACGTAGTGCCCAGTCTGGGTCTGGTCCTGTTTTCGAGAGCGGTCATAACGGCCACGAGGCTGCGCTCACCCTTCGTGCCTTGGCGCTTTTCGGCCGCCGGTCGCCGGAGCGCGTTGTTAGATCATCGTTGCCGGCGGCCGAAAACCTGCACAAAACCGGACTAATGCACTGCAGCAAAATTTCGTGCGTAGCGGTAGGGACGCGCGTTTCATCGCGCGCCCCCCGCACAGAACCGTACGTGCGGCTTTCCCGCATACGGCTCCCACCTCGGGTATCAACGGCAACTTTATGCTGCCGTATGCGAGCCGTTGCCCGGCAGTTTAAGGTCCTGAGGAAGGGCCGGGACGGGGCCGCCGGAGCAAGCGAAATCTGCTGGTTGCACAATCGCTTCCCTACCCGCTGACTGATCCCTGCCAATTCGATATCCTGCCGTGTGCTCCTGGCTCGGGAGCTCGGGGGTCAGATGCCGTTCTTCCATCAATTAAGACGACTTGCGTTCGTGAGGCTGCTCGGCGGTGCGGCGGCGGTAAAGCGGAACCGGTTTCGCCTTGAGCAAGACTCACCGATGCCCATTACCCCCAAATACGCGGCCCCGGTCCCACCGCAAGGCGGTGATACCGAGAACCGATATCGTCGAAGGCTTCTGGTGGTGGCGCCGTTTGCGCTGGCATTGCTGTTGGCAAGCGCGTCGCTCTGGATGTTTACCCGAAACAACGATTTTCCACTCGATTATCATCCCGACGAGCCTGGTAAAGTGGCGCAACTGATGCACCCCGCTCAGAGCCGGAACTTCAACCACCCGCTCCTGATGTTGGAAGCGGCAAATGCGGTCCGGGTCGGACTCGGTTTGCACAACGACGAACGCGCGATGGCGATCGCGGGGCGATGGACTTCGGCTGCACTCGCCGCAATAGCCGTGTTCGCCCTCGCGATCGCCGGCTACTTCTACGCAGGTTACCAAGGGCTATTGATGTGCGGCAGCATGGCGGCGCTATGTCCGGCGTTGGATGTCTATGCGCACTTTTTCAAGGAAGATACCGCCCTGCTTGCGGGCCTGGCGGTCGCACTGGCGGGGGCGAGCCGGCTCGTCGCCACCAACAAGCGATCGGCGCAGTGCGCTGCGGCTGTCGTGATGGGCACCGGGTGTGCTGCCGCGATCAGCGGCAAATATATCGGGTTGGCCGCAGTCGGACCATGCTTGGCCGCCATATTTCTCGCACCGAGGATCGAGCCACGATCACTGTTCCTGCGCTTAGTTGCATTCACCATTCCGGCGGTGGCGAGCATTCTCACAATCAACTTCCGTGCATTCGAGAACTTCTTGCTGCCTCGACTTGGGCCGGCGGCCTTGGAAAGGATCGTCGGGGAATTTTTCCACGCGACGACGGGTCACGAAGAGCTTGCCCTTGGCGTCCCCAACATTTTTTCTCTCCAAGTCAGCATCAGTGAATTGATGCCCCATGTGTGGCTGTTTATGGCCATCGGCATAGCCTCGTCGGCGCCGCGTGGACTGCTGAACCGTTCGACGGCGGTACCGGGTGCATTCCTGCTGACATTCGCCGTCGTGCTCTGCTACAGCGCGTTTCCGTTTCCTCGCTACGCTTTGCCGATAACCGTGCTGAGCTACTTCGTCGCCGGCCAGCTAATGGCCTCTGGCCTGCGCAGGACGAAACAGCCAAGATGGTTTAAGCAGGCGGCGTTCGTAACCTGTCTGGGGCTGATCGGGGCAACGCAAGGGGCGCAGTGTTGGCGTCTTAATATGCAGTTCGCCGACGACAGCCGTCAGCGCCTTCGGGAATGGGCGGCGCTGCATCTGGGAGAACAAACGGCAATTCTGGCGGAAGACTATACTGCCCTGGATGGAGTGGGCGACCCATGGCGCTTTCCGCGCCAGAGCCGAATCCAGGCACAGATAGTCAGGACAGGGTCGGTCTCCGATCGCGCGCCAACGATTGACCATTTGAAGACGGCAGGCGTCGATTATGTCGTGGTCGCGGAACCCAAGTATGAGCGGTACTTCCGTGCCGGCATTCATTCAGTTTCACACGCGCGACAAGAGGACTTGCTGCGCCGCCAGCGGTTTTACAACGAACTGTTCGCACGTGCCGAACTCGTGTGGTCGTCCGTCCCCTCGCCGCCAAGCCACGCCTATGTCAATCCAGAATTACGAGTGTACCGTGTGCCCGATCCAACCGCCAACGTTTCGCAGGATGTCGCCGTAGCCACCCGGCGGGCGAATTGGCTTCATCGTCAGGTGGCCGCGATTTCCGCGGTCGGGCGGTCAGCGGTAACCCGGCTGCGCTCGCTGCGGAATGGGTCGATGTAGGTACGGGACAGCAACAACGCTTCAACGGAAAGGTAGTTCGGGCTGCGAACGATCGCCGGAGCTTTGCGGCGCTCGTAGCTGAACGGCTTGAGCCGATTTCGTATCGTCGAATCTACCTCGCGCGAACCACCGCGACATTGATCGCGTCAGCGAGTTCGGCCCTTCCATGACAATCTTTCCGGACGATATAGCGTGTGTTCGGCGCGGCGCCAGCCGGCGCGCGCTGGCGACGGCGTCAGCCGCCTGCGGATTTCTAGTCCGCAGGTCCCTGCTCCTGCATGAGCTCCGCGAGCCTATCAAAGTACTTTAGCACGAGCGCGATGTTTTCCTTGAACTGAATGGGCTTTGCGTTCTTTAGCGCAGCCTCGAGCTGCGCCAGGCCCTCTTTCTTTTCCGCCTCCGGGAAGGATTTGTCGGCCTTAAGCGCGGCGATGTCTTTCTTGATCTGTTCCGGTGGCTCGGTGAACGTCTTGGTCTGCTGGTCAATACCCGACATGATCATCGAGATATTCGTCGACACGTCGTCAAATTCGGCGAGACTCGCAAAGCCGTTTTTCATGACAAAAACCTCGGCTAGCGCCTCCACCTTCGGGTCCGGTTTGTCCGGATTTGTGCAGGTTTTCGGCCGCCGGCAACGACGATCTAACCACGCGCTCCGCCGACCGGCGGCCGAAAACCTGCACAAAGCACAAAACCGGAAAGTCTCGGAGGGAGCAATGTTTTCCGGTTTGCCCCGAAAGCGGACCTCCGGTCCGCGTTAATGAGCACACGCCCTAGCCAGCGAGCCGGCTCGCTGGCGTAACCCGCCGATCCAGCATCGGATGTGTCCGCCTGTTGCGGTGGGTTACGTCCTGGAAAGCGGCTACGCGTAGCCGACTTCTGCGGCTAACTAACCACCCTACGGTTCCCGGCGCCGGTTCAGCGCGCCGCCTCGATTGAGCCAGCGATCGGCTCTGATTTAAGAGCTG
>CAWJDY010000053.1:0-59005 GCA_963841705.1 uncultured Alphaproteobacteria bacterium
GAAGCAGAAGTGGCTTGAAGTGCACGGCATCGAGCACTGGACGCATTTCTACACGGACTACGGGCGCAAGCTGCAGCTGCGGTTTTTCGATCATTTCCTGCATGGAAAGAACAACGGCTTCGAGAAGCAGCCGCGCGTCCTGTTGCAGGTGCGGCACATCGATGGATTCGCCGAACGGGCCGAGAATGAATGGCCGCTCAAGCGCACCAAATGGACCAGGCTCTATCTTGACCCCACAAACGGCGCCCTTGCACAGCAACGGATCTCAGCCAAAGCGGATCGCCGCTTCGAGGCGCTGGGCGATGGCCTCACCTTCCTCACCGCTCCATTTGAGCACGAGACGGAAATAACGGGACCTTCGGCGCTCAAGCTGTTGGTGTCATCCTCGACCCCCGACGCCGACCTTTTCGCGGTATTGCGCGTGTTCACGGGTGACCTCAAGGAGGTCGTGTTCCAGGGGGCCATCGATCCGCACACCCCGGTTGGCCAGGGCTGGCTGCGCGCCTCCCACCGCAAGCTCGACAAGAAGGTTTCACTGCCCTATCGGCCCTATCACACGCACGACAAGGCGCAGCCGCTCAGGAAGGGCGAGGTAGTCGAGCTCGACATCGAGATCTGGCCGACCTCCGTAGTAGTCCCCGCGGGCTACCGCGTGGGTCTCACTGTTCGGGGCAAGGACTATGTCTATCCCGGCCCGAGCGGAGGCAAGCTGTCGAACTTCAAGAACGAGCTCACGGGCTGCGGACCGTTCCTGCATGACGATTCGCTGGATCGTCCCCATGAGATCTTCGGCGGGGTTACGACCCTGCATTTCGGCCGCGACAAACAGCCGTACCTGCTGCTGCCCATTATTCCGCAGAAAAAATAGGCTGCCGGTCCCGAGGCAGTGGGCTGGCATGCGCCGAATGACGCGGGAACGGCGCCTGGGGTGGCGGTCGAGGCAATTTTGCGCCATTGTGCAGGGAAGTGACAAGAACAGTTGGTTACGGGAGGAACACTGATAATGAGACTGGACCGTAGACGCGTATTGAAAGGGCTGGCCGGAACCGGCGCGGGTCTGGCTGCCATGAAGGCTCCTCGCGTGCAGGCACAAGCGGCGCCGCTCAAGATTGGTCTGCTTACGGTCAAGACCGGCCCCCTTGCCCAAGGCGGTATTCAGATGGAGCAAGGGGTCGTCATCTTTTTGAAGGAGAAGAACTACACGCTGGCGGGGCGCAAGGCCGAATTGATCTCCGCCGATACCGGGGGCAATCCCGCGGGCGCCAAGACCAAGGCACAAGAGCTGGTCGAGCGCGATCATGTTGACGTTATCCTTGGACCGCTTGCCGCGTTCGAGCTCCTTGCCATCACCGACTACATCGCCCAGGCCAAGACGCCGTTGCTGAGCCTCGCAGCGGCCGAGGATCTGACCCAGCGCCGCCCGAATCCCTATTTCCTGCGGGCTTCGGCAACTTCGTCCCAGGCGATGCACCCCATGGCGGACTACGCCGCCAAGGAACTGAAGTTGAAACGCATCATCACCCTCTCCGAGGACTTTGCCTTCGGATACGAGCAGATGGGCGGCTTCCAGCAGACCTTCGAGGACAATGGCGGCAAAATCGTCAAGAAGCTCTGGCCGCCGATCGTTACCCCCGATTACACTCCCTATCTCGCGCAGATCAGCGATTGCGACGGCGTATGCCAGGGTTTTGCCGGATCGAACCCGCTGCGATTTATGAAGCAGTACGCCAATTTCGGCCTCAAGCTTCCCGTAGTCGGCGGGGAAACCGCCGGCGATGACGCCTTGCTTCGAAGTTTAGGCGACGAGGCCATCGGGCTCTACTCCTGCTGCCCTTACACGCTCGATCTCGAGACCGAGAGCAACAAACGCTTCATCGCGGCAATGCAGCGGGATTACGGTGTTGATCCCGGCTTCTACGCCGCCGGCCTCTATGTCAACTGCGCCGTGGTCGAAGCCGGCCTGCAGAAGACAGGCGGAAAGTCCGACGACAAGGCGGCGTTGATGGCGGCACTGAAGTTGGTGTCGCTCACCGACACGCCGCGCGGACCGATCAGATTCGATCATTTAGGCAACGTCATCGGTGACTTCTACGTCCGCCGCTGCGAGAAATCGGCTGGCAAGCTCATCAATAAAACGGTGAAAACCTACAAGGATGTGAGTCAGTTCTGGACCTATGATGAGAAGAAATTTCTGGCCCAGCCGGTCTACTCGCGTGATTTCCCGCCCTTGAAGAGCTGAGCTGACGGGAGGAGCCCCGCGGCCGCAATGGCCGCGGCCCATCCGCGGAGCGAGCAGAAGACGCCGGTCATGACTTTTTGGCTGTTGCTGGCGGTCAACAGCATCACGTTCGGCGGCTTGTTGTTTCTGTTGTCGGCGGGGTTCTCCCTGATCTTCGGGCTGATGCGGATTCCCAATCTCACGCACGGCTCGCTGTTCATGCTCGGCGCCTATCTGGGCGCCACGTTCGCCATCGGTTACCGCGGCCTTACGATCAATTTCTGGGTCGCGGCGATCATGAGCGCCTTGCTGGTCGCGGTTTTCGGCGCACTCATCGAGCGCCTGCTCTTGCGCCGGCTTCCGGGCGAGCAATTGGCGCAGGTTCTGGTCACGCTGGGCATCTCGTTCATGGTCGCCGATCTCTGCCTCATGGTCTGGGGAGGCGACCCGCTTTCGGTTGCCACACCGCCTGAATTCGAGGGTTTCGCTCGCCTCGGTGCGCTCTCGTTCCCGACTTATCGGCTGGTGATCATCCTGATCGCCGTCGGCGTTGCGATCGCGCTCTGGCTGATGCTCGATCGCACGCGACTCGGCGCGATGATCCGCGCCGGGGTCGATGACCCCGAGATGGCGCGGGTGGTGGGCATCCGGGTTTCACGACTTTTCACCATCGTATTTGCGCTCGGTGCCGGTCTTGCGGGCTTCGCCGGCATGATCGGTACTCCGATCCTTTCGGTGTACCCGGGTCTCGATCAGGACATGTTGCCGCTGGCCCTCGTTGTCGTGATCCTCGGCGGGACCGGAAGCCTGCTCGGCTCGTTGATCGGCAGCATGATCATCGGGTTCATTTATAATTTCGGCCAGGCTCTGCTGCCGGAGCTCGCGTATTTCGTCCTCTTTCTGCCCATGCTGCTGGTTTTGGTATTGCGCCCGCAGGGCCTCTTCGGCCGGCAGGTGCCATGACCGCTCGCCAGGTTGCAATCGGCTTGGCGTTTGCTGCGCTCGCAACCATCCCGTACGAGGTTGCGGGGATCTATTATGTCAATGTTGCGAGCCAAATCCTGCTCTATGCCATATTTGCCCTCGGCTTGAGCGTGCTCGTCGGCTATGCCGGACTCGTGTCGCTTGGGCATGCCGGGTTGTTTGGTATGGCCTGCTATGGTGTCGCTTACCTGCTCGCCGCCGGCCATGGCCACACAGTGGCGATCATCGGTACGCTGGTGATTGCGATGGCGGGCACTGCCGTGTTCGCCGCGCTCTCGCTCCGCGCCACGGGTATCGGTTTCATCATGATAACGCTGGCGCTGGGGGAAATCCTTTGGGGCCTGGCCTATCGTTGGATCAGCATCACCAATGGCGATAACGGCATCAGCGTTGCCATGCGACCGTCGCCCTTCGGTCTCTCGTTGGCCTCGGCGGAGGCATTCTACTATGCGACGTTGTTCATCTTTGTTCTCGCCGTCGCGGCCGTATCCGCGTTTGTCCGCTCTCCGCTTGGCGCCGCGCTCACGGGCGCGCGCGACCAGCCGCGGCGGATGAATGCGCTGGGCTATCACGTCTGGATAATCCGCTTCTGGGCGTGCATGTTCTCGGGATTGCTCACCGCCGTCGCCGGTATCCTGTTCGTCTACTACAATCAGTTCATCAGTCCGCAGACACTGGCCCTGACCTCCTCGGCCGAGGTGTTGCTGATGGTGATCTCGGGCGGGGCAAGCACCCTGCTGGGACCGATCGTCGGAGCAGCGCTTGTCGTCATGGTCAAGAACGTCGTGAGCGCCTACATCGAACGTTGGAACTTCATGCTGGGCGCCATATTTGTCGCCATCGTCATCCTGATGCCGGAAGGCCTGGTACCCGGCACGGCGCGGCTGTGGCGGATGGGATCGCGCGCGCTGCGAGGCCGGAACAACCCCGTTGCGGCCGCCAACAGCCCGGACTCGAAGCGATGAGCGTGCTCGCTGTTCGGCGTCTCTGCAAATCGTTCGGCGGTCTCAGGGTTGCCTCCGATATCGATCTTCGCGTCGAGTCGGGAGAGCGGCGCCTGATCATTGGACCAAATGGTGCCGGCAAGACTACGCTGTTCAACCTCATCATGGGGGAGCTCACCCCGGACAGCGGGTCGATCTACCTCTTCGATCGCGACATCACCCGCGTGCCGAGCCGCCGGCGCGCGCATCTCGGCATGACGCGCACTTACCAGATCATCACGCTGTTCGCACGGGATAGCATTGAACGCAATGTCAGCCTGGCATTGCTTGGGGTTTCGCCCTTACGCTGGAGCCCTTTGATCGCGCTCCATCGCCAGCACCACATCATCAACGACGCGCGTGCGGCACTGGCACGGGTCGGTCTCGACCATATCGCCGCCCGGCCGCTCTCGCAGACCTCCTATGGCGAGCAACGGCGAGTGGAGATCGCGATGGCACTCGCGCAGAACCCAAAGGTTCTTCTGCTCGACGAGCCGTTCGCCGGGCTCTCCATCGACGAGAGGCACGAGGTTCATGATCTGCTCATGGGCATCCCGCGCGACGTGACGATCGTAATGATCGAGCACAACATGGATGTCGCTCTTGATTTTGCCGAGCGCATCACCGTGCTGCATTACGGCAAGGTCATCGTCGAAGGCACGCGCGCGGAGGTGGTTGCCGATCCGCGCACCAGGGAGGTCTACCTTGGCGATTGACGCGCTCGCCATCGATGGGGTCGATGCCTACTACGGCGACAGCCACGTCCTACACGGCGTCTCGTTCTCGCTGCAGGCCGGGCGGCTGCTCGGGCTTCTCGGACGCAATGGCGCGGGCAAGACCACCTGCATGTCGGCGATCATCGGCCTGCTCAAGCCGCGGCGCGGGACCATCAGCCTCTATGGCGAGGCCATTGGCGGCTTTGCCCCCGACGAGATCGCCCGCAAAGGCATCGGTCTCGTGCCGCAGGGACGGCGCATGTTCCGCAGCCTGAGCGTGGACGAGAATCTGATGGTAGCCGCGCAATCGCCGCGCAATGGCGGGAGCGCCGGCTGGTCGCGCGACCGCGTCTTCGAGCTGTTTCCTCGGCTGAAGGAGCGCCGTTCCCAATTTGCGGGCTCGCTGTCAGGAGGCGAGCAGCAGATGCTCGCGATTGCTCGCGCGTTGATGGGCAATCCACGCGTGCTGCTGATGGACGAGCCCTCCGAAGGGCTGGCGCCGCAGCTGGTCGCCGAAGTCGGACGCACCATTGCGCAGCTCAAGGCGGAGGGTCAGTCCATCGTGCTGGTCGAGCAGAACATCAAGCTCACGCTCGCCCTTGCTGACGACATCGTCATTATCAATACCGGGCGCGTGGTGTTTCGGGGAGCGGCCGGCCAGATCAGCCTCGACGATCCGATGATCGCGCAGCACCTCGGCGTATTTTGAAAACAGGACAGTGGAAATGCCTGAGCCGTGGAACAGATACGGACCGACGGCCGCGCGCAAGCATCAGAAGCCGGGCCGCACAGCAAGGCCGCGCAGCACCACCATCGACATCCATTCCCACGTCGCGATCCCGCCCGCTGCCGCGTTGGTGAAGCCGTATCTCGATTCCGCAAGCATGCCGCTCACGCATTTCGCCGATGCGGGTACCAAGGCCCTCAATCAGAAGCAGGACGAGGATATCCGGTCGCGCATTACCACCCATGACGAGCGGCTCGCCGATATGGACGACATGGGTATCGACATGCAGCTCATCCTGCCGGCACCGAATCAATGCACCTACACCGTACCGGTCGAGATCGGGGTCAAGGCGGCGCGCATGATCAACGAGGGCCTGGCGGAATACGTAGCCAAGCGACCCGACCGCTTTGTCGCGCTCGGCACCGTTCCGCTGAACGACGCCACCGAGGCGGCAAAGGAGCTGGAGCGCGCCATGGCTACGCTCGGAATGAAGGGCGCGGAGATTCTGACCAACGTCGCCGGGCGGGAGCTCTCGGATCCGAAGTTTTCCGCTTTCTGGAAGAAGGCGGAGGAGCTCGGCGCGCTCGTCGTCATCCATCCGAATGGATTCACCGAGGGCAGGCGATTGAGCCGTTTCTATTTCAACAACGTCATCGGCAACCCGCTCGACACCGCGATTGCGCTGCACTATCTGATTTTCGATGGCGTGCTCGAACGCCATCCCAATGTCAAGATTCTGGCAGTGCACGGCGGCGGATACCTGCCGGCCTACAGCGGGCGGATCGATCACGCCTGGGGAGCGCGATCGGACGCCCGCGCCGATCTCCCGCACCCGCCGACCAGTTATCTCAAGAAGATCTATGTGGATACCGTGGTCTTCACCCCACATCAGCTCGCCGAGCTGGTACGCCTGTTCGGCGCCGACCACGTGCTGATGGGGACCGACTACCCCTTCGATATGGCGGAGTTCGATCCGATTGGCCATCTCGCTTCGCTCGACGGGCTTGATGCTTCGGTCTTTGCAGCGATCGCCGGAGGCAACGCGCGGCGCCTGCTCGGACTGTAAGAGTATCCCCGGCAGGTTGGGCGGCGCGTCCCGCCGCCAAGGTCGCGGAGAGTGCGAGCAGGATCGGAAGCAGCTGCTCCTGCCAGATCCAAATTCTCGAAGGATCAGTGGCAGCGAGAAAGTGCAGACACTCGTTAGCCCGTTTGCACCAATCGGATAAGACATTTTCCGGCGTGTCCTCGTTCTGCTGGATCGCGATTCCTTCGTGACGCAGTCGCAACGGGTCCGGAATGCTGGCGAAGTCAAATGATTGCGTCTCCCTTTGCAGCTCCGTGACGCAAGCAAGAGCCCTCCAGCCGTCCAGTGAAGGTGCAAGGGAAAAATCCATCGAGCGGTCTCCGGCGTCAAATATTCGACTTGCTCACTAGCAGCTGCCGGGCCCCGTTGGCTGTGACAGCGATCACCAAAATGCTCATGCAAGCAGACGCGCAGCCTATTCAGGGAGTGTTTGCAGGTTTAGCAAGCATCAATTTGATCGATTTGTACGCGTCTGCTTGTCTTTTGACGCTGCGGAGCCTGGGGGTAATCGAGCCTACGATAGGAGAACAATTCGACAAATCTGTGATGCGAATCACAGGAAAGCCATTCAATTCGTGCGATGGCACCGCGACTACCCGGACAACGAAGGACAGCGCGATGCTCTTCAATCATACCGCCGCAAACGCACATGCGACAAATCGCAAGCCGCAGGTGCGCTCGTATCGGTCCGCCCCAAGGCGATTGGATAAGTCCCTGGTTCATAAATCATATGATGAAAACGTGGTGGTTTCTCACATCGAGGCGATGATGCCCCGCGCGGCCGCCAAACGCGGCTGCGAAGATGCAGCGTCGGAGCGGACCGATCATTTCCGCGCCGTCCTTTGCATCAACCGGGATCATCCTCTGTTTTTCGATCGTGATTGCGGCCACGTGCATGCCATCTGCCTGATGGAAGCCACGCAGCAAACCACGATAGCCATTGCCCATCTGTTCTACGGAGTGCCGCTCGACGTGGAATCCGTGCTCACCGAGTGCTCGGCTCAGTTCCGCAGCGTGGCCACAATCGGCGATCCACTGATCGCAGAGCAGACGATGAGCGGGCATGTCTATCGCCGAGGCCGGCTGGTCCGCATGCAGACAGAGGTCGTGATCCGCCAAGGTAATCTCGAAAGAGTGCGCATCACAGGGACCATGGTGCTGCTGAGAAAGGACCAGCTGAGATACTTGGAAGAGCGCGCCAGCGTCGGAGACCCCCGCAACCCGAAACTCGTGCAACGGGCGGGATGCTAGCCATGAACGGTTCATGCCCCATGAGGGCTAATGGACGTGTGGCTGCGGCTGCGCCGCATGCCGACCTCAACAGCTATCCCTTGTTCGCCTTCAGAATTTGGTACGGCATGACCGTTTCGGCCTGGCTTGCGCTGCTCGCTCGCAATCGCTTTGCTGTTTCGCCGACGCGGATTGCCTTCGGCTTGTTCGGATTCGTCAGCTCGTTCGTCAATTCGAGCTTGAACATCGTTCAGAGGCTCGTTTTCGCGCGACGGGTGCGAGAATGCGTGCTCGATGCGCCGCCGATCTTCATAATCGGTCACTGGCGCACCGGAACAACCCTCCTGCACGAGCTGCTCACGCTGGACGACCGCTTCACCGCGCCCAGCACGCTTGAATGCTTCGCACCGGCGCAATCCCTCGCATTCGGCTGGTTGCTGCGTTGGTTCACCTTGTTCCTTCCCGCCAGTCGGCCCATGGACAACATGCTGGTCGGTTGGGATCACCCGCAGGAGGACGAGTTCGCGCTCATGAATCTGGGTTTGGGCTCGCCTTATGAAGCGATGATTTTTCCCAACCGCCGTGAGCCTTGCCACCCCTACCTGAATATGACCGCCCTCGACCCGCAGCAGGTCGCAGCGTGGAAGGCCGGATTCCTCAGCTTCCTGCAGCAGGTGAACCTGCGAAGCAGCAGGGAGCAGAAGAACCGCGGCAGGGCGCGGCGCATTGTGCTGAAATCTCCGACCCACACGGCGCGGCTCCGCATCCTGCGGGAGATGTTTCCCGACGCGAAGTTCATTCACATCGTGCGAGATCCCTGCGAAGTGTTTTCGTCCACGGTACGGCTTTGGCGTGCGCTGTTCGACACGCAAGGCTGCCAAAAACCCGCATTGGAACACGGCGCGGACGGCGCCTGCGGCATCGAGGAATACGTCTTCGGAAACATGAATCTGCTTTACCGCGATTTTTTCGCAGAGGTTGCGAGCATCCCCGCGGAGAATTTCTGCCAGCTGCGGTACGAGGACCTCGTCCGGGAGCCCGCGGCTGAAATCAGTCGAATCTACCGGCAGCTCGGGCTTGGCTCATTCGAGCAGCTTCGGCCGAGGCTGGAAGCTCACCTGGGCGAGCTCGGCGGCTACAAGACCAATCGGCATCGCATTTCTGATCAGCAGCGCTGCAAGGTGAGCCGGCGCTGGGGCTGGTACATGGACCGGTTCGGATATCGAGCGCCCGTCCCCCCGCAAACGGCCACGCCGCAGGAGAAGCGGTGCAGCGCACGCGAGCTAATCCCCGCATAAATTCCGCATTTTTGTGACCCCTGTCACTGCCGAGCTTGCGGCTTGCGGATACAACCAGCACGCAGTGCAACGCCCCTCGATATCGAGGATCGCAGCCAGGGAATTGGAAACGTGTGCATGGATTGGGTGACAAAGACGGCGGTGTTCGGAGCCAAGGTGCTCGCACTGGCGGGCGCCATGGTGGTTACGGCTTGGAGCAGCGAGCCGATCGAGCCGACGTATCAGGGATGGGTCGAGGCAAACTTCGTATTCATCGGGCCGGATGAGACAGGGCGGGTGGAAAAGCTGTCGGTGCGGGAAGGCGATGCGGTGGCGGAAGGGGCGCCCCTTTTCACGGTAGATGCCGATCTCCAGAAGGCGGCGGTCGTGCAGAACGAGGCGACGCTCGCCAATGCCCGCGAGACCTTCAACCGGGCGCAGCAACTCCTGAAGACCGGCACCGGCACCAAGAAAGAGTTCGACGCAGCCCAGGCAGCGCTCACGGAGGCCGAGGCACGGCTTAACTCGTTGCAGACCAGGCTTGCGCGGCGCGCCGTATTCAGCCCGTCGAGCGGCACGATTCAGCAGGTGTATTTCCGTCCGGGTGAAGTGGTCGCGGCAGGCCGTCCGGTGGTGTCGCTCCTGCCGCCCGGCAACATCAAGCTGCGGTTCTTTGTGCCGCAGGCGATGCTGCCGGAGATCGCTCTCGGCGATGCGGTCAGGGTCAAATGTGACGGCTGCGCGCCGCAGATCCATGCGCGCATCAGCTTCATCTCAGAGACGGCGGAATACACGCCGCCCGTCATTTACAGCCTCGAGGAGCGCGCCAAGCTCGTCTTCCTCGTCGAGGCACGGCCGGAGCATCCCGAGAGCCTGCGGGTCGGCCAACCCATACGCGTCACGATCGCGAAGCAGGAAGCCGCGCGATGATGCCCGCAGCAGACATTGCCATCGAGGTCGAGAACCTCACCAAGTCATTCGGCGGCCGGCAGGTGGTGCGGAGCCTGTCAATGCAGGTGAGGCGCGGGACGATTTACGGTTTCCTCGGCCCGAACGGATCCGGCAAGACCACGACCATCCGCATGCTATGCGGGCTGCTGACGCCGGACGCGGGGCGCGGCACCTGCCTCGGTTTCGACATCCGCACGCAGGCGGACAGCATCAAGCGGCGCGTTGGCTACATGACGCAGCGCTTCAGCCTTTATCACGATCTTTCCGTGCGCGAGAACCTCGAATTCGTCGCACGCATGTACGGTGTCCCAAACGCGCTTGATGCCGTGCAAGCCATGATCGCGCGCCTGGGATTGGCAGCACGGAGCGAGCAGCTGGCGGGTTCGCTTTCAGGCGGCTGGAAGCAGCGCCTCTCGCTCGGCGCGTGCACGCTGCCGAACCCGGAACTGCTGTTGCTGGATGAGCCGACCGCCGGCGTCGATCCGACCTCGCGGCGCGAGTTCTGGGGGGAAATCCATGCATTCGCTGAAGACGGGCTCACTGTGCTGGTGTCGACCCACTACATGGACGAGGCGGAGCGCTGCCATGAGATCGCTTATCTCGCCGACGGCGAGTTGCTGGCCCACGGCACCGTCGATGAGGTGCTCAGCCGCGCAGCGCTCACGACCTTCGTCGTGAGCGGGCCGAAACTAGCCGCGCTTGCCGACAAGCTGGCAGCGAGCCCAGGCGTGGACAGCGTCGCGCCATTCGGCGCCAGCCTGCATGTCTGCGGGCGTGACGGCAGCGCGCTGGAAACAGCCCTCGCGCCGTACCGTAACGATCCATGCCTCTCCTGGATGCGCTCCACCCCTTCGCTCGAGGACGTGTTCATCGAGCTTCGGACCGGCGCTCGCGGGAGGCTGCAATGAGCGCACCGGATTGCCGACGCGCCGCGATGTGGCATCGTGTCTGGGCGATGATCGTCAAGGAGATCGTGCAGCTGCGGCGAGATCGCGTGACGCTCGCCACCATGATTGCCGTGCCCGTGTTTCAGTTGACGCTCTACGGTTACGCCATCAACACGACCCCGAAGCATCTCCCTACCGCGGTCCTGGTCCAGGAGACGAGTGACGTCGACCGCTCCATTCTCGCAGCATTGCAGAATACCGAGTATTTTACCGTGACGCGTCAGGTCTATGACGTCGAGATGCTCGATCGGCTGCTGGCATCGGGCGAGGTCTTGTTTGCAATCGAGATCCCGACCGGTTTCGAGCGGGCGCTCCGCCGCGGCGATCATCCGGCGTTGCTCGCGATCTCCGATGGGACCGACCCGGTTGCAATCGCGTCTGCGGTCGCCTCGCTGGATGGAGTGGTGCGGGCGGCTCTGAAGAATGAGCATGCCGTTCCCGAAGCATCGCTCGACAGCTTCGAGATCCGCCAGCACCGCCGTTACAATCCCGCGGGCGTATCGCAGCTCAACATCGTGCCGGGCCTGCTCGGCACCATTCTGACCATCAGCATGCTCGTGTTTTCCGGATTGTCGCTCACGCGCGAAAGCGAGCGCGGCACCATGGAAAGCCTGCTGGCGATGCCGATCTCGCCGCTCGAGATCATGGCGGGCAAGATCGCCCCTTTTGTCGCTGTCGGCTTTGTGCAGGGGGTACTGGTCCTCGCAGCGAGCGTGGTTTTGTTCGGCGTTCCCATCCTCGGCAGTCTGGCGCTCCTCGGCGCGCTCACCGTCCTTTTCATCACGACCAACTTGTCCATTGGGTTCACCTTCTCCACGCTCGGGCAGACCCAGCTGCAATCGATGCAGATGGTGATGGTGTTCTTCCTGCCCAATATCCTGCTCTCCGGCTTCGTGTTCCCGTTCGCCGGCATGCCGACCTGGGCGCAGTGGTTCAGCGAAGGCCTGCCCTTGACCCATTATCTGCGCATCGTGCGCGCGATCATGCTGAAAGGATCGGGCCTGCCCGATCTTCAGGGGGATGTGCTCTGGCTTGCCGCGCTGACATTTGTTGCGATCGCCATCGCGGTCGCCAGCTTCCGCCGTACTCTGGACTGAGGCCATGCCCGCTGCGTTTCATTCGAGACAGCGTTGTGCAGAGCTTGCGCTGCCCGCGGCTCGCGCAACCGGCGGTGTCGCCCTCGACGGCCGGGGCGGTGTCCAGGATTGGCTGGAAGATGTGTTATGCAGAAGGCTGATCGACCGCACGCGCCGGCCCTCGGGCGTGCTGGGCCTTGCACAGCGCCTGCTGTCGTTCACCGAGCTCAACGATTTCGTCGCGACGATCAAGCCTGACACGCGGCAGCGGCAGCTTGCGGCGCTTGCCCACTTATTGGACGTGCGTTTCGAGTTCGAGGGGCTCAATTACCTCCAATCGGTGGGCAACCGCCCGGTCATCCTGTTCGGCAATCATCCGACCGGGGGCGGCAATGTCTTTGCGATGTCGCTCCTGCTCGCCAATCATTTCTCCGAGTATCGGCTCCTCGGGAACCGGCATATGAAATTCATCCCGTCGCTGTCGGAGACGATGATCCCAGTGGATCCGTTTTCCAGCGGTGCCGCCGTGAACATGGAGGCGTTGCTCAATTTGCGCCGGGACTTCGGCGTCAAATACAACGCATTGGGTGTCTTCCCCGCTGGCATTTCGTCATACCTGAGCTTCTCGCGCGCGGTAATCACGGATCGCGACTGGTCTGACGCGTTCATGCGGATTGCGCGCCACCACAACGCCTTGCTCGTTCCGGTGTGGTTCTCCGGCAGGAACCGGCTGCGCTATTACCTTGCGGCTCGCATTCGCAAGGAGCTCGGGTTCCTGGCGCTGCCCGCGGAGTTCCTGAGGTTGCGAGGCAAGACCATCCAAGTCGTCGTTGGCAAGCCGATAGCTCCCGATGTGCTGCGGCACATTCCCCGGCGGCATGCCCAAATGAGCTTTCTGCGCGCGAGCACCTATGAGCTTTCGCGCGAGCGCGGGACGACATCGGTGGTGGAGCGATGCGCCGCGCCAAAGATCGCGCAAACCCTCAGGCAGCCGCGCCCGGTCAGTGCTCTTTCGCTCGGAGAAAAAATCGAGGCAAAATTCGTCGATGCGAAATTTGCCGAGACAGCTGCGGCTTGGGCATTCGACCAAAGCGCGGACGGGCATACGTCCGCGGCGCTGGATCAGGCAAGCTATCACCTCATTCTCACGCACCGAGACTCGCCGCAGCCCCTGGCCTGCTTGCAAGCGCTGCACTGGGGACAATTCACCGAGGGCGATCTTGGTCAGATCTCGCCGATTCGAAACAGCTTTCAGCTTCCCTCCGACGTCGTGGCTGCAGGGCATCACTGGCTTGAGATTGTGCGCTTTCGCAAAACCGAGAGCTTCGGTCAATTCGGCGCAGCGCGACACACCTGGACCGCACTGGGCAAGTTGGCAGCCGGTCTGGGAGGAAAAACCGAGCTTGTCGCGCTGCTGACGGCGCGAGATGCGAGCCGGCCGTTTGCGAGCCTGCAGCTGGAGCTGCTGCAAAAGTCCTTTGGCGATGCACTGCTGCATCGCGCGCGCCCCGAAACTGAGATCTTGGGAGCTCTGCGCCATCACGAGTGGCGGCCGAACCGGGATGTGGCAGGGATCGATCGGCTCTCACGTACCGACAGCGTCCAGCTGATCGATCCGATGCTCTGGCATTGTGCTCGCATCGGTATTCGGTTTGGTGCATGCGGTCTGCGGGTCGGTCCTTCGCCGTGGCCGTGCATTCTGGGCAGGCTCGGCGGAGAAGCCTTGAATCGTCTTACCGCGCAGCGGAACTGATTTTCCGGCACACTTCACAGCCCATAGCGGCGAGGCATTCCCCGCCTCCCCGCCCGCACTCTACTCGCTGCCTTCGCGCTGACGCGCGCGGCCCCTCTACGGGATGTGGGCATCTTTTTTGGAAGCAAAACGCAAATCTGTGACAGCGGTCACGGCGGAAGGCTGACGCCCGTAGCATAACCTGATCGCTCAAGGTGGCGAAAGCTGTTCACGAGTGCAAGCGCCAGCGCGAGCGATGTTTTAATGCGAGAGCCGATCGATGCATGAGGAGAAAGAAGAGGCTTGGATCACCGGCATCGGGATCGTTTCCACGCTGGGAGATGGTTGCGAGGCAAACTGGCAAGCCCTTGCCGCCGGCCACCCTGCGGTCGACGCAACGACGTTCTCACCATACATCGTGCATCCGATCGCTGCCGTCGATTTTGCAAAGCAAATCCCGAAGACCGATCAGAGAATGATGGACGCCTGGCAGCGCATCGGGACCTACGCCGCCGGATTGGCGCTCGACAGCGCCGGCATCAAGGGAGATGCGCGCGTGCTCGCCCACACGGATCTCCTCGTGGTAGCAAGCGGCGGCGAGCGCGACACCGCCCTCGACAGCAGCGTTCTGAAGGCGCGCCGAACCGCAGCGAACCGCGATCGCTTGCTGAACGAAAGGCTGATGAGCGACCTTCGCCCGACGCTCTTTCTCTCACAGCTGCCCAACATGCTCGCTGGAAACATCTCGGTCGTGCATAAGGTGACGGGCTCTTCTCGCACTTTCCTGGGGGAAGAGGCTGGGCTCGAGGCATTGCGCACGGCGCGGGCGCGGGTCATTGCGCGCCAGAGCGATGTCGTGCTGATCGGGGGCGCACAGAACGGCGAGCGCAAGGACGTGCTGTTGTTGTGCGAAGCGGGCGGCCTGGCATTGAAGGACGAGTTTGCTCCGGTGTTCGAGCGACAGGCCGGCCGCGGGGGCATTGCACCCGGCTCCTTCGGTGCATTCCTGGTCATCGAGAGCCGGTCTCACGCCACCGCGCGTGGTGCCGAGCCGTTTGCGCGGCTTGCTGCGGTTGCCTGCCAGCGGACGAGGCGGGATCCGGGCGGGGTCACCCGATCCTTCGATCAGTTATGGCAGGAGATGAAAGCCCGAGCATCGGAGCGCGGGCTGGCCGTGATATCAGGGGCCAGCGGCGCGGAGCCCGTCACATCGGAGGAGCGCATCTTTTTGCAAAATCTGGGCGAAGCCCCAGTGCGCGCAGTCGGCACCTATACCGGCTACGGCTTCGAGGCGCAGTTTTCACTCAATGTCGCGGTCGCGGCGCTCGCCGCCTCGCACGGTGCGTTGTTTCCCGCAGCCGACAACTCGGGGATGGAGCAAGAAGCAGACGGCCCGATCGAGCGCGTGCTCGTGACCGGCGCCGGCCACTGGCGTGGCGAAGGATTGGCCATGGTGGAAAGAATTCATCCGCCGGGAAGGGTGCTGCAATGATCCCGACCGACGCCCACGGCCGCCCGGTCGTGGTGGTGACCGGAATTGGCGCGGTTACCTCGCTCGGCATCGGCAAAGCCGACAACTGGGCCAGGCTCAGCAAAGGCGAATCCGGCATTCGAAAAATCTCACGGTTCGATACCGGCGGGCTCCGGACAACCATCGCTGGAGCGGTCGATGTCGCTACCGAAGAACCGTTCTGCTGTTCTGATCAGTCGCAACGGCTTGCGGAGCTGGCGGCGCTTGAGGCTGTCACCGAGGCTGCCATCGGCGGCAAGGCGGATTTTCCCGGCCCTCTCTTCGTGGGCCTCCCCCCGGTGGAGATCGAGTGGCCCCACAGAGAGGCACTGGCAGATGCCTGCAATGGCGAGGAGATATCCTACGACGAGCTGCTTGCAGCGGCGGCGACCGGCCGGTTCCGGGCGATATACGAACGCTGCCGCATCGGCTCGATTGGCGATTATCTCGCCGAGCGCTTCGGCACAAAGGGTATCCCCATTTCGGTAACGACGGCTTGCGCATCGGGCGCAACCGCCATCCAGCTCGGTGTCGAGGCCATCCGGCGAGGCGAGGCGCAAGCCGCGCTGTGCGTAGGAGCCGATGGGTCGGTAAGCCCGGAGACCGTCATTCGGTTTTCGCTGTTGTCCGCCCTTTCCACGCGCAATGATCCCGCGGAAAGTGCGGCGCGGCCGTTTTCACAGGACCGCGACGGTTTTGTCATGGGCGAGGCCGCCGGCGCTCTCGTCATCGAGAGCCTCGAATCCGCCAAGGCGCGCGGCGCCCGAATCCTCGGGGTGATCAAGGGGTGCGGGGATACGGCCGACCCGTTTCACCGCACCAGACCGAGCCCTGACGGCAAAGCGATGATCGCCTGCATGTCAAAAGCGATTGCAGACGCCGGCATCGATGCTGCGCAGATCGGATACGTGAATGCACACGGCACCGGAACGCCCGAGAACGACAGGATGGAATACGTTGCCATGTCGGCCACCTTCGCTGATCAAGCGAAGCAGATTCCAGTTTCCTCCACCAAATCGATGATCGGTCATACGCTATCGGCCGCGGGCACGATCGAGGCCGCATTCAGCTTGATGATGTTGGAGCAGCAGCGGCTGCTGCCGACGATCAACTACCGCAAACCCGATCCCGCTATCCCGTTGGACGTGGTCCCCAACAGCGCCCGTGACGCTGGGCTGTCCTGCGTCATGTCCAATTCGTTCGGTTTCGGCGGTCAGAACGTTTCGCTGATCTTCGGCACGGCGCCGTAACCGTTGGTTGGGCGATCAAATAACGCCCTGGCGCGCCAGCCTCGCGAGCACCTCATCGGCCAGCACCTGCGGCGGCTTCGTCCCCGCGAGCACCAGCTCTGCGCGCTCCGGAGGCTCATAGGGGCTGCCGATGCCGGTGAGGTTGGGGAGCTTGCCCGCGCGCGCGAGCTTGTACAGGCCCTTGGGGTCGCGCGCCTCGCACACCTCAAGGGGAGTATCGACGTGGATCTCTATGAATTCGCCCTCGCCAAACAGGCCGCGCGCCATGCGTCGCTCGCCGCGGAAGGGCGAGATGAAGCTCACGATGACGATCAGGCCCGCTTCCACCATCAGCTTGGCCACTTCGGCGACGCGGCGGACGTTCTCAACTCGGTCCTCGTCGGTGAATCCGAGGTCGCGGTTGAGACCATGGCGGATGTTGTCGCCGTCGAGCAGGATAGTGTGGTGCCCAGCCCGATGCAGTGACTGCTCGACCAGGTCCGCGATGGTCGATTTTCCTGCAGCCGACAGGCCGGTCAGCCACAGCACGCATGGTTTCTGGGCTTTCAGCGCGGCACGGGCACCCTTGTCGATCTTGAGAGCCTGCCAGTGGATGTTGGCGGAGCGACGCAAGGCAAACGCGATCATGCCGCAAGCCACCGTCGCGTTACGCATGCGGTCGATCAGGAGGAAGCTGCCGGTCTTGCGGTTCTCGGCATACGGGTCGAACGCGATGGCACGGTCGAGGGCAATGTTGCAGAACGCGACCTCGTTGCACTCGAGGTGGGTGGCGGCAACGTGCTCGAAACTGGTGACGCTGAGCTTGTGCTTGAGCGCCGTGACCTGTGCGCCCACGACTGCAGTCCCGGCTTGCAGCAGATAGGATCGCCCCGGCAGCATCGGTTGCTCACCCATCCAGATGAGGTAGGCGGCAAACTGTTCCGCCACGGCCGGACGCGCATCAGCGACTGCGAGCATATCCCCGCGGCTCACATCGACGTCCTGGGCCAGCGTAAGCGTGACGGTCTGCCCCGCTACCCCTTCGGTGAGATCGCCCTCGAACGTCATGATGCGATCCACGTCGACCAGTTTTCCCCCCGGCAACAGCGCCAAGCGATCGCCCGGGCGCACCCTCCCCGCCACGATGGTGCCGCTGTACCCGCTGCGCTGAGAGCTCGACCGATTGAGCCACTGCACCGGCATGCGGAACGGTCTGCTCGCGGCGTCGGAGGAAATTTCCACGTTCTCGAGATGCTCGATCAACATCGGGCCCTCGTACCAGGGCATCGCGCTGCTGCGCCGGGTGGCATTGTCGCCGCGCAATGCGCTGGCGGGAAGGCAGGTGACGTTCGTAAGCCCGAGCTCTGCAGCAAACGCGAGATATTCGCCCCGGATCCGTTCGTAGGCGGCGCGATCCCAGCCGATCGTGTCCATCTTGTTGACGACGAGGACGACATCGCGAATGCCGAGCAGGCCGAGGATATGGCTTTGGTGGCGGGGCTGCGGAAGCAGCCCCTTGCCGGCATCGATCACCAGCACTGCAATGTCCGCCATCCCTGTGTCGGTTGCCATCCTCCAGGCATATTGCCCGGGCCCAGGCGTATCGGCGGCGATAAATGCCCGCCTGCGCGTGGCGAAGTAGCTGTGGGCGACATTGCTGCTGCCCTGCTCGCGTTCCGCCGCAAGCTCGTCGATCAGCAAGGCCGCATCGAGGTCATCGCCTTTCGTGCCGGGCGGCGCGCGATGGGCAACCACCGGGGCGTGCCGATCGTCGAGCCTGAGCTTGCAATCGCGAAGCAGACGTCCGATCAGGGTGGACTTGCCACCGCCAGCCGATCCGCAGGTGACAAAGCGCAGCAGCTTCTTTTTCAGGAGCACCACCATGCTGTTTCTCGTCGTCTCGACGCCGCGACCCGAACGACCTTCAGAGCTCGCAACTCAGCGCCAGAAGTTCTGGCCATGGATCGGAAGCTATCAGGCCAACGGGATGTGCCGCCATGTCTACCCGCGGGTCGGGCGCGGCGCGATCGCGGTGCTCGATGTGGAGAGCAACGACGTCCTGCATCGCATCTTGAATGAATGGGCGGATATCATTCCGGCCCATTTCGATACCTACCCGCTGGTCGACCTCGAAGCGACCAGCCGGATGCTCGCCTCCCAGGTTGCGGCTCAATCCGAGACCAAGCGGTGACGAGGCCACTTTGCCATGCGGTAAGCGATGCGAGTTGCCACGCCAAGCTGCAGCAGCAAAATGGCCAAATATCCCGACGTTCGCTATCAAGAACCATGAGGTCGTCTCCTGGAGAGCGCAATGCACTCATCGCTTGCCGATATTATCCATGGTTGGCATGACTTTTACGTCCTGGTCGGCACGGCATCGGCCACCCTCGTCGGCCTCATGTTTGTCGCGGCTTCGATCGGCGCCCAGGTCTTCACCGAGCGCAACCGCGAAGCGATGCGGGCCTTCATCACCCCGACCGTTGTGCATTTCAGCTCCGTACTGTTCATCTGCATCGTTGGCGCCGTACCTTCGCAGACCTGGCTGAGCTTGGCAGTCCTGTTGATTGTCGGCGGCGTTGCGGGGATGATCCATACGGGGCGCGTGTGGGTGCAACTTTTTGTCCGCCACGGCTTCGCCGTCGATGTGATCGACCGCCTGTTCTACGCCCTTATCCCGGTCGTCGGCTATCTGCTGGTGCTCGGGTCTGCGCTCCTGCTTTTAGAACGGTCGCGGTGGAGCCTGGAAGGCCTGGCTGCTGCTTTGGTCACTCTGTTGCTGGCGGCCCTACGCAACGCCTGGGATATGACCCTGTGGATCGTGATCCGGGTTCCGGTAGCTCAGGTTGAGGAAATGCAGCGCGTCGCAGGGGCCTCTCAGCACAATGAATAAAAGGTAAACCAGAGCCCGCTGGTTTCCAGTGGACGGATACGCCGATACATATCGCCCAATAGGGTTTGGCGGACGCGCACAGATCTATTGCGATCGAGCGCCTGGGGGGCCGCAGATGCCCTCACGCGCTCGGATCGTCAGCATTGGGATAGAACAGCTGCTCTGCGTTGACCTTGTAAGCAGCGATGGCGGCCTGTCCCTCGGGGGAAATAAGCCAGTCGATGAATTTCTGGCCCAGCTCCTTCTTGACGCTCGGGTGCTTTTGCGGATTCACCAGCATCACGCCGTACTGATTGAACAGCCGCTTGTCGCCTTCAACCACGATGACGAGATCGCGCTTGTTCTTGAACGAGAGCCAGGTGCCGCGATCCGAGAGCACATAGGCATCTGACGCCGCTGCCGCATTGAGCGCTGCGCCCATGCCTTGCCCGATCTCCTTGTACCAGGGCCCCCTCTCGGCGGCGATGTCGACCCCGGCAAGCTTCCACAACCTGAGCTCGGCGATATGCGTGCCGGATCTGTCGCCGCGCGAGATGAACGGGAGGCGCTTTTCCTTGAGCGCGACGAGCGCCGCGACGATGTCCCGCGAGCCTCTTATGCCGGCCGGATCGCTTTGCGGACCGACAAGAATGAAATCGTTGTACATCACGGGATAGCGCTTCACGCCGAAGCTTTCGGCCAGAAATTTTTCCTCGGCCGCTTTCGCGTGCACGAAAACCACGTCGGCATCGCCGCGCCGTCCAGTGTCGAGAGCCTGGCCTGTGCCTTGCGCCACCACCTTCACATCAATGCCGGTCTTCGCCTTGAACAGCGGCAGGATGTAGCCGAACAACCCCAAATCTTCCGTCGAGGTGGTCGATGCCACCACGATCGTGCGCTCCTGGCCGAAGGCGAAGGTGGCAAAACCGACGCTTGCCGCAATCGCAATCAGGGCTCGCCGGCTAAGCATGCAATTGCTCCCGAATCTTCGCTATCACCGCCACCGCGGAGCAACGGCGTTCCATCGCCTCACTGGAGCGAACCGGGGCTCTCATCGAGACCGCGCATCGGCTTGGGGGAGCGGTGAAGAACCAGTCATGTCGATCGAACAAAGACCGTTCCGTTCAGATCGCTGCTTCGGACCTCGTATCGAAGAAGTGCAGTCGGTCGGATCGCAGCGCCAACCGGACCTTGTCGCCCCGCTGGGCACGGACGGTCGGCTCCACCGCGGCCACCATGGTCTGGGCGCCTACCTGCAGGTCAAGCAGGATCTCGGATCCCAGCTTTTCCACGACCTCGACCACAGCCTCGAAGCAGAGGCCGGGCGGGTCGCTGCCGTTGGCGACCCGCAAGTCTTCCGGACGGATGCCCATCGTAACATCGGAGCCCGCATAAGGCATAAGGCGCGGGGCGAGCTCGGCGGGCACGTCGATGCCGAAGCCCGGATTGCCTGCTCGCAAGGTTCCATTTGCGCCGGTCAAGTGGACAGCCGCAAAATTCATCGCCGGCGAGCCGATGAAGCCGGCGACAAAGCGGTTGACGGGAGCGTTATAGAGCTCGAGCGGCTCGCCCACCTGCTGCACCAGTCCGTCTCTCATTACCACCACGCGGTCGCCCAGCGTCATTGCCTCCACCTGGTCGTGGGTCACGTAGATCGCAGTGGTGCTCAGCCGATTGTGGATCTTCTTCAGCTCGACCCGCATCTGCACGCGAAGCTTCGCGTCGAGGTTGGAAAGCGGCTCGTCGAACAGAAACACCTGCGGGTGGCGGACGATCGCGCGTCCGAGTGCCACCCGCTGGCGCTGCCCGCCGGAAAGCTGGCGCGGCTTGCGATTGAGATGGCCTTGGATGCCCAGAATGTCGGCCGCCTCGCGCACGCGCTTGCCGATCTCGGCCCGATCGAACTTTCGCATCTTCAGGCCGAAAGCCATGTTGTCGTAGACGCTCATGTGCGGATAGAGCGCGTAGTTCTGAAATACCATGGCGATGTCGCGATCCATGGGCGCAAGGTCGTTAACCACCTTGTTGCCGATCACAATCTGACCTGAGGTGATCAATTCAAGCCCCGCCACCATGCGCAAGGTCGTGGTCTTGCCGCAGCCCGAAGGTCCGACCAGCACCAGGAACTCCCTGTCGCGGATCTCGAGGTTCACGTCCTTCACGGCCTGCACATCGTCATACATCTTGTTCAAGTTTCGGATGAGGACCTGAGCCATCGCATCATCCCTTCACGGAACCCGTGAGACCGGCAACGTAATGCTCGACGAAGAAGGAGTAGATCAACGCGACCGGGATCGAGCCGAGCAACGCGCCCGCCATGAGCGGCCCCCAGAAGAACACGTCACCCCGGATCAGTTCCGAGGTGACGCCGACCGACACGGTCTTCTCCGCCGGCGACGACAGGAAGACCAGGGCGTAGATGAACTCGTTCCACGACAGGGTGAACGCAAAGATTCCGGCAGAAAGAATCCCCGGCACCGCGATCGGAAAGATGATGTAGACCATCGCCTTCCAGCGCGTTGCGCCGTCGATGCGCGCGCATTCCTCGAGCTCCTTCGGGATCGCCTTGAAGTAGCCCATGAGCAGCCAGGTGCAGAATGGGATCAGGAAGGTCGGGTAGGTGAGAATGAGCGCCCAAGGCGTGTCGCCGAGACGGAAGTTGCGGATGATGTCGGCGAGCGGGATGAACAGGAGCGTCTGCGGCACGAGATAGGTGATGAAAATGCCGGTACCGAGGCTGCCGGCGAAGGGGAACTTGAGGCGGGACAGCGCGTAGCCGGCGAGCAGGCCGCAGAACAGCGATATCGCTGTGGCGACGACCGAAATGAACAGCGTGTTCAGCATCCAGGTGCTGAACAGCGTCTCGGTGAGCAGATACTTGATGTGCTCCAGGGTCGGATGCAGCGTCCAGAACGGCGTGTAGTTGGGTGCCATCCAGGGGCGGTAGAGCTCGTTGTCCGGGCGGACCGTGGTCACCATCATCCAATAGAACGGGAACAGCAGCGCGAACACGAACACCCCGAGGGGGATGTAGAAAAACACCCAGCGGCGCCACTTCGCTCCTTCGATCATTGCCAAGTCCCTATTTCTTCGTAGGGGCGAGTCGGGTCCCCAAAAAACGCTAGCGTTTTTTGGGTGCCCGGATTGCCTCGCTGCTACAGCGTCTCTACCCGACGTATGTAGAGCAGCTGGACGATGACCACGATCAGCAAAATCGGAAACATCGCAAGGGAGATCGCCGCTCCCTCGCTCAGGAGACCGGTACCGACGCCGATCTGATAAGCGTAGGTCGCAAACAGTTGCGTCGCATTCGCGGGCCCGCCGCCGGTCAGCACATAGACGAGCTGGAAATCTGCAAAAGTCTGGATGATCGAGAACAAGACCACGACCATGGTTACCGGCAGAAGCAGGGGCCAGGTCACGTGCCAGAAGCGCTGCCACCCTCTCGCCCCGTCTATGGCCGCGGCCTCATGCAGCTCGGGATTGATGGTCTGCAGCCCGGCCAGCAGGCTGATCGCGTAGAACGGCACGCCGCGCCAGATATTCACGATCATCACCGAGATCATCGCCAGGTCGGGATCGCTCAACCAGTTGATGCGCCCGTGGATCAACCCGATGCGATAAAGCGTCCAGTTGAGCACGCTGAAGGTCGGGTCGAACATCCACTTCCAGGCGAAGGTGGAAAGCACGGTCGGGATGATGAAGGGCAACAGAACGAAAGCCCGGGTCAGTGCCTTGCCCCTGAAATGCCGGTTCAGCAGCAACGCAAGCCAGAGCCCGAGCGCCAGCTTGAAGACGGTGGTCACGCCCGTATAGACGAAGGTATTCCAGACGGCCCTCTGGAAAATGGTGTCGCTCGCCAGCGCTGCGAAATTGCGCAGCCCGACGAAGCTGCCGGGTATTCCGACCTTGGCGTCGGTCACGGAAAGCTCTACGCCCTTCACGAACGGATAGGCGATGAACAACAGGAGCAGCACCAGAGTCGGCACCAGCAGGACGAGCGCGAGCCAGCGTTCGTCCTCGAGCAAACGCGTGATCGGACCCCGCCGCGCTGTCGCGGCGTAAGGTTCGGTAAGGGCATAGCTGGTAACGGCCATTTGTTCCCCTATGGCAGAGCCGCCGAGCGCATTTGCTTGCCGCGGCAGCAATAGAGACGGGGGTCAGGTCACGTAACTACCCGCATCAGGTGCCGTGGATTCTCCTGAACTCCCCATCGGCCCACTTCACCGCATCCTCGGCCGGCATGCCCTGCACGGCCTTGGCATACATATCGGTGATCAGGTACTTGCTCAGCCCTTCCGCCGCATTGCGGTCGGCGGGGCCCGCATATCCGGGGAAGCGGCCCGCACGCGCCGCTGCCCGGAACGGCAACATCACTGGGTCCTTGTTCCAGAGCGGGTCGCCCTCCCATATAGTCGTCGCGCCGACAGAGAAGCCCTGCTGCGAGTTGAACCACTTCTGATAGATGTCCTTGGAGGTGACCCAACGGAGGAAATCGTTTGCCGCTTTCTGGTTCTTCGAATACCCCATGAGCATGTTGGTCATGGGCAGATGATAGCCGAACTGGCCGGCGGGACCCTTGGGCAGGGGTGAGTGCGCCATGTCCTGGAACATCGGCTTGCCCTTCTCGTCGAGATAGGTATCGGGCTTGCCCTTGGCCAAGAGATAGATGGAGGCCCCGTTCAAGGTGGCGCTGATCGTGCCGGAGAGGAAGGCGCGGTTGTTGTTGGTGTCGTCCCAGGCCAGTCCGCCTTCGTCGTGCGCTTCCTTCCAGAAGGCGGTCATGAAATTCACGGAGTCGACCGCCTGCTTCGAATTGAGCGCCACCGTCTTGCCGTCCGCCTCGACTTCCTTGCCGCCCCAGGACCAGAGATACGGGTAGGCGAAGGTCGGAGCATCTCCGAAGGTATGGCCCAGGGTCTGCCCGATTGGACGACCGGCGGCTTTGAGCTTCTTGCCGACCGCACGGTATTCCTCCCAGGTCGCGGGAAACGCGCTGGCGCCCGCTTCCGCGAGCCATGATTTGCGATAGACGATCATGGCGCCGAGCACGCACCAGGGCACGCCGAGCCACTTCCTGCCGTCGCTGGCGACAGCCTTCGACTCGTCATAGAAGCCGCCCTGCGCCTTGCCGATCGCCTCGACCACCTCATCCACGTTGGCAACGCTTTGGGCGTAGAGCTGCGGCCAATTGTTCAACCCGAGAATAATGTCGGGGCCCGAACCTGACTGGATCGCCGACGTGGTGCGAGCCTGCAGGTCGTTGCCGTTGATGGTCTCGATATTGAGCTTGAGCCCGAGTGCCTTCTCCGCCTCGGGCGCGATTTCCTTTTTCAGAAGCTCGTCGGAGGCCGGAACAAAGTCGTTCCAGCGCAGCCAGTGGACCGTCGTGGCCTGGGCATATGCGGGCGCACGCGAGGCCGCGATAATCCCGGCAATGCCGCCGCCTTTCGCCGCGATCGCGCCGGCGCCGGAGAGTTGCAACAGCTTTCGTCGATGTATCCGAGCCATATCTATCCTCCCTTCCGGATGAGACCGTATTTTGTTTATGGCGTAGCGGACGTCTATCACATTCTACATCAGAAAGACACCATTGCCGCTGGTCTGGGTGTCGAACACCCGGTAGGCCTCCTCCGCCTGCGCCAGCTGCCAGCGATGCGTGAACAGGCGGTCGACTGCGACCTTGCGATCGACGATGAACCGCGCGCACTCCGCCTGGACGACCGTGGAGAAGGTCCAGGATCCGATGACGGTAAGCTGCTTGCGCAGCATGTCGGGGCTGACATCGAGCGTGACGCTGCCCCCCTCACCGACGAAGCACGCCACCCCCCATGCCCGCGTGCCGCGGACCGCCGTCAGCCGGCCTTCTGCTGCCCCGGAGGTATCGAGCGCCATGTCGGCGCCCAGGCCATGGGTCAGCTCCCTGATACCGGCTGCCGGATCCTCCGGCCCTCGGCCGATGACGGCCTCCGCACCGAAATCCTTGGCCCGCGCGAGCCGCTGCTCGCTTACATCGAGCGCGATGACGCGAGCACCCATCGCCGCGGCGAGTTGCGTGGCGGAAAGGCCGACCGGCCCCTGGCCGACAATGGCGATCGTCTGCCCTCCCCTGAGCTGCATCCGCCGGAGCGCCTGATAGGCCGTGCCGGTCCCGCACGAGATCGCGGCGCCGGTTGCGAAGCTTAGCTCCTCCGGCATGGGTACCAGGGTATGCGCCGGAACCTTCATATATGGCGCATGCGCGCCGTTGCCGGTCACCCCGTAGACGATGCTGCCCTCCACGCACATCTGCGACCAGCCGGTAAGGCAATGCGGACAGGCGCCGCAGCCGCTGTAGTGATGCACCATGACCCGTGCACCGACGCGAGCGGCGCGCTCCGACACATGGGCCCCGACCGCAGCCACGATGCCGCATGGCTCATGTCCCGCGATGACAGGCCCGCTGAGCTTTCCCAGCCCCAGTGCAGCGGGTCCGCCGGCCCCGCGATAGAACTTGAGATCGCTGCCGCACATGCCGGAAGCCTTGATCTCGACGATCACGTCCCGCGGTCCGGGAACCGGATCGGGAAATTCCGCGAGCCGCAATTTGCGCTCGCCCAGGAACGTTACGCCGCGCATTATCGTGGATCGCTCAGAGTTACCTGGGACCAGGCAACATCGGGCATCAGCTCTGATTGCAGATGATCGCGCCGCCAGCAATGTTCAGATGTGCTTCGCATCAAGAAAGCATAGCATGCTTCCGCCGCGGAGGCTGCTTTTAACCGGGCATTTCCTTCTTCGGGAAGGCCCGATAAGGTTGGCTCATGTCCGCATTATTGCAGCGCGCGCCCGCGCCAGCTCGGACCGTGCCCGGCGGGATCACGATGCTCGCCGACGAGAAGCTCTATGCGCTGCAACACCCCTACGCGCTCGACGGCCGGGTGAGCTCCTATCCGGCGAGCGCGCGTGGATATTCGGTGGCCAACAGCTATCTGCTCCGGGAGAGCGACGCCGCCATGCTCATCGACACCGGGTTCGGGAAGGACGAGCCCGCGATCCGCAGCGAGATCGAGTCGCTGATCGCGCCCGGTCTGCCGCTCTCGCTCTTTCCGTTGCGGCTCAACGAGTTCATGTCGATCAACAACGTGGAAACGTTCGCCGGCCACTTCAACGTCGAGCAATGCTACACCAGCAACATCGATGCGGCGCTGTGGTTTGATTTCGGCGCCCAAGCGAATGGCCGCAGCATCCTGCATTCCATGCCGGTCACTGCGGTGACGCGATCGGACACCATCCAGCTTGGGACGAGTGGCCGTGCCATTGACGTCATGCAGGCGCCGCTGCGCCTCATTGCCACGCGCTGGCTCTATGACCGTACGACTCGCACCCTGTTCAGCTCCGACATGTTCACCCATGTCTGGCGCGCGCGTGCGGAGGGAGCGTGGATCGTCACGGATGATGACGACACCACGTCCGCGCGCGAGCTCCGATCCTTCCTGCTGAACACGCGCTACTGGTGGCTCGAAGGCGCGCCGACCGCGGCTATCCGGCGCGGCATCGCCGAGGTCTTCGAGCAGCGCGATGTGGAAACGATCGCGCCGGGGTATGGGTGCATCCTGCACGGCCGCAAGGTCGTCGCGCGTCACGTGCAGATGCTGGACGAGGTTCTTAAAGGGCTCGACAACAGCGTGGCGGTGTCGCGCTACGTCGGCCGTGACGAGGAGCGCTGAGCCGTGGCCGGCAGAATGCCCCGCGAGATCGCGCCCGGAGTCTTCTGGATCGGCGACTGCCTGGCGCAGCGCCACCAGGGCAAGATCTATCACGGCTACAACGCCGCGTTCCTGATCGCCGGCGACACCGCGTCGGTGCTGGTAGAAACCGGTCACCCCAAGGACTTTCCGGTGATAGAGCGGCACCTCGCCGAGCTGTTCGCCCGCGGGGTGACGCCGCTGAAATATCTTTTCGTTACTCATCAGGAGACGCCCCATTGCGGCGGGCTGGGTCGAATCCTCCAACGCTTTCCCGAGGCTATCCTTTGCGGCGACGTGAGCGACTACCATCTGGCGTTCCCGCATTACGAGCATCGCATGCGCTGGATGAACGAGGGCGACGCCATTGACCTCGGCGGCCGCAGCCTGATGGCGGTCGAGCCGGTGATCCGCGACCTGCGCACGACCTGGTGGGGCTTCGACACGGGCGAGCGCGTGTTGTTCCCGGGCGACGGGTTCGCCTACAGCCACTACCACCAGGATGGCCACTGCGGTCTGGTGGCCGAGGAGGCGGTCTCGCTCGACCTGCCCGACGTATCGGCGGTCTTCGCGGACCTGGCCCTGTTCTGGACCAAGTTCGCCAACATGGACGCCTATTGCGATCGGCTGGATCACCTGCTCGAGCGCTTGGCCGTGAAGACCATCGCGCCCACCCACGGGCTGCCGATTACGGACGTGAAGCTCACCGTCCCCAAGGTCAAGGAAGGGCTCAAATACGCCGCCCGGGTGCCGGAGACCGGAACAAACGAGAAGATACCGCTGACGCAGACGTAAGGTGGGTAAAAGTCGCAGGGTGGGCAAAGGAGCCGGCGCTTGCGGGGCACCCCAAAAAACGCAAGCGTTTTTTGGGGACCCCGTTGCCGGCGACGTGCCCACGCATGCTGCAAGGAGGCAGAAAACCGGACAACTCGTGTGCTACTAACCCGGACAACTCATGAGCTTACGACACATTTTGCTTGACATCTTGACATTGTAACAAACTTATGCTATGAGTTGCTAATCTTCGAAAGCTGTGAGAAAAGCCCGGCCCGGACGCCCGCGCCGGGCTTTTTGTTTGGCCATTTTTGTTTGGCCAATCGTCCGGCTGCTGTCGTCCGCTTGGCAAAAGGAGGGCAATGCATGCAGTTCCAAAAAGGCCAAAGCGGTAACCCGGCGCGCCGAGCCCTTCCGATAGGGGCATCCATTCGAAAGCTGGGACGCGCCGATGAGAACGACGGCTACCATCATCTTTGCTGGGAGGGGTGATCGCCCCGTTGCGTCATGAATCGCCTGTATTTCCCTATTATTCCCTGTTATTCCCTGTTCCTGATCCTGCCATTTCGGCGTATGTCATTGCTGGCACTCACTTTTTTCAGATTTTGGCCGTTGACCCGCCCCCCTTTACAGGGATTTACAGGCAGGGAAAGCCAATGCACCCCCCACACCGATAATGGGCTTGCAAACCTGCTTCGGCACGAGGCCGACGTTTCGGTAACAGAGAGGAGGATCATGCCCGCTTCACCGAAAGCTCCCGTCGCGATCGTCACCGACCGCGAATGGGCATCTCTACTGCGCCGGGATGTATCAGCCCGGGTAATCTGGCTGTCATTCCGCCCGTACATTGGCGTCGTGGATCACCTTGCGCCATTTCGGCTCATCCGACCTGATGCGGGCAGCAAGCTCCTCCGGCGTGCCTGCGATGGATTCGAAATATTGCCGGTCGAGGAAATCCTTCTTGGTGTCCGGATCGGCGAAGGTCTCGCGCACTTCATCGTTGATCTTGTTGACGATGTCGGCAGGCATGCCCGGCGGGCCGAACAGGCCGAACCAGGAGACCGCCTCGTATCCCGGCAACCCGCTCTCGGCCACCGTCGGGACGTCAGGCAGCAGCCGCATGCGCTTTCGCGCGCCCACCGCGAGCAAGTTGACCTTTCCGGCCTTCCACTGCGGCACCGCGCTGCCCACGCTGATGAACATCATCTGAATGTGTCCGGCCATCACGTCGGTCAGCGCCGGCGTTGCGCCCTTGTAATGCACGGCCTGAAATTTTGCGCCCGCAAGCGCCTGGAACAGCTCCATATTGAGATGGCCGCTCGAGCCCACCCCGAACGTGCCGTAATTGATCTCGCCCGGCTTCCGCTTGGCGAGCGCGATGAGCTCCTCCACGTTATGCACGGGCAACGCGGGGTTAACGATCAGCGCGTGATTGATGGTGACCAGTCCTATGATCGGGGTGAAGCCTTTGATCGGATCATAGGCCAGCTTGGGATAGAGACTTGGATTGACGACGAACGTCGTTTCCGGCCCGATCAGCAGCGTATACCCGTCAGGCGCGGCATTGGTGACGTATTCCGCCGCGATCTGATTGTTTGCGCCCGGCTTGTTCTCGACCACGGCCTGCTGACCCCACGCCTGGGTAAAGCGCTGGGCAAGCGTGCGGCCGAGCAGGTCGGTAACGCCGCCCGGCGAGGCGGGCACGACGATGGTCACGGGCTTCGCCGGGTAGCTCCCTTGCGCGATTGCACCCGCCGGCATGGCGCAACTCATGGCCAGCGCAGTGATCCACATCCGCATGATGGGCATCCGCATTCGTCTGCTCCTCCTTCGCCACGCAGACTATCGCTGATTTTGCCTTGGCCTGCCACGCGGCCGATTGAGCGCGGCAAATCCCGCCGAAAGTTTCCCGAGCTCAACGCCGGCTTCGGGGCTCGTTCGGCACTGCGCGGCCAAGGGCAAATTGGCCGACCGGGCCCTCGACGTGGAATTCGAGCCCGGTCATCTGCGCGAACAGGTCGATGTTGACGCTGCCGATTGCACAGCCGCCGAGCCCCATGTCATTCGCCATGAGGTAAAGCGTTTGCGTCAGCACGCCCGCGTCCTTCAGAACGAGGGCATAGGCTATCGAGCTGTACTTCCATGCTACCCGGCCGAAGCGCGCAGCAATCGTAATAAGGATCTGCGGCGCGCCGGCCGCGTCCATGGCAAATTCGGCTCCCTTCAACAGAGCTTCGAGCTCGCGCGCGCCCACCCCGATTGCAGCGAGCGCATGTCCCCCCGCGTCGTAATGATAGAACCCGCGCGCCAGGCCTTCGCATTGGTCCACGGCGAGATAAAGCTCGAGCTCATAGCTCGCGCCGCCTGAGGGATAGGGCCGCGCCGCGTAGGTGATCATGGAACCATCCCCGCCGACACCGAGCCTGCCGCGCAATCGCGACCGGACACGCGCGGCACAGTCGAGAAACCGCGCAAGCTCGCCGAGCGTAATGGGTCGCCGGTCGTCAAAGCTGCGCGTCGAATGACGTTGACGCAGCAGGTTTGCGGCCGGCGAGATTGCCTGCGCATCCGGCTTCGAGAGCCGGCGCAAGTCGATTGTCTTTCCAGGCCAGCGCGGCCGCACCGCCGGGAGCGGAGCGATCACGTCGGCATAGGGATAGACTCCCCCGAGCGGGTTGGCGTGCCGGCCTTCGCTGCTGCGCGCATGAAACAGCAGATCGTGAAAGTCCCAGAGGACGAGATTGTCGTCGCCTTCCTCGGGCCGCAGGCCGCTGTCGCGGGCAGAACCGAGCTTGAAAAGAATGCGGCAGTCGCACAGCAGCGCGAGCAGCGCGATTCCGGGAAAATGAGCCTGCCGCCGCAGCCGGCCAATGCGTTGGGGCGATGCCAGCGTGGCCAGAATGCTCGCCGTCATCGGGTTGCCTATCCTGAACAGTGCGCCCGCGAGCGGTGATTCCAGCACCATGTCATTGCCGCGCCGGCGCAGATACGCAAACCGCGACAGGACAAGAATATCGGCGTTACCGAGTTGCGGCGTTCGCGGCCAATAGTCAGGCCGCTGTGGTTCAATGAGCACCTCGTCCTCTTGCGGTCCCGTGCCGAGGCGGTACTCCAGAAGACCATGCCCGGCCAGCCGCCGGACCAACCCATGTATCTCCTTATCGATGCCGCGGGCATCGGAGGACAACGGGTGGAGCGGCAGACCCCTGCGCAGGTCCTGGGCGCGCACCGCTGCGCCGGCGCTGAGCTTGCCCAAGCCGACCGCATGGCCGCCGAAGCAGGCGACGATTTCTCCGTGCGCGCGCGTTTCGAGAGCGACCTGGCCGGCGAGCCGGGCGCTTAACATTGCCGGCGCAGCCTGTCCGCCTCGTGGTCTTCCGGGAGCGCGCACGCCGGGATGACTTTCAGGTCTGCGGATGAAGCGGATTGAGCTCACTTTCAGCGATCGGCCGGTCGCGCCATCCAAGCTTGACCGGGACATCGTAAAGCCGACCGGGCGCGAAGCGCCGATAGAAATGGCGCAATCCCGGAACGATCACTCTGACCACCGGGACCTCGATGTCGGGTCGGGTCTGATCGAGCACGAGGAAATCGAGTCCCTGGCGCTTGGCAAGGTTCACGCAGGCGCCCACCTGCTCGCCTGGGCCAAGGCCGCCGAACTTCGGCCCGAAGTCCGGTCGAACGCGGGCAGCGCTGCTCGGCGTCAAATAAGGATTGTCCTGCAGTCGAAACGGAGGGACGTCGTCGTGAGCCCCTGCTCGCGGCGATGGCCTCTCGTTGCGTGCGCCCATGAGGCCGATAGCGAGAAATTGGTTCAGCTCGGTCATGGCGCGCAACAGCGCGATGCGCGCATCGAAATGCGCGCCGGAACCGAAGTCGATGAATTCCTCTCCGTTTTCAGTCCAGTGCGCGACGGTCACGAAGCTCGGAATCCCAAGATCTGTAGTGACGTCGAGCACCCAGACGCGACGCCCGCTTTCGGCCAGCTGACTTTTCAGATCGCGAATATAGGGATCTTCCAACGGGCCAAGGTCCAGTTCCGCCCGTTGCAGACGATTGTACCACCAGACTGCGTATGCATCCCGCTCCACCAGCTCGAGAAAGCCCTGCACGATGGCTTCCTCGAGCGTATTGCCGGCGGCGCAGCCGTTGGAATCCGCATGGACGCGATACTCACTGCGGCCATTGTAGAAAAAGTATAACAGGCTGGTCGGGAGATATTTGAAACGTTCGTCGCGCAGCGACCACACCGGCGACCATTCGATCCTGGTCGATCGGTCGAATGGGGCCGGGATTGGCATGTCCTGATGGGAGCCGGACACCTGATGGGCCCGGTACTGCGCCTCGCTGAACAGCAAGACCTCATTTGGCAGAATGGGATCGTCTGCCGGGAAATCCGCAAACCGCCGCGTCACTCTGATCTCGTCACCCTGAAATATCCCGGAGTAACGCTCGATCGCCTCCATCAACGCGCTCGCTTCCCCCTGCTCTGCCGTACTGCCCTTGCCGAAGCTGCCGCCGCTCAGTCCCGCCCGCAACTCGTCGACACTCTCCGGGCGCGCAGAGAAATTGTGGGTGGCAAGATAGTTGGTGTTCATCGGCAGGTCGGCCTGGATCCGCTCGAGCCGCGACACCACGCCCGTGAGCGGGCTCACGTGCTTGCGAAAACGTGCAACCGTGGTCCCCGGCGAAACGGAACGGTAACCGCCGCTGGTCATGAGCAGCTTACCGCCTGCGCCAAGCGCAATAGGCGCCGGTGCGCGCCTAGGGTCGCGCAGCTCCTTGCGCCCGCACGCCGGACATTGCGGACGCGCCGCCACGTAGTGCTTTGCAATCGTCGAGCCCAACAGGTCGAGGCTGATGATGTGATCGCGCAGGTCGGTGCGGAACTCGGTCGCGATCGCTTTTGCGATCTCGACGGCTGCAAGCTCAATTCCGCTCTGTCCAAGCATTTCCCGGGCGAGAGGCGACGCGGCGACGCGGCGCGCCCGCTTGCGGTCGAGAAGCGCCTTGATCTCGCGGTTGCGTTCCATCCGTTCGGCGAGACAGAGCCAACACGCGCTCTTGCCGGGGCGCAACAGCGGGCCCACCAAGGGAAAAATGCCGGAGGGTTGAACGAGCAGCCAGGGAACGCCATCGGACAGACGCTGCCGATTGAGCTCGGGGAGCCGTGCTTCGAGATAATCGTTCACCAGCGTAACCGTGAGGTCGGCAGAACGCTGCACGACGCGAACGCCGAGCTTTCTCAGAGCCGTTTCAAGTTCCGCTGCACCCTGCACGTCGATTGACTGAATGCGTACACGGCATCCTTTCAGATTGGTCTCGGCTGTCTCAGGGGGCAGGCCGAGGCTCGCCCAATAACCGGCTGCCGTATCTGCCAGCGCGTACGGTTTCGCGACGATGAACCGGCGCTCCGCGAGGCGCTTGAGCGCTTCCTCGATCTTCTCCGACGGGAAATCCTGCTCGAACTCGCGAACGATCTGCCGAAAGCTCTTGCCGCCCTTTCCTATCGCGGCGGCGAGCACACAATAGAGCTCGCCATGAAGAAAAAACTTTCGGTCCTCGGAATAGAGACACACCGCATCGGGCGGCAGCACATGGACGCTGAAATTGGGTGCGAACCGCGGAATCTCGTCGCTCTGATGCTGCGCGATGCGGTTGCGGCGATCGCCTGTCATAAGCTGAGCACGCGCGCCACTGGTGCGGTGTCTTTGACGTCCCATTCACTCAAAGTCATTCCGGGGCGGCGCAAGGCGTCCAAGCAAAGCCACTGCTCGGGCGGCATGAAACGCCGACCCGAGTGCTCGGCCCCGGGGATGACGAGACGCTAGACGATCAGCAGACGCGGCAAACTCCCCAGATCCAACAGCAGCCGCAACCCCCGCAGCCGCAACCGCCGCAACCGCCGCAACCTCTGCAGCCTCTGCCACAGCCTCGGCAGCCCCTGCAGCCGCCGCAGCCCCTGCAGCCGCCGCAGCCCCTGGCCATCTGCTGGCCCAGCCGGGGCGTGCCTGCCGTTTCCTTGTCGAACACGTAGAACGTCCCCAAGCTCACGTCCGCGATCTCTTCCTCGCCGAGAGTGATTTGGGGTGACGCCGTTGTGTCGCGTGACGGCATGTCCGCGGTCGGAACAGCGGTCGCGGCCGATGCGCCGCCCGCGAGCGACAAAGAAACTCCGACCACACCCACCATCGGTATGGCTTCCTTCCGACGTGCTCGATTCGAAGCTTGCTTCTTGCGCGCCATTAAAGAGTCCTCCGCCTGGAGCTCGAAGAATGTGTCACCCCGCGGCATTATTCGTACGCTTTGCACCGCCGGCTTGCAAGATCGATTACGCATGCTGACCATGTCGTGAAGGCTTAAACGAAGCTGAACAAATTGACAGATGCCAGCCTCCAATTGCCTTTGTCTCGCCATGGTGCAAGTCCCGCAAGACTGAGAACCAGTTTTGCGGAAAGGACATGCCCAAACTAAGGAGATGGGGCGGCATTGAATCAGATACGGATCGGCGCGACAACTTTGCAAGCTCGAGCGGATTAAACCGAGATGCTCAATTCACATGGCCGTTTTCTCTGGTACGAGTTGGTGACGACGGACATCAGGGCCGCCAAATCCTTCTACGCCGATGTGGTGGGCTGGGACACGCAGGACGTGGCGATGCCCGGGACGGCCTACACCCTGTTTACTGCTGGAGGTGTCCCGGTAAGCGGGCTGATGCGCCTCCCGGACGATGCCAGCACATCAGGGTTTCGGCCGACCTGGCTGGGATATGTGGGAGTGAACGACGTGGACGCCGCTGCGGCGCGCATCAGAGAGCTCGGCGGCGCGGTGCACGTGCCGCCTCAGGAAGTGCCCGACATCAGTCGGTTTTCGATCGGCGTTGACCCGCAGATGGCGACGATTGCCGTGTTCAAGTGGGTGAACCCGAGCCATGAGCGGGATCCCGAGCTGGAGGCACCCGGCCGGGTCGGATGGCACGAGCTTTTTGCCGCTGACGGGGAGAGGGCGTGGGCTTTCTATGGCGATCTCTTTGGCTGGCGGAAAGCCGAGACCGATGCAGGCCCGATCGGCACCTATCAGTTGTTCTCGGCCGGAGGGTTGACCATCGGGGGAATGCTCAACAAACCTGCAGACGTGCCGACCCCGTTCTGGCTTTATTACTTCAACATCGGCGACGTTGATGTTGCGATCAAGCGGGTGAAGGCTGGCAATGGACAGATCCTGGCCGGCCCCATTGAAGTGCCCGGCGACCGCTGGATCGTTCAGTGTACCGACCCCCAGGGCGCCATCTTCGCGCTGGTGGGAAAACGTCGCCACAACGGTATCGGATATTTCGAGCGAGGATGCCGTGCGGGATACTATGCGAAGCCCCGATGAGGCATGAGCAAGATCCGGGAGCAGCGGCTCCCGGTGTTGCTGTCATTGCTCAGTCTGGGCCACATGAGCGGGAGGGGGACGTGCGGGCGTGATTGTGGTTGCGATCGATATCGGGGGCACCTTTACTGATCTCATCGGCTTTGATGATGCCGTCCAGCGCTTCGTCCAGGCCAAGAGCCTCAGCACGCCCGCGCAGCTCGCGCAGGGGGTCATCGACTGCATCCACAAGAGCGGGCTTGCCGCCGCCGCAATCGACGAGCTGATCCACGGCTCGACCATCGCGATCAACACGCTGATCGAGCGCAACGGCGCCAAGACCGGCTTGATCGTGACCCGCGGCACCCGGGACGTCTACATCATCGGCCGGGGCAACCGCCCGGAAGCCTACAACCTCTTCTTTCATCGCCACCGGCCGCTGGTGCCGCGTCATCTCACGCGCGAAGTCGATGAGCGCCTGCTCAGCTCAGGCGCAGTGCATGTGCCGCTTGACCGCGCGGGCGTTGCTGCGGCGTGCCGCGTCTTCGCGGCCGAAGGCATCGAAGCGGTCGCGGTGTGCTTCCTGCATGCCTACGCCAATCCCGAGCACGAGCGCATCGCCGGCGAGATCGTGCGCGCGTTTCTGCCCGACGCATACGTGTCGCTCTCCCACGAGATCCTGCGCGAATATCGGGAGTTCGAGCGCATGTCGACGACCGTCGTCAACGCGTATATCGGGCCCAAGGTCGGCGGCTACGTGCAAGGGCTGGCGAGCCATCTTGGCGAGCTCGGATTTGGCGGCGCCCTCTCCATCATGCGTTCCAACGGCGGTGTGATGACCCCGGAAGTCGCCAAGGAGCGTCCCGCAGCCATGATGGAATCCGGGCCGGTGGGCGGCATCATTGCTTCGGCGCGGGTTGGGACGGCGCTGGGTACCCGCAATGTCATCTCCTTCGACATGGGCGGCACGACAGCCAAAGCGAGCCTCGTGCGCGAGGGCGAGCCCACCATGGCGCCGGGCTATCATGTCGGAGGCTATGCCAGCGGGCATCCCGTGATGCTGCCCATGATCGATGTGGTCGAAGTGGGCGCGGGTGGCGGCTCCATCGCCTGGATCGACGAGGTTGGCGCGCTCAAGGTGGGGCCGCAGAGCGCCGGTGCGGACCCCGGCCCTATCTGCTACCGAGCCGGCGGCAGCGCGCCGACCATTACCGATGCCAATGTGGTGCTGGGCCGGCTTGATCCCAACAATTTCCTCGGCGGCGAGATGAAGCTCGATGCCGGCGGCGCCCGCCGCGGAATTGCCGACAAGATCGCCGGTCCGTTGCGCATGGACACGATCGCTGCCGCGCAGGCCATTCTCGACATCGCCATCGCCAAGATGTCGCTCGCGGTGCGCGAAGTGTCGGTCGCGAAGGGTTATGATCCCCGCGATTTCGCGCTGGTCGCCTCGGGCGGCGCGGGACCGCTGCACGTCATCGCAATCGCGCGCGAGCTCAACATCCCCGCGGTCATCGTGCCGCTGTTTCCCTCGCATTTCTCTGCGCTGGGCATGCTGCTCGCAGACGAGCGGCACGACTTCATCCGCACGTTCTACTGCGATCTGGCGGCGCTCGATTTCGCGGCGCTGCTGCAAATCCATCAGGAGATGGTCGAAGAGGCGAGCGCGGCGCTGCGTCACGACACCGGAGCGGAACGCCGGATCCATCTCGACTTGCGCTATGTCGGGCAGGAGTTCACGCTGCAGGTTCCGGTGAGCCTGCAACAGATCGAAAGCGCCGATCGCAGCGGTATCAGGAGCGCTTTCGATGCGCTCTATGAGCAGCGCTACGCTCACCATTCTCCCGACGAGCCGGTCGAGATGGTGAACGTCCGGCTCGCAGTCATTGGCAAGCGCCAGCAGCTCGCCTTCCCGCGCCTGTCCGAAATGGGAGCATCGCCTCCTTCACGACAGCGAGAGGTCTATTTCAGCGACGCGCGCAAGCCCGTGTCCTGCCCCGTCTATCAGCGCGCGCATCTCGGCGCCGCAAGCCGCATCGGGGGCCCGGCCCTCATTCAGGAGCACGGAACAACGACCGTCCTGTTCGAGCGCGACCTCTGCACCGTCGCGGCTTCAGGCGAGCTGCTCATCACGGTAGGAGGCGCATGATGCCGCTCGATCCCGTCACCCTGGAAGTCATTCGCAACGCGCTTCCTGCCGTCGCCAACGAGATGGCGGTCGACCTGCAGCGCACGTCCTACAACATGATGATCTACGAGGTGCGCGACTTCTGCACGGCGCTGGTGAGCACGCAGGGCGAGCTGATCGCGCAGAATGTGGGAGGCGTATCGCATTTCGTCGCCGACCTCGGCGTGATCGTCGCCGACGGCATGAGGCGCTACGGCCGGGACGGCTTTGCGCCGGACGACGTCATCATCACCAATCACCAGGCGGTTGCCGGACAGCACCTCAACAACATCGTCATCTATATGCCGTACTTCTACAGAGGCGAGCTCCTGATGTTCGCCATGGTGCGGGCGCACTGGATCGACGTCGGGGGCATGAGCACGGGGTTCGGCGCCGGTCCGACCGTGGCCGATCCCTGGATCGAGGGCCTCCAGCTCGATCAGCTCAAGATCTACGAAGCGGGCAAGATCAACGAGACGCTCTATCGCGTGCTCAAGGACAACATTCGTTTTCCCGAGTTGTCGCTGGGCGACATGAAATCGCAAATGGCGGCCTGCCGGCTGGCTGCGCGGCGCATGGACGAGCTGTTTGACAAATACGGCCGCGACACCGTCCTCGCCGCCATTGCGCAGATCTTCGATGAGACCGAGCGCAAGTGCCGCAACGTGGTGCGCAAGCTTGCCGACGGGGTGTACGAGGCAAGCGCCGCGCTCGACCACGACGGCGTGACCCGGGGCGAGAAGGTCCCCATCCACGCCAAGGTCACGATCGCCGGCGGCACCATGACCATCGACCTCTCCGGTTGCGCGCGCGAGCGCCGCGCCGCCATCAATTCGCGCACGCTTGCCGCCGCGCGGGTGGCCTACAAGGCGCTCACCGGCCCGCTCGATCCCGTGAACGAGGGCTCCTTCCGTGCGCTTGAAGTGATCATCCCCGAAGGCAGCGTGATGATGGCGCGCTTTCCCGCCCCGATGGCGACCTGGAGCACCATCGTGCCGATGGTGGTGGACACCATCGTGCGGGCGCTTGCGCCGGCCATGCGCGAGCAAGTGCCGGCAGGCCATCACGCGCTCCTCGGCGGAGCGGTCGTTTTCTTCGGCGTTCACCCCAGGACCGGGCGGCGATTCGTGGTGCAGAGCATCGAGGGCGGGGGCTGGGGCGGGCGGCCGTTCGAGGACGGCGAATCCGGCACCGTCTCGGTCTGCCAGGGCGATGTGCGTAACGGCTCCATCGAAGGCATCGAGCTCAAGTGTCCGGTGCTGGTGGAGAGCCGGGCACTGCGCCCCGATTCCGGAGGCGCAGGCGAATATCGCGGCGGGCTCGGCATTGACATGCGGGTGCGCAATCTCGTCGAGGGCAAATGGAATTTCGAGCTGGTGCGCCGCAGCCAGTGCCCGCCTTGGGGGCTGTGGGGCGGCAGGCCCGGCGATTACGGCGTGTATCTGCTGCGCACCCCGGATAGCGAAGAGTTTCGGCCCATGGCGGGTGCCCATCACCCAGTTGAGGTGAACAGCGAGGTGATCGTGCGCACCGGCGGGGGCGGCGGCTGGGGCGACCCGCTTGAGCGCGACCCCTCTGCCGTGCGTGGGGATGTGCAGGAGGAATTCATCTCACCCCGTTCCGCACGCGATGATTACGGGGTGGTGCTGCGCGAAAACCTAACTCTGGACCAGTCTGCTACGCAAAGCCTGCGACACAGGTTGCGGTCGACGCGCGGCATCTAGCTAGGGGTAGGGCCATGTGTCGGATCGGGATTTCGAAGGACCTAGCGCTTTGCGGTCCGACAGGACTATATTTTTTCCGGAGGTTCTAAACGTGACCCAATCCATCACCGTAAAGGCAGAATGGGACCCAGAGGCTAAGGTCTGGTACACTGCATACAGCAGCTTGCCTGGCCTGAATTTAGAAGCCGAGACCATCGACGGGTTTCGCAACAAGCTCCCAGATGCAATCGAGGACCTCCTTGAAGGACAAGGTTTAGGAGAGGTTCCGTTTGAGCTCATCACCCCGGACCTTGCCAAAATATCGGCGTGAAGGGCTTTGGCAACGTCGTTCGCGACAAGCTCAATGAAGGTGGCTGCTTGTTCGTACGCCATGGGAAGGGCGATCACGACATCTGGTACAGGCTCGATCAGCGGGCGAAACTTGACGGTACCAGCCAAAATAATGTCGAGGCATTTGGCCAATAAAATACTTAAGGACGCTGGCCTCCCAAAGGCATTTTGACCCGCATCTAGGGTGGGCAAAATCGCTTCTCAGAGCGCGTATCATGCGCGAAGTTCGCGTGCGATTTACCCACCCTGCAGCTAGATAAATTGCATGAATGAGGTCGCGATCCGAGTTGCCGGCGTCACGCATCGTTTCGGCGAGAAAACAGACCCGCGCCACGTGCGCGCCCTGCGCGATACTTCGCTCGACATCCTGCGCGGCGAGCTCATCTGTCTGATCGGGCCAAGCGGCTGCGGCAAATCCACGCTGCTCGGCATCATCGGGGGTCTCATCCAGCCCACTGCAGGGCGCGTCGAGGTGCTCGGAAAACCAGTCAGAGGCCCGATGCCGCGCGACATCGCCTTCGTATTCCAGGAGCATGCGCTCTTTCCCTGGAATACGGTCGCCGAGAACGTAACCCTCGGCATGCTGTTCCAGGGCGTGTCCCGCGCCGAGCGCGACGCGCGGGCGTCGCGCGCCCTTGAAGCCGTCGGGCTCAAGGAGTTCACCCAGCATTATCCCGGACAGCTCTCCGGCGGGATGCGCCAGCGCGCAGCGCTCGCCCGCGCGCTCAGTCTTGAAACCGGCATTCTGCTGATGGACGAGCCCTTCGGCGCGCTCGACGAGCAAACCCGCATGATCCTCGGCGAGGATCTTTCAGTCCTCTTGTCACGCGCGGAGAAGACCATCGTGTTCGTCACCCATAGCCTGGGCGAAGCTACGTTCCTGGCCGATCGGGTCGCGGTGTTTTCGGCCCGTCCCGGAACGATCAAGCAGCTGATCGCGGTTGAGGAGCCCCATCCCCGCAAGCCGGAATTCGTCACCTCGACGAAGTTCGCCGGCATCCGGAACATGCTCTACGGACTTCTGCACGACGAGATTCGAAAGGCCATGGCGCAGAGCGCCGCGTCCGCGGCGGAGCCACGCCCGTGAGTCGAAGCGGAAAGCAGCGCGAGGGATATCTCGCCAGCCGCGGCGTGCAGGCCACGTTCCTGATCGTGCTCATTGTGCTGTGGTACCTCGCAAGCAGCCGCTGGCACGTGAGCCCGCTCCTCCTTCCCAACCCCATTGCGGTGCTCTCTCAGCTTTGGGAGATCCTCTCGACCGGGGAGTTCTTTGGTGACCTGCGGGTGACGCTGAGCGAGCTCGCCGCAGCCTTCGCCGTTGCGGCGAGCTGCGGCACCGCAGCGGGATATCTCGTCAGCCGCTCGCACTACCGCGTACAGGTGTTTGAGCCGCTGTTCGCCGGCATCTATGCCATACCCATCATTCTCTTCCTGCCCCTCTACGTGCTGTTGTTAGGGCTCGGCCCCGCCTCCAAGATTGCGCTTGGCGCAACAATCAGCTTCTTTCCCATTGCGTTGAGCACCATCGCCGGCTTTGGCCATGTCGATAAGGTGTTCGTGACTGCGGCACGCTCGATGGGCGCTTCGGATTATCAGCTGTTCCGGTACGTGCTGCTGCCGGCCGCCTTCCCCGTCATTCTCACCGGCATGCGCATCGGCTTCACCGTTGCGCTCCTCTCCATCATCGGCAGCGAGACCATCGCCTCGCTCGCCGGGCTCGGCCACCGCATCGTCCATCTTGCCGAAGCGATGGAGATGGCGCGGATGTTTGCCTACATCGCGTTCGTGGTGGCGATCGCCGCCATCCTCAACGCCTTGGTCTCGATGCTCGAAGCACGCGCAAGGCGTGCACCATGAGACTTGCTTATCCGCAGCCCTGGCTCGCACGCATCGGCGTGATCGCCTTGCTCCTCGTCCTGTGGGAGATCGCGGCGCGCTGGTGGGTCGACCCGATGTTTCTCGCGCCGCCCTCGCGTGTCCTCATGTCGCTCACTGCCGTGCTCGAGACCCGCGGTGTGACGGCCGCGCTGCGTATCACCTTCTGGGAGCTCGGCATCGCATTCGTGCTCGCGGTCGCGATCGGGCTCGTCGTCGGGCTTGCGATCGGTCTCGCGCCGTTCGCGCGCAAGAGCATCATGCCGATCGTGCTCCTCCTCTACGGCACGCCGCAAATCACCATCCTGCCGCTCTTTGTTCTTTATTTCGGGATCGGGCCTGCCTCCAAGATCGCGTTCGGCGTGAGCCACGGCTTCTTTCCCATCATTCTCGCCGTCGTGGCCGGGGTGCAGAACATCAAGCCGGTCCTGCTGACCAGCGCGCGCTCCATGGGCGCAAGCCGCTGGCAGATTCTCCGCCACGTCGTCTTTCCCCACATGGTGCCCAGCTTCTTTGCCGGCATGCGGCTCGCCATGACAGGCGTGCTCCTGGGCGTGCTCCTGGCCGAGCTCTACGTCTCAACCGCGGGCATCGGCTATTTCACCGCGCTGTTCACGCAGAACTTCGATCCCACCCGCCTCTTCGGCCTCATCGCCATGCTCGCCGCCATGGCCATTGCGTTGAACGAGCTCGTCCGCCGCGCCGAGGCGCATTTCAGCCGCTGGCACGCGGAGTGATCGGGGACATCAATTCGCCATCAGCACCGGCAGCTCGGCATTGCTCATGATGTAGCGGGTCGTGCCGCCGAAGATCATCTGCCGCAAGCAACTCTGCGTGTAGGCGCCCTTGATCACGAGGTCGCACCCCAGTGCCTTGGCGTGATTGAGAACCGCCTCGCCCGTGAGGCGGCCGTCGAGGCCGACGGTCATCGGCTTTGCAGGCACGCCGTTCAATTGCAGATAGCGGCACATTTGCGGCCCCGTCGGTCCGGGAACCGCTGCTCCCCCCTCCACGGTGAGCACTATGACCCGGCTGGCCTGCTTGAGCAGGGGCATGGCAAAGGCAGTCGCGCGCGCCTGCTCCGTGCTGCAATTCCAGGCGATCAGCACGTTCGTGCCCATCTGCGAGGGCGGCGAGGGCGGGGCGATCAACACCGGGCGGCCGGTCTCGAATAAAGCGGATTCGAGGGTCGTCATGCGCGGGCCCCTGGGGTCGCGTCCGGGTCTGCCCAGGACGATGACATCGAACACCCGGCCGTGGCTGCCGACGAAGTAATCTCCCTGCGGGGCGTCCGGCAGCCAGCCGCTGGACAGGGTTCGTGCGTGACCTCCGCCGGGTACGTCATGCTCCCGCATGAAATCCTCGAACAAGGCACGGGCCCGGTTCTCGTTATCGGTGATCTCATGCTCCAGCACGGCGGGCACTGGCAGAGTGCCCATGTCGCCGATGGTGAAGGCGACCGGCACCCCGACCCGCAAGGCAAACCCTTCGATGTAACTGTCGAACTTCCGCGCGAGGACAAGCGCGGTCTCCAACGTCGAGCTCATCAGATCATGCTGCTCGGTCGGAACGAGAATGGTCTTGAAAGTCATGGCGCGCTCCCATCCGTCTGGTTCGGCCATTCTATTCCAATCGAGAGATCGACGTCAGTTGGATCTTGCGTAGGCCATCGCGGCAATGACCGCCATCGCGGCAAGCATGGCAATGACCATGGCCACGCATGCCGGCCAGCCGGCCAAATTCCAGGCGAGGCCCGACAAGAACGCACCCATGCTGCCGCCAACATAGAATGAGGTCGCGTATAGACCGACAGCCGAGGAGCGGCCCTCCCTGGCAACGGTCGCGACATGGCTGGTTGCGACGGTCTGGTGAGGGGCGGGGTTCAAGACGAAAGGTGGCCTGACCTCTCATTCAGCCAACCCGGATTACCACCTTGCCGAGATGCTGTGCTGATTGCAGATACCGATATGCCGCCGGCGCATCCTCGAACGGAAGGACCTTGTCGATGACGGGTCGCAAACCGCTGGTCGCGATGGCGCGGTTCATGGCCTCGAACATCTGCAGCGAGCCGACCGATATGCCCTGAAGGTTTGCGCGGCGGGAAAAGATCAGCATGGGGTTGATCTCAGCCGCGCCCGAGAGCACGCCGATCAGGGTTATCTTGCCGCCGATCCGGATTGCGCGCAGCGAGCGTGCCAATGTTCCGGGTCCTCCGACCTCCACCACATGGTCCACGCCGCCGTCGCTGAGGTCAATAACCGCTTTGTCCCATTCGGGATTGGCCTTGTAGTTGATGCCGTGCGTGGCACCCAGCTCCCTCGCGCGGGCGAGCTTCTCCTCGCTTGAGGATGTGACGATGACCTGCGCGCCCATCAGCCGCGCGAATTGCAACGCGAAGATCGACACGCCGCCCGTTCCCTGGACCAGAACGGTCTGGCCCGCAACGATGCGAGCGTGCTCCACCAGCGCGTGCCATGCCGTTACCGCGGCGCACGGCAATGTTGCGCCCTCCTCGAAGGACAGATGCGCCGGCAGCTTGACGACGCCGTCCTCTTCCAGGACGGCATACTCTCTCAGCATTCCGTCGATGCCGCCGCCCAATGCGCTCGAATGCGTGTCCGCGCTAGGAGGTCCGCCGATCCAGCGCTGAAAAAAACATCCCGCTACCCGGTCACCGACCTTTACACGGCTTACCCCCGCGCCGATTTCGACCACCTCCCCCGCGCCATCGGAGAGCGGTACCAGGTGCGGTTTCGTAGGCATTCGGTAGGTGCCCAGCGCGATGGCCAAGTCGCGAAAATTGAGCGAGCAGGCCACAACCCTGATCGACACCTGACGGGCACTTGGCCTGGGTTGGGGAAGATCGACCTTGATCAGGGCGTCGATGCCGGTGCCCTGCGGCAGCTGGTAGGCACGCATGTCGCTCCTCGAACGCGGCCGCGATTGGAACCTTGCGGGTCGCGCGACGTGCGCGCGCCCGGTCCTCCGCCTTGCTACCGAGAGGATAGGCTCAAATGCTCAATGCGAGCAGCTCAACCATGCCGATTCCGATCACCAGCACCACAAGTGCGACGGGATCGTAGTCGAGCCAATGCAGCCTTTCTGCGCGCATGACATGCCTCCCCTGTACCCTATGGTTATTAGTCGCGCAGGCAGGCAGACGGTTCAAAGCACGCGCATTGATTCTCTGCCGGGGAGGGCCCGGCCGCACTTGTCGTCGGGGGTGCGCCGGCCAGGCTCGCTTGGCCGCGACGACAGCGCATATGCCTCCCGGGGGCTATGGTTTTCGGGCGCACAGCACTTTCAGTACAGCGTGGCCTTGAGCCGCTCGGGGGCAGCGCGGTCGTGCTCCGGTCCGCCGATCGTGCCCTGGGTGAGATCGGCCAGGATGGTGCCGGCACTCGGCAGGCTGGCACGATCCACATGGCGGGATGCATCCCATAGCTTCGAGCGCACGATCGCCTTGGCGCATTGATAATAGATGCGGTCGACGGAGACGATGATCACCGTGCGCGGCGCCTTGCCGTCCACCAGAAAGCTCGCCAGCAACGCCGGGTCGGCCGAGATCCTGGCGCGGCCATTCACTCTGATGGTCTCGCCGCAGCCTGGAATGAGAAACAGCAGCGCGACGCGGGGATCGTGCAGGATGTTGCGCAACGTATCGATGCGGTTGTTGCCGCGCCGGTCCGGAATGAGCAGCGTCTTCTCGTCGGCCACGCGCACGAAGCCGGGAGCATCGCCGCGAGGCGAGCAATCCATTCCCTCCGGACCACCCGATGCGAAAGCAAAGAACGGCGCCGCCTCGATGAAAGCCCGGTAGTGCGCAGTGATGCGATCGGTCTCCTTGGCCATCGAGGGGCCGAACGGCACGCCGTAGAGGCGCTCCAGCTCCTCGATTCCGGTAACGATGTGATCGCGCACGAGGGTGTCGGTCATGGGGCAGTTCCTGATGCTGTGTGCAATCCTAACACGCTGGTGCGCACGCCGCGAGCAGCTCCCGCCCGTCATGCCCGGCAATGGCCACATCGACGATGGTCCCCGGCCGCATCGGCATGTCAAGCCGCACAGCTATGAACTGCTCGGTGTGGCCGCGCGCGCCGGATTCCACGAGCACGCGGCGGGAGCAACCGATTTCCAGATCGAGACGGTGCCGCAAGGCCTCCTCGCCTTTGGCGCGCAGCGCCTGCGCGCGGCGCTTGACGATCTCGCGCGGGACCTGGGGCATGCGCGCCGCGGGGGTGCCCGGCCGGGGCGAGAACGGAAACACGTGAAGCTGAGTCAATCCGCAAGCATCGACGAGATCGAGCGAGCGCGCAAACATGTCGTCGCTTTCGGTGGGGAAGCCGGCGATCAGGTCGGCGCCGAGCACGATGTCGGAGCGCAATCGGCGCAGCTGCGTGCAAAGGCCGATGGCATCGGCGCGGCAGTGCCGCCGCTTCATGCGCTTGAGGACGAGATCATCCCCGGCCTGGAGCGAGAGGTGCAGGTGCGGCATCAGCCGCCCCTCGTGCGCAAAGGCATCGAGCAGCTCAGCGTCCGCCTCGACCGGATCGATGGAGGAGAGCCGCAGACGCGCGAGCTCCGGCACATGCTTGAGAATTTGCTTCACCAGCGCGCCTAGTCGGGGCGCTCCCGGCAGGTTCGATCCGTAGCCGGTCAGATCGACGCCGGTGAGAACGACCTCGCGGAAGCCCTGGCCGCACAGGCGGCGTATCTGGGCCACGACTTCGCCCATCGGCACCGAACGCGAATTGCCGCGGCCATACGGGATAATGCAGAAGGTACAGCGGTGATCGCATCCGTTCTGCACCTGGACGAAGGCGCGTGCACGTCCTTCGAACCCGTCGATGAGATGCGCGGCCGTTTCCCGCACCGCCATGATGTCGTTGACGCTGATCTTCGCTTCTTCCGCGACGATCCCATTGCGTCCCCATCCGGCGGCACGCTGGCCCTGCCACACGGCCGCGCTGATCTTCTCGTCGTTGCCCAGCACCAGCGAAACCTCCGGCATCGCTGCGAAAGCGCTCGGCTCGATCTGCGCCGCGCAGCCGGTAACGATGATCCGCGCATCGGGGCGCCGGCGGCGGATGCGGCGGATGGCCTGCCGCGACTGCCGCACCGCTTCCGCCGTAACGGCACAGGTGTTGACCACCACCGTATCGGCGAGGCCGGCTGACCGCGCATGGCGACGAATGACTTCGGATTCCTGCGCATTGAGCCGGCAGCCGAAGGTGATGACGTCTACGCTCATGCTATCTGTCGTCGCTCATGCCGCCGGCTCGGAAAACAGCGCCGGATCGAAGCGGCCCGTGAGCTCGTAGGCGACCGGACCGGTCATCAGCACGTGATCGTCGCTCTCGCGCCAATGAATGCGGAGATCTCCCCCTGGCAGCGTGACCGTCACCGTCCGGCCGGTGCGGCGCAGCCGCCCCGCCGCCACCGCGGCGGCACAGGCGGCCGACCCGCAGGCTCGGGTGAGACCGGCGCCGCGCTCCCAGGTGCGAACGGCAATGTGCTCGCGCGAGCGCACATGCGCGAGCGAGATATTGGCCCGCTCCGGAAACAGCGGATGGTACTCGAGCAATGGACCGATCTTGCCGAGATCGTAGCCATCAATGTCGTCGACCCAGAATACCGCGTGCGGGTTGCCCATGTTCACCACCGAAGGCGAATGCAGCACGGGCTGGTCCAGCGGCCCGATCTGCAGGGCGATGGCGCGCGTGTCCTCGAATTTTTCCGATAGCGGGATTTCGTTCCAGGCAAACCGTGGCTTGCCCATATCGACCGTGTACACCAGCGCGGCCGCTTCCTTCCAGCAGTCGAGGACGGCAGTGCTGGTTTGCAATCTGAGCTCCCGCTTGCCGGTTTGGTTGCACAGCAACTCTGCAACGCAGCGCATGCCGTTGCCGCAGGCACCCGCTTCCGAACCGTCCCTGTTGTAGATGCGCACGTAGGCGTCCGTGCCGGCGCTGCGCGGGGCGTGCAGGATCATCAGCTGATCATAGGAGAGATTGCCGCCCTGCGCGGCCGCGCGCGCCTCGGCCTCGGTCACCGTCCCCGGCTCGGCGCGCATGTCCACCACCACGATCTCGTTGCCGAGGCCGTTCATCTTGATGAAGGCATGATTGGCAAGGGGGCTCATGAGGTGATCGCACGCGGGGCCTGACGTGAGGCCTCTATATGGCGAGGTCCGGGGAAACCGGCCAGTGCCGAAGGTGAAACCTGCCCGTATTGGTGAGAGACCATTGCCGCCGATCAGCCCGCGAAACCGCCGGCATCGAGAAAGGCCTGCTCGTCAGCCCTCATGCTGCGGCCAAGGATTGGATTGCGATGGGGAAAGCGGCCGAAGCGCCGAATGATATCGGCATGTTGCTCGGCATAACGCGCGAATTCCTCATCGCAGTAAGTGCGCGCCAGATCGAGGCAGAGCTCCTGGTCCACGAGATGTTCCGAATGCTGGAACGGCAGATAGAAAAATTGGCGTTCCGCATGCGCGATTTTCTGATCGAAACCACGGGCGATCGCGCGCCGCGCAACGGCGCGGGCCAAGGCGTCGTATTCGTAGCAGCGAGGCTTCCCGCGGAACATGTCGCGCGGGAATTGATCAAGCACGATAACGAGCGCCAATGCGGATTCCGGCGTTTGTTCCCAGCCGGCGAGCCTGCCGTCTGCGGCAGCCTGATACGTCCCGAGAAAGCGGGTTGCGATTTCCTGATCGAAAGCCGCGTCCTCGTTGAACCACCTGTCGGCTCCTGCGGCGCGCCAGAATGCCAGCACCTCCTCGGGTCCGGCCGTCTGCTCGCCGCTGCAATTGCATTCCTGCGTCACTGCTCCATCCTGATTGCACCGAGGACGCGGCCATGCCGTTGGTATCAATAACCCGTCTGCGCGTGCGATCGTGGCGCTACCTGCCGGCGTTCCTGCTGGCGTCGCTGCGTGCAGCGCAGCAGGCCAAGGCGGCGCCCGGGAATCTTACGGTAAAGCTGTGGCGCGATGCCGGCCTCGTGTTCTGGACGCGCACGCTATGGACCGACGAGACCGCCATGCGCGCCTTCATGCTCTCGGGTGCCCATCGGCGCGTCATGCCGCGCCTGCTGCAATGGTGCGACGAGGCGGCGATCGCCCATTGGACGCAGGAAGCATCGGAGCCGCCCTCGTGGGCGCAGGCGCACCGGCGGCTGCAGCAGGACGGGCGCCCCTCCAAGGTCAACCATCCCTCGCCGGCGCAGCAGCGTTTCGCGTTTCCCGCGCCGCGCACTAAAAAGCGCAAGCCCGCTCAGGGCTCGAGCTCGGTGTCCCAATAGAGATAGTCGAGCCAGCTCTCATGCAGATAGTTCGGCGGGAACAGCCGGCCGTTGCGGTGCAGGTGATGCACGCTGGGCTGAAACGGCATCTGCGAAGGCCGCATGCGGGCCTCGTCCATGGTCATGTTGCCCTTCTTGAGATTGCAGCAGGAGCAGGCGGCGATGACGTTGATCCAGGTCGTGTGCCCGCCGCGCGAGCGCGGCAGCAGGTGATCGAAGGTGAGGTCGTCGCGCGAGCCGCAGTACTGGCAGCAGAATTTGTCGCGCAGAAAGACGTTGAAGCGGGTGAACGCCGGCTGGGTTGCCGGCTTCACGAAATTCTTCAGGGAGACGACGCTCGGGAGCTTCATCTCGATGCTGGGGCTGCGCACCGCGCGGTCGTACTCGGCGACGATGTTCACGCGGTCGAGAAAGACGGCCTTGATGGCATCCTGCCAGGACCACAGCGACAGCGGATAGTAGCTGAGCGGCCGGAAATCGGCGTTCAGCACCAGCGCCGGAAAGCCTGTGGGCGAGACGTGCACGTTCAAAGCAAAGCTCCCAAAGCCGGCTCCTCGACTCCTTTCCCTCCGACCCGCAGCAACGCGCACAGTCTATAGGGCAGCATGACAGGATTGTGAAGGCGGCTCCGATAGTTAACCGATGTGCCGTGCAGCCAGGCGGCGGGCGAGAAATTCGCCGCCGTGGCGCAGCCCCTCCTGGTCGATGCCGTGGCCGAGCCCGAGCGACATGTGCCACTCCACCGGGATGCCCAGCGCGGCGAGCCCGCCTGCCGACTGAAACAACGCATCGACCGGAATGAGGTCGTCGCGATCGCCGTGGATCAGCAGCACAGGGGGCCGCGACTTGATCTCGCCTATGAGTTTCTCCGGCTTGGCATCGGACGGGAAGACCAGCACCCCGGAATATCCCACGATGGTGAAGGGCGCGGTCGCGCGCCGCAAGCCCACATGCAGAGCCATCATGGTGCCCTGGCTGAAGCCGACCAGCGCGAGCGCCGAAGCCGGCAGGTTGCGGCGCTTGAGCTCGGCATCGAGAAACGCCTCGAGCGCGGGCGCGGCCTTGTTGCAGCCGCGCCAGCGCTCGTCCGGGTCGCGGAAGGTGAGCGAGAACCACTGCCGGCCCGGCGACTGCAGGCAGCGCTCGGGTGCATGCGGAGAGACGAAAGCCGCTTGCGGCAGGAGGCCCTGCCAGGCGCGGCCGAGCTCGATCAGGTCGTTGCCGTCGGCCCCATAGCCGTGCAGGAAGACCACCAGCGCGCGGGCCGCTCCCGCGCGCGGCTCGAGGCGTGGTCCGTCGAGCTCAGCGGCCATCCGCTCACTCCGCAATGCGTCGCCCCTACGCCGGCACGGGATCGCGCCGTTTGATGGCGCGATAGTAATTCCACAGCACGTGCGCCGCCACTCCGCGCCATGGGCGCCACACCTGCGCGAGCTTGACCATGTCTTTGCTGGTGGGCCGCCGCTTCAAGCCGAAGGCGAGGCGCGCGGCCTCCTGCAAGGCGAGGTCGCCGGCCGGCCAGGCATCCGCGTGTCCGAGACAGAACAGGAGATAGATGTCGGCGGTCCATGGACCGATGCCATGCAGCGCGGTGAGCGCAGCATGCGCGTCGTCCGCCTCCATGTCGGCAAGCGCATCGAGATCGATCGCGCCCTTGGCGACCGCGGCGCTGATCGCTTTCATCGTCTTGATCTTCGGCCGGGAAAGTCCGAGCCGGGCCAACCTTGCTGCGCGCGCTTGCCGGACCGCATGGTGATCCAATGGATCGAAAGCAGCGACGAGCCGCCCCCAGATAGCCGCTGCGCTTGCGGTCGAAAGCTGCTGCGAGCAGATGATGGCGCAGAGGCCGGAAAAGCCAGCGGGCCGACGGCGCAGCGCTGGGCGCCCGGCAACGTCGATCAGCCTCGCAAGGCGCGCGTCCGCCGTGGCAAGGATGGCGAGCGCGGCATCGAGATCAGCCTCTTCGTGGAGAAAGCGGGAAGGCATGGGGTGCGGTCAGGAGAAATCGTAGAGTGGTACTGCGTCACAAACTACGCTGTCATTCCGGGCTCCGCTCGCTACGCTCGCGGCCCCGGAATGACGCACCCTACGGCTTCGCTTTCTCTACGAATGCGTTGGTATATGTGGCGGACAGGTCGATCTTGGCGCTGCCGACGACGGGGTCGAAAGCCTTGAGCACGGCGTAGGCGGTCTCGGCGGCTGCGGGCGCAAAGCGCCCGTCGCGGGAATACATCGGTAGGCTCTTGCCGATGGACTCCACGTAGACCGCCGGATTGCCCAGCGCATAGTCCTGCGGCATCACGCCTGCGACCTCCTGGGGCGAGCGAGCGGCTATCCAGCGCAGGCCGCGCACAAACGCATTCACCAGCGCCTGGATGGTGCGCGGGTTCTTTTCCACAAAGCTGTGTTGTGCATAGAGCACCGCCGCTGGATAGGGGCCGCCGAAGACGGCCTGCGTGCCCTCCGGCGTGCGCGTGTCGGCCACGACCTTGATCGCCTTCTCGCTCTCCAGGAGGCTGATGACCGGGTCGACGTTGACGATCGCATCGATCTCGCCCCGTTTGACTGCGGCCACCGCGCTCGCGCTCGCGCCCACCCCGATGAAGGCGGCGTCATCGCGGGCAAGCCCGTTCTTCACCATCAGGTGCTGCACCATGAAATGCGTGCTCGATCCCGGCGCGGTCACGCCGATCTTCATGCCCTTGAGATCGGCGGACGTGCGGTAGCCCTGCGCCTTTCCAAGCAGCACGCCGAGCACGTAACCGGGGAACCGGCCAAGCAGGACCACGGCGACGATCGGCTGGCCCTTCGACTGCATCTGAATGGTGTGGTCGTAGGCTCCCGCGACCACGTCGGCGCTGCCGCCGATAAGCGCTTGCAGCGCGCGCGCGCCGCCTGGGAAGTCGGCAATCTCGACGGTGAGCCCGGCATCGCGGAAATAGCCGAGCCGCTCGGTCACCGTGAGCGGCAGATAAAACAGCGCAGGCATCCCTCCGACCGCGAGCCGCACATTGGCAAGCTCGGGCTTGGCCTCATCGCTTCTTGCCGTCGCGCCAGCGAGCAGGCATGCGCCGATCGCGATAACGGCGGCGATGCAGGCGGCCCGCGTGACACCCTTGATGCCCATGACCTGCATGCTCTCTCCAAATATCATCACTGCCCTGGGTCGAAACGCTGCTCGATCTCGCTCCACTGCGCAAGGGCGGTGATGTCCTTGAACGCATCGAAGCTCATCGCCTCCTCAGCGCTGGCGAGCCGGCCTTCGCGCAGCTCGGCCAGCGTCTTTGCCATGGCGTGCGCTACGGCGAAGATGAGCGAGGTCGGATATGCGATCATGGCAAAGCCGAGCCGGAAGAGCTCGGCGGGCGGCAGGATCGGCGTGCGGCCGCCGCCTACCAGCATGTTGGCGAGCTGCGGCACGCCCTGAAAGCTTTGCCCGATCCGCGCGAGCTCGTCGGCCGATTGCGGCGCCTCGATGAAGAGACCGTCCGCGCCTGCGTCGAGATAGATCTCCGCGCGCCGCAAGGCTTCGTCCAGCCCGTGAACAGCGCGCGCATCCGTGCGCGCGATGATAAAGAGCTCGGTGCTGCGCCGCGCCGCCACCGCCGCGCGCAGCTTGCGCGCCATCGCATCGGCTGCGATCACCGACTTCCCCGCCATGTGACCGCAGCGCTTGGGCGCGCGCTGGTCTTCGATGAAGATGGCGGAAGCGCCCATCGCCTCGTAGCCTTCGACCGTGTGCGCCACGTTTTTCACGTCGCCGTAGCCGTCATCGCAGTCGATCAAAACGGGAAGGCTGCTTGCCGCCATGATGTCGCGGACGCCCGCGCTCATCTCGCCATAACCGACAAGCCCAATGTCCGGCAGCGCATGCCGCGCCCCAACAAGGGCATAACCGCCGATGGAGTAGGCGCGAAATCCGGCGCGCTCGATCAGCCGCGCCGACAGCGCGTCATGGGCGCAGGGGAGGAGCAGCGGCTGCGCCTCTGAAAGTAATTGCTTCCAGGTCGCTCTTAGCTGCATGGCCAGGGCTATTGCGTGTGGCTCCGCCGCAGGGCGGACGCTCCATGCCTCCCCCTGAAAGGGGGAGGTCGACAGCATTTGCCCCGGCGTTGCGCCGGGGCAAATGCTGTCGGGTGGGGGTCCTGCCCGCGGCGCTGATATTTGCCAATCATCGCGGATGGGAGTGACCCCCACCCGGCTCCCCGATCAAATCGGGGAGCCGACCTCCCCCTTTCAGGGGGAGGTATTGCGGAGCTCGCTGCACCGCTCGAGCCATATGCGATAGCCCTGCCTTTCAGGGGGAGGTATTGCGGAGTTTGCTGCACCGCTGAGTCCATTTCTGATGGGCCTGCCTGCATGGGTTACGGTGCGATGATCTGGCGTGCGCGCATCACCACGTCCTTCGGGCTGGCATAGAGCTTGGCCACTACCTCCTGCACCTTGGCGCCGGGAAGAGGAGAGACGTCGATGCGCAGCCGCTCCGCATCCTCCAGGAACTGTGGATCCTTCATGGTGGCATCGAAGCCCGCGCGCAGCACGGCGAGCAGCTCCGGGGAAATTTCCGGCGGCGCGATATAGGAGCGCAGGAACACCTGCTGGCTCACCACCAGCTCCACCGCTTTGCGATCCGCTTCGCTCCTGATGTATTTGAACCCCGACGGGACCCGCATGCTTGTGAGCTCGGCATTGGGCTCGACCCCGTCCTGCAGCAGCAGATTGACCTTGTGCTCCCGGATCCAGTCCGGCCGTTGCGATTTCAGGCTCGCCCAGTCCCAGCCGCAGGCGCCGTCGATCTCGGCGCGCTCGAGCGCGAGCGCGATCTCGGCCGTGCCGCTGTAGCCGGAGACGACGTCGTACTGCGCGCCTGTCGTCTTCTTGTGCATGTAGCCGTATTCGCGCGTGGAGTTGTTGGTCGACACGCCGCCGAAGGAGGCCTTCTGCGTCAGCGCATCGTCGAAGGTCGTTATCTTCGAGCCCTGCCGCGCCACGCACACCCGCGTGCCGTTGTTGGCGGTGCCGAGGTAATTGACCTTGGTGGGGTCGAACAGGGCTTCGGCCTTTTCCTCGAGCAGCGGACCCATGACCGCGCCGGGAAAGATCGCGGCAATCGCGCTGCCGTCCTTCGGCGCGACCGTGCTGATGAAGCCCGCGGCGCGGCCGCTTCCAGCGCCCGGCATGTTCTTCGGGATGATGGCGGGTTGTCCTGGTATGTGGCGCCCGTAATGGCGCGCCAGCGCGCGCGCATAGATGTCATAGCCGCCGCCCGCCGGCGCCCCGATGAGGAGATCGATGCTCTTGCCGGCGTAGTACTCCCCCGCCGATGCCACTGCCGGCGCAAGCATGATTGCAGCCGCGAGGCAGGCGGCCGCCGCGCAACGAACTTCGCCGTCATGCCCGCGCTTGTCGCGGGCATCCACGTCTTTGCCGCGGCCCAAGACGTGGATGGCCGGGCCGAGCCGGCCGAGCCCGGCCATGACGAGCAAGGCAAGCGCTGGCCGTCGCACTTCACACCTCCTTGGCCATTTCGCGCAGGCGGAATTTCTGGATCTTGCCGGTGGAGGTCTTCGGCAGCTCGGCGAAGACGAGATGTCGCGGGCATTTGTAGCTCGCAAGATGCGTGCGGCACCAGGCGATGAGCTCGTCGCTCGTCGCCTGCGCTCCCGGCTTGAGCTCGATGAACGCGCAAGGGGTCTCGCCCCATTTCTCGTCGGGCTTGGCCACCACCGCGGCGGCAGCCACCGCGGGGTGTTTGTAGAGCGCCTCCTCGACCTCGATCGAGGAGATGTTCTCGCCGCCGGAAATGATGATGTCCTTGGAGCGGTCCTTGAGCTGGATGTAGCCGTCGGAATGCATCACCCCGAGATCGCCGGAGTGGAACCAGCCCCCCGCAAACGCCTTCTCGCTTGCCGACTTGTTCTTGAGGTATCCCTTCATGACAACATTGCCGCGGAACATCACCTCGCCCATGCTCTCGCCGTCGCGCGCAACCGGCACCATGGTCTCGGGGTTGAGCACGTCGAGCGCTTCGAGCGGCACATAGCGCACCCCCTGGCGCGCTTTCTTGGCCGCCTGCTCCGAGGGCGAGAGCGCGTCCCACGCCGCCTGCCATTCGTTGACCGCGGCAGGACCGTAGGTCTCGGTGAGCCCGTAGAGGTGCGTGACATTGAAGCCCGCGGCCTTCATCGCGGCGAGCACCGCCTCCGGCGGCGGCGCCGCGGCGGTGAAGAACTCGACCACATGCGGCAGCGGTCTCTTTTCCTCCGCCGCAGCATTGAGCAGGGTCGCCATCACGATCGGCGCGCCGCAGAGGTGCGTTACCTTGTGCTCGGCAATGGCGTCGTACATCGCGCGCGCCCGCACCTGGCGCAGGCATACATGCGTGCCGGCGACGACGGAGAGCGTCCAGGGAAAGCACCAGCCATTGCAGTGGAACATGGGCAAGGTCCAGAGATAAACGCAGCCCCTTTGCATGCTGCCGGTGAGCACATTGCCGATCGCGAGCAGATAGGCGCCGCGGTGATGATAGACCACCCCCTTGGGGTCGCCGGTCGTGCCCGATGTGTAGCTGAGCGAGATAGCGTCCCATTCGTCCGCGGGCATCTTCCACGCGAAATCGGGATCGCCCGCGGCCAGGAGCTGCTCGTAGTCGCTCGCTCCGATCCGCTCGCCCGTGCCGGCATATTCCGGATCGAGGTAATCGATGAGCAGCGGCTTTGCCTTGGCGCGCGCGAGCGCGTCCTTGGCGAGCCTGGAGAACTCGCGGTCGGCGATCAGCACCTTCGCTTGCGCGTGATCGAGCTGGAACGCGATGGTCGCGGCGTCGAGCCGCGGGTTGAGGGTGTTGAGCACGGCACCGCACATCGGCACGCCGTAATGGCACTCCAGCATGGCCGGCGTGTTGGCGAGGAGCACCGAGACGGTATCGCCGCGGGCGATGCCGCGCCGGGCGAGCGCGCAAGCAAGCCGGCGCGAGCGGGCATAGAACGCGGCGTAGTTGCGCCTGAGCTTGCCGTGGATGATGGCGGCGCGATCGGGAAATACCGCGGCAGCCCGCTCCAGCAGCGGCAGCGGGGTGAGCGGCTGGAAGTTGGCGGGATTGCGGTCGAGATCGGTGTCGTAGGCCGTCATGCGCGTGAGCCTAGCGAAGCTGGCGTAGCGCGATCAATGCGCTGTGTGTTCGTAGGGGCGAGGCATGCCTCGCCCCTACCTACACCACGAGGTTCGCCGGGGGCTGCTCGGAGGCGCCAAGCGGCGTGTGGAGGTCCTGCAACGAATGAGAGTGCAGCGGCATAGATGCATCCCGTTCATCTTCCAACATTGAATTCATTGCGTTTTTGGGATTGGCTTCGTTTGCGGAATTGGGTTCGTTTGCGGAAAAGTGCCCTGAGTGGTTACGCCCGGACCGAAATGATCGGCTTCGTAGGGGCGAGGCATGCCTCGCCCCTACGCCCCGAGACGGTGCGATGACATTTGGCACAGGCGTGACGGCCATTGACGCTTCTCGCCCATTGTTCTCTTTTTGTTCTAGCACGTTGTTCGGCAGATTGCAAGACCCCTCCGCGACTACTGGGGGCTCTACGATGCGCGCATGCATCGGGCTGTCGCGTCGCGCCACAAACAATCCTTGCCTGTCATTCCGGCCGAGCGAGCCGGGCTTTCGCCCGGCGAGGGAGAGCCGGAATCCAGTAACCAAAGCGCTTCGTGTATTCACGCCGAGCGTGGATTACTGGGTCCCGGCTCGCGCGCGCCCGCTTGAGCGGGCTCGCTTGGCCGGGACGACAGCCCATATGAGGTATATCGCCTCAGCCCAAATCGGCGCCGGCGGCACGCATCAGCGCGGGAAACGCCGGGAAGCTGGTGGCAATGAAGGAGGCATCGTCGACGCCGACCGGCTTCTCGCTGACAAATCCCATCACCAGGAAGGCCATGGCGATGCGGTGATCCATGTGCGTCACCACAATCGCCCCGCCCGGAGGGCGGGCGCGTCCGTGCACGATCAGGTCGTCGCCTTCGACCTCGACCTCGACGCCGTTGGCGCGCAGCCCGTCCGCCACGGCGGCGAGGCGATCGGACTCCTTCACCCGCAGCTCCTTGAGTCCGCGCATGACGGTGGTGCCTTCGGCAAAGCTCGCGGCCACGGCGAGGATGGGATATTCGTCGATCATGGACGGTGCGCGCGCCGCCGGCACCGTAACGCCGCGCAGGCTGCTCCCCCGCACCCGCAGGTCCGCCATCTCCTCCCCGCGATCGCTGCTGCGCTCGATCACCTCGATGTCGGCACCCATCTCGCGCAAGGTCGTAATCAGCCCGGTGCGCAGCGGATTGGTCATCACCTCGGTGAGCACGAGCTCGGAGCCGGGCACGATCAGCGCCGCCACCATGGGAAACGCCGCGGATGAAGGATCGGCCGGCACCATGACCGGCGCCGGGGTAAGCTCCGGCTGGCCCCTGAGCCTGATCCAGCGGCCGGTGTCCTCGTCCGCGACGCGCACATCGGCACCGAAATGCTTGAGCAGCCGCTCGGTATGGTCGCGGCTTGCTTCGCTCTCGATGACCGTGGTTTCCCCAGGGGCGGCGAGGCCTGCGAGCAACACCGCCGATTTGATCTGCGCCGATGGCACGCGCGTGCGGTAGACGACCGGCATGGGATCGCGCGCACCGGCGAGCGTGATAGGCAGCCGGCCGCCGTCGGTGACGCTGACCGCACGGGCGCCGATGAGCGCGACCGGGTCGAGAATGCGCCGCATCGGCCGCTTGCGCAGGCTCGCGTCCCCATCGAAGGTGGCGGTGATCGGACAGCCGGCAACCGCCCCCATGACGAGACGGCAGCCGGTGCCGGAATTGCCGAAATCGAGCACGCTGTCGGGCTCGCGGAAGCCGCCCACGCCCACCCCATGCACCCGCCACGCCCCCTCACCGGTGCGCTCGACCGTGGCGCCCAGGGCGCGCATGGCTTGCGCGGTGTTGAGCACGTCGTCGCCCTCGAGCAGGCCCTCGATGCGCGTCTCGCCCACCGTCAGCGCGCCGAAAATGAGGGCGCGGTGGGAAATCGACTTGTCGCCGGGCACGCGCACGCTGCCTTTGAGCGGCCCGGAGCGGCGCGCCACCAGGGGGGAAGGAGCGGCGTGATTCATGCTTCGCCTGCGGGTAATCAGCGGTACTGCGTCACAAGTTGCCCCTCGACGTCATTCCGGGGCGCAGGCAAATCGGCCGTGCCGATTTGCCTGCGAGCCCGGAATCCATAACCCCAAGCAGTAATTTGTGCCACCGCAGCGTAACCACTTTCATCACGGCACGGCCTGTGGTTATGGATTCCGGGCTCCCTTCGCACTCGGACGGCGCGAAGCGCAGATCCGAGCGCTCGCGGCCCCGGAATGACCGCGGGCGGCCGCGCAAACCCTGTCGGGGTGCTTGACACTCCGGCGTTCCCGCCCCAAGTGAACGCGCCAATGGCGGACCGGCTGGACCTCGAGGGACCGGGTGGACGCGCCGGTAAGCCCCTCCTTTCAACCCCCAAGGAACTGATCGTGGCCAAACCCGAGCTCGGAACCAAACGCCTTTGCAACAGCTGCGGCGTGAAATTTTACGACCTGAACAAGGAGCCGATCGTCTGCCCGAAATGCGCGACGGTCCTGCAGGTGGCTCCGCTGGCGCGCGCACGGCCGGATACGGCCGGGATGCGCTCGCCCGCGACCGTCCCCGAAGAGGAAGCGGTGGTGCCGGAGACCACCGATGCCGAGTTCGTTTCGCTCGAGGACGCCGACGCCGAAGCAACCGGCAAGAAGCCCGGCGAAGCCGAGGCGATCGAAGGCGCCGAGGATGATGTGGAGCTCGAAGACGAGGGCATGGACGAGGCGCCCTTCATCGAGGAGCAGGAAGAGGAGGACGAGGACGTCACCGACATCATCGGCGACGTCGACGACGAGGAGGAGACCTGAGCGGGCCGGCAGCGCGGCCTCGGGTCCCGGACAGGCGCGCCGGGCTTTTAGCCCGACGCGCGCAGAGCCGGGACCCAGGGGGTCGCACGGGGTTGCCGTCGCGATTGTCCGGAACGGGAGACGCTGGTCAGAGCAACCCGGCGGCGTTACATTCACGCCAACCTCGGCGCGGAGCTTCCCATCGCCGCGCCTGTGATGGGGCCATAGCTCAGTTGGGAGAGCGCTTGAATGGCATTCAAGAGGTCAGGGGTTCGACTCCCCTTGGCTCCACCATACA
>CAWJDY010000054.1:0-146455 GCA_963841705.1 uncultured Alphaproteobacteria bacterium
CCACCCAGCTGTACCAGCGTCACATGGCCGTTCATGCTTGGCGAGTTGCAACGAACCGTGCAGCCGCTTTCAGCACGTCGGCGCTCCTGCCGAACGCTTCGATCGCGGCCTGTGCGTCCGCAATCAGAGTTGCAAGCCGGCGCCTTGCCGCCGTGGGCCCAAGCACCCCGACGAGGGTAGCCTTGTGGGCGGCCGCATCCTTGCCCGTCGCCTTGCCCACCTTTGTCGGGTCGCCTTCGAGGTCGAGGAGATCGTCGGCGATTTGGAAAGCCTCACCGACCACCGAACCGTATCGGTCGAGCGCGGCAAGCTGGGATGGATCGGCTTTGCCCAACATAGCGCCTGCTACACAGGCAAAGCGGAGCAGTGCACCGGTCTTCATGGCCTGCAGGGTGCGGACTTCCTGCTCTCCCAGGCGCGGCGGTGCGGCATCGAAGCGTCCTTCGGCGGCGAGGTCGAGCATCTGCCCACCTACCATTCCCCCAAGCCCGGCGGCGCGCGCCAGGGCGCTCACAAGTTGCAAGCGGACGTGCGCCTCGGGATGCGTCTCCGGGCGAGACAGCACGTCAAAGGCCAAGGTGAGCAGCCCATCTCCGGCGAGAACGGCGGTCGCTTCGTCGAACGCCTTGTGTGCCGTTGGACGGCCCCGTCTCAGTGCGTCATCGTCCATGCACGGCAGGTCGTCGTGCACCAACGAGTAGCAATGCACGCATTCCAAGGCGGCGCCGACCATCAGGGCATTGTCCGGCGGTACATGGAACAGGGCTGCGGACTCAACGACGAAAAACGGTCGAAGGCGCTTGCCCCCGCCGAGGCTTGCATATCGCATCGCATCGAGCAGCCGTGCCGGCCTGACCCGCTCGCCCTCTGCCGGGCTCGGTCGCAGCAGCCGATCGAGGAGAGCTTCGATCCCATCGGCCACTTCAGCGAGCCGGCGCTGGAACACTTCCTCGACCCCCAAATGAGTTGTCGGTGCATCCATGCGCGCCATTCCCACCGCCATCCGGTACTCCGCGACGGCCAACCCTCGAGCACTCACCGCCGGCCTGGCCGCTTCAGTCCTGCTGGACCTCTTACAAGGCCACTACGCCGCACCTATTCCTAACCTAGTCCGTTCAATATGTTAATTTCCTTCCGAACACCGCATCAGTCTGGTTTCATGCACTCAGTCAATCCGCAGCACCGCAGATTCGGTTGCCCGTGACAGTAGAGGTCCTTGCCGCTGCTGGCTTGGCACTCTGGGTCTATCTGCTCCTCGGTCGGGGAGCGTTCTGGCTGTGCCGAGAACGTGATAATTGGAGCTCCAGCCTGGTCGCGAAGTGGCCTGCGGTAGCGGCGATAGTGCCTGCGCGCAATGAGGCCGGCTTGATCGCCGCGAGCATTGGGTCGCTCGCCCGACAGGACTACAAAGGTGGCTGGTCCATCATTTTGGTTGACGATGAGAGCAGCGATAACACCGTCGCAATCGCGCAAGGGGCTGTGCCGGAAGGCTGCAAGGAACGGCTTCGGGTGGTCACCAGCAGAGCGCTTGCGAGCGGTTGGACCGGCAAGCTCTGGGCGCTGAAGCAGGGGATAGATGTGGTGCTCGCAACCGAGCCTCGACCGGAATACCTGCTCCTGACCGATGCCGACATTCTCCATCCTACAGACTCGGTCAGCCGGCTCGTGCAGCACGCAGAACAGCTGCGTCTCGTGCTGGTCTCGCTCATGGTCAAGCTGCACTGCCGAAGCCTTGCCGAGCGTGCCAACGTTCCCGCCTTCATCTTCTTCTTTCAGATGCTTTATCCGTTCAGATGGGTCAATCGGCCATCGAGCAGCGTCGCAGCGGCCGCTGGCGGATGCATGCTGGTGCGCACTGATGCGATTGCGAAAGCGGGTGGTATCGAGGCTATTCGCGCCGCGTTGATCGATGACTGCGCTCTGGCAAGAGTCCTGAAACAGCAAGGCCCGATCTGGCTCGCCTTGACCGCTCGCGTATCCAGCATGCGCGAATATCCGAAGCTCGCCGCTATTCGGGCGATGATCGCACGCTCCGCCTATGCGCAGCTGCGCTATTCCCTTTTTCCGCTTGCAGCTACGTTCGCCGGGATGTTGTTTACATTTGTCGTCCCCGTGCTCATGGCGCTCTTCGGGAATGGAGTGCCGCGCGCGCTCGGGCTTCTGACCTGGAGCATCATGGCGGTTGCTTTCCAGCCGATACTGCGTTTTTACCGGTTATCCCCCTTGTGGGGTTTTGCGCTTCCAGCGATCGCTCTGGAATATCTCATGTTCACGCTCGATTCCGCCTACGCACACGCGCGCGGACGCGGGGGGGCTTGGAAGGGTCGGGTGCAAGCCAAAGTGTCAGAGTCGTGACGATCACAACCTCTGAAGCGCGATCCGGCAAGGGCCACCGAGACGAGAACTTTCCGGTGGCGTCGCGGCTGATTCATCCGCGCCATCGCAAACCCATTCTGGCGTTTTACGAGTTTGTGCGGACTGCGGATGACATCGCCGATCATGCGTCGCTTACGCCGGTGGACAAGCTCGCGCTTCTCGATCGGCTTGAAGCCACGCTTTTGGGGAAGAGCAACGAAGAGGCCGTGGGTGTCGCGCTGCGATCGCAGCTCTCAGAACGCCAATTGCCACCTCGGCATGCGCTTGACTTGCTCACGGCGTTCCGAATGGACGTGACCAAGTTGCGCTATCGAGACTGGGGCGATCTGATCGGATATTGCACCTATTCCGCCATGCCGGTCGGACGTTTCGTCCTCGATGTCCACGGAGAAGCGCGCACGACCTGGCCGGCAAATGATGCGCTTTGCGCTGCGCTGCAAATCATCAATCACTTGCAGGACTGCGGTAAAGACTTTCGCGACCTCGACCGCGTCTATATTCCCCTCGAGCTCTTTGCGCATTGTGGAGCAAAGGTGGAATCACTGGCGGCGCCGAAAGCTTCGCCTGCGCTGCTCGCCTGCATTCGCAGCCTTGCAGACCGCACGGCCGGACTCCTGGCGCAGAGCAAGGGATTTTCGCCGGCGATCAAGGACAGGCGTCTCGGTTTGGAGGTTGCCGTCATTCAAGGCTTGGCAGAGCGTCTGGTCAATTTACTGCAGCGGCGTGATCCGCTGAGCCAGCGTGTCCATCTCGGAATGACGGGAGTCGCTGGGTTTGGTCTTCTTGGGCTAATATCGGGTGCGACCCGCCGGATCGGTCGTTTTCTTCCGGCCGCTCACAAGCCACGGGATGCGTGACGTTGACGTTGCCAGCGAGTTCGCAAACGGCTGCCGCCGAGCGGGCATCAGGCAGCTCCTTTTATACCGCAATGCGCGTTCTGCCGGGCGCACAAAGGCGCGCCATGTTCGAGATCTATTCGTTCTGCAGGCAAGTCGACGACATCGCCGATTTTACCGCATCGCGAACGCAGCGACGGGAGGAATTGAAACAGTGGCGGGACGATATCGACGCGCTGTATACCGGCAGGCCATGCCCCCGCACCCAAGGTCTAGACGCCCCAGTGCGCGATTTCGGCCTTCGGCGAGAGGATTTCCACTGCATCATCGATGGCATGGAAATGGATGTCATTGCCGATATCCGATCGCCCGACGAAGCAACACTTGATCTCTACTGCGACCGCGTGGCGAGCGCGGTTGGTCGCCTTTCCGTCCGCATTTTTGGCATGAATGAACGAGACGGGCTTGCGCTGGCGCACCATCTTGGACGGGCTTTGCAATTGACGAACATCTTGCGCGACCTGGATGAGGATGCGCGCGTAGGCCGACTTTATCTTCCGGCCGAAGCTCTGAGCGTCGCCGGGATCACAACGAGCGATCCGTCCTCGACATTGGCAAACTCGGCACTCGGAGCGGCCTGCGCCATAGTTGTTGAACGAGCGCGCGGCCATTTTGCGCAAGCCGAACTCATCATGGCGAGCAACCCGCGCCGTACCGTGCGCGCTCCGCGCATCATGGCCGAGGCGTATCGCGTCATACTCGACTGCCTGGTCGATCGCGGATGGAACCCGCCGCGCCGGCCTATTCAGCTGCCACGCGCACGACTCTTGTGGATCATCATGCGTCACGTCCTTGCCTGATGCCCGGCACAGTCCACGTGATTGGTGCTGGGCTGGCAGGGCTCGCCGCTGCCATCCGCCTTGCCGCGCGCGGCACAAGCGTGTCGCTGCACGAGGCTGCGGGTCAGGCGGGAGGACGGTGCCGGTCTTATCACGACCCCGCTCTCGACATGGCGATCGACAACGGCAATCACCTTGTTCTCTCCGCGAACCACGCGGCACTGGCCTACCTCGCGGTAATCGGCGCAGCGGAAACGCTCGTAGGTCCCGAGCACGCGGAGTTTGCGTTCGTGGATCTCGGAACCGGCGAGCGCTGGGTATTGCGGATCGACGATGGACGGCTGCCATGGTGGGTGTTTGATAAACGACGGCGGGTGCCGGGCACAAAACCCGCAGATTATCTGTCGTTTACCCCCCTGTTGTGGACGGCCGAAGACAAGACGATCTGCGAGACAATCGAATGCACAGGTCTGCTTTATGAGCGTCTCGCCCGGCCGCTGTGGTTGGCGGCCCTCAATACTGCGCCGCACGAGGCGAGCGCGCAGCTTGCAGCGGCCGTTACCCGGGCCACTCTGGGGCGTGGGGGGAAGGCTTGCCGACCTCTCATTGCGCATGACGGGCTGGGAAACGCGTTTGTAGAACCCGCCTTGCGGTTTTTACGCGCCCACAACGTGCCGATCGTGTTTGGGCATCGCCTGCGCGCTCTCGATTTCAGCAAGGACAGGGTGATAGCTCTCGACTTCGGCGAGGAAAGGATAGCGCTTGGCGGCGATGACTGTGTCATTCTCGCGGTGCCGCCCGTGGTAGCCGCTGAGCTCGTTCCCGCGCTTGTGAGTCCAGACGAGTTCCGCGCGATCGTCAACGCGCATTTCAGGATCGATCCCCCCCTGTCGCTCGCGCCGATCGTGGGCGTCGTGAACGGAACGATCGAGTGGGTCTTCAGATTCAATCATAGGGTGTCGGTCACAATCAGCGCGGCGGACCGATTGCTCGATACACCGCGGGAACTGCTGGCCAGGAAAATCTGGGAGGAGGTCGCGGTCGTCGCAGGACTTCCCAATCCCATGCCGCCGTGGCAAATCGTGCGCGAGCGCCGCGCGACCTTTGCAGCGACGCCAGCACAGAATGCCAGGCGGCCCGGCAGCGCCACCGGTTGGCGTAATCTTTTCATTGCAGGCGATTGGACCAATACGGGACTGCCCGCGACGATCGAAGGAGCTGTGCGGTCCGGCAATCGCTCGGCTGAGCTCGCTGCTTGCTTGTGATCCGCAGACGCCTTTGCCCACCCTGCGATTCTGGGCCATGATCCGCTCATGATTTCCGAAGCGCCCACGCCTTTGCAGCAATTTTCCACAGCGGGTCTCGACCGCAGCGTTCATGCCGCAACCTCAGCACTGCTTGCATTGCAACATCCCGATGGCCATTGGGTGTTCGAGCTCGAAGCAGACGCAACGATTCCGGCGGAATATGTTGTGTTGCGGCACTATCTCGGTGAACCCAAAGATGCGGAGCTTGAAGCCAAGATAGCGGGCTATCTGCGTCGCATCCAAGGCGATCATGGCGGTTGGCCTTTATTCCGCGACGGCGCGTTCGACATGAGCGCCAGCGTCAAGGCGTACTTTGCCTTGAAACTGATTGGTGAGCCTCCCGAGGCACCCGCAATGGTACGCGCGCGTGAGGCCATCCGGGCCCGTGGCGGCGCTTCTCACTGCAACGTCTTCACGCGCGTCATGCTGGCGCTCTTCGGATTTATCTCCTGGCGCGCTGTCCCGATCATGCCGGTCGAGATCATGTTACTGCCGAGGTGGTTCCCGTTCCATCTCGACAAGGTCTCCTATTGGAGCCGCACGGTAATTGTCCCGTTACTGGTTCTGCAAGCGCTCAAACCCAAGGCACGCAATTTCACGCGAGTGACCATCGACGAGCTTTTCCTTGAGCCGCCCGCAGCAGTGGGCGGGGTGCCGAAGGCACCGCAGCAAAGCGCATCATGGTTCTGGTTCTTTCGTATCATCGATCTTGTGCTGCACGCTATTGAACCGGTGCTTCCCCTGCGATGGCGGCAGCGCGCCTTGGATCACGCGGTCGCATGGGTGGTCGAGCGCCTCAACGGGGAGGACGGGCTTGGAGGGATTTTCCCTGCAATAGCAAACAGCGTCATGATGTTTGACGCCCTCGGATTTCCCGACACGCATCCGCAGCGCGCATTGGCCCGCAGATCTATCGAGAAGCTCCTCGTGGTGCACGCCGATGAAGCCTACTGCCAGCCTTGCGTGTCGCCTATCTGGGATACTGCGCTCATCTGCCATGCCCTGCTCGAGGTTGGGGAGCACCGCGTTCGCGAGCCGGTCCGACAAGCGCTTCGTTGGCTCGCATCCAAGCAGGTTCTCGACCTCCGAGGTGATTGGGCAGTGTCTCGGCCTGACGTCCGGCCAGGGGGGTGGGCTTTTCAATACGCCAATCCGTACTACCCCGATGTCGACGACACCGCCGTTGTGGTCATGGCGATGGATCGGGGGGCGGCAGGAGAATTCCGACTTTCGATAGAGCGGGCGCGAGAATGGGTCGTGGGAATGCAGAGTCGCAATGGCGGATGGGGAGCCTTCGATGCCGATAACGCGTATTATTACCTCAACAATATCCCATTCGCCGATCACGGCGCTCTCCTGGATCCACCGACCGAAGACGTGACGGCGCGCTGCGTCTCAATGCTGGCCCAGCTCAACGCGTCCGGGAAAAAAACCGTCGCGGTGGAGCGCGCCCTTGATTATTTGCGCGGAGCGCAAAGGCCGGATGGGAGCTGGTATGGACGCTGGGGGATGAACTACATCTACGGCACCTGGTCGGTATTGTGCGCCCTGAATGCTGCTGGGATCGATCCGGCAGCGCCTGAATTCGTCAACGCGATCGACTGGCTCCTTTCCATTCAGAACGCCGACGGCGGTTGGGGCGAGGACGCCGCAAGCTACAAGCTCGACTATCGGGGCTACGAGCGAGCGCCAAGCACCGCCTCTCAGACCGCCTGGGCTTTACTCGGCCTCATGGCGGCAGGCCAAGTCGATCATTCGGCGGTACAGCGTGGCATCGATTACCTTACGCAGCTGCAGGACAAGGACGGTTTCTGGCATGAGCCGCGCTACACGGCGACAGGATTTCCGCGCGTCTTTTACTTGCGCTACCATGGCTACTCCGAGTTTTTCCCGCTGTGGGCGCTTGCGCGCTTCCGTAATCTGAAAGCCGCAGGTTCCGGCTTGGTAGCCTTCGGGATGTAGCGTCAAATCGACGCCCCCCGGCCGCGTTCCACGGGCAGGGAATTGAGAGCATGTCCAGCAGTGTGAGAACCGGTTTTGCCAAAAGGACAGGCTGAAACAAGAGCATAGAGCTGGATGACGATGCAGGGAAAAGCCATCCCGATCTTTGGCGCCGAAGCCCGTCGCGGGCCGGCTGCCATCGCTTGGAACCTGCCGAACCCCACACGTGGAGAGGGGGGCAGGGTAGCGTAAAAAACGCTTGAATTTCCCTCGTTTGCGCCCCATTTTGGCGGCGTGAAGCCGGCGCGGTCGTGCCGATCGCGTCGGCCTAACATGTTGAAATCCCTGCATTTTGTTGTCCGGTGCCGCCGCGAGTGGCTCCCCGTTTAGGGCAACAAGGCGAGCACTCCCGCGGAGACTGTCGCTCTCTGCATCAATTCGATGCATTCGGCAGGCGGGTTCGGCGCAGCTTGAGAGGATTAGAGAGTAGATGGCTCACGACATGGATGGGCTGTTCGACGAACAGCGCCCACAGCCACCCCTTCTGCGCCGCAATGAGCTGATCGAGTTCAGCGATGTGGATGCGCATATCGTCCCCCCTGGGGAAGAGCGTGATCCTGCCGAGGAACAGGATGAGCATCTTGAAGCCGGCGCAAGTCCGAAGCTCCCAGCCGGAATGGGCTCCCATGACGGTGCGAAGGACAGTATTGCCGCGCCGATGGGCACGCGTGAGGCGAATTTCTCCCGCGATCTCGTCGATACCTATTTTCGCCAGATGGGCAACGCGGAACTGCTCTCGCGCGAGCAGGAGCTCGCCTTGGCCAAGAGAATCGAGGCCGCACAGCTGACCGTTCAGCAAGCGCTCTGCGCTGTTCCCATGCTCATAGCGCAGATCGAGCGTTGGGGGCGGGAGCTGGTTGCAGGCAACCTGCGGCTAGCGTCCCTTATCGATGTCTCGATGCATCAGGGAGATGCGGAAGCTAATGGAATGGTCGTGCCGTCGGGCCCCACCGCGCCCGAAGAGGATGATCCCGATGCGGCCGCCGAGAGGGAAGCGAGCTTGCAGCGCGAGCTCAGTGCAACTGTGGCAGATCTCTCCGCCGCCGCGTGCGAAATCGGCGTGCTCAGCCAAAAGCAGGTCAATGCCGCTTCTCGCGCGAAAGATCTGTCCAAGCGCGATCGGGCGCGAATGCAGGAGTTGCTCCTGAGCTTCAGGAGCAAGATGAGCAATCTCTGGCTTCACCCTGACCGGATCTCCGAGCTGGTCGAGAGTCTCGAACGCGAGCAGCGGATCGTTCACGAGATCGATCAGGGAATACTGAAGCTCGCCGGGCGTTGTGGTGTGCCCCGGCGGGAATTGCTCGATCATTATCTCGGTCATGAGCTGGATGCCCACTGGGTTGAGCACGCCTATGCGCGCCCGACCCGGACATGGCGCGCTTTTTCCAAGCAGTGCGGCGAAGAGGTCAAGGCGTTTCATGGCGGGCTGCTTGCGGTCGCACAGCGGGTCGGTTTGCCCGTTCCGGGCGTGCGTGCCGCAGCGGCGGAACTAAACCGCGCCCGTCGTGCGCTGATCCGCGCGCGCGAAGAAATGGTGAAGGCGCATCTGCGGTTGGTGGTGGCAATTGCCAAGAAGTACCGGCGCAACAGCTCGCTCGAGCTCCTGGATCTGATCCAGGAAGGCAACATGGGGCTCATGCACGCGGTCGAGAAGTTCAACCATCGTCGCGGCGTGAAAGTCTCCACCTATGCCGTGTGGTGGATCCGCCAGTCGATCGCTCGCGCTATCGCCGACCAGGGCCGCACGATCCGTATCCCGGTCCACATGACGGAAACTGCGACCAAGGTTCTGCGCGAGCGGCGCAAGTTCTCGCAGCAGCAAGGGAGAGAAGCAGGACCTGCCGAGATCGCTGCGCGGACCGGCATGCCGATTTCGCGCGTGGAACAAGTGCTTTCGCTGGTGCAGGAACCTACTTCGCTCGATCTGCCCATTGGCGAGGACGGCGACGCCACGCTTGGCGACTTGATCGAATCGAAAAACACCGTGGACCCGCAAGCAGCGGCGGAAGCCAGCGCCCTTGCACGGTCGGTCACCGAAGCCCTAGCGGAGTTGACGCCGCGAGAGCAACGAATCTTGCGCATGCGCTTCGGAATTGGCGATTCGCGGGATCATACTCTGGAAGAAGTAGGGCAGGTCTTCGGAGTGACTCGCGAGCGTATCCGGCAGATTGAGGCGAAGGCACTCGAGAAGCTCCGAGGCAACTCCTTGGCGCACAAGCTTGCCACCTTCGCCGAATAGGTTCATGCGCTCGCAAGCCCTGGCATGATCGCGCGTGGGCCTATCGGCCCTCGCGATCTCCTGCTGGTGGTCGATGTCCAGAATGACTTCTGCACCGGCGGAAAGCTGGCCGTGCCGGGCGGCGAGGAAGTTGTGCCGGGGATTAACCGGCTGGCGACGCATTTCGAGCATGTCGTCCTGACGCAGGATTGGCATCCGCTCGGCCACGGTTCATTTGCCTCCAGTCATCCCGGCCGGAGCCCTTATGATACTGTCGAGCTTTCCTATGGACCTCAAATCCTGTGGCCCGACCATTGCGTGCAGGGCACGCCGGGAGCACAATTCCGAACCGAATTGAATATCGCGCACGCCGAGCTCGTTTTGCGCAAGGGCTATCACCGCGAGATAGATTCCTATTCGGCATTCTACGAGAACGATCACAACACCCATACTGGTCTTGCCGGATACCTGCGCGAGCGCGGGTTCGAGCGGGTGTTCATTGCCGGGCTGGCTTTCGATTTTTGCGTGCGCTTCTCGGCCGAGGACGCAAAGCGCGAGGGCTTCAGCGTGGTCGTCGTAGAAGATGCCTGTCGCGGTATTGACGTCAACGGGTCTATTCTGGCCACGCGTCAGGCTTTGGCCGCTCTCGGCATTCCCTGCATCAAAGCCATATCGTGACCGTGACGCCGCGTTCAGCGAGCTGGAAGGAGACGAGCAGCATGTCGGTGGCAGCAACCGCAATGGCCGGGCGACAGATCGGCCGCTCATTGCCGCGGCTCGAGGCACGCGAGAAGGTCACCGGCCGGGCCGAGTACACCCACACCATGCAAATGCCCGGCATGCTGGTCGGCAAGATCTTTCGCAGCACCGTCCCGCATGGCCGCATCAAGTCGATCGACACCGCCGCGGCAAAAAGATTTCCGGGCGTGCACAGCGTCGTCACCGGCGAGGATATCCGCAAGGTCATTCCCGATCCCTATTATGGACCGGCATTCCACGACCAGCCGATCCTTGCGCTCGACAAGGTCCGTTTTGTGGGTGAGCCCGTCGCGGTCGTGCTCGCCTATGACCCGCACATTGCCGAAGCAGCGACGCATGAGATCCACGCCAACTATGAGGAGCTGCCCGCCGTCTATGACGAAGTGGAGGCGATGACGTCGCCGGTCACCGTCCATGACGAGCTCCGTCCGGCCGGGAGTTTTGCAGACCTAAAACATCTCAAGGGACGAAAAGGGACGAATCTCGCCCTCGACGCCAGCCTGCGGCGCGGTGAGGTGGAGCAGGCTTTCGCGTCCGCCGCTCACGTATTCGAGCACACGTTTCGCACCCAGAAATGCCTCCACCTCGCGCTTGAGCCCTTTGCATCCATTGCGGATGCGCGGGAGTCGGGCGTCACGATCTACACGAGCTGCCAGGGCCCGTCGTTCATCCGTACCGAGATTGCGCGGCTGCTCCGGTGCCCGGAGAACCGCGTGCGCATCAAAGTGCCGTTCGTGGGCGGCGGCTACGGCTCGAAAATCTACGTCAAGCTCGAGGCCCTGGTCACCGCGCTCTCATTACTCGCGCGTCGTCCGGTGAAGATCGCCCTGACCATGGAAGAGCAGTTCTATCAGATCACCAAACATCCAAGCACGCTGCGGATCAAGACCGGTCTCGACAAGGACGCACATATTACCGTTCGCAAATGCGAGGTATTCTGGAACGGGGGCGCGTACGCCGATATCGGGCCGCGGGTGACGCAGAAATCGGGATTTGTTGCAGCCGGGCCGTACGACATCGAGAACGTCTGGATCGATTCCTACGCGCTCTATACCCATGCGACACCTTCCGGCGCGCTGCGTGGGTTCGGCCTGCCGCAGCTCGCTTGGGCCTACGAGAGCCACACCGATATGGTGGCGCGCGCGATCAAGCTCGACCCGATCGCGTTCCGGCGCAGGAACCTCCTGCGCGAGGGCCGTCCGCACGCGAGCGGCACCGTTTTGCAGGATGCCCCGATCGAGGCTGTGCTCGACCAGGTCTGCGAACGGATGCGCTGGCAGGAATCGTTCGACCACGGAAAGGGAGCTGTGCGCCGAGGACGCGGTCTCGCGATTGCGCTCAAGGCCGCGATCTCGCCCACGACTTCGGTTGCCATTCTCAATGTCGCGGCAGATGGAAGCGTCACTCTCTATTGCGGCACGATAGATATGGGGCAAGGCTCCGACACGGGAATGGCGCAGATCGTGGGGGAGCTCCTCAATATTCCGGCCGAGACCGTAAAGGTGGTCCAACGCGACACCGATGTCACGCCCTATGACATGGGCACGCTTGGATCGCGCTCGCTCTTCCACATGGGACATGCGGTGCGGCTCGCCGCCGAGGAAGTGCGCAGCAAGCTCCGGGCCATGGCGCGCGAAGTGGAGGAGCCGGAGGGCAGCAACATCTCGATCGCCGACCTCTTCAAGAAAAAATTTGGAATGCAGGCCGGCAACATCGTCGGGAGCGGCACCTACAAGCCCGACTACACGCCCGCGGCCCCCGGTACTGGGCAAAGCACGAACATCACGCCGTTCTGGATGGTGGGCGGGGCAGGCGCGCAGGTCGAGGTCGATACCGGGACCGGGCACGTGCGCCTAGCAAAGGTGGTCAATGTCATCGACTGCGGCAGGCAGATCAACCCAGCCATCGTGGAGACGCAAATTTCCGGCGCTTCGATCATGCAGCTCGGTTTCACCATGTTCGAGAACATGCAGCTCGACGGAGGCCAGATCACAAACGCATCGCTCGCCGACTACAAGATTCCCGGCATCTGGGACGTCCCTCCCATGGTGAATGAAGCCATCGATGCTTATCAGCACAATGGCCCATTCGGCGCCAAGGGCGCAGGCAAATCGGCGACCCTCTGTCTTTCGCCAGCCATTGCAAACGCCATCGATGATGCCGTTGGCGTGCGCCTGACCGAGCTGCCGCTCAACCCTGAGGCGGTTTTCCGCGCGTTGCGTACAAAAACTGGCAACCCGCTGGCACAGGCCTGAACCGCGGCGTATCCGCTTTCAAAGCGCCATCTCAAACTTCGATTCACGAAAGGAGAAGAAATGCCAGGTCGGCTGCTTGCGGCGAGGCTTGCGCTTCTTTCTCAAATGCTTTGCTGATCGGAGCGCATTGTGGCGCGGAACCCGCCCGCAATTGCCATTGTGGGTGCCGGCATTGCAGGACTTACTGCTGCTGCCACCTTGCGTAAGCTCGGGCTCGCCCCGCAGATCTACGAGCAAGCTCCCGCCTTTGGCCGTGTGGGTGCTGGCATCCAGCTCAACCCGAATGCCATGAAGGTGGTGCGCGGGCTGGGGCTCGAGGACCGCATTCGATCCGTCGGGTTCGCACCGCGGGCCGGGTACAACCGCGCATGGGACAGCGCCGAGGTCATGTACCTGCATCCCATGGGAGAGGCGATCGAGCAGCGGTTCGGCGCTCCGGACATCTCTTTGCATCGCGCCGACCTGCACGCCGCGGTCGCGTCGCTAAATCCGCGCGAGAGCGTCCACTTCAACAAGAAGCTCGTCGGGCTCGATCGCAAACCCGGTGCTGTCCTGCTCACGTTTGCGGATGGCAGCGTGATTGCCGCGGACGCAGTCATCGGCGCGGATGGCGTCCATTCCACAGTGCTTGAGATCCTGCTCGGCGCGGGCGTGCCGCGTTTTACCGGTCAGGCCGCGTACCGTGCCGTCTATCGCAGTGTGCTACTCGGCCGCGAAATTGACGATCGCGTGAAGTGGTGGGGTCCGGACCGCCACATCGTGAGCTACAAAGTCGATCCGCGCCGGGACGAGCTCTATTTCATCGCCAGCACGCCCGAGCCCGACTTCAAGATCGAGTCCTGGTCGGCTCAGGGGGATCTCGGACAGCTGCGGGCGGCGTTCATGGACTTTCATCGCGACGCGCGCGTCATCCTCGATGCCTGCCCCGAGGTCCGCAAATGGGCATTGGTGGAACGCGATCCGTTGCGGCGATGGAGCGAGGACAGCATCGTCTTGATCGGCGATGCTTGCCACCCGATGCTCCCCTATATGGCGCAGGGCGCAGCCTCCTCCATGGAGGACGCCGTAGTTCTGGCGCGCTGTCTGGCGCAGGCGGGCCTCGACGCGTTCAGCGAGGCGTTCTGCGCCTTCGAGCGCAACAGGAAAGAGCGCACGGCGCGCATCCAACTCGGCGCGCGCAAGAACCTCTGGATGCGCACCGCCCCGGATACCAGCTGGCTCTACGACTATGATGCGTGGACAGTGCCGCTGATCTGACCGCTACCGCAGCACCACCACAGGGGTGCCGACTTTCACCCGTTGATACAAATCCAGGACATCCTGGTTGTGCATGCGGATGCAGCCGTAGGAAACAAATCCACCGATCGATTCCGGTCTGTTGGTCCCGTGGATCGCGTATTGATCGACGCTGAGCGTCATCGCCGCGGCTCCCATCGGGTTCTCGGAGCTGCCAGCGGCGATGACGTCGGGCAGGCTCGGCTTGTCTCGTCTGATATCCGCGGGAGGCGACCGTGCCGGCTGGATGAATTTGCCGCTGATATAGGCCACGCCCGTCCACGTCCTGCCGGCCTTGCCGACCCCAACCGGATAGGTGATCACCTGCCCGTTCTCGAGGACGAAATAGAGCTTACGCGCGCTCGTCTTCACTACGATGGTACCAGGCTCGTAGCCGGCAACAGCGGGAGCCCGCGCCTGCGCAGGCATCTGCGTCGCCAGCGCGATACCCTCAAAGGCAACAAAGGCAATCAGCAATCCCAATGCCGCACGCATGAAATACCTCCGCCGCGCCCAAAAATCCCGGATGGCCGATGAGACATCCGACGTTTCAGGAGCATTGATCTTGAAGATGCCCCAGAACGATCGAGCGCCGCCCCGCAGCGATCGCTCCGGGGCAAGCCACGCCCGTTTGTCGCTGCTCCAGGGGGTTCGGTTCAACCCCTCTGGTGTCGGCATGCTCGGCGCGTTCGTCGCGTACCGTGCCGATCAATCGTGCACGTCCTTTTCCCGCCAGCGGAAATATGCCAAGGAAGTCGGCCTCCTCGAGATCGACATGCAGCTCCCCATCGATCGCCGGCCCTGAGGCCTGAACATCTGCCACATAGAAAAGGTGACGGTAGGTACCGCCTGGATATTGCGTGCCCATCACCTCGCGCACGCTCGAGTGCGCGCCATCGCACACGGCGATGTAGGCCACCTCGCATGACTAACGGCTATGGAGCCAAACAGCGGGAGCTGCTGGTGCTAGATTAGCCGACCACCGCGCTCGATTTTCCCAGTGCAAATTCAAATCCTGCTCTTGCCACGCGAGTCGCGAGTTGGGTATTGCGAGCCGATTGCTTGCCGCTTGCGAGATGATTGCCTGGCACAGTAACGCTTTGTCCTGTGAGCGATGCAGAAAGCAAGATTCCGGTCGGACCGGCGCTGCCGCGCGCGCTCGCCGCGCGGGTTCCCTTCTACTACGGCTGGATCATCCTTGCGTGCTTGTGCTGCGCCGGCTTCGCACGGCAAGGGCCGGCGGTCGCCACGCTTTCGATCTTTGTCGAGCCGCTGACGCGGGATTTCGGCTGGTCCCGCATCGCCCTGTCGGGTGCGGTGTCGTTGGGCGGCGTGCTCGCAGCGCTGGTTTCACCCCTCATCGGTCCACTGCTCGATCGCCGCGGTTCACGGCTGGTGCTGTGCCTCGCCGTTTTGGTCAACGGCGTCGCTCTGCTGCTGCTATCGCTCACTCCCTCGTTGCTGGTCTTCTACCTGCTGTTCTGTATCGCGCGAATGAACTGGGCAGGACCGTTCGACCTCGGCATCTATGGCGCATTGAGCAACTGGTTTCTCGCGCGGCGGACCGTCGCGGCCTCGATCGCCACGGTTGCGCAGATGCTTGGACTGGTCGCAATGCCGCTGATCGCGCAATTCGCAATCTCGCATCACGGCTGGCGCGCCGGCTGGGTTGCGCTCGGCGTCACAGTTTTGACCGTCGGCTTTGTGCCGGTCTGGCTGCTCCTGGTGCGCCGGCCGGAGGACATGGGCCTCCAACCCGACCATGCGGGCGCAGCCTTGCGACCAGGAACAGCTGCCGCATCGCTCATCGAGCCAGCTTTCTCCCGCCGGCAGGCGTTGCGCACCTCCAGCTTCTGGCTGCTGATGCTTTATACAGTGATGATCTATCCGGTGCAGGCCGGAGTGAGCCTTCATCAGGCATCGCATCTGGTGCGGCGCGGCCTCGACGCGACCACGGCGGCGTTGATCGTCAGCACGTTCTCCTTCATGTCGGTGATCGCGACGATCGCCTGCGGGTTCTTGCCGCGCTCATGGCCCATCCGTTTTCCGCTGGCGCTGGCCGGAATGCTGGCCGCAAGTGGCACATTGCTGATGCCGAGTATCAGCTCGGCGGCCGACGGCTATGTTTCTGCCGGCTTGTTTGGGGCTGGAATCGGCGGCGTTCTCACCTTGCTACCCGTCGCCTGGGCGGATTATTTCGGACGGGCTAACTACGGCGCAATCCGTGGATTGGCCCTATCAGTGCAGGTCTTGGCCCAGGCAATAGGTCCCCTGCTTTCGGGCGCCCTGTACGATTGGACCGGCAGCTACACGCTTTCGTTGCGCTGCTTCGCTACGCTAGCGGGCTTCAGCATTGTCGCTGCGCTCGTGGCACGACAGCCTCGTAACCTGGAGGCTTTCAAGTCCGGACTGCTTACCTCCGCCGCTAGGTCGGATTCTCCAGGCTGAACCTCTCCGACTGGTCGTCATAGGCAAAGGCTTCGGCGAAACGGCCCCATCCGATCACGGCGCGCAGCGTCTGCTCCGCCACTTCTTCGTCCATGTGGTCTTCAAGCTCATCGAGGAACCGGCTCTTCGGCGCCGTACGGGAAGAGCGATCCTGCAGCACCCGCCGGATGTGGGTGGCAAGCGGCACGTGCGCCAGCAGCAGCTTTTGAAACAGCTTTTTGCGGTCATCCATGGTGGCCTCGGAGAATTGCCTGCCGGCATCGGTGAGCTGAACGTCGCCACCTTCAATGTCGACGAGACCCAGCAATTGCAGGCTCTCGGCAACCGGGAACAGATCATCCACCTCCATGTGCAGGGAGCTCGCGATGACAGGGAGGTCGGCCCGCCCGTTGTAGGGAGCGCCCGCGACCACCTCGACAAAGCCGGAGAGCAGGTTGGCGGAGACGCGAGGCAGAACCGCATCCATGCCGATGGCCCGAGCTTTCTCGGGTACAGGCGAGGACCGACCAGACGCCGCCGGGCGCGCGGTCATCACCACATAGATGCGCTCGACCAGGTCGCGAAACTTCGGGTCAAGACGATTGCGCGGCTGCGGCAGATCCACCTTGATCTCATCGACAATGTGCCCTGGGCTGGTCGAGAACACCAGGATGCGGTCGCACATGAGCACGGCTTCCTCGATGTTGTGGGTCACCAGGATCACGCCTTTGATCGGCAGTCGCCCTTCGCTCCACAATTCCAGAAAGTCGGTGCGCAAGGTCTCGGCTGTGAGAACGTCCAATGCCGAGAACGGCTCGTCCATCAGCAAGATATTCGGATGCACGACCAGCGCGCGCGCGAAGCCGACGCGCTGGCGCATCCCCCCTGAGAGCTCGCGCGGATAGGCGGACTCATATCCATCAAGGCCGATGAGATCGATGGCCGAGAGCGCGCGGCGGCGAATCTCAGCCTCCGGCAGCCCAAGCGCCTCCAACCCAAGCTGGACATTTTCGAGCACCGTCATCCAGGGAAACAACGCGAAGCTTTGAAACACCATCGCAATACCTGGCGCGGGAGCAACCACGGGCGTGCCGAGATAGGTGATCTTCCCTCCGCTCGGCCGGGTGAGCCCCGCGATGAGGCGAAGAAGCGTCGATTTGCCTGAGCCCGAACGTCCCAGCAGGCCCACGATCTCGCCTTGCGCGAGATCGAGATTGAGATCGTCCAGCACCAGAAGCTGGCTGCCGTCCGGCTTGGGAAAGGCTTGGCGGACGGACTTGACTCGCAGCAGCGGAGCTACATTCGTTATTGCTTCCATCGGGTCATTCCAGCCGGAACTTGCGCTCGGCGTGCCGGTAGAGCGGTCGCCACAGCGCCCTGTTGATGACCACCACGAACAAGCTCATCACCGCAATCCCGAGCACAATCCGATGGAAATCGCCCTTCTGCGTCGCAATCGCAATGTATGCTCCGAGGCCGTAAGCCTCCAAATGCTGATCCCCCCATGATGCGACCTCCGCCACGATGCTCGCATTCCATGAACCTCCGGCCGCAGTGACCGCTCCCGTCACATAATAGGGAAACACCGCGGGAAGAGCAGCGGTGCGCCACCACAGCCAGCCCCGGACCTGCAGATTGACACAGCAGTCGCGCAATTCCGAAGGGATTGCCGCAGCCCCGGCAATAACATTGAACAGAATGTACCATTGCGTGCCGAGGATCATCAGCGGGCTCAGCCAGACGTCCGGATTGAGTCTGTAAGCGACGATGGCGGACACCACGAGGGGAAACAGGAGATTGGCTGGAAAGGCGGCGAGGAACTGGGCAATGGGTTGAACGACGCGCGTCGCGACCGGATGGGTTCCGACCCAAACGCCGATCGGCACCCACACAAGGCTCGCAATTGCAATCAGGATCACGATACGCAGCAAGGTCGCGAGGCCGAGCGCGAATGCCGCCCCGATATCAGCCGGCGCGAGCCCCTGCATCACGAAACGCAAGACCTGCCATAGCGCCGCAGCCACCACGACGAGGACAATGGCGCTCCACAGCCGATCGCCGATCCGCCGCGGTAGATCGCGCGATCTCGGAGCACCCTTGGCCGCGCGCAAGGAGCTCCAGCCAAACGACCGCCGCCAGATCATAGCCCCCGGACGGACGAGGAGGGCAACGATGCCGGAGCGCCGAAGAACGTTCAGGACCAAGGACCTCGGCGGCGGCACTCCTGCATCATGCTCGAACCGAAACCGATCTGCCCATGCGACCAGCGGCCGAAACAGCACGAGATCATAGATCAGGATGACCACCAGCATGGTGGCTATCGCCCAGGCGACTGCAGCCAGGCTTTTTTGCGCAATGGCAACGGCGATGTAGGATCCCATGCCGGGGAGCAGCACCGTGGTATTGCCTACGCTGATCGCCTCGGACGCGACCACGAAAAACCAGCTCCCCGACAGTGACATCATCATATTCCAGATGAGCTGAGGCATGCCGAAGGGCGCTTCGACGCGCCAGAAGCGCATCCACGGCGAAAGCCTGAACACCGAGGCCGCCTCCAGGAGCTCCACCGGGACGGTTCGCAGGGACTGATAAAAGCTGAAGGCCATGTTCCAGGCTTGGCTCGTGAAAATAGCAAAGATGGCAGCGAATTCGGCACCGAGCACCCGGCCCGGTGCAAGCGACATGAAAAAGACGATCGTGATCGAGAGGAAGCCGAGGATCGGAACCGATTGCAGTATGTCCAACAGCGGGATGAGCACCAGCTCGGCTCTCCTGCTTTTTGCCGCCAATGTCGCGTAGGTGAAAGTGAACAAGAGCGAGAAAGCGAGCGCCACCAGCATGCGCAATGTGGTCCGCGCCGCGTATTCCGGGAGGTACGTGGGCGCGAGCGAAAGCGGAGCGGCCTGCAGCTCGGAAAGAGGCTCGAGCAGGCTTCGGCTCGCCTCCGCCAGAAAGATCAGCATGCCGAGAACAAGCAGGACCGCAAATGCATCCCAGCGGGTCAGGTTTCGGGTCCATGCGCCGACCGAAATCGGCAGCACATGCTCCGCCGCCGAGTGCTCGTGCTCGCGCTCTCCACTCATCGTTGTTCTTTCTCCAACCTCTCGGTTGTCATGCCGCGCTTTATGCGGGGCATCCAGTAATCCCGGCACAGCAGGTTGAGGCGCAACCGAGCCAAACCGGGCGTTTGGTGGTTACTGGATCGTCCGCATACACGCGGACGATGACGACCGCGAGCATGGCAGTCGCCTTAAACTGGTGCCTTTAGGTACCTAAGGACGACGCGAGGCCTCAGGGATATAGTGGCGGCGGTGAAATGACGATGACAGGTCACAACGACATTCCCTTGTTCACGTGGGACTGGAAACGGCTCAGGCATTGGCCGGCGCAGCATCGGGTAGAGCTGCAATTCTGCCTGCGGGTCAGCGTTTCGGCCGTGCTCGCCCTCGCGGTGGCGCATCTTCTCAAGCTGCCCCTTGCCCTGTGGACGGTATTGACGGCCGTCATCTTGACCCAGATCAGCGTCGGCGGCTCGCTCAAAGCGACAACGGATTACCTGGCAAGCACGATAGGCGGGGCCATCTATGCCGGTGCGGTCGGCGCGCTTGTGCCGCACGAGAACGAGATCGCGGTTTTTGCGGCGCTTGCGATCGCGGTCGCTCCGGCAGCACTTGTTTCCGCAGCCAACCCGCGCTTTCGCCCCGCGCCATTCACCGCGGTGATGGTGTTCTTCGCTCCCACCATCACCCATGCCGGCCCGATCGCTTCCGCGTTCGAGCGCGTGCTCGAAGTCTCGGTGGGTGCCGTCGTGGGTCTCCTGGTATCGGTCTTCGTATTCCCCGCTCGTGCCCACGATCTGATGATCGAGGCCGCGAGCCGACTGCTCGCGATTGCGGCGGCGTCAGTCCCCGCGCTGTTTGCGGGCTTCTCAGCAAGCCTGGATGAAGCAGCAATTCCGCACATTCAGGACAAGATCGGCGACGCGCTTGCGCGGCTGAATACGATTGCTCCCGAGATGCAGCATGAGCAGATGGCCCCGTTCGCTGAAGCGCCCGATTCCGGACCGCTGCTGCGCACGCTGCTGCGGCTGCGCCACGATCTCGTGATGATCGGAAGGGCGGCCATGGTGCCTCTTCCGAATCCGTTAAGACCGGCGCTGGCAGCGCCAATAGACGCGGTGAGCCGAGAAGCCGCCGCGTTCCTAGGCGGCAGCGGCGCTGCCTTGAGCGCTCGCAAGGGGCCTCCCTCCCTCCAACCGTTCGAAGCGGCGCTCGAAAGCTACAACGCCGAGCTGGCCACAGTCCGGCGCGAAGAGCTCACCCGCGAGCTGAGCACCGATGCGGTGGAACGCCTGTTTGCGCTCGGCTTTTCGCTCGAGCAAATACATCAGCATTTGCAGGATCTTGCGCGGTGCGTGACGGAGTTTGCCCGCGAGCCCGCGCGGTAGAATTTTCAATCCGGCGCGTCCGGACCTCCCCAGTGGTGATAATCGTATGGGCCCGGGCCGACATAGGGCCTTGGTTGATAATAGGGATTCACGCCGTTGGAAGAGGGCCGCTCGTAACGCAGATTCCGGTCCGGAGGCGAGACATAGTAGCATTCACGGCCATTCGCTCCACGCCGGCAAACGTAAGGCACCTTCTGCGCGAGGCTTGCCCGATGAATAGCTGTTCTGAGACCGGACGAGGCTGCAAGGGACAAGGCTTGCGCGTCTGACGGGGCGATCAGCGTTGCACCGACCAAGATGGTAGCTGCTGCTATGAGAGCTCGCATTGTGCTTAGCCCGCCGAATGGGAAGCCACACATTTATACCTCTAATGCTCGAGGCCACAGGCTGATGTGGGTCAAGTTTCAGTGAGGGCATAACCAACGCCAGGGAAATCTCCGCGCATGCCCCCTTGTAGATCAAAGCGTGTCACGGAATCTGTCCAACCCGTCCGCAAGAACCCGCTGCTGGTCGTGGATGGCGATTCCTTTGCGCACAGGTCCTACCATGCGCTGCCGAAAACCATTCTGCGGCACGGCGGAAAGCCCGCCGGCGCCATCGTCGGCTTCGCGAATTTTCTGCTGCGGATCTACGAGAATGAGCAACCCCGCGCCGTCGTGGTCGGCTGGGATACGCTCGACGCGCCGACCTATCGCCACAAGGCCTTTCCCGGATATCAGAGCGGGCGGAATTTCGACGACGCGCTGCTCGATCAGCTGGCGCTCTTGCCGGGGTTTGTGAGCGCCTGCGGATTCACGAACGGCAAGGCTCCCGGATTCGAGGCGGATGATTTCCTTGCCGCGGCGGTGGCGGCGGAAGAACGCCGGCGCGGCACTGCCGTCGTGGCGAGTGGGGATCGCGACACCTTTCAGCTCGCATCACAGTCCACCACTATTCTCCAACCCCTGCGCGCGGGAGAGATGGCGCGCATCGGACCGGCGGAAGTGCGCGCACGCTATGGCATAGAGCCGGGGCAAGTCCCGGATTTCATCGCGCTGCGCGGCGATCCCTCGGACAAGCTGCCGGGGGCGAAAGGGATCGGTCCGAAGGGAGCGGCGGCATTGCTCATCCGATTCGGAACGTTGGAGAACGCGCTCCGGGCCGGGCGCTTTGCCGTTCAAGCCGATGAGTTGCGCCTCTACCGCCGCATTGCGACGATGGACGTAACGGCACCGCTTCCCCCCATACCCGACCAGAGCCCGACTTGGACCAAGGCGGCCGCTCTCGCACGCGAGTGGGAGCTTAACCGGCTGGCCGACCGCCTCGATGATCTCGCCCGGGGCACCAAGTCTTAGGGCGCAGGGTTCACGCCCGCCCTGCTGCCGCCGCTTGCCGACCGGCCAAAACAGCTGTTCTGAAATCCCGCGCCCGAGTGCAAGATAAGCCGCGCCCAGAGCAATGCGGCAGGAAGCGGGAAAACGGCCATGGACTTGAAGCTCGCGGGACGGGTCGCGGTGATTACCGGGCCTGCCAAGGGAATGGGCGCGGTCATCACCAAAGCCTTCGCGGCCGAGGGCACGCGATTGGCGCTTCTCGGTCGCGACACCGCGGCAATCGAATCCGTCGCCAAAAAGGTGCGCGCCGCGGGCGTGCAGGCCATCGTCGTGGGTTGTGATCTGACCGATGCAAGGCGATGCGAGCACGGCGCGGCCGAGGCGAAACAGCGGTTTGGGCGGATCGACATTCTCGTCAATGTGGCCGGCGGCTCCGGGCCGATCGGCAAGAGCGGGCTCGAGACCACGCCGCAGGAATTCGAGGATATCGTCAGGCTCAATATGAACGGCTGTTTCCACACCATGCGCGCCGTGCTGCCAATGATGATTGCCGAACGTTATGGCAAGATCGTCAATGTCGGCGGCACCTTCGGCATGCGCGGGCGCGCCGGCCGGATGGCCTATTCCGCTTCCAAGTGGGGCCTGCGCGGCATCACCAAGAGCTTCGCGCTCGAAGCCGGCGCTTACAACATCAACGTCAACTGCGTCGCCCCGGGCATGGTCGATGGGCCGCGCTTTCGCGACAAGGTCTGCGCCGACATGGCAAAGCGCCTGGGCATCACGATCGAGGAGGCCGCCGAGCGTCACGCGGCGGAATACGCGCTCAAGCGCATCACCACCGATACCGACGTGGCCAATGCCTGCCTCTTTCTCGCCAGCGACGTGTCGCGTCAGATCACCGGGATCGACCTTCCCGTCGACGGCGGCTGGGCAATGCTGTGAGCGCCGCATGATGAGTACCGCATTCGATGTTTCGCTCACTGGCATCCAACCGGCGAAGCCTACTGTCTCCAGCCAGCCCGAGATCGCGCGCGGCGATGCCTTCGTGAAGCTCGAAAACGTGGCCCTCACCTATGGACGCGGCGAGCACCGGGTGCATGCCCTGGACGCGACCGATCTGTGCATCGAGAGGGGCGATTTCGTCGCGCTGGTCGGTCCCTCCGGGTGCGGCAAGTCTACCATCCTCAAGCTGGTGACGGGCCTCCTTCGCGCCACCAGCGGATATGTCTTCGTAGGCGGCCGCGAGCTCGGAGCAGAACCAATCCGGGTCGGCATGGCTTTCCAGAATCCAACCCTGCTGCCGTGGCTCAAGCTGCGCGAGAACGTCATGCTGCCGCTCAAGATCGTTCCACCCTTCCGCCAGGAGTATCGGTCCAAACGCAAGACCGAGTTCCGGGACCGAATCGAAGCGCTGCTGGAGCAGGTCGGGCTCAACGGCTTCAGCGACAAATATCCCTGGCAGCTTTCGGGCGGCATGCTGCAGCGGGCCTCGCTCTGTCGCGCGCTCGTGCACGAGCCGCAGCTGTTGATGCTGGACGAGCCGTTCGGCGCGCTGGATCAATTCACCCGCGAGGAGCTGTGGTCGATCATGCAGAGTCTGTGGATGACAAGACGCCCGACGGTGCTGCTCGTCACCCATGACTTGAAGGAGGCGGCCTACCTCGCAAACCGCATTTGCGTCATGCAGGCGCGCCCCGGACGCATCATCAGCGAGAGCATCGTTTCTTTTCCGCGCCCGCGCACCATCGCGATGTCCTATGACCCCGCGTTCGCCGCTCTCACGCAGCGCCTGCGCGAGCTCATTTTCGACACGCGACCGACCACGACGGAGGCCCAGCAATGAACCAGCAACTGCGCCGGCACATCGCCTCGGCCGCGGTCATCATCGGCTTCTTCGTTGCCTGGGAGCTCCTGTGCATCATGTTCGGGATCAAGGACATCGTGCTGCCGCGGCCGTCGGAGATCCTGTTCACGTTGTGGAGCCGCCTGCCGGCGATCATGCCGCATGCGGTGCAGACGCTCTACACGACCCTGGTGGGCTTCGCCCTTGGCATTGTGTTCGGCGTGCTTCTGGGCGCGATGGTGGGCTCCTCGCGGCTCGCCTATGACGTCGCCTATCCGCTGCTGATCGGCTTCTCCAGCATTCCCAAAGTCGCGGTCGTGCCGATCTTCGTTCTGTGGTTCGGCGCCGGCACCGTGCCCGCGGTGCTCACGGCAATGATCCTGTGCATCTTCCCGATCGTCGTGAACGTTGCCACCGGGCTCGCCACGACCGAGCCCGAGCTCGAGGACGTCATGCGCGCGCTCAAGGCGAGCAGGCTGGATATCCTGTTCAATGTCGGACTGCCGCGCGCCATGCCGTACTTCTTCGCCTCTCTGAAAGTCGCCGTGACGCAGGCATTCGTGGGCACGGTGATCGCCGAGACGGTCGCCTCCAATCGCGGCATCGGCAACCTGATGATGATCGCGAGCTCGAGCTTCGATGTGCCGCTGGTATTCGCCGGGCTGCTCGTGCTCGCGGTGCTCGGCGTCGGGCTCTACGTCATCTTCTCCTTCATCGAAGTGCGGGTGACGGGTTGGGCGCTGCGCAAGGACGAATTCGCTTTGCCCTGATAGTCGACCGCAGCGCGGCAGCGTAGAGGCAAGCTCAACGCGACGACAGAGTCCCCGGCCTTGCGGCCGCCGGCTTGGCGGAGTTGTTGCGCCGGTCGTCGGCGAATTGCGCGTCGACATCGAGGAGCGCCCGCGCCGGGTCGACGAGACCCCAGCCGTATTGATCGTTGCGCCCGCCGGGCACGAGCGGCCTCGCGCTCAAGGTCAGGATCTCGTGCACCGTGTCGGGATCGAGCGAGCGATTGCGCTCGAGCATCAAAGCGGCCACTCCGCTCACATGCGCGGCCGCAACCGAGGTGCCGGTCGTGATCTGATAACCGGAGTCGGGAGCGGGCTCGAGGACGTTCACGCCGGGCGCTGCGACCGCGATCTGGGGCCCCTGATTGGCGCCTGCAAACAGATGATCGTTCTGATCGACGGCGGTCACCGCGATGACGTTCGGGTCCGCGGCGGGATAGAGCGGCGGCGATTTCGGTCCGAGATTGCCGGCAGCGGCAATGAGCACCACGCCTTTCTCATGTGCCTTCTTCATGGCGAGCTGCAGCATGGGATCATAGGGGCCGGCGAAGCTCATGTTGATTACGCGCGCGCCCTTGCTGATCGCCCATTCCATTCCGGCGAGAATGTGCTGCGTGGTCGCCTGCGCCGATTCGCCCGCGTCCGGGCTGAACGCGTGGATCGCGAGAATCTTCGCGCCCGGAGCAATCCCCATGAGCTGACGATGCGCCACGATCGCGCCGGCCATTCCGGTCCCGTGCACGTGCGGCTTGTCCGGACGGCCGACCGCGTCGAATCGCTCGACGAAGGCGCCCGCAAGATCGGGATGCCGGCTGTCGATCTCGGAATCGATCACCGCCACCAGCACGTTGCTCCCGGTGGCAATGCGATGCACCTCCCCCAGCTGCAATTTGTTGACGACGTACTGGTCGAGCTCGCCGCCCTGCGTGCGGGCAGCCAATGTCGGGTCCTGCTGCAGCTTGAAGACATAATTCGGCTGCGCGACGCCGAGTTTCTCCGCCTCCAAGGCGCGCACGGCATCGGCAACGGAGCGGCCATCGGCAACGCGGAGGTGATACATGGTGCCGCCGGTCAAGGCGACGCTGTGGGAGGCGACCATGCTCAGGTTGAGCTTGCGCGCGACGTTCTCGACCGCCTGTCGCGAGATGCTCGGGTCGACGTGGAACACCATCTCGTTCGAGACGAAACGCGTCTCCCCGGGTGGCGGCACGCCGGTGAACCCGCGCTCGCCGGGCAGCGGATGCTGCGGCAGCCGGCTGCGCGCCGCGGCAATCTCTCGGCGATGCTCGGGCCGCCGCGCTTCCTGGTTATGCAGGAAGGCGTTGGCTGCCGGACCGTGCGGGAACGCCGCGACTGCCGCGGCGCGGCCGTTCCGGCCGCCCCACGCGCCTACAGCCCTGTCTGCCGGGGCTGCCGCGCGGAACCGAGGGGCGGGAGCGGTTCGGTTAAGCGGGCGAGCCTTCGCCGCAATTCTGGCGGCTCCCCTGCGTCCTTGATTCGGTGGGTCCCGCGCCAAGGCGTCGCCCGCGACAGTAAGCGCGATGGCGAAGGCGGCAAGGAGCGGCAGCACCGCCGTCCGTTTATGTCGCGTGTGCAGCACCGTAATCTCCGTCCCGCCCCGCGCGAGGCCAATGGCTCATCGCGCCTGAGCCTGCGCAGGCATTGTGGCGCCCTGTTGGAGGCGGGTGAAAATCCTGCCGCCTCATTACAACCGTCGGATGTAGAATTATGACCTCATTGCAAACAACAATAAATCAACAACGATTCTTCCCGCCAAGGTAGAGTGCCACAATCGCGCCAGAATGAGCGCAGCGTTCATTCGTACCGGCTCGGGTTCGTCTGGCGAGAGATCGAGCTTTGGGCGGGCGCAACCGCCTCGGGTTCGTTCGGCGAAAATCGCGCGGTATCCGCAGCGGCGCCTGGGTTCGTTCGACCAGATGATTCTCGTTTGCCGGCGCTCGGGTTCGTTCGGCAGATTGCTTGTGCCGAAGCGGAGCGCGCAGGCAGCCTGCGTGATCGTCCCGGCGCGAATCAGTCCGCTTGCGACTGTGGCAGTCTTTGTAGAGCATTCTTCATGGTCAGGGGCGAGTCGCAACCGGAATCGCTCAGCGAGTTCCGCTCGCAAATTGAACCAATCCTCTGCGGGCGTCATCTTCTTGCGAAGAAGATGGATTGCAGCGGACCTCGGGCCTGCCGAGGTCCGCATAATCATAAGATTCTCAAGTCGGGTAGACCCGACTTGAGGTGTCAGGCCCGGCAATAACGACACGTCCCGCCGAACGGGTCACAAACTACGCTGTCATTCCGGGGCGTCGGCAAGTCGGTTTCACCGACTTGCTGACGAGCCCGGAAACCATAACCCCAGCCGGCAGTTGCTCGCTCGCCGTTCGCAACCGGACGGTCTGTGGTTATGGATTCCGGCTCCTCTCGCTACGCTCGCGGCCCCGGAATGACAGAATACGTATTTTGTGACGCAGTGGGGTTACGCGGCCAATCTCGTGCGGACGATCTTGGCCGCTAACCCGCCCTACGCTACCGCGTCAGAATTTTGCCCCACCTCTGCCCCTCGCGTCGCCATCCTTCGAGGCTCGCTCGCTGATGCTCGCTCGCACCTCAGGATGACGCGTCGCGCGAACGCGTTGCCGGCATCGTTGTTGGCAGTGCCTCAGGTGTATCCAGGTACCGAGCGACCCACCATCGCCTCGACGCGCTCGCTGCGCTCGCGCACTTCGAGCTGGTCGCGGTAGAAGTTGAGCACGAACAGTCGAATCGCCGACGACAAATTCCCGTGGTGACGACCGGTATCGATCGAGGCCAGCAATGCCGACAAGGTCACGTGCTGGTACGCGGCGATCTCCTTGAGAGATCGCCAGAACGCATCTTCCAAACTCACGCTGGTCTTATGGCCGGCAAGAACCACGGACCGCTTCAAGATCAGAGACTTCATCATACCCCCCGCAGGTTGTTGCAAACGCCTGTTGTTGCAAACACGCGACATGGGAACAGCAAAACCGCGTCACACTGTGGCGGCTCTGAAAAATGTCCCGAGCGTTGCAAAAACAGCACAATCCGGAACCGGCAGCGGGGCGCTGACCGAAAGTTCCAGCATGGGCTTGCTTTGATTCGCCACAAGCGCCACCCTGATACCATCGCCCGCCAGGGCTCATGAACGAGTGGGGCCACCATGTCCGCTGAAGGCATTCTCGTCATCCTAATCGTCGGCCTGATCGCCGGCTGGCTGGCCGGTCAGATCGTGCGCGGGACCGGCTACGGTCTCGTGGCCGACATCTGCATCGGCGTTGTCGGCGCGCTGATCGGGGACTGGTTGTTCCCCTCACTGGGATTGCGGCTCGGCGGCGGGATCATCGGGGCGATCGTGTCGGCTGCGATCGGAGCCATCATCCTGCTGGTGATCCTGCGCCTGGTCAGACGCGGCGGCCGCTGGTAGCGCGGGCGATCCGAACGCCGGGGTTACGCGTCCAATCTCGTCAAGACGACCTCGGCCGCTACAGCGCTTCCCGCTGAAGTTGAAGCAATCCTCTCCGCGTCATGCGCCGCTCGACCCCATATGCGCAAACTTCAACCTCATCGCCAATCTCTCGGGTGTCATGCCCCGCTTCAAGCGGGGCATCCAGTAATCCCGATCGGCGGTTTGAGCCGAAGGCGTCCCAAATCCGACGTTCGGTGATTACTGGATCGTCCGCATACGCGGACGATGACGACCGACGGGCTGATCACTAAGTCGTCAAATGAGCACCACGCTATTTGCTCTCCGGCTTTTTCTCGGCGGCGGGCTTCTGCGCGGCCTGCAGCTGTTGCACGTTTGCCTGCAAGCCTGCCACCGCGCTCTTGAGCGCAACGATCTCATTGCGCGCAGCGCTCAGCTGCTGCCCCGCCTCGAGCGCGTTCCTGGTGAGAAGCCGCTGCAGGAAATTGATGTTGCTCTGCAGGCAGCTCGTTCTCTTGTCCAGGCCGGCGGCCCTGGTGCAGTCCTCTATCCCGGCAATGTCCTGCGCTCGCGCGAAAGCAACACACATCGCCAGGACAGATCCCGCCACCGCCAACTTGAACATCTTGCTCGTCCCTCGAATCCATAAACGGGGTGTCGCGCTTGTAGCGAAGTTTGCGCTATAAATCTCGTTCGCGATGCCGTAAACCTTCGGCACGGCCGCCGTGCGCTTTTGCTGTAGGGGCGGGTTTCAAACCCGCCCCTACCAACATGTGGCGGTCGTAATCGATCAATTGAGCGAGGAGCACCTATGGCAAGGCTTCGACATTTCGCGATCGTGGTACGCGACCTGGAGAAATCCGCGAAGTTCTACGAGGACGTCTTCGGCCTCAAGCGGATGGGGCAAGAGAAGCTCGATTTCGCCGCCGCGGTGTATTTGAGCGACGGCGTGATCAACCTCGCCTTGCTCAACTACTTCGGCAACCGCGGCTCCGGGCTGGAGGACGCCAAGAATTTCGTCGGCGCGCATCATTTCGGCTTCCAGGTCGATGATCTCGCCGACGCGCAGAAGCGGATCGAGGCCGCAGGCGGCACCTTCTTCTTCGATCTCGGCAACGATGCGGAGAAGCATAATTTCGAGCGCAAGTTCAAGGACCCGGACGGCATCATCTTCGATATCTCGAAGAAGGGCTGGCTCGGCGCCACCGGCTAAGCTGCGCCGTCTTCCTGCGCGAGGAACGAGGGGCGCGGCGGGAGAGTGAGATGCCGGTCTGCTGTTGCCCAACTTGATCCCTGGGGGAATATCGCCTGACCGCGCTTCGCGATCGCGTGGGCGGACGCGTCTGGAACCGGACGGCTGTCGACGGCATCGTTGTCCTTTCCGAGAATCATATCCGGACGTAATGGTGGTGCAGCCCCGACAAGATCGGGATTGCGGCGATGGCACCGGAGCACTGCACCGTCCGACCCAGAGGCGCATCCTTGTCCAAGGCCAAGTGTGTCCGGACGTCATTGTAATAGCCCGCGTAGGAAGAAAGAGTTTACCGCAGGTGTCTTCGCCAAAGATCAGCATTCCGCACGCTTCATGAGCATAAGCTCCATTCGGGCAGCGTCATGGGTCCCATGGGAGCTGACTGGTCGCGAGCTCGGCTCGCACGCTGTCCACAGCAATTTGCGACAGAACGTTGAGCCAGGACAGGTAGCAAGAAAGAGCCCCCGGTCGGGATCAACCGAGACTACCCAAGTCAAGAGATCGTACATGAAAACGCGGTTCATCGTCAGCTGCTTTGGGTTGGCAGTAGGTAGCCAGGTCGCTGCAGACGTACTTGACGATTGCAATCGGCAGCTTATTCGCCCCGAGCTTCGCGTACGTGCCTGTAGCGAGATCATAGCGAGCCCAAGCTTCGGTTCCAGTGAGAAAGCGCGCGCGTATGCATCCCGTGGCAAAGCCCGTGTTGATGCAGGAGCGATCCGATCAGCTCTCGCCGATTTTACTGAATCCCTGCGCATCGAAAAGGAGAACGTGCCCGCCTTGGCGGGTCGAGGTTGGGCAAACTTCATGGCAGGAAATCGTATCGGTTCGCTCGAGGATTATAATGACGCGATCCGCCTTTCGCCGAATTCCGCAGAGCTTCACATCGAACGTAGCCAGGTTTACCTGGCGAGCGGAAAGGTCGATGACGCAATTAGTGATCTTAACGAAGCTATACGGCTCGACCCTCAGAACGCCATCGCATTCAATGGGCGAGGTGTAGCATACGCCAAGAAGGGAGACTTGGTCCGGGCGCATGAGGATTACACCAAGGCCATTGCGTTGTTACCGTTTCCGGAATTCTACGCAAATCGTGCCCGCGTTCTCGAAGCTCAAGGCAGAAGGATGGATGCCATTGACGATCTTCGAAGCGCACTATTGGGCGATCCATCCCTGACTGATGTGAGGGATGTATTAAAACGCCTCGGTGCGGGGGATATAACAATTGAAACTGAGCGGCGCGTGCGCGAGGGTGAGCTGCTGGCCGAGAAAAAGTGCAGCGGGTGTCACGCAGTCGGAGTTCGGGGTTATAGTCCGAACCAGCATGCGCCGGAATTTCGAAGTCTCAGCCGGAAATATTCATGGTTTTGGTTGCGGGGGTTAATTACACGGCGCATATTCGCAACACACGAGCAAATGCCTCAGTTCGATTTCTCCCGTGAAGATGTTGATACGATTGTCGCCTATATCAACAGTCTTTCAAGCAAGAAATAGGCTTCGACACTTGCGATAATGAGGAACGATCGTAGCGGTCAATTCGTGATTTCTGCTAGTACAGCCCAAATTGAGCGAACGTATCAGCTATGTTGTGTTCGACTGCCTGTGCGGCCGCAATATCGGCTTTGCCGGCAACTGCAGCGCCACGCTTCAGTTTGGCCAAGCCACGGCCGTACAGCGCTGTCCCCAGCTTTGAATCCAAGCGCAATGCTGAGTCAAAATCGGCGATGGCCAATTCGCATTCGCCCATTTTAAGATACGCCAGCCCACGCGAATTGAATGGCGCAGCCAAGGTCGGTTGCAATCGTATCGCTTCCGTGCAATCTGCCACTGCTGTCTGCAACTCGCCAGTCGTGAGCCGAATCCAACATCGCTCGCTCCAGGCAACTCCCGATCCGGGTTGAAGCCGGATTGCTTCGTCGAGATCCTGCAAGGCCCGGGCATAGTTGCCCCTTTTCCCGTAGGTATTGGCACGATTGACAAAGGCGTTGGCATAGTGGGGATCGATATCAATTGCGGCATCAAAATCTTTGGTCGCTCTCGCATAATCGCCCATTTCTCGATATGTGACCCCTCGATTGTTGAATGCCGCTGCATATTTGGGCTCGAGCACGAGTGATGCGTTATAGTCCTGTATGGCAAGATTGTAATCTCCTTTGCGGTTATAGGCATTTCCTCGGTTATTATACGCAACAGACAATGTACCAGAAGTCGCAATGGCCCAGTTTATAATCACCGTGCAAGCAAATATCTGCTGCTCAATTGAATTGTGGCCTGTGCCGTTGCACAAGTCGATGTCGGTCGCATTTGGGCTCTGAGCTGCGACCCGCGTTGTCTGCAGGAATATCAAGGCCAAGCCCAGCGCACAGCTGCATGTGAGACGGGGCAATAGATCGTACCTCATGTTCACTTTGTGCCGGCGCCCAGATGCGTCGACGTGCCCGTGCGGGGTCTCGACAATGAGCATTTTTGCACTGATTTATTTGCATTGCAACAAGGCGCTTTGATTTAGATCAAATGTGAGTAGCGTTCTGGCGGGGATCGGGCGAAGGGAATCTCCGCGCTGCCAATTACGCGTAATTCTGCGGAACGGGCGGCAAGCCGCATCCTCGAGCTCCCCAGGCATCACCGACATCTCTCGGGTGGCTGGGTATATCCCGATACTCGACACTGACACAGCTGAGGCTGGCGGTACCGGACAACGTACGGCCGGGGCAGCACTGTTGTGTATCAATATCACCGGCACGCTTTCTACATGAAATGACCGTCGTTCGTGTGGTGCAGGAGCTGATCCTTGGTGAGCGTTTGCAATGCGACTTGGTCGGTCGCGCCGGCGGTCTCGACATGGACGGCGAGGTCGTGCACAGCGCTGTCCAGAATCTCCGCGATATGTTCGACGGCGGCGTGGCTGGACGTACCTAGATCAGGTGCGTGCCCGGAATCCGCGATGGCCTGATGTCCGAAATTGGATGCGAACACGAAACTGTCGCTGCCCGCGCTTCCGATGCCGAATGGGTCATGGCTCTGCCAGATGTGATCGCTAGCCGGATTAGTTACAGAAGTGACCGCGGCGTTTCCGTTCGTCCCCGCCGCACCGGCAGCGCCGTGGTTTGTGAGCGGGTTCAGGCCGTCATGGTCAGCCGGGCTGTTGGTTCCAGTCAGTGCGCTCTTCAGCGCCTGATCCTTGCCGGCTTGAAGCAAAGCCCCCAGCGGATCGTTATTGCCGGAAGCGGTGGTGTGAGCAGTGTCGTGGTAGAGATCGTCGAGGAGGCCGCTGAAGAAAGTATGGTCGATCTGACCCGCATCGGCCAGCATCTTCGCCTCACCCGCAAGGTTGTGAGCAAGGTCAGGCTCGAATGCGAATGTGTCGGCTCCGCCAGCGGTGGCGCCCGCATCCGCATCGGCACTGGAAGGATCGGCACTGGAAGGATCGGCAATGGGCGGGTCGTAGACAATGCTACCGCCATGCCCATCGTCGGCAAATTTGAAATTCCCGAGCTGATAGCTCCCGAGGAAATGGATATCGGCGGTGTGCGTTCCGTCGCTCACCGCGAGCACGCCATCCGTGTAAGAAGGCTGCGCGGCCGAATGGGAGGCGATGATCTGCTCAAGCGCATTGTAATTGATATCGCTGAGATCGATATGATCTGAGCCGGCGAGCGTGCCATCGCCGCCGAAACCGGAGATGGTGCCGGTGAAGCTCGACGAATGATCGAGCTGCAAGGTGCCGGTGGAGCTTTGGAAGGTCACTGATCCGGAATCGGCTCCGGCAAATTCCAGTGTCGCATTGCCGCTGATTGCTGCGCTCCCGTGGCCGCTGACGTCGCCGTGGATCGCGACATTACCCTCATTCGCCCAAATGGTGCCGGAATTCACGACATTGCTGTCGACAGTCAACCCGCCGCTGCCGGTCGCCTCGAGCGTGCCGGAATTCACGACTGCGTTGCTGCCGGTATCGATAACGAGTGGATTAGTTCCGTTGGCGTCGATCGTCCCCGCGTTGACCAAGATCAACTGCCCATTGCCGAGGTGGCCGGCGCCGGAGATGGTGTTGTCGACATTGGTCAGCGTGACGGTGGCATCGGTGCCGGAGATGAAGTTTTGGTTATTGTCCGACAGGATTAGCTGACCGCCGCCCGTGAGCGTGATGCCGTGCCCGATGAGCTGCAGGTCGGTCTCATCGCCGGTCGAGTTGAGCGCGATCGTGCCGGTGTTGTCGATGCTGCCGCTCAACGGCAGCATTGCGCCGTCGCCAATGGTCATCGTACCCACATTGTCGGTGACAGGCGTTTGATCGAACACGAAGTCGCTGGCGGTGAGCAATTCGGCGTTGACGCCATGCAAGGTGATTGACTCGCCATCGCCGAGCGTAATCAGCGCATTGCCGTTTGCATCGTCGGTCAGATGGGTTTTGATGTCGCTGAAACTCGTGACGGTGTTGAAGCCGATCAGATCGATTTTGTCCGATGCAGCGTTGAAATTGTAGATGGTGTCGTTGCCGATCGGCTGGGCGAAGACGAATAGATCGTTGCCGCCCGCGCCGGTCAGCGTGTCGTTGCTTGACACGGCGAAGATCGGCGCACCCGGCGCATAGGCCTCCACATTGTCCGTGATGAATGTGCTTGCCGTGCTGCCGTCCGGATTGGTCCAGCTCTCCGTCACTCCGAGCAGCATCGCCCCCGTGAAAGTGGCGGCGGGCGTGATCGCCAGCGCCGCCGGATCGCTGGTCATCACCGTCCAGGTACCATCACCGTTGTGCGTTCCAGCATTCAGGCCCCAATCCGACGCAGCTCCGCTGATGATCACGGTGATCATGTCGCTCGGATCTGGTGAAGAATTTGGCAGTGCCAAGTCGATCGCCTGTCCGGCCACTCCCGCCGGGAGTAGGCCTGGGGGCGCTGGGAATTGCGGTACAGTAATATTTGTTGCTACCGCAAGATTCGCAGTTTCTCCTGTTTCCGTATCGTGGACGTTACTGGTATTCACAAAATTGAGGCCCAGGGATTGACCCTTATGTGAACCGCTCCCACGATCCGGGTAGGTGACAGTTACGCTGTAGGTCGTGCCGGCACCCGACACGGCGGCTATTGTGTCACCCGTGATAGTACCGGTGCCAGTGCTGAACAGAGTGAAGTCAGCTGTCGTCATTCCGGTCATCGATTCCGCAAAGATCACATTGAACGTGGCTGTCCCGCTGGGATTGCCCGCAGTGTTGGTGCCATTTGTAATTGTCGGCATAAGCGAAATTTCCTGGATCGTGCCGGCCGACTTGGTGATGCTCTCGATCCCGCCGGTATTGCCCGGGTCGCTGTAGCTGACGACGACCTGCAGCGTCTTGCCTTCGTCCGCCTCCAGCGGCGTGTAGCTCGAAGCCGTGCTGATGGTGCTGCCATTGAGCTGCCACTGGTAGGTGGCGCTCGCCGTCACATCGACGCCGCCGTCCGTCACCGTGCCGACAACAGCCGCCGTGCCCTGCACCGCGTTACCCGTCGTCAGCCCGCTCAGCGTCGCCGTGAGATCGGCACTGTCCTGGATCGTGCCGGCCGACTTGGTGATGCTCTCGATCCCGCCGGTATTGCCCGGGTCGCTGTAGCTGACGACGACCTGCAGCGTCTTGCCTTCGTCCGCCTCCAGCGGCGTGTAGCTCGAAGCCGTGCTGATGGTGCTGCCATTGAGCTGCCACTGGTAGGTGGCGCTCGCCGTCACATCGACGCCGCCGTCCGTCACCGTGCCGACAACAGCCGCCGTGCCCTGCACCGCGTTACCCGTGTCAGCCCGTCAGCGTCGCCGTCAGATCGGCACTGTCCTGGATCGTGCCGGCCGACTTGGTGATGCTCTCGATCCCGCCGGTATTGCCCGGGTCGCTGTAGCTGACGACGACCTGCAGCGTCTTGCCTTCGTCCGCCTCCAGCGGCGTGTAGCTCGAAGCCGTGCTGATGGTGCTGCCATTGAGCTGCCACTGATACGTGGCGCTCGCCGTCACATCGACGCCGCCGTCCGTCACCGTGCCGACAACAGCCGCCGTGCCCTGCACCGCGTTGACGCCGGTCAGCCCAGTCAGTGTCGCCGTCAGATCGGCACTGTCCTGGATCGTGCCGGCCGACTTGGTGATGCTCTCGATCCCGCCGGTATTGCCCGGGTCGCTGTAGCTGACGACGACCTGCAGCGTCTTGCCTTCGTCCGCCTCCAGCGGCGTGTAGCTCGAAGCCGTGCTGATGGTGCTGCCATTGAGCTGCCACTGATACGTGGCGCCCGCCGTCACATCGACGCCGCCGTCCGTCACCGTGCCGACAACAGCCGCCGTGCCCTGCACCGCGTTGACGCCGGTCAGCCCAGTCAGTGTCGCCGTCAGATCGGCACTGTCCTGGATCGTGCCGGCCGACTTGGTGATGCTCTCGATCCCGCCGGTATTGCCCGGGTCGCTGTAGCTGACGACGACCTGCAGCGTCTTGCCTTCGTCCGCCTCCAGCGGCGTGTAGCTCGAAGCCGTGCTGATGGTGCTGCCATTGAGCTGCCACTGATACGTGGCGCCCGCCGTCACATCGACGCCGCCGTCCGTCACCGTGCCGACAACAGCCGCCGTGCCCTGCACCGCGTTGACGCCGGTCAGCCCAGTCAGTGTCGCCGTCAGATCGGCACTGTCCTGGATCGTGCCGGCCGACTTGGTGATGCTCTCGATCCCGCCGGTATTGCCCGGGTCGCTGTAGCTGACGACGACCTGCAGCGTCTTGCCTTCGTCCGCCTCCAGCGGCGTGTAGCTCGAAGCCGTGCTGATGGTTGCTGCCATTGAGCTGCCACTGATAGGTGGCGCCCGCCGTCACATCGACGCCGCCGTCCTCACCGTGCCACAACACCGCCGTGCCCTGCACCGCGTTGACGCCGGTCAGCCCAGTCAGCGTCGCCGTCAGATCGGCACTGTCCTGGATCGTGCCGGCCGACTTGGTGATGCTCTCGATCCCGCCGGTATTGCCCGGGTCGCTGTAGCTGACGATCACCTGCAGCGTGCCGCCCTCGTCGCTCTCCGTCGGCGTGTAGCTCGCAGCCGTCCCGCCATTGGTCGCGCTGATGTTGCTGCCATTGAGCTGCCACTGATAGGTGGCAGTCACCCCGGTTCCGCTGTCCTGAACGTTGGTCACGTTGACCGCCGTGCCCTGCACCGCGTTGACGCCGGTCAGCCCGGTCAGCGTCGCCGTCAGGTCGGCACTGTCCTGGATCGTGCCGGCCGACTTGGTGATGCTCTCGATCCCGCCGCTATTGCCCGGATCGCTGGAGCTGACGATCACCTGCAGCGTGCCGCCCTCGTCGCTCTCCGTCGGCGTGTAGCTCGCAGCCGTCCCGCCATTGGTCGCGCTGATGTTGCTGCCATTGAGCACCCACTGATAGGTGGCAGTCACCCCGGTTCCGCTGTCCTGAACGTTGGTCACGTTGACCGCCGTGCCCTGCACCGCGTTGACGCCGGTCAGCCCGGTCAGCGTCGCCGTCAGGTCGGCACTGTCCTGGATCGTCCCGGCCGACTTGGTGATGCTCTCGATCCCGCCGCTATTGCCCGGATCGCTGTAGCTGACGATCACCTGCAGCGTGCCGCCCTCGTCCGCCTCCAGCGGCGTGTAGCTCGAGCCGGTCGCATTATTGATGTTGCTGAAGCCGGAGCCGTTGTTGATCTGCCACTGATAGGTGGCGGTCGCCGTCACATCGACGCCGCCGTCCGTCACCGCGCCGACAACAGCCGCCGTGCCCTGCACCGCGTTGCCGCCGGTCAGCCCGCTCACAGTGGTCAGAAGGTCGGCACTGTCCTGGATCGTGCCGCTGCTATTGCTGGTCGCGTTCTCCGTGCTCGACGGATCGCTGGCATAGGTCACCAACGCCTGCAGCGTGCCGCCCTCGTCGCCCTCCGTCGGCGTATAGGTCGCGCTGGTCGCACCGCTGCCGGCGGCATTGCTCCAGGTCGAACCGCTGTCGTGGGAAACCTGCCACTGATAGGTGCTGGCGGTCACCGGCGTGGCGCCGTCGGTCACCGTCACATGCACGGCGGTGCCCTGCTGCGCGCTGGTGCTGTCGAGCGTCGCCACCAGATCGTTGGTCGCGCTCTCGGCCACCGCAGCGCTGGTGTTGCTGGTGGCGCTCTCGGGGCTGGCGGGATCGCTGGCATAGGTGACGAGCACCTGCAGCGTGCCGCCCTCGTCAGCTTCGGTCGGGGTGTAGCTGGCGCTGGCAGTGCCGGTCCCGATCGCATTCGTCCAGGTTGCGCCGCTGTCGTGGGAAACCTGCCACTGATAGGTGCTGGCGGTCACCGGCGTGGCGCCGTCGGTCACCGTCACATGCACGGCGGTGCCCTGCTGCGCGCTGGTGCTGTCGAGCGTCGCCACCAGATCGTTGGTCGCGCTCTCGGCCACCGCAGCGCTGATGTTGCTGGTGGCGCTCTCGGGGCTGGCGGGATCGCTGGCATAGGTGACGAGCACCTGCAGCGTGCCGCCCTCGTCAGCTTCGGTCGGGGTGTAGCTGGCGCTGGCAGTGCCGGTCCCGATCGCATTCGTCCAGGTTGCGCCGCTGTCGTGGGAAACCTGCCACAGATAGGTCGAGGCCGTTACCGTGGTGCCGCCGTCGGCCACCGTCACATGCACGGCGGTGCCCTGCTGCGCGCTGGTGCTGTCGAGCGTCGCCACCAGATCGTTGGTCGCGCTCTCGGCCACCGCAGCGCTGATGTTGCTGGTGGCGCTCTCGGGGCTGGCGGGATCGCTGGCATAGGTGACGAGCACCTGCAGCGTGCCGCCCTCGTCAGCTTCGGTCGGGGTGTAGCTGGCGCTGGCAGTGCCGGTCCCGATCGCATTCGTCCAGGTTGCGCCGCTGTCGTGGGAAACCTGCCACTGATAGGTGCTGGCGGTCACCGGCGTGGCGCCGTCGGTCACCGTCACATGCACGGCGGTGCCCTGCTGCGCGCTGGTGCTGTCGAGCGTCGCCACCAGATCGTTGGTCGCGCTCTCGGCCACCGCAGCGCTGGTGTTGCTGGTGGCGCTCTCGGGGCTGGCGGGATCGCTGGCATAGGTGACGAGCACCTGCAGCGTGCCGCCCTCGTCAGCTTCGGTCGGGGTGTAGCTGGCGCTGGCAGTGCCGGTCCCGATCGCATTCGTCCAGGTTGCGCCGCTGTCGTGGGAAACCTGCCACTGATAGGTGCTGGCGGTCACCGGCGTGGCGCCGTCGGTCACCGTCACATGCACGGCGGTGCCCTGCTGCGCGCTGGTGCTGTCGAGCGTCGCCACCAGATCGTTGGTCGCGCTCTCGGCCACCGCAGCGCTGATGTTGCTGGTGGCGCTCTCGGGGCTGGCGGGATCGCTGGCATAGGTGACGAGCACCTGCAGCGTGCCGCCCTCGTCAGCTTCGGTCGGGGTGTAGCTGGCGCTGGCAGTGCCGGTCCCGATCGCATTCGTCCAGGTTGCGCCGCTGTCGTGGGAAACCTGCCACTGATAGGTGCTGGCGGTCACCGGCGTGGCGCCGTCGGTCACCGTCACATGCACGGCGGTGCCCTGCTGCGCGCTGGTGCTGTCGAGCGTCGCCACCAGATCGTTGGTCGCGCTCTCGGCCACCGCAGCGCTGGTGTTGCTGGTGGCGCTCTCGGGGCTGGCGGGATCGCTGGCATAGGTGACGAGCACCTGCAGCGTGCCGCCCTCGTCGCCCTCCGTCGGCGTATAGGTCGCGCTGGTCGCACCGCTGCCGGCGGCATTGCTCCAGGTCGAACCGCTGTCGTGGGAAACCTGCCACAGATAGGTCGAGGCCGTTACCGTGGTGCCGCCGTCCGCCACCGTCACGCTGACCGGACTGGCCTGCAACACATGCGTGCTGCTCAGCGTCGCAACCAGGTCATGCGGCGGAGGCGGCGGTGGGGGCGGCGCCAGGTTCGGATTAGCTACCGTGGTCTGGAAATTTTGCCCCAGAGGAACCGAATTAATTGTCGGAATAAAAGGTTGCGTGTTATCGGACAGGATAAACGGTTGCGTTAAAGGTTGTATGTTAACCGGTGGGATAAAAGATTGCGTGGCACCAGATTGCAAGATCAAGGTTGTCGAAACAGGGTAAGGCGAAACTGTTTCTCCCGATCCTGGTGATCCCGGCTGTCCCGCTTCGGAGCCAATCGCGACTGACTGCTTTTGGATTAAGTCCCTAAGATCGTTGTAGCCGATCACACCATCATCAAGCAGAGCGACTTCTGCTTCTGTATGTTCTGCGGCAGGCTGGTTGGGCTGGTTGATCACACCATCATCAAGCAGAGCGACTTCTGCTTCTGTATGTTCTGCGGCAGGCTGGTTGGGCTGGCTGATCACACCATCGTCAAGCAGAGTGACTTCTGCTTCTGGATGTTCTGCGGCAGACTGGTTGGGCTGGCTGACCACACCATCGTCGAGCAAAGCATCGCCGGTACTCACGGCTTTTAGCTCGTGAATGAAGGCGAGAGCGAAAGCGATAAAGCCTCCAATTCCGGCCGTCGACGCGGAACTTCGAGTGTGCTCAAGCGGCTTCTGTAGATATTCAACTGTCGCGCGCTTGCTAGAAATTAACCCCAGCAACCGCCTTAGCGGGCGAAGCGCTAAATTCCCTAGATCAGGCATTTTTGCTGGTCTCATGGAGGAAACTCTGAGCAGATGCAACAAAGCACGCCAATTCAGGACAGCACGCATCCGGTGAAGGCCACGGGGTAAGGCGGACGAGAGCGGCGCGACAGGCGCCGCACCGCCCGCGTTACAGGTTGTCGATGTGCCGGTGTTGGGTTGGAGGAATCAGGCAGCTTCAACGAGCCGGGGCGGCGGGCGCCAATTCCATGGCAGCAGCTCGTTGATCCGCTTTGCGGCATGATCGTGCACGCGGGCGAGTACATCGGCAAGCCAGGCTTGCGGATCGATATCGTTGAGTTTGGCGGTCTCGATCAACGTGTACATGGCGGCGGCGCGGTGGCCGCCTTCGTCTGAGCCGGCGAAGGTCCAGTTGCGGCGCCCGACCGCGACGCAGCGCAGCGTCCGCTCGGCGGCATTGTTGGACATGCACAGCCGCCCGTCATTGAGGAAGCGGGTGAGCGCTGGCCACCGCTGGAGGCTGTAATTGATCGCCTTGGCGGTATCGCTCTTCGATGAGAGCTTTCGACGCTGCTCGCGCAGCCAAGTCTCCAAATCGTTTACGAGAGGCCGGCTGTGCTCGTTGCGCACGCGCACACGCTCCAAGGGCGTCTTGCCGTTGATCTCGCGCTCGATCGCGAATAGCGCATCGATGCGCTTGACCGCTTCAATGGCGATAGGTGCCTTTTGCAATCGCGCCAAGTCGAAGAACTTGCGCCGCGCATGCGCCCAGCACGCGGCCTCGATGATCGCTCCTGGCTTGCGAGAAGGATGGTAGAGCTTATTGAAGCCGGCATAAGCATCCGCCTGCATCAGGCCGGCGTAGTTGGCCAGATGTTGCTCGGGATGCTTGCTGCTTCGGTCGGGCGAGTAGAAGAATGCCGCTGCTGGGGCGGCCCGCCCGCCGAACGGCCGGTCGTCGCGCACATAGGTCCAGAGCCGGCCGATGCGGGTCTTGCCCTTGGCCAGCACCGGCACGGTGGTGTCATCGGCATGGATGCGCTCGGCCGCAAACACGTGCGCGCGGATCGCCACGACGATCGGCATCAGCGTTGCCGCACAGGCGCCGACCCAGTCGGCCAGCGTCGAGACGTCGAGCTCGATGCTTTCGCGCGCGTAGGTCGCGCTCTGGCGATTGAGCGGCAGGTGCAGGCAATACTTTGCGAACAACACGTGCGCGAGCAGCATCGGGCCGGCACGGCCGCGCGAGATCGGATGCGATGGCGCCGGCGGCTGGGTGACGCTTTCGCAGGAGCGGCAGGAGAACTTCTCGCGCACGTGCTGGATCACCTTCCACTGGCGTGGGATGAGCTCCAGCGTCTCGGTGACGTCCTCGCCGATCTTGTGCAAAGCCCCACCGCAACACGGACAAAGCGCGGGTGCGGGATAGACGATGCGCTCGCGCGGCAGATGCTCAGGCAGCGGCCGGCGCGCCGGCTTGCGCCGCTCGAAGCTGCGCACTTCGATCTTGGCCGCTGCAGCAGCCATCTGCGCCGCCGTTTCCGCCTGCGCGGCATCTTCTTCCATCTCCGCCAGCGCCAGCTCGAGTTGTTCCAGGATCGCGCCCCGCTCCGAGGATTGCCCAAACTTATCGTGGCGCAGCTTGGCGATGGTATATTTGAGCTTCTCGATGAGCAGCGCCCGGTGCTGCGCCTCGCTCTCGGCAGCGCTGGCACGCGCTTCCGCGGCGAGCAGCGCCTCGCGTGTCGCAATGATCATCGCGTGCGCGCTGGCGAGATCGGTCGGAAGCGAATCGGCGCTCGGTGCCATGCCGCACAGGAATCATAAAACAATCCGCTTGTGAATCGCGGCGATCAATTTGCTTGTGAATTACGCCAGGGAATCAGAGAACCAGAGAATCAAATCAGAGAAACAGACTTTGCTCTCAGCCCGCTACTTGCGGACGCCAGGTGTGCTGCGGCAGTCGCCAATCAATCCCTTCGAGCAAATATCCGAGCTGCGCCGGCGTGATCGTCACGGTTCTGTCCGCGTCCGCTTGCGGAACCGTCGACGGCCACACAAACCGCCCTCGCTCCAGTCGCTTGGCGAACAGGCACATACCCTGGCCATCGTGCCACAGCACCTTGATCAATCCACCACGCCGGCCGCGGAATACGAACAGATGACCATTGTGCGGATTGCGCTTGAGCATCTCCTGCACCAGCACTGCCAACCCATCGAAGCCCTTGCGCATATCGGTATGGCCGGTTGCCAGCCATACCTGCACCCCGCTCGGGACTGGAATCATCGCGCCCGCCCGCCGTTCGCCACCGCAGCAACCGCCGCGGCCACTGTCGCGGCGTCGACCGCGCCGGTGATGCGCATCCGCGACCCGCCCGCAAATTCCACCTCGATCATGCCAGTGCCCGGTTGGCTAGCAGAGCCCGGATCTGCCGCAAGTTGCACCGCCGCAAATTGCGCTGCCAGCTGCGGTCGCGGACACAGCTGACGCCGCCATCCATACAGCTGGCTCGGATGAATTCCGGCCGCGCGCGCTACCGCAGAGACGCTGGCACCGGGCTCCAGCGCCGCTGATACCAGCCGCTCCTTCTCGCCTGTGCTCCAGCGCCGGCGGCGCTGCACTGACGTGATGACCTCGATCGCCGTGTTGCTCATGTGACTATTCCTATGAATAGTCACATGACTCACAGTTTCTCACGATCGACAAGGCGGCCTTCACCGAGAGCGTACTCTGCTTCTGTATGTTCTGCGGCAGGCTGGTTGGGCTGGCTGATCACACCATCGTCAAGCAGAGTGACTTCTGCTTCTGGATGTTCTGCGGCAGACTGGTTGGGCTGGCTGACCACACCATCGTCGAGCAAAGCATCGCCGGTACTCACGGCTTTTAGCTCGTGAATGAAGGCGAGAGCGAAAGCGATAAAGCCTCCAATTCCGGCCGTCGACGCGGAACTTCGAGTGTGCTCAAGCGGCTTCTGTAGATATTCAACTGTCGCGCGCTTGCTAGAAATTAACCCCAGCAACCGCCTTAGCGGGCGAAGCGCTAAATTCCCTAGATCAGGCATTTTTGCTGGTCTCATGGAGGAAACTCTGAGCAGATGCAACAAAGCACGCCAATTCAGGACATGCCCCTAGTGGATACTACGGAGGCGCTCAGCGGCAGCCAGCCGGACGCCCGCGCAGGCGTCAGGTAATGTTTACCGGGGAGATGTAGTCGAGCTAAGCGGGCGTGCTGGCGCGGCGGTCTAAGCGACCGGAACTGCCGGCCGATGTTGCCTCAAAACGGCTTCGCTAAGGTGTCCTCAATACTCGGCCTGGTGGAAAGTGTGTTTCGAGAGGGTTAACTCTCTTGACCTTAATCAGACCTTCTATTGTGTGACATTACGGCCAAGTTTCGCGCCATTCGTCGCATTCGGCAATGAGTATATGGTGTTTCGAGCGTATTGCGGCAAGGGCCATTCGCCCAGGTCCAGAGGTTTCGCGCATAACTGAAGTGAGCAATTTTGCTCAGACTTTGTTTAATTGATCGGCCATTGTGCTTTATGTTCGGCTCTTCACTTTACGCATGTATGGGGCGTGCTGTGCCGTGGGTAGTAATATCAGCGGTCCGGCCGTCGATCTCGCCGTCTTCCAGCGGCGGCAGCTACGGCGTCGCTGCCGGCATTTGCACCTCTGGACCCGGCACCGCGGCGCAGTTCAGGGCGCTCGCCCTTCCATGCGGCCGAGGACAGCATCCAAAATTCTGATCATCACCGTCATATTGATCAAGATCAAAACGGCTACTCCAGAGCGAGTTAGAAACTCGTCGAGGATTGCTCAATGATTTGGAACTGCTCATGCAAACAGGTCACTATCTTGTCCATTGAAAAGAACGTACTCGGCCGCTTGAGGTGAACATGAGATATCAAGTATTCCCAGGATTGATACGAAGCTCTGTGCTGGGCTTAGGTTTGATGTTCCTTCAAACAACTTGGGCGGCGGCTCAGACCCCGAATGCGACTGAAATTGACGTGTGCAACCATACGGGGAACAATTCGATTGAGCAGCAGATATTTGCTTGTACGGAGATCATAAATTGGGCGCTTGCGAATCCGGGTACATTGTCGGTGGCTTATAACAACAGAGGGAATGCCTATAGCCGCAAAAGAGACTACGATCTTGCCATACGGGACTATAATGAATCCATCGCGCGCGACCCCAATAATGCGATGGCATTCAATAATCGAGGTGTGGCATATCGAGAAAAGGGCGATTATGTGAGCGCGTTCAAAGATTTTGATGCCGCAATTGGCATGGATCCGCACTATGCCAACGCGTTTGTCAATCGCGCTAATACTTTCGGGAAAGAGGGCGACTATGCCCGGGCCTTGCAGGATCTCGACGAAGCAATCCGGCTTCAACCCGGATTGGGAGCCGCGTGGAAGGAGCGATCTTGGACGCGGCTCATGACTGGCGAGTTGCAGGCAGCAGTGGCAGATTGTACGAAAGCGATACAATTGCAACCGTCTTCCGTCGCGGCGTTTAATTCACGTGGGCTGGCATACCTTAAAATGGGCCAATGGGAATTGGCGATCGCGGATTTTAATTCAGCACTGCGCTTGGATTCAAAATCGCCGATAGCGCTGTACGGTCGTGGCTTTGCCAATATCAAGCGTAGCGCTCTACCTGCCGGCAGTATCGATATTGCGGCCGCAAAGGCGCTCGACCTCAAGATAGCGGATACGTTCACTCATTTTGGCCTTATATTAGCAGGAGTAGAAACTCGAGGAGAATCTTTGCTCATTTGTTGTAAATGTCGAAGCCCTATTTCCCTGGTCGAAAGATTATTGATATAAGCGACAATCGTATCAACTTCTTCATGGGAGAAATTGAACTGAGGCATTTGCTCGTGGGTTGCGAATATTCGTCGTGCAAGTAGCCCCCGCAGCCAATACAATGAATATTTTCGGTTGAGGATTCGGAATTCCGGCGCGTCCTTGTTGGGACTAAAGCCCAGAACTCCGATTGCGTGACACCTGCTGCAATTTTTCTCAGCCAGCAGCTCGCCGTCGCGCACACGCGTGATCAACCTCGCCTTGCTCAACTACTTCGGCAACCGCGGCTCCGGGCTGGAGGACGCCAAGAATTTCGTCGGCGCGCATCATTTCGGCTTCCAGGTCGACGATCTCGCCGACGCGCAGAAGCGGATCGAGGCCGCAGGCGGCACCTTCTTCTTCGATCTCGGCAACGATGCGGAGAAGCATAATTTCGAGCGCAAGTTCAAGGACCCGGACGGCATCATCTTCGATATCTCGAAGAAGGGCTCGCTCGGCGGCACCGGCTGAGCTGCGCCGTCTTCCTGCGCGAAAAGATGAGGCGTCCGGCGTGATAGTCCGATGCCGGTCTGCTGTTGCCCAACTTGATCCCTCGGGGAATATCGCCTGACCGCGCTTCGCGATCGCTCAATCCTTCCACCCCCGGGAACGGCAACTGCGCTCCGCGCGAAACGAAATGCTGCGGGTCCTACCGCCATCAGCTGCGCTGGGTGCCCGGCAGATGGGACTCGAACTGGTCTCAGCTTTAGAAATTTTGGATATCTCGCTAAGGTTTTGATGGAACAGCCGTTGTTGGTGTGGTGCTCGGATCAGGACCGGCGGTCCAGAGGATTGTTCTCGGTGCAGGGGATCGCCTGTTCGACGAGAGCAAAGTAAAGGTCAAGCAGTTCCTCGGCTCGCGCGCGATTGACGATCGGGGCTCCGCAATTGACCGACGTCATCGCAATTTCTGCGGCCAGAAAGGCGCGGGCGGTATTGGCGGCGTATTCGGCGATGGTCATAGGTCCAGCTCCTGTCGAAGGAATTCCTGCCTGGTGTAGCACAAAGCTAATGCCGCTCCCTCACCCGCGGCAATTATGCAGAGGGAAGAGTTGCTTAATACCTTGATATAGAAATCTTCCATACGACCAGCGCGCACTTACCATCAGCTGCTCATTAGCCTCAGGGGAGCCTCGTGAGACCTCGGGAGTTAATCAGCCTGCCTGTCGAGCCCGTACTACAGACCGTATATCCGCGTCGCCGTGTCGCCGAGCACAGCGCGTTGTTGGTCTGCGGAAAGGCCGACCACCAATGCAATAATGCCGCGCCACGCTTCCTCGTAGCTCGCGCCCAACAGGATCACCGGCCAATTGCTTGCCGCCATAACGCGCTCGGGACCGAATAGGTCGAGCACGTGGTCGCTGTAGCGGCGGATGCCCGGTGTCGACCAGCGCCAGCGCATGATGACGTCGAGCCCGATCGAAAGCTTCATCGCCACATTGCGGTGCTCGGCGGCACGGGCGATTTGCGTCGCCCACGGCTCCCAACCCTGCTCCGGGATCGGCGGCCGGCCAAGATGGTTGATGACGATCTTGAGCTGCGGCAATCGCCGCGCGACGTCAAGGATGGATTCGAATTGCGCTGCGTTGACCGGAATGGCGTCGAAGACCAGTCCTGCCGCGGCCAGCAGCCCCAGCAACTCGACCACGGACTCCTGCAGAAGCCATCGTGGATCCGGCTCGTTGCTGATCAGATGGCGCACGCCGACGAGCTTGCCGCGGCTGCGCAGACATCGAAGGGCGTGCGACGTCGCTTCCGGATCGACAAGCGGAAGCCAGCCGACCACGCCGCGCACGAAATTGACCTTCCGACAGAGATCCAACGATTCCTCGGTCTCGCCGCCCACCTGATGCAGAACCTGAATCAGCACGGTGCCTTTGATGCTGCAGCGTTCAAGCTCCGGGCGCAGATTCTCGGGCGTGAAATCGCGCGCAAAGCGATCGCCCACGGGCGCCGGCCAGGTATACGTGTGACGGCCGGTCCACCAGAAATGATGATGCGAATCGATCACGCTCTTGCGACTGCGCTCGGCGGCGGGCGGCGCGGCATCACGACACGCTCTCCCGGCGCGCAGGCAGGGTGAATTGAAAGACAGCACCGCGCGGGGCGTTGGACGTGGCCCATACGCGTCCACCGTGCGCCTCGACTATCGAACGGCAGATCGATAGCCCCATGCCCATGCCGTCGGGCTTGGTCGTGTGGAAAGCATGGAACAGGCGGTCGAAGCTCTCCGGCGTCAGTCCCGGCCCGGAATCTCGCACCGCGACAAGCACACTGGCCGCTGCATTGCTCGCACTGCTGATCAGCAGCTCCCGCGGCCCTTCGTTCACTGCGCTCATTGCTTCAATGGCATTGATGATCAAGTTCAGCAGCACTTGTTGCAGTTGGATGCGATCCGCTTGCACCATCGGCAGCTCCTGCGCCGGTTGGATCTGCAATGCGATGCGATGCCTGAGCAGCTCGCTCCGGGTCAGGGTGGTGGCGTCGAAGATCGCTTGGTTGATGTCCAACGGGTCGTGCCGTGGTGGCACCTTTTTGATGAGGCTGCGAATCCGGCCGATGACGTCACTCGCTCGATTACCGTCCTTGATGATGCCGACGAGGGCCTGCTGGATCTCGCCGAGGTCTGGCGGCTGGGCGCCAAGCCAACGTAGGGCGGCATCGGCATTTGTGACGGCAGCGGCGATCGGTTGAGTGACTTCATGGGCAATCGAGGCTGCGAGGTGCCCCATGGTGGTGACGCGGTTGGCGTGCGCAAGCGCTATCGTGCGTTGCTTCTCGGCTTCGAACAGCCGCACGTTTTCGATCGCGATCACCGCCTGATCGGCGAAGGTCTCGAGAAGCGCGATCTGCTTGTCGCTGAACGGTCGGACCTCCATTCGCCGTATCAGAATTACTCCAATGGGGGTACCCTCGCGCAGCAACGGCGTCGCAAGCGTGGTCCGATGGCCCTCGCGTTGCGCGTGTCTGCTGCCTACCGGGTACTCGCTGTCCTCTGCGGCGAGATCATGGACATGAATCGTCCGACGATCGCATGCGGCTCGTCCAATCACCGTGTCTCGGTTTGCCGGAATTCCCTCGCGGGCATGGCTAGTCGTCGGAATTTCCCCGTGTGAAGCTACCAGCCGAAGAAGGTCGCCCTCCAGGCGGAAGATCACCGCATTGTTCGCCTCGCACAGGCGAGCGGCATTTTCGCCTACCGCGTCCAGCACCGGCTGAATCTCGGTCGGCGAACTCGAGATGATGCGCAGCACCTCGGAGGTGGCGGTTTGCTGCTCCAGTGCCTCGACAAGGTGCTCCCGCACCTGCGCGATCTCGCGTCGGCATGCTTTGAGCTGCTGTTCGAGATCGGCGCGCGGCTGGCGCGTTCGACCGACGCGCGTCTTCGCTTTCGTTCGGGTCGAACGAAGCTTGCCAGCGTGAGCTCGGCTCTTCGCCAATTTGCGAGACAAGGTCATCTCATCGGCACGGCGCCTGCCCCCAATGCTCGTCGTGACAGCCCGGGACTAGGTCTTCCGGTAAGGGGAGCATAGCACGCAGCCCCGTACGCGTGTCAGCCCTTGCATCGCCGGCCAGCATGATCGGCCGCGAACAGAATCGGCAGCTGTCAAGCGCCGAACGGAAGTCCGGTACTTTGGCAGCAAGCGTGAGTGTCGGAGGAACTCAGGAAATTTCTGGTGCTGGAGGTGCGGTGGGCATTCGGCATCGCTTGTCGGACCACCGCCCCATGAACCGAAGCCGCGTTCTAACTGGCGTTGATATTGAGTTCCTTGACAAGGTGTGCGTACTTTTCCGAGTCCTGCTGAAGCGCACCGGCCGGTTCGGCCATGTGAGGTCGGGAGATGGCGTTGCTGGTAACGTTCTTTGTGCACGCGCGGAGAATGGCCACGCGAGTGCCGCACCGCCAAGAAGCGGAATGAACTCGCGCCGTCTTAAAGGATTGATCCGCATGTGCTCGATGTTCCACCTTCCGGTTCGAGACTGCACCGCATCTTACTCAAACCAGCGTATCGCGGTAGGTGGGTCTGGGAGCTCCAGCGTTGGCACTTGGCCATTCGACAGAGTCGTGAAGGGAAGGGAAGCTTTGCCTATTTCGGCACCTACACGGTCAACGAGGCCGACCATACGTTTAACGTGCGCTATGAGGCCAGTACGTTTCCGAACTTTGATGGGATCGACCAGAAGCGATCGCTCACACTTGCGGGGGGACGAACTAAAATACACCAACCCTGTAGTGACGGTCGGGTAAGGGGTGGTCGTTGAGGCGGTGTGAAAACGAGCCAAGTAGGCCGTGTAAGTGCAAGCCAACCCGCTTACGACCGACCGAAATGGGGCTCGAGTGACAAAGATTTTGACGCACTGCAGAGGGCTTGCCCGACGAAGCAGAAGCAAAAGGTCTCTGGCCCCCAATGTTCGGAGAAGTTAAAAGGAATTTTGCCCAACAATATCAACGGTTTCCTGAAAATGACGTTTGCGAGTTCGAGTCCTCTCAGCCAGCCAAGCAGGTCACCAAGGGAAATTCCAGTAATCCTTGCCGCCAGCTGGGCAGGCCCTCTCGAAGCAGGTAACCAAGGTTGTGTCAGGGAGGCGCGTCACTTGAAGGGCAAGCTGGTATTCAAGGTGCGGTGAGTTGCCCCGCCGGAATGATAAGCATGACGATCGGCATGTCGTCGCAACGGGAGAGGTCAGCGATGGGCATTGGCGTCGAGCTCGACTGTCTCGAAGGCATTCGCGTCGTGGACTTCACCCAGTTCGAGGCAGGGCCCTCATGCACGGAAGCCCTCGCATGGCTCGGGGCCGAAGTGGTGAAGATCGAAAATCCGCGCACGGGTGACCCGGGCCGACGGCTGCAGCCCGGCCATCCGGACGACCCGTGGTATTTCCATCAGTTCAATGCCAACAAGAAGTCGGTGACCTTGAACCTGAAATCGCCGCGCGGGCTCGAGATCGTCCGCGAGCTGCTGAAGAAGGCCGACGTCACGGTCGAGAACATGGCGCCCGGCACCATCGAGCGGCTGGGGCTTGGTTACGACGAGGTCAGGAAGATCAATCCCGGCATTATCTATTGCCAGGTCAAGGGCTTCGGCACCGGCAGCCCGTACGAGCACAGCCTCGCGTTCGACATGATCGCGCAGGCCGCCGGCGGCACCATCAGCGTTACTGGCGATGCCGACCGCGCGCCGGTGAAGCCTGGACCCTCGTTCGGCGACACCGGCACCGGCATGCTGATGGCGATCAGCATCCTGGGCGCGCTCTACGGGCGTTCCAAGACCGGCCATGGTCGTCGCCTGCAGGTGGCGATGCAGGACGCGATGCTCCATTACATGCGCGTGCCGTTTTCGCGGACTCAGCTCACCGGCAAGGCGATGATGCGCGACGGAACCAGCCGGTCGACCCCTGGCGGGCTCACGCCGAACGCGCTCTACCCGTGCAAGCCCGGTGGTCCGAACGACTACGTCTACGTCTTCTGCAGCCGTGCCAACCCCGAGCACTGGCAACGCCTGCTCAAGGTCATCAGTCGCGAGGATCTAAGCGGTGACGCGCGCTACGACACTCAGGTTGCGCGCAGCCAGCGCGGGGCGGAGGTCGACGAGGTCATTGCGGCCTGGACCCGGCAGCACACCAAGGAACAGGCGATGACGTTGTTCGGCGCCGCCGGTGTGCCGGCGGGGGCGGTGTTCGACACCCTGGAGCTGATGAACGACCCTTCGTTCGCCGAGCGCGGCATCATGCAGACGATCGACCACCCCACGACCGGCAAGGTCAAGATGCCGGCCTGGCCAGTGCGTTTCGACGGTGCAGCGCCGACGGTCAAGCCGTCGCCGCTGCTCGGCCAGCATGTCGACGACGTGCTCGGCTCGTGGCTGGGCATGGACGCCAAGGAGCTCGCCGCCCTGCGCCAGGACGGTATCGTTTGAGCCGTCATCAAAGCCTGCTTGTACGAGCCGCAGGTCAATCGGACCTATGCCGAGATGGCGGCGCATTACGGCACTGCCATCCTGCCGACCAGACCGCGAATGCGGTGGCGCGGATGCATCCCATGACGGACGAGGCAATCAGCCCGTTGCGCGGCATCTCGGCCACCCCTCACGACCGTCGCGCCGAATCGCCGCAGTCTGCGCAACGCCGCGGGTTACAGCAGCTGCGGTATGCGGCAGGCATGCAACGGTGCCGATTAATTGCCGCATGGGCTCTGGGCGGCAATGCTATAAGCTGACAGACGGACAAGGCCGCCCAATGAGGCGGGCCTCAATAGAGTGCGAAGTCGCACTCCCGCTTGATGTTTCGGTTGGCCTTGGGCGGAATGACCGGAGTGATTCCACGCTGGGTGGAGAGTTTCGACGAACGGATCGGCGTCATAAGCCTTGTCGCCAATCAAGGCCTCTGGGTCGGCGTTCTCGATTAACGGTTCCGCGCAAGTAAGATCATGATCTTGGCCGGGCGTAAGCATCAGTTCGACAGGATTGCCCAAAGCGTCGACGAGCGCATGAATCTTGGTCGTCAGTCCGCCGCGCGATCGGCCGATCGCTTGCGGGCCGTTTTTTTTCGAGCGCCAGCACTGCGCTGGTGAGCGCGCACGATAGAGGCGTCGATCATCATGTATTCGTTGTCGGCGTCGCTCGCCAAAAACTTGAAAATGCGATCGAAAACGCCGCTCTTCGCCCATCGGTTAAAGCGCTGGTATACGATGTTCCAATCGCCAAAACGCGCGGGCAAATCACGCCAAGGGACTCCCGTTCGATATCTGTAAAGAACCGCATCAACGAACAGCCGGTTGTCTGCTGCATTGCCGCCCACATGACCTTCTCGCCCGGGCAGAAGATCTTTGATCCGCTCCCATTGGTCGTCTCGCAATCCAAAGCGCTGCATGGGTCGGCCTCCTCAAAGCCGACTGCCCATGAATCACTCGACAACTGATTTGGGAATCCCCAAAGTAACACCAGGCTTCGGATCATAGAACGGTGTTCCGCGTTTGATTCTGTTCCGTTCCCGGCAAACTCCGCCTAACTGAATACAGGCCCTAGGCGTCTCGGTACTTATGTGCGCAAGCATCACCGCCGATACGGCGCCGTTGCGAATCGTGGCGATCGGCGCCAGCAATACTCATGGCTGGTACGTCGGCAATCAAGGGGCATATCCCGCGCAGTTGCAGGCCCTGCTCCAAGCCAGGGGCATCGACGCTCAGGTTACCAATGCCGGAGTGCCGTTTGACACGACGTGGATGATGCTCCGCCGCATCGACACGGATGTGCCGAATGGAACCGACATCGTGATCGTACAGCCGGGCACCAACGATCTGCGTTTCTTCGGCACCATGCAGCAGCGCGCTGCTAACATTACGGAAATGGCGCGCCGGTTTCGGGCTCGTTCCATCAAAGTGATTGTCTACGACGAGAAGGTTCCGTTGCGCTATTATACCCTCGACTTTATTCATTGGACGCGCGAAGGCCATGCCATGATCGCCGCCGCTCTGCTTCCGCGAGTCCTGGCCATCCTTGATGGCTAGCGTAGTGACGAGCCGTCAAGCCGCGATGCAGATCGGGACTGATATTTCCCAGGCTGTGATCGCTCGTTGTTCCCCACCGCCACGAGAGACGATGAGATTGGAAAATTGATTGGAGCAACTGATCAACCCGAGTTACGTGGTCAATCCCACGCTGTACAGCAAAGTCCCCCATGAATTCGAAAAGGACTTCAACCTGGTCTCGCTCGCGGTCCTCACCACCTTGGTGATCGTGGTCCACCCGTCGGTGCCGGCGCACACGGTCAACGACCTAGTTGGGCTGATCAAGGCCAATCCCGGCAGATGCAGCTACGCATCGCCGGGGACTGGGACGCCGGGACACCTTGTCGGCGAAACGTTCCGCCTTTCGCAGGGCCGTGACCTCGTTCATGTGCCTTTCAATAGCGCAGGCCTAGCGGTCGGCTCGGCCGTCGCGGGCCATACACCGATTAGCTTCGCCTCGCCGTCGCCGGCTGCGCAGCAGGTGATCGAAGGCAAGCTGCGTGGCCTCGCGGGTGACCAGCAAGTCGCGTTCACCGGCACTGCCGGACTTGCCTACCACCGTGGAGGCGGGCTATCCGGACGTCGCTGGCGACAACTGGCAGGGTATTGTCGTCCCGGTTTGAACGCCGAAACAGATGATCGCTTTCCTTCATCGCGAGATCGTCGATATCATGGCACTCCCCGACATCAGGGAGCGCCTCGCTGGGCTCGGCTTCGAGCCGGTCGCGAGCACGCCGCAGGAATTCGTCCAGCACGCCAAAGTCGAATTGGCGAAATGGGCCAAGGTGATCCACGCGTCCCACATCAAGGCGCAATGACGATAGTTACCGGGCGCGTTCCGGTGATGGCCCTGGCACGCCGTGCTATATGTGAAGGACCGTACGGTATGCAGAACCCAGGAGGAAGCCATGACTTTCAGCGCACAAATACGCTCCACAAACCGTAGCACCTGGAGCTCGGTCGACGTGACCCCGACGGGCGCAGCGCTCGGCGCCGAGGTGAGCGGCGTCGATCTCAGAGACCTCGACGACGCGGCGTTCAGACGCCTGATGCAAGTTTGGCACCAATATTCGGTCGTGCTGGTCCGCGGTCAAGCGCTGAGCGACCAAGGGTTAATCGCATTCAGCCGCCGCCTTGGCGATCTCGACTGGGCGCCGGTCCAGGAGAACGGTCGTCGTTTCGTCGAAGGCCTGCCGGAAATCTACATTGTGTCCAACGTCAAGGTGGGCGGCGAGCCGATCGGCAGCCTCGGCGATGGCGAAGCGGTATGGCACACTGATATGTCGTATCTCGACATGCCGCCAAAGGCGAGCATGCTCTACGCTCTCGAAGTGCCGCCCACAGGGGGTAATACATCGTTTTGCAGCATGTACGCCGTCTACGACGCGCTCCCGGACAAACTGAAGGACCGTATCGCGGACCTCAAGATCAAGCACGACGGCACCTACAACAGCGGCGGCTACCTGCGCCAGGGTGTCACGCCAACAAACGATCCGCTCAGTTCGCCGGGCGCCGTGCACCCACTGGTGTGTACACATCCGGAGACCGGCCGGCGCATGCTTTATCTCGGTCGTCGCCGCAACGCACATCTGATTGGGCTCAAGCTAGCGGAGTCCGAGGCGCTGCTCGACGAGCTGTGGAATTTTGTCGATCGGCCGGAATTCACTTGGGAGCACGTCTGGCGCGTTGGCGATCTCGTCATGTGGGACAATCGCTGCACCATGCACCGGCGCGACGCGTTTGACCCGAATTCGCGCCGGATCATGCACCGCACCCAAGTAAAGGGCGAGCAGCGGCCAGCATGATCGTCTTGAGCCATTAAGCTTGGGCGAGGACTTCACGCTGGCGCTTGGAGCTGAGCAAAAAAGGTAAGGCCAGGCAATTGGTCGTTGTGACTCTCCGCCGAGCGGAATTCGATCGCGACGTTGTGGCCCTCGACACGGCCAGCTTCCTTCAGGCAACAGTATCAGCGAAAATCTCAACTACAGGCACTTCATCAACATCACTCATCTCGTGACCCCAATTCCAGAAGACAAGCCGTCGGAAGAAGAACTGTTTGGCGCCTACTGGTCAAAGTATGGCCGCTGGCGCGCCTAATGAATTTCGACGAACATGCGGCCAAATCGCTCGTCCTTGCGCCGGCGGGAATACCGGTTCCGCGCGGACAAATCTGCCGCACGGCCAAAGAGGCGGCCGAGGCTGTGCGCGCCATCGGGCCTGCGGTAATCAAGGCCCAGGTTGCTGCGGGCAAGCGTGGCAAGGCCGGCGGGATCAAGCCGGTCAATACGCCCGAGGAGGCCGAGCGCGTCGCCGCCGCGATCCTGGGCATGAGCATCGGTGAGTATAAGGTCGAGCATGTGCTGGTCGAGGAACAGGCAAAGATTGCGCGCGAGTTCTACGCGGCTGTGCTGAATGACACGGAGGCGCGTAAGCCGCTCGTTCTATTCTCGATGCAAGGCGGCATGGACATCGAGGAGGTCGCGGCCGCGACACCCGATGCAATCCGGCGCGAGCACGTTAACCTTGATGCCAGACCGGGCGCGGCCGATTTTGCATCGATGCTAGCCGGACTGGCGCTCGGCGCCGCGCAGGCAAGCGTCGCGGACATTCTTTCTCGCCTCTATGCGGCCTATCGACGGCGCGACGCCGAACTGCTCGAGATCAACCCACTGGCGGAGCTCGCGGACGGACGGGTGATCGCGCTCGACTGTAAATTCATGCTCGACGATGCGGCCGCCTACAGGCAGGAGGATATCGGCAAGTTCGCGGCCCCCGCTCAGATGACCGCGCTGGAACGCCGCGCCGCGGAAAGTGGACTGAAGTTCATCCAGCTCGAGGGCAATGTCGGCGTGTTGGCGAACGGCGCCGGCCTCACCATGACGACCATGGACATCATTCGCCACTTCGGGGGCCGGCCGGCCAATTTCCTTGAAATCGGCGGCGACGCCTACACCAAATCCGCGGTGGCGCTCGACCTTGTTCTGTCCAATCCCGGCGTGAAGAGCCTCATTATCAACTTCTGCGGGGCGTTTGCCCGGACCGACGTCATGGCCGATGGCATAGTTAAGGCCTGGCAGGAGCTCAAGCCGACCGTGCCTGTGTTCTTCTCGATCCACGGTACCGGCGAAGACGAGGCCATCGCGCTAGTGCGCGCGCGGCTCGGCATTGAGCCCTACGACATCATGGAAGACGCCATTCAGGCGGCGGTGCAGGCGGCGCAATGATCGTACGCAAGAGCAACAAAGTGCTCGTGCTCGGCATCACCGGCCGCCAAGGCACGTTCTGGACGGAGAAGATGCTTGCCTATGGCACGCACATCGTTGCGGGCGTCAATCCGAAACGGGCGGGCCAGCAGCATTGCAATGTGCCGATCTTCGGCTCCACGGCGAAGGCCGTACGGGAAACGGGCGGGGACGTCACGGTCATGTTCATTCCCCCCGCCACCGCGCGCGAGGCGGCGATCAGCCCAAAAGTCAGGTTTACGCTGATTTTGGCTCAATTTCATTGCTGATAGCCGATGCTGATAGTAAGCTTCGCTGCAAGCCTGTCAAGCCCTATAAGTCTGGACTCCCCATGCCTCGCACGAAAATTTTCACCCAGAGCGATATAGACAAAGCCCTGGTCAAAGCCAAGCTGAAGGGGAAGCCGGTACGGGTTCACGTGTTCGACGTCGCCCGGCTCTACCTCCGTGCCAGCCCCGACGGCTCAGTACGATATATCCATCGCTACACCGTACCAGAGGCACATCGGGGGGCCAAGAAACAACCCATTGCCGAAATAACAGCAGGCGCTCCCGGAACTCCGCTCGACCGGGCCAAGGCCACAGGGCAGAAATATAATGAGCTCCTGCGCGATGGCATAGACCCTCGGGAAGCCAAGAAGTGGAAAGTTCGTGATGAAAAAACACTCGGGCAACTAGCAGAGGAGTACATCGAGGCCAACCAGTCCAGCAATGGCGCAAGCTGGCTCAAGGACACCAGGAACTTGATATTCAATCATAGCAAATTATTGCTGTCCCTCCCAATTCTCCATGTAACCGAGACAAGAATTAAGGATGTACTCAGGCTGATACCGACCGCTCAGGGTGAACGGACCCGGACGAAATTGGAGCAAGTCATCCAGTACGGGCAAGCTCAACGTCTTTATCCGCGTGGTGTGGAAAACCCTGCGAGTTGGGATATTCAAAGGCATCTGGTTCCAGGGTTGCGGAAGAATAGCAAGGGGCATCGTCTCGCACTGCCTCTTCAACAGGTGCGGGACTTTATGCAGAAATTGCGTCAGCAGAAATCAATATCAGGCTGGGCTCTCGAGTTTGCCATCCTTACCCTTTGCCGCACCCAAGAAGTGCTGGGAGCGCGGTGGGATGAGATCGAGGGGGGCGTGTGGACCGTACCGGCGGAGCGCATGAAGATTAAAACGGAACAGCACCGCGTCCCATTATCCGTCCCGGCGCTGGAATTACTCGAGCAGTGTCGGACACCCGCGAAGGCGGGTGTCTGCGACTACGTATTCACGAGCACGGGAGAGCCATTAAACAAGAAGAGCCTACGCTCCGTGCTGTATGACATGGGCTTTAAGGGCCAAGCCACGGTCCATGGCTTTCGTGCAAGCTTTCGCACCTGGGCAAGAATGATGAAGTTTGGTTACGAGGCATCCGAATTATGTCTGGCCCACTCCGTGGGAAGCAAATCCGCCAGAGCCTATATACGCGACGAGCTAGACGACCTAATGGAAGAGCGCCGCATCATCATGCAAGCATGGGCGGATTTCTGCGAAGGCCGCCAAGCGGACCACAAGGCGCAAGCCGTGGCAGGGCTACCGGGGCGCGGCGCTGCGGTTTAAACCCGCCAGCGGGTCCGGCTCTGGTCCCGAGGGGGGCTAATTGTAGGTTGTTACAACCGCAAATTACCTACCGGTTTACCAGCGTTGGTAAACCGGTACTTCGGCATCACCAGGGTTAAAATCGCCAGAAAATAATTCCCCTAAGTCTCTCATTTCGTTTGCGTTTCTCCCATTTGACGTTTAGGTTGAGATTGTTCGTAACCACAACTCATAGGCGAAAGCCGTAGAAGGAGTAACTCGAAATGAAAGCCCCTGCAAAAACCCTTGCCCCCGGCTCCGACCGGGGGACTGACCAGCCCGCCCCTGGCTCGGCCAGCAACACATTGCTAGGCATTGTCGATCTGGCCATCGCGTTTCGGTTTCCGGAAAAGCCACCGTCACTGTATGATCTGGCACGTCTAGTCTCGTCAGCTTCGCGTATGCTGCACATCAAGAATGTGGACGAACGTACTAGCGTCGAGAAGGTGGCTGTGCTGGAACTTGCCAAGCGCGGTATGAGCTGATTACATCGTAAGAGTTGGGTTTGCAACATGTTGCAAACTGGTTCCTAACCAAGGGCATCGCGTTCCCGCGCGGTGCTCTTTTTCATGCTAAATCTTTACACATCTTGTTTGCAATCTACACTTCCACGTTGTAAAGTTATGCCGTACCGCAATAGGGCGGCTCAAACAAAAGGAACCGTGTCGTGAAAAAGCTGCTTCTTACTACCGCTGTGTTATCGGTGCTATCAGCCATGCCAGCCTACGCTCGTGATTTTAGTGAATGCCAAGCTGTTCCCTATGGCTCAACAAATTGGCATGTCGAAAAAATGAAACCAACGCAACAAGAAGCTATTCGAAAGATCTGTTTAGGACAAGCTGGTCCAGGTTCTATGCGCGATGCGTTGCGTGCCATAGGATTTACGGACAAGGAAATCGAGGAAAAAGACCCTGGTGATCTTTACGATGCAATGGTCGAGATGGTTGTCCAAAAGGGTGAAGAATGCAGAGCAAAGAACAATCACTCTGGTTACTGTGCTGCGGCATGGGGAAGTAAACAATGAAAACCCTGCTCCTCACCACTACCGCCCTGCTCGCAAATATTGCGGTCAGCACGTGTGCACATGCATGGACTGACAACTATGGACACTGGCAAGAGGGACCTGCATATGGTGTTTATCCACATCCAGATTATAATCCGCCTCCATACTATGGCCATCCCTTACCGCCTCCGTACGCCTACGGGCCTCCACCCCCGGCATACTACGGTCCGCCCCCTGTGTATTATGGCCCTCCCGGTATTAGCTTCGGGATTGGTCCGCGTGGGTTCCACTTTAACATTGGAGGCATTGGGCTATGAAGAAGCTGCTCCTGGCCACTGCCGCCCTCCTCATCTTTTCTACATCCGCCAATGCTGGTGATCGGAGCTGTACAGGTACAGTAGAGATGGGTCCGAAATGGACTACTATTGCTTCAGTCGAAGGCTTGCCAACATGCCGGTTCAAAACTGCATCTGTACTTGGTAAGCGCATTCTGCGCATATGCCCAAATGGCACCGATTGTTACGTTTGCCTATCGATCTATGATAATCATCGGGACCATATCATAGAAGGTGAATTCATGACCATTACCAAATGGCCAGAATGTGGAGTAGAGCTACAGTATGAAGAGCCAGGACCGGCAGCAGATAATCAACCAAGCCTGCCTCCACCAACCACTCAAAACTGGCCAGCGCCGAATTTACCAACACTAGACAATCCAGAGGGGATACCATTGCCTCGATGGCTAGGGATAGGGCGATGACAAAGATTCTCTTAGCCACTGTCGCACTGATAGCACTGTTGGCCCCGTCCCACGCCTATGAATTGCCAAGCTTATCATCCCAGCTCCAGGCCCTTCAACCGCCACGTATCTGTGATTTGTTTATGGAAAAGATGTGGGATCAAGGATACCATCTCACTATCAAATGCGGGGAAAAATTTATCGAGAATGATTACCGTCGATTAGAAGGTGGTGATCCTGTTCCTAATTGCACGCCTCATATAGATGAGGTAGAACGATTAGATAATACGACATCATTGCTTCATTTTCATGTTGATGGTGATTGTAAAGATTTTGTGCGAACACGAACATGGCAGTTCCAATTTATTGAACCTACCAATACGATACTGATTACAGATGTGGAAAACTATTAGCCCGACATTCCAACAGCCGACGTATTGAAGTTTGACCCTGGAGTATTGTCTATACGTAGGCTTGCAGTCCTCGACAACTGCCACTGATCTAGATCAAGGCCGCCGCGTCCTCCCGGCCCTCTACCTCCAGCACCACCAAACTGATTGTTTTGTGTGAATGCTCCTCCACCAAACGCTAGGCCCGTGACATTGGAGCCTGGAGCCGCAGCGTTTGCCGCACCTGACCACGAAGCAAACCGGTCGCCACCTCTAGCCAATAGAGTGTTACCTCCTCCTCCTCCTCCAAAAACATCACCTCCCCTGAATGAGGAAAATTGATTGCCTCCCTGCATTGCACTTGCCAATGAAGCAAACTGACTGCCTCCTCCAAGAAAGCTTTGTGAGCCTGTCGATCCAGGTATCGGTATTGTCGGTATGTTTGGAGGTGGAAGTATAGGCACCTGAGCTGGAGGTGCCGCTGGCTGTTGCCCTGGAGTTACTGTTGTTCCAGGAGCCCCTTCACCTGTCAGGCCTCTGGTTGCTTCACCAGCTTCACCTCCTCCCAATCCCAATCTATTTCTTATCCACTCAGGCAGCAATCGACCGAGGAGGCTCCTGATCTGCTCTACAATGGTTGTTCTTATTTGCTGGATAACTGTACCTACAAGATCCACCCACGAACTTAACAGTGTCTTGAACGTATCCCACTTGGGATCTGTGAAGAATTTTCCCAGTTTATCAAAATAGCTTTGCCATGCCTTTACGATATCCTTGCCGTAGAGGAACGTATAAAATTTTTCAGCCCATTTTTTCAGGTCATTAAACACCTGTTGGAACGTTTCCCACTTGCCCATGGCAACGACCATCTTGCTCAGACCATCGGCTACCTTGGTTAGGAACTCGGCGACAGGAGCTAATCGCTCTGCTAGGCGATTTTTCAAATTCTCCGTAAAATATGTATATGCTAAATGGAGATCCTTCCACGCTGTAAGAGCATCCTTGCCTATCGGTGCAGCTTGTTTCTTTAGTTCCTTCTGTGTTTGTTGACGTGCCTCCCTACCCTCTGGCCCTATATGCCGCAGCATTTCCTGTTCACTCATTAACTCACCAAGACCATAGGCTTTCAGTTGAGGTAATTCAAAGCCTTTGGTCAAAGTGGGTATGAGCGTGTCAAGCCTCTTCAATAGGTTTTCATAAACCTCCTCTGGCTTTTTTGTTTTATCATAAATGCCAAGACCCATGAGTGCGCGCATCGGGCCTTCGGCACCGGCTTGCCCTCGAGCAATGTTTAGACGCGTGGCTTCAGGAGACTCGCTGGTTATTTGTCCAGCCCTGAGCATCGCCTGAGCCGAAGCAGCGTCGCTTCCTCCGACCATCAGCATTCTTCTGGTCTGCATCATACTCCTGGCAAACCGATCGATGCCCCACATCCCGGCTCCCGCTCCGAGGGCCATTGTCACTCCACTAATCAAGGTGGCCCACTTACCGAAGTGAGTTGTGATCCTATTCACGCTCGTATGGATATTCTTGGTTATATCCAACAATCCGCGCATAGCACCTTGCAGTTGCTCGGACTGTTTGGCAGTCTTCTCCACCGACTGCGTTATGTTTTTGAATTTGTCAGACAGTCCTTTTATCTGCTCAGAAAGAGCATCAAAGTTCTTGGTAAAGTCTTTAAATTCTTTATCGTCAACTTTGACTGTAAGGGCGACTGTTTTAGCCATCGTAGTTTCTCCTATGGGCCACCGGTTCCGGTGCCAACATCATCACCACCGGTGCTGTTGTCATTGCTGCTGTTGTCACTGCTGCCACCTTTACCGCTGCTATCATCATTACTGGTATCTGGTTTCTTAGGTTCGTCAGTATCCTTGGGTTTTTCTGGATCTTTGGTGGGAGGTGGTTTGTTAGGTTCAGCAACAGTAGGCGGTTTCTTGTAGTCAGGAATAGGACGAACATCAGATCCAGGTTTCTTAAACGTACTCACGGGGCGATCACCACGGTTGTCTACTTTCATATAAGTTAAGGGATTTGCAGCTTGTTGTTGTTGTGCTGGATCCGCTATCTTTGTTCCATAAGTTCCTAAATAGGGAACAGGCTCACGCGGCTGCATCTGCCACTTGTACCGATCATCTAAACCTAAATCTTTGGTCGGTCTATCTATATCCTCAAGCTCTTTGTCCGTAGACGGCATTTCTGGATGAGTATAAGTCGGCCCTGGTTCTTTGCCTCTAGTTCCTCCACCTCGTCGCGCCATTTCCGCCGCAACAGCTTTGTCACCAGCGTAGCGAAAATCAACATCCGTGAAATGGGTTATGTGCGCTCCATACTGATCGACGACCCAGAACATGCCCGTCTTTTCGTTGTAGCTCCCCGGCACGACCGTCATCACGTGACCACCCGTTTGGCCAGTAGAGATCGGCTGACCTTTTCTACCTCCATAAGTGGCGACATTAGAGGTGACAATCATCGAACCGAAAGGATGATCGGCCTTGTTGATATCTGCGGGGTTCATCGTCACACCCCACTTGTGCCAATTCGTAGCTACCTCCGACCCAGAAGGAGGAGCAAACCCTGCCGATCTCGCATATTTGGAGGCATAGATACCGCACGTGGTGCCGTGCACGTTGTATTTGGCATCAGAAAAGAGCTTCTTTAGTCCCCCGAGATCACCGACCCTGCCAAGCTTTTCGGCTTGCGCCATGGTAGCAGCGTCAATCGGTCTACCACTATCATCAATAGTACGGGCACCACTCCCGGGCTCGTATTGATGAAGAGGTACCGGTTCTAGTGACTTGGTTGCTCCGCCGACCTGTGGTCCTTGTGGCACCACCCATCCAGGAGGACCGGGAGGTTGGGCTCCAGTAGGGAATGCCTGGAGGCGTTGCACATTTGGATCTTTCTGCCATGCCTCCATGGCTTTTCCAGGATCTGGCCATTCACGTGTAGGACCAGGAGCAGCAAGAGCACGTCCACCACGGCCAAGCGCGGGTTCGTTTTCTGGTACACCTCCATTCTGATACCATCTGAAGGCTTGCTCCCATTGCGCTTGGTCCATCGGATAACGTCCGGGAGCTTCACCGGAAGCAACTGCTTTTAAAAACGGAATTGTAAAATTCGGATCAGTTACCATTGCGGATGTAATGACCGTATTGGGATCATAATTACGACCAGCGGGACCGGGAACATCACGAAGACCACCTGACCATTTTGTCATGGCTGCTTTGATTGTCAGACCAACATAACCACGCCGCAAATTTTCCATGTTAGCAGCGGCTCCATGAACTGGAGTCGGGAATAGTGCGATCTTATATTTACCACCGACAAGTGATTCAGTACCGGTGGAGCCAAACATCTTGGCAGCAGCACCGGGATACATGGCACCAGGATTATTAGAACGAACGTTAGCGAACCGCGCTGGAGTTTCACCCTCGCGTGATAGAGCAGCAGCAGGAGCAGCAGGAGCAGCAGGAGGAGCAGCAGCAGCAGGAGGAGCAGGACGAGCAGCGGGGGCAGGCTTAGCAGCAGGAGTTGGTTTAGCAGCAGCAGCAGGCTTAGCAGCGGGTTGACCACTAATTGCTCTCTTTTCTTGTTCTATACGTTTGGGCAAATCACGAGGAATATCCTTAGCCGTAGGCCCTTTCCATTGTTCTTCCCCTCGTTGCGTGCTTTTTTCTATCGGAAGTGGAGGTTTGGCTTGGTATCTTCTTGTTGCTTCCTCGGTGCCATAACGGCGTTCGTCTTCTAAATATTCGTATGTACGCTGCTCCCTAGGCGTGGCACCTTGTGGAACAGTTGGTAACGGCTCATTCGAGGGTGATGAGGCAGCTCCTGAACGGGTGTGTGTCGTTGGGCCAGAAGGTCCTCCAGGTAAACCAGGAACTCCTGCTGCAGAGGGAGGAGCTCCTGCAAATGCAGTTCCTCTAGGGCGACCAGATGGTCCTAATACAGGAGCCAAAGGTCCACGAGTTACAGGGACTATCGGAGCAGTCGGGACTCTATAAGGAGGTAAAGGCGCATCGAATGGCTGGGAGGCTGCAGAGGGTCTAGGTTGAGGTAAAGGAATAGGTTCTGGGGCTATAGGAGCCAAGGGAGCACGAGTAACAGGTACTATGGGAGCAGTCGGGACCCGATAAGGTGGTAGTGGAGTATCAGAGGGAGAAGATGCAGCGCCTGAACGTGTATGTGGAACTACTGCGCCAGAAGGTCCTCCAGGTAAGCCACGAACTCCTGCAGCAGAGTATGGAGCTCCCGTAAATCGAGCATCCCTAGGGCGACCAGATGGCCCTAAAGGAGGCAGTGGTTGATTGGATGGTGAGGATGCAGCGCCTGAACGTGTGTGAGTTGTTATACCAGACGGACCACCGGGTAAACCACGCACTCCGGGTGTGGAAAATGGTGTTCCTGTAAACAGAGCATCTCTTGGCCTGCCAGAGGGGCCTAATGGTGGCAAGACTGTACGGCCAGAAGGCCCACCCGGTAAGCCAGGAACTCCTGCTGCAGAAGGTGGAACACCAGAGAACCGAGGCAGTGGTCTATCTGATGGTTGTGATGCAGCAGACGGAGCAGGAGCAGGTACCGTCGGTCTTATTGGTTGTACTGGAACATCTGAACGACGTGGAGCTGGTGCTGCCCTTGGCGGTACAGTCGGTATGGTCGGAGGTGGTAGAGCAGCCGGAGGAGTAGGGGGAACAGCCCTTGGCGGTGTAGTCGGTATGGTCGGGATAGCTGGTGGTGGTAAAGCAGCCGGAGGCGCTCTTGGCTCTGCTGGAAGAGCCTCTGGTTCACCCCCGGTCGGAGCCGGTGGTTCACGTGTAGTCGGTGGCTCTGCTGTAGGTTCACGCACACCTGGAGGTCTTACACGTGGTGCACGTGGTCTAGGCGCTCGTGGCGCAAGCGCTGCTGCAGGAGCACTTGGAGCCTCTGGCCGTCGTGTAGGAGCGCCAAGAAAAGGCAGTGATGGCAGTGGAAAACCTGCCATCGATACCTTCTGGATGCTAATTTCCCTGAGTTTGATTGCTCTGGTCTCAGTTTCCAAAGCCAGACCTAAAGGTTTCATCATATCCTGAACAATGGCTCTGAGCTTGGCAATCCACTCCCTCATTTGTTTGATAAAATCATCGAGCCACTTATTCATTTTTCGGAATGCAAGATTAGTTTCAGTCTCTAGCCAAGTACCTGCACTGGTTAGAGCGGCTTGCAGTTTATCCGTCATTGTAGGATCGAGGATGACATCAGTAAGCTTGGTCAGCTTATCAGCGGCTTTGATTAGTAGCCCCACGATCCCGGTATCGTAAGCTTTTTGACCAAAGGCATTTTCAATCGTTTCCCACATAAGCTGATCGGCACGGAAAAAGCCTTTAAGGTCTTTTTGGGCTTGCTCGTTGGGGACTAGGTTTTGTTGGTTCGCAATGGTCCATGCCGCTGCCTTGTCTATCTCCTCACGCGACATTGTGCGGAGTTGCAGGAGTGTCTCAGGGCTGAATATATCGGTCAGGCCAAATCTTCGAGCTATGTCTAGCTCTAGCCCCTTGGGCTGACGCTTCATAAACTTCTGGGCCTGCACCATTGCTTGCGTCAAGGTTTCAACGGTGCCGACGGTGCGTACTCCCAGGATGGTGCGCAATGTAACCGCGCGGCGTGAGGGTTGATCCCCACGGATCAGAGCAATATTGCGCTCGAACGCAGGGTCTGGAGTTAGACCCATGAAGCCGATGCGGAATGCGCGTAGTCCGCCGAGGGGAATACCGGTGGCCAGCGATGCAAGGTTGTCCCTCTGTAATTCCTTTCCAAATAGCCTGGACTTATCCCATAACCATTTCATTATTTTGAATGCGACATAGCCACCGAGTATCATCCAACCAACGGGACCAGCGGCTCCTGCCGCTGCAATAGGGATCCTGCGGACTAACGACAGTGCTGCTTCGTCAAGCGCAGTGGACTCGACAGGCATGTTGCGGATGAAGGCTCTGGACGAAGGTCCTAACTCATTTAGCATACGATCAATGGATCGTTGAATAACAGACTCGAATTTGGTGAAGAGCTGGAATATGCGGCGAAGGCTGCCGGTGAGTTGCTGCTGTTGCTGCTGGAGATTGACCTGGCGCGTTTGCTCCATGGCCTTGGCAGTGTCGGCCATGGACTGGTTTACTTGATTGGTGTAGTCAGCAAACTTCTTCACACTCTCCATAAATTTCTGCAAAGAGGCAGAAAATTCGGGAGGGGGTATTTTTAGAACAAGTTCAGCCATTACTCACGTGGTGGAGTACGACCAGGATACGGGATCGGATTTAGTGGTCTATTTCCATGCCTGAGCTTTTGCAGGTTTTCCATGTGCTCAGATATATTCGGCAAAGGCTCATCAGGCTCAGGTGCAACATTTGTTGCATTTATTGCAACATTTGTTGCACTTGGTTCAGGCACGACCTTCAGATGCTTTCGAGGTTTGGCCACCATCACAAATCCTTCGTGCTCGGCCCAACTATTTCAACAGATGCTGGCTCGCCTTCCTGGCCGAGTGAGACCTTGGCATGGGGATGCTGTGTAGGGACACTATCGAACTTCGGGCCTCCAACACGTCCGGGATCGCTTCGTGCTCCTGGGCTGAGGCCGGTATTGCCGCTGACTTTGGATCCCTTGCGAGTTACCGGTGAGCATACTTCTGAGATACCCATTGAAGTTCTCCATATCTGGTGTGAGCAACACAAGTGTAGCACCGCACGATGCTAGAAGCTATTAGTTGTTTGGTCTATTTGTTTGCTGATAATGAAAAGGTTTTCACCGGAAACTTTACAAATTTTCTATCATAGGTTGGTTTACAACTTTCCATCATAGGTTGGTTTACAACAATCCTTATTTACCTCGGCCCTTCAATGTAGTATACTTGAACAATGGGCACGCACCAGCGACAAACCAGTGTTTCCAGTTGCTCGACAGCGACAATAATGCAACATCATGCCAAGACAAGTTCGAACTGGTCTCACCACTACCAATAGAATTATGAAGCATCCGCATTTCTCGCAGGGGCTTGCTGAAATACGCGCTGGCCAGCCGTTCAATGCTGACGTTATCGATGATTATTGGGCCTATGAACGCGGTCGATTGTTTGGTGCCATCGCGCCACGGTCAATGCCGTTATTCATCGACGGGAAACTTAATCAGAAAGCAATCGCATTGTTCGATGCTGCATGTGAACGAAAGCTAATAGGATGATCGACAGGGTTAGGCGCGACATCATTGTTATCGCAAGCGAGCTGCGCACCGCACTCCAACGCGAAACTGCCACTATTATTGAAATCGGCAACCTGCTGCTCGAGGCCCAGGACCAACTAGAACATGGTGAATGGCTGCCGTGGCTCAAGGAACACTTTGGGTCAAGCGAGCGAACAGCCTACAACTACATGAACGCGGCCAAATTCACGGTCAAATTTGCAACCGTTGCAAATTTGAAGTTGAAGCCGACGGCGCTGTATTACCTCGGCAATTTTATGGAAAGCATTCCATTAGACGAACTCGAAGTAATTTTCAAAGCTGCGGAAACTGAATGGCTAGACGACGATGACGTGATTACCATCCAAAATTCTATCCATGAAGAACGGAACCGCAGTGCTAGGGAGGAAGAGCAACTACAATTCGGAAGCGAAGCAATGCGACGTGCAGCCGCCGAACTAGCGCGCGCGGCAGCAGACGCGAGAGCAGAACGGTCAGAGGCAGACGATATTCTAGACGGCCCTCCGCCGGATTTGCCACCAGCACCTCCGCCAACTGTAACTGACTTCACATTGCAGTCATTCGATGAGGCGTTGACAACACTGCTGCGAGTGTACACCAAGCCGCTCAGCAACTTTATGGCTTCCAGACACAGTGCAGTAGAAATTAGTTCGGTGAGTGACTTTCTTCGTGCACTGTGTGATGCCAAAATCAAGAAGTCGTGGGCAGACATCGGCAAGGAGCCGATAACATTAGAATTAGGCGCCATCCCCAAAGACCAGGAGGCACTTGAATGGAACCTCACCTACAGAAGCCACTTGGACGGGCGCGAAGGTTTCGATACCAAAGCCGGTCGTGGTCATTATAAAGTCGACCCGGTAATATCAACCTACAGTCACTATTATCAAGCTAAACATGTCATCGGCGGCAAAGAGCGCATCGTCACTCCACGGTCCATAATGAAGTCGGAGTTCATTACAACTGCTGATCAAGCAAAAAAGTTCGCGCAATGCGATTGGGAGCAAGAGGGTGCGGAGGAGCGAACGCGAAAAGAGCCGCAGCCAGTGACCATAGCCATCCGCAAAGACCAGAAGGTATAATGACATGGAACTCGATTACACAGTTGCCGAAGCATTAGAAGAGCTAGGCTTCTGCATCAGTGCCAACTGCAAGCTCGCCACGCTCGTGGCCAAGATCAAGATCAATGTGGTTGCTGCTAATGAGGCGGGGACAGAATATGAGATCCAAATATTCCTGCCCAATGGAAGAGTGCTGGCGTGTTGGGGGAGTTCTGAAAGAGCTGCTGGAGGGGTAGCGAATAAGCCTAAAATGGGGGGGGCCGCTACCCCTATAGCGGGGGGTATGGCGTAATGGCATTACAGGCCAGTTTTTGTGGCATCCGGGGCTTTGGCAGGGGGGCGGTGCGGCCGGGGCAATTTGGGGGGCGCGCCGCGCCCAAGTTGGCCTTCAGCAGATTTAGGGGGGTTACCGTACTACCTGGCAACATCGTTTAACGCACCAGCGGGCATTTGTGGGGCAAGGAGTTTGGCCCTGTGGGGCAAACTACCCGAAACTCCGATAGAGGGTCGCCCCGGCCACATAGGAGTACAGCCGGGGCGACCTGAGCACTGAATAGTGGTTTCATACCCTCAGCACTCGAACTGAACTGAAAAACCCCGGTTCAGCCAGAGGAAGCTGAACTGAACCGGGGGCGCACAGACCTGCGACGGAACTGTGCGCGAGTAACCCTGGAAAGGAAGGTAGAAATCCAGGGTCGAGGAGATCATCGCAAGAACCTGCCGTTCGTGTTCATGAACCCCTGGTCCGTGCGGAAACCCACGACGCGACGACCGGGGATGCCCATCTGTTTGACAAAGTTTTCCTGGCCATAGAACTTGGTCCATTTCTGACCGGTTTCCGGATCGACCCATGGGCGCGCCTCTAGTTGGCCTGGAGGGGCTGCATCAGGGCGAGAGGCAGCGGCTTTGCACGCATCAAAAAATTGATCCCAATACGCATTTACTGCATCTGGTTGTAGACGTTTAATCCTTACGCTGCGGAGTTCATGATCATCTGGTAATTGGTATTTAGCTTTGATCATCAGTCTACGTCGATATGCATCCTCTGATTTACCAATGATTGGTTCTGGTGCACGAAATCCCCAGGATGCAAATGCATCGTCGGCGCGAGCCTGATAAGTCCGAAGACTGGCTTGCTGGTAAAGTAGTTCGTCCCTGGTCATTGGCATGGCTAGACCTCATCGAATTCGAGTGCTGCGGGTTGTGGAATGATAGTACCGGTGGGATCCTCGGGAAGCTCAAACTCTGTTTGGTCGGCTGGGAGCTTGGCTGGGAGCGAGTGTAGGTCGCCAGTGTTCGTGTGCTCGCCACTCCCCTGTCGTGGCAAGTCGCCCAGAGGGTCGGGGTTGTCAGGGTCTGGCAGTTGGGCAAGCTCGTCCTGGATGCGCTGAGCCTCCTCCTCCTCTTCACGTTCAGCATCGGCTCGGGCACGTTCAGCTCTGTGCTGCAGGAAGGTGTCCAGACGTGCGCAGAGATGGTTTACATTATCAGCAAGTATTGATGCCTGGACCGCGCGAGTTTTCTGCTGCATAGAAGAGATTTGATCAGCAGAAAATCGTGCCTTCTCAAGCTCTTCAACCGCGTCCTGGCGTGCGATGCTTTGTGGAATGTACTCCATCACTTCCTTCATTTGCCCAACGACAACAGCGTTATCTGGCGCTGGGTCGTGGCCCAAGTGAATGATGGCCATGCGATCAGTGGGTGATGGTAGTGTCATTGTATCTGTCCTGAAACACGAGGATTATGCTGCTGAACACGGTGCTGGTGCTCGGCAATCTCGGCCAGGGACTGATTGCCGGTAAGGACGTAGATTTCCTGGAGGGTGCGGCCGAGGTCGAAGTCGAGGTCGTCGATCTCGCGCAAGAGCCTATGAGCTCTCACTGGACTGCCATCCCTACGCATCAAGCTGCGTAGACGTGCGTTGGTAAGGTCGATGTACCTCAATGTCTGGTGGGCCTTACGAATAAGGCCGTTGACGCGGGGTTGCATATGAGGAAGGAGGGCGCGGGTCATGCATCCTCCCGCACCTTGCACTTCCGCGGTTGGAGGAGCCCACGGAGTATCGTCATGCCGGTGTCAGTGCTCTGCACTGGTTTGAACCCTTTGTGATGATATGCGCCCCCAAGGAGTTCAGCCAGCCTAATAAAGATCATGCCGGAGTAAAGATGAAGACCGTGCACTGTATAGGCCTCTCCAAACACAGGCTGAGGAAAATCATTCTCATGATTAAGATCGTGCCAACGCGCACCTTTGAGCGGGGTGACTTTCTGGCCGACTACAAATTTACATTCCATGTCAGCCACCGATCACGGACGACACCTGCCATTCGTCATCATGCCCATTGATGAGCGCCGTCCTGGTGCGTCTGTAGTTGTCCTCGTCGAGGCGATGCATATAGTTGATGGCTGACTGGGCTTGGTTGTAGGCGACTTGTTTGGCGCGGTACTCGTCGTCAAGGCGCTTGAGGAGTTTGCGTTTGGAGCTGTTAATGCCATTATTGTTCATGGTGTCTCCTCATCTTCTTGATGTCGAAGGCAGCGGAGCTTAGCGGCCATAATGCAGAGGAGGTTAAAGCGAGGATCCTCCGCTTTGAACTGTTCACGCTCTTCGTTCCATTGGCTTGAGTGATGACCAGAAATTATCGTGTCTGTTATGTCTATCCACATACGACCCTCTGGGGTCGTGGCCCATGCTTCAAGTTCTGCGATCATGGCTGAGGGAACTGTTTTTGCCCATGCTTCGAGATCTGCGACCATCATGGGAGATGGGCCTTGGTTGTGATGAAATTGATCAAGAGTCATGTTTGGAAAGTCTTCTCATCAAAATCTGGGATTTGTCTCTCACGCGTCTGGGAGGTATATGAGATCCCCGACGAGGATGACTGCTCCCTCGCGTTGTGAGCCCTGGCGCGTCGTGCCCCGAGCACTGACGATAAGGACGCATGGACCATGGTCATTGGAGTGATGGATGAGGAGGGATGATGATACGAGCACGGACATCATACTCAGGCTCTATGGGATCGGATGTGATACCACGGGCCTTGAGCTTGAGGAGGTGATCAGCGGCTCGCATACGCTGACGCATAGGCACAGTATGGTCGTGCATCACAGCGGTGAGGAACTGGACGGGACCAATGTTCGGGCAATCGTAGAGGTGGGTTGCGCCACACGTCGGGCATGACCAGGGGAATTGGGGAGCAGATTTAGTCGGTTTCGGCATGGCTAAGCCTCCGTCTTCACGGGGGTAAACCCTTGTACTACATATGGTATGTGGCCTGATGTATGCATATAGGGTTGTATTTGCGTACAGTGGCATTGGCGTAGGCTGTTCCGCGTTGCATATTACCATATTACCGTCATATGCTGGGGATGCATGGCTAGGTCGTGGGCTCTTGTGGAGTGTCTGGTGGTTCAGGTGTGTGCACCCCGTCGATGCTGGAGGGATTCTGTGGTGTATCGACGGACAACAGATGCCCGGGATCGTTCACATGCCCATTAAGCTGAGGCATGATGATGTCCGTTCCCGGGAGCTTATCCATTCCGCCTTCAATGCGGATAACGGTTTCTGGCTGGACACCATGGGCATAGTTGAGTTTGTCTTGGCCCAGGAGTGCGTTGATCATTGCAACATTGCCGGCGATGAGTTTGTCGTAAGATGCTTGGTCTATTTCACCAGCGGCATAATGTGCAATGAGCTTAGAAATATTTTCCTTGGCGATCTCGATAGACGTGGGAGGTGGGAGGTCGATGGGATGTTCGTTGTAGATGGGGACAGGAGGTGGAGAGGTGGTCCCCCATTTGGGATAATAGTAGGGAGAAAGATTCGCGGCCATCTGGGCACGGAGTGCAAGGTCGATGTTTGGATCATTTAACTTGCGGTGCATAAATAGAACAGGATCCTCGAGTTGTTCCTCTTCCGCCGCGATTTGGTACTTGCGGTACTTGTTATCTCGCTTGCCGACTGGACGTCCATTCGGGTTGCCACTTGTTCCTTTAGACCACTGATTTGCTTCAAAAGAATCAGTCATCATTGCGAACCCTGTTTTTACAGCGTACCACGGTAGAATTCAAGAAGCAATATTCTTGAGAGGCTCACTATCCCATCATCGTTGCCACCACGGTTCACTAGGACCATCTTCACACAGTCGAATCATATACCCAAGCGGTCTATGCCTCCAAGAAGCATGAGGATCTGGGCAATGTGCTAACCGATGCCCTTCACCACTCTTACCTTTCGGTACTCCATGAAAATGTATGTTCATACAGTATGGGCACAGAAGCTTGATCTGTGTTCCATCTTCGGTATACCTACCAACGATTACTGGATCATCCATCACCTACCTCCTTCTGTTGAACCAACCATTTTACCCTGTACAATACCATGACTGCAATGATGACGGTGGGGCTCTCGAATGATAGTGCAAAAGATGTTGAGGCCCTTTATTGCGCACTGCGCCTGCGTGATCACGCGCACACACGTATAAAAACCGTACAAACCGTACAAACCGTACAGCGAACCCTATAAGGCCATTCATGCACACTTCACATGCCCCAAGTGTACGGTTTTGGAGTACGGCATGTACTATGAACATTCCAACCAAGACCCACCAAACCCGTACAGCGAAAATAAAACCGTACAGCGAACCGCTATGCATTTTCCTCCTCCTCCTCTATTTCTTCCCTCAACCATCGCTCTTGCCACTCCTTATTAAAGAGATCGAATCGAACCCAATACGTGTTCCTATACCACCCTCTCGTGCCTTGTTCGCCTTGATAACCTCCCTTCTTAGTAATGAACATTTCAATTGCTTCAATATCCTTTTGACGTGCGTTCAATATTCGAACGTAGAATTGTTTTAATACTTGCCATTTGAAATAAATTCTCCCATCGTCCAACTTCAGACGCACGTTGTCACCAACCTTTCCTTTCAAGAACTCCTCACCACGCTGACGAAGCCAGGGCCTGATCCGAGGATCAAAAAACTGTGCTAGATTTTCAATGTGTCCTGCATCTGTTTGTCTAAAGGGCAAAGGATCTTCGTGCCTAGTCCTCGCAGCAAACAGTCGCACGACCATTTCTTCAAACTTATGAGTATTCTTTTCTGTTTGTGGAGGTTCATATTCGTGGTCCAAATGCCAGTCACGAAACCGGCTTTGCACATTGAGCTCTTTGACCTCTATAGGCAATTCTTCGCCTCCATCAACACTTAGATAATACTGACATGGATGCCTGTTATCACAAGATAACCGATACTGGTGCCCATTAAACTCCATAGGAGGAGCATCTGGCTCTGTACTCATGACCATGTTCCTCCCTTCAATAACACATCATTAAAATCATCTCCTTCCCTGTCCGGCTTAACCACGCGCACCATAAGCTTTCGCTCACGCCACAACTTACAGACGCAGTCCGACGCTCCTCGTCCGGCATCGTCGTTGTCTGCTGCAATCACCGGGCAGTTCCCCGTGCTTGGGAGAACCAGCCCTTTGAAGTTTGATCCTAATGCTGCCACGCCACATCGTATCCCCATCAGCAGCATGGCCGACAGCACTGTTTCTAAGCCCTCGCCAACCACGTATTCTTCGTCTAACCGTGGCGCGTTAATCCACACTCCACCTCCGCTGAGCACCCCTATTGTCTTGCGAGGCTCACTTTGATCCCTTCCCGTACCGCACTGATCTATCCAAGTCTTTTGCACCGCGCTCACGCCATATCCGACGTGGTACACGCGCACGACCATCATGCCGCAGAACATGTTGCTTTGACGCAAGGCGGCATGGCCAATGAATGAATCTATGCCGCGTACTTTAAGATAGGAGGCAACAGGACCATTAAGATCAATGGGCACCGTGCGTTCCCACTCGCGCACGGCTTTCGCACGCTCAGCCTTGCAATAATCCCGGTATTCCTTCCAGGAAAGTTTCTTTATCGAAAAGTCCGCGGGCAATAACCCTTTATCAATCAAATACTGCCGCTGCTCCGTGCAGCCATCATTTATCCCACAGTCATGGCAATAAAAGCATTTGAAGGGATACTGTTTGTGAAATTGAACAATAAGGCTATGCCGCCCGCATATGGGACAGTTGCATTTCCAATATTTACCCTTACGCTCACCTCTTCCGCAATAACTTGCTATTGCGGCTGGCGAATAATCAACTACTTGCGCTCTTGTAGTAGATGTGCTATATGTACTGCGCGATACGTCGGTGTTAGACATAAGGATACTCCTCTTCTAGGTGTGATCGATTGGCAGTCGTAAGCACGAAGTCTTCCTTCTTCTGATATCGTCGTCATCGTCATCGTCATCTTGCTATTCTGGGCCCTTGCCGTATCATCATCTGCGGCAGGGGCCTTTTTCTTGTTCAAAAAATCTTTCATCGAACCATGAGGCCCAATAATCGTGTACCTGTTTATCACGCAAACCCACTACGATATCATCCAGAGTAGAGCGCACGAAATTTTCGCTACCAAGGTATACGGTTTTGGATTCAATCAAGCACAGTTTGGCGTGCATGACTGCCGAAACTCTAATTTCTATTCCTGGTAATCGTTGCATTACCGCTTCGGCATTTGAATGAAATTTGGTATGGCACAATATACGAATGAAATGAGGTCTGCGTGAAAAGATCTCAAATGCAAGGTCTTCATTCAGAGAATATGTTGTTATGCGAACTATTGCATCAGGTTGCTTGTGGAGCTGAGATAATTTCATTGCCCAACTATGGCCGGGACGATAGCACTTAGCTTCTGCTATTTTACAGACTAATCCATGGCCATCATTATTCCAGGTCATTTACATTACTCTATTGCTTCCAGACCACATTTTTGCTATGCTATACTCGTAACGCTGGCTGTGGTTTCCATCCCATGGTTGGTGTTGGTTGGTAGCTCCATTGCGAGCATCCGCCGCGACTAACGAACCGACCTCCTCCCTTGCTCTCAGCGGGAGGAGGTTTGGTTATGGGGGTGCCTCCAAAACCTGTTCCTGCTCCTCCTGTGCCCGATACTCCACCTCAGCAGGGGTCAAAGGCTGTATTACCTTGAAAAACTCCAAGGTAATGTCCCTGCTCACCCTCCAGTGAATTATATCTCCAGGTTTTGCATCCAAAGCCTGGATGACTTCACGTGGAATAGTGGTTCCAATTGAACCACCATGGCGTCGTACTCGTGTGATAAATTTTTGCATACGCAATATTAACCCCAAAAGACTTAACGAAGCAAGCAAAATACACATCAGTACTGTGGTTTAGAGAATAGAGCCGCTGCCCCGGAGTGATGGAGCAGCGGCCTTGCAGGATTTATTCAGCAGCCTCGTTGATCTCTTCCCTGGCTTCGAGACATAGCTGTGCGACACGTTCGAGCAGCAACTGTCCTTTAGGACCAGGGATACCGAATGTCGTGAGATCATCAGCGGCGATGTAGACCGTCACTAGGTTTTCGAAGATTGTGTTCTTTTCGTCTTTAAATAGCTGTATCGACCCTACCATCATCATCTCCTAGTAAGTCTGGGGGCAAGTCCGCCCACACCACGCAGGCGGAATACTCAAGTGGCGTTAATCACTTAGCGATGTGAACCACGCCACCGCGCGCGAGGCGGCTGTCTCAGCAATCGAGGCGGGGATCAAGCTTCTGGTCGTGTTGACCGAGCACGTCCCAGCCCAGGACGTCATGGCGATGCATGCAGCTGCCGCCCGGCACGGCACGCGCATCGTCGGCCCCAACACCGCCGGCCTCGTGACGCCGGGCGAGTGCTTCGTCGGGATCATGCCTGCGTTTGTGCCCAGCGTATTCAGGCCCGGTCATGTCGGCGTTATCTCGCGCAGCGGCAGCCTCGGTACGCTGGTCTGCCTCAAGCTGACGCAATCCGAGCTTGGCCAATCGGCCTTCATCGGCATTGGTGGCGACTCGATGCTCGGCACCACGACGCGCGATGCGCTCGCCGTGCTTGATCGTGACCCGGCAACGGAGGCCATCGTCATTGTCGGCGAGATCGGCGGCACCATGGAAGAGGACGCCGCGGAATACGCCAAGACGATGCGCAAACCGGTTGCGGCCTTCATCGCCGGCGCCGCTTCGCCGCCCGGCAAGAAGATGGGCCACGCGGGCGCCATCGTGACCGGAAATCGCGGCAGCTACACGTCGAAACGCAAGGCGCTTGAAGCGGGCGGTGTCGTCGTCGTCGATACGCCGGCGCAGATTGCGCGAGCACTGGCCGGCCGAAGCCCAAAGGCCCGTTTGCACGCCGCCGGCGCCTCATGACAAGGTCGTCATTGCTGTCGCACATCCTGCAGGATCAGGTCCGACGCCTTTTCCCCGATCATGATCGCCGGAATATTGGTGTTGCCGGACACTAGCCTCGGCATGATCGAGCAGTCGGCAACCCAGAGCCGCTCGACGCCCCGGACGCGCAGATGATGGTCGACCGCCGCCGAATTGTCGGCGCCCATACGACACGTCCCAGCCGGGTGAAAGATCGTCGCGCCGGTTTGGCGGGCAAACGCTAACAGATCGACCTCGGATTCGACCGCCGGCCCGGGGATGAGCTCGGCGGCAACGTAGTCGGATAACGGGCTTGTCCGTGCCAGTTGCCGCGCGAATGATATGGCACGAACCGCGCAGGTGCGGTCGGTCTCGGTTGCGAGGTAGTTCGCATGGATGCGCGGCCGCATCAAGGGATCGGCCGAGGCAAGCTCGATGCGTCCGCGGCTTTCCGGACGCAGTTGACAGACAGACAGCGTGAAACCGGAAAAGCCATGGACTTTGCCGCCCGCCATGTCCGCGCTCAGCGTCGCTACATGGAATTGGATATCCGGCCGCTTCGAATCCGGCATCATGCGCACAAAGAGGCCGCCCTGATTGATGCCGAGGGCGAGCGGTCCGCCCCGGTAAAACAGCCATTCAAGGCCCATCCGCACGCAGCCGACAACAGAGCGCAATTGGTCGTTGGTGGTGATCGGCCTTGAGCAGCGATAGATGAGGCGAAATTGCAAATGATCCTGCAGGTTTTCGCCGACGCTGGCACGATCGACGATGATTGGGATGCCGTATTGTCGGAGCGCGGCCGCGGGACCAATTCCCGATAACATCAGCAGGTGCGGCGACTGGATTGCCCCGGCGCAGATGATCACACCGCGCCGCGCCCAAATAACGCACTCCTCTTGGCCCACGCAGCATTCTATTCCAGCGGCGCGGCCACGCTCGAACAACACGCGCTTGGCCAGCGCGTTTGTGATGACCCGCAGGTTTTGTCTTCTTCGCACGGGCCGCAAATAGGCGTTGGCGGCGGAGACGCGCCAGCCGTCCTTCATCGTCAGCTGGTAATAGCCTGCTCCTTCCTGCGACTCGCCGTTGAAATCGTCCGTGCGCGGAATGCCGTGTGCCTGCGCCGAGGCGATGAAGGACTCGATCAGCTCATGTCGTCGTTTGATGCTGCTCACCGCTATCGGTCCACAGCTGCCGTGCAACTGGCTTTCGGCATGGTCGGGGTCGCTTTCCAATTTGACGAAATACGGCAGTAGGTCGTTCCACGACCAGCCGATGTTCCCAAGCCTAGCCCAATGGTCGTAATCGTCGCGGTGGCCGCGAATAGCGATCAGACCATTGATCGAGCTCGATCCGCCGAGCACGCGTCCCCGCGGCCAATAGATCCGACGGCCGTCCATGTTCGGATCGGGCTCAGTGTAGAACTGCCAATTGACGACCGGATCCCACATCGTGCGACCGTAGCCGATCGGCAACCGAATCCAGAACCTGCGGTCGTGCGGACCGGCCTCCAGCAAGGCGACGCGATTGCGGGCATCGGCGGAGAGCCGGTTGGCCAGGACGCATCCTGCGGAACCCGCACCAACGATGATGAAGTCGAAGTCGCCGAAACTCATTGGTCGTCGCTGATCTCGTCATGGATCAACATGCGCAGCTTGCGTTTCAACTTCGCATAGGCGGTGCCGTCCTCGTCGCGCGGGCGCGGCAGATCGACTTCGATGAAGCTCTTCACCCGTCCGGGCCGGCGGGTCATCACCACGATATAGTCGGCGAGCTTGATCGCCTCGTCGATACTGTGCGTCACCAGCAGCACGGTTTTCGGTTCCCGTTGCCAGATATGCACCAGCTCGTCCTGCATCAGGCTGCGGTTCTGGGCATCGAGCGCGGCGAACGGCTCGTCCATCAACAGCACGCGCGGTCCGACCGCCAGCGCCCGCGCGATGGCCACCCGCTGCCGCATACCACCCGAGAGATGATGCGGCAACTTGTGCTCAAATCCCTGCAGCCCGACCAGCTCGATGTGATGCCGAGTCACCCGATCGCGCTCCGGCCGGGAAATATTCTTCATCTCCAGACCGAACGCGATATTTTGCGCCACGCTCATCCAGGGAAACAGCGCGTAATCCTGAAAGATCATGGTGTGCTGCCAACCGGGCTCGCGGATCGGCGCCCCGTCGACCGTCACGACGCCCTTTGTTGCGTGTTCGAATCCCGCCGCTATGTTGAGCAGCGTTGTCTTGCCGCAGCCGCTGTGGCCGAGAATGGCGCAAAACCGATTATCGGGAATTTCAAAGCTGACATTGTCGAGCGCCATCACCGAGTCGACGGCACCCGGCTCGCCGTAAGTCTTGGAGACGGTGGAGACTGCGACCCGGCCCACGGCGGGCCTACTTGGCCATGCCCAGCGACCACGGCAGCGCCCGCCGCGTGAGCGCGCGAATGGTCGCGTCGATAGCGAGACCGACAATGCCGATGGTCAACATGCCGACGGTGATAATGTCAGTTCGCAGCATGCTGCGCGCGTCGTTGATCAGAAACCCAAGTCCCGAATTGGCGCCGACCAGTTCTGCCGCGACCAGGGCCATCCAGCCGAAGCCCAAGGCGACGCGGATGCCGGTGACAATCTGCGGCAATGCGCCCTTGAGCACAATGCGGATCAGTACCCGGCGTTCAGACGCGCCGAGGCTGCGCGCCGCGCGCACGAGATTGGGCTCGATATTGCGCACGCCCACGATCGTGTTGATTAGAATCGGGAAGAACATCCCAAGAAAGATGATGAATTCGTTCTGCTCGTCGCCCAATCCGAACCACAAGATGCTCAGCGGAATCCAGGCAAGCGGCGGGATCGGCCGCAGCAGCTCGATGATCGGGTTCATCTGATTGTAGGCGCGACGCCACCATCCCATCGCTACGCCGATCGGAACTGCCGCCGAAGCGAACACGAACGCGGTTGCCTCGCGTTTGAGGCTTGCAACAAGGTGATAGAACAATTCGCCGGACATGATCATCGCGGTCGCGGTGACGACGATCGTGCTCGGCGCCGGCATGAGCACCGCCAGTTGTGGGTCGATGTGCGGCAGCCATATCGTCGACGTGAACTGCCAGAACGCAATCACGAGGCCAAGCAGCGCCAGATTGGGCAAGAAGGTGCCGACTCGGACGACCCAGGCCAGCACGGGGTTGGTCCGGTGAGGAGCCAGCTGTTTGGTCGGGGCCGGACATTCCGCGGGATCAACGTGACCGGACGGGTTTTCGACTGCGCCGGTTTGCGGTGAGGGAACCTGCCTGCTCCCCATCTGGCAACTCCGCGGATCGCGTCTCAGCGCGAGAATTCACGGCTGATAGGTTTTGCCGTTGAACGTCCACGCCTTGGTCAAATCGTCCGGCTCGGGCCATGTTTGCGGCTGGTTGAGCGTCGTAACATTATTGTAGGCGGGATACGGCAGCTGCCCGATTTTGCCTGGCCAGTTCGGCGGCAGGAAAGGTGAGGCTGGCGGAGTTTTCCAGCCCAGCTTCTTATAGGTGACATTCATGAAACGCGGATCGAATGATGCTTCGTAATCCTGCACCGTCAGGGCCTTCGTCACTCGATTGCGGTCCTTCAACCACTTGGCAATGCGCGCGTCCTCCTCGCCCCAAAGCTTTGCGAATGGATAGCTGGAGGTCGGCTTGTAGAGATTGTTGTAGAGTTGGGTCTGTTGCAGCAACAGCACCTTACCGTAATTCTTGAGCATCGGCTCTTCGGCCAGCAAACCCGCGGCCTTTTCAGGGTAGAGCCGAATCCACAGCGTCGCCTCCATGAACGCGTCGCTGATTGCCTGAACCACGTCCGGCACGTTGTCGATCAGTTCCTGCCGCACATAGAAACGCCCTTCATAGAGATTATACGGAAAGATGGTGTCGATCTCGCGTCCGGTCTTGCGCTCGTCGGTCAGGATGGTCACCGAAGGCTCCCATGGGACGACCGCCGCGATGCCGCGCGGGAGCAGCATTTGCTCGGCGGGTGGCATGTTCTTCAGGATCACGTCCCTGCCGATCTGCAAGCCGACCACTTCGGCGGCCTGAGTGAAGTAGAATTCGGCGGACGAGCCAGTCACGATTCCGATCGTCGCAGGCGGGTTGCTGCCTTTGAGATCGGCCAGTTTCTTCAGCGGGGAATCGACCGGAACGACGGTCGAATGTTTCAGATTGGGCGCAATGACAGCGATGGCGCGCACCGGCACGCCGCGATCGAGCAACGACGTGAAAGGAAAATTGCCGCCATTGCCGACCTGCATGCGCGCGGACGCCACCGCTTCATTGACATCGGGACCGGCGGCAAAGACCTGGTACTTCGTCTCAAGCCCACGTTTTGCCAGCAGCCCCGTCTTGTCCATCACCACGTTGATCGTATTTTGGCCTGAGAAGGGTCCTTGCCATCCAACGCCCACCGGCCACCAGCCTTTTTCCTTGAGCCAGGCGACGGACTTGTCCGAGGCCTTCTCGTAGGGCTGCGGCCATCCCCAATCGGTGAATGATTGCGCGGCGGCAATGGCAGTGCTTGCACCGATGGCAACGACAGCAAGCACAGCCGATTGTCCCATGTTTTGGACCAACTTCCTCAACATGCCCTTCCTCCCAGGCTTGATTGGTGAACGCGACGGGCCCGTCGCGTTCTGCCGTTTCGCTCGTTCATCGGCGCATGTTCGCGCTGGTTTTCCCATTCACACGGATTCAAGCACGAACAGCGTACGTCCATATTCCACGAATTCGCCGTTCTCCGCACCGATATGCACCACGCGCCCGTCCTGCTCGGCGTGGACGGTGGTGAACAGCTTCATGACCTCGATCAGGCACAGCGGCTGGCCTCTGCTCACAACGCTCCCGATCTCGACAAACGGAGGAGCTTCAGGCGATTGCGCGCGGTAAAATGTTCCAACCATGGGCGCCGTGATTTCGAACTGGTCAGCCACGAGGGCGATCTTGCCGTCTGCCGGCCGTGGCGCTTCACGCTTGATCTCGCTCGCGGGTGCAGCCGGTCCACTCGGAGACCGCATTGTTTCCGCGCTGCCAATACCGCTGCGACGAATGAACAGCTTGATCTCCGCGGTCTCAATGCTGATCTCATCGCAATTGCTGCTGTCGATGATCTTGAGGATCTCGGCGACTTCTTCATATCGCAGCGTCATGCCGATCTTCCGCGTCTTTTCCGCCGCGGAATGGCAGGCGGCCGTTCGGTCTCAACGATGGTCTCGGAGAGGCGCGCGGCAGCGCCGCGCAGCGATGGTACATATTTCAGCGCCTGCTGCAACGACATGCGTGCGATAGGCGCGGATATCGCTAAAGCGGCGATGGGGTGGTCGCTCGCGGTTGCGACAGACACAGCCACGCACACTACGCCGGCCAGGAACTCCTGGTTGTCGGTGGAGATGCCGGTTTCCCGAATGCGATCCAGTTCCCCCTCCAACGCATCAAGATCGGTGACGGTGTTGGCCGTGTAGCGGTAGAGCGGAGCCGCGCGCAGCAGCATCGCGCGTTTATGACTGGGCAGCAGACTGAGGAACAGCTTGCCCATCGACGTACAGTGCAGCGGCACGCGCGAGCCGGGCTCGAACCGCAGGCCGAAAGGCCATGCCAATTCCACGCGATCGAGATACACGACATGGTTGCCTGCCATCACGCCAAAGTTGCAGGTCTCTCCGATTTCCGCCGACAACGCGGCGAGAATGGCGTGTCGCGGACCGAGCTGCGTGGACGAGGCAATGATGTCGAGACCGAGGCTGACAAGACGCGCCCCCGGGACGAAGCGTCGGTCGCCCGGCTCGCGCTGCAACAGGCCTTCGCCCTCCAGCATGCGGACAATGCGGTGGACCGTGGGCTTGGGGATGCCGAGCAACACACCGAGCTCGGTGATGCTGAGCGGACGAAGCGCGCTCGCCATCGCTTCGAGGATCGCGACGGCTTTGATGGTGGGATAGGCGCGTGACGCGCCCTGCGGCAGGGTCAGCCGCCGCTCCAAGCGAGGTTCGAGGGCCCAGTGGATGGGCCCCCTGGAATTGCCCCAGGTCATCGCTGTATCAAAATCCGGAATAAAACGTCTTGCAATATGGATTTTTCTGCCGAATCAATAATGACAAGGAACGCCAGCAAAGGCCCAGCGGCCGTAAGGAGAAGCCGGTGCGGCGAGTTCTCATCGCCAATCGGGGCGAGATTGCTTTGCGGGCCGTTCGCGCCTGTCGACGGCTTGGCCTAGAAAGCGTGGCAGTTCACTCCACGGCGGATACGAATTCGCCGCATATTTGGGCGGCCGATCGCGCGGTCTGCATCGGCCCCCCACCCGCCATTGCCAGCTACTTGCACGTCATTGGTCTGATCGAGACCGCGACTGCGCTCAAATGCGATGCCGTATATCCCGGCTACGGCTTCTTGTCGGAGAAGAGCGATTTTGCGGCGAAATGCCGCGCGGCCGGTCTGACCTTCATCGGCCCGAACGAAGAGACAATCGCCTGCATGGGCGACAAGGTCGCGGCGCGGCGGATGGTGGCCTCGCTTGGCGTGCCGGTCGTGCCCGGCTCCGACCGCGGCTTTACCGATGCCGCCGAAGCAGCATCGGTTGCGCGCGAGATCGGGTTTCCTCTGTTGTTGAAGGCAAGCGGCGGCGGCGGCGGTCGTGGCATGCGCATCGCCGAGCGGACGGAAGACTTCGCCTCGTTGTTCGAGCAAGCAAGCGCCGAAGCCAACGCGTCGTTCGGTCACCCGGACATTTATCTTGAGCGTTTTTTCCGCGAGGTCCATCACATCGAAATTCAGGTGTTCGGCGACACGCACGGTAATTACGTCCATCTGTGGGAGCGCGATTGCAGCGTCCAGCGCCGGCATCAGAAGCTAGTCGAGCAGGCGCCCTCGCCTGTGCTCGACGAGCCAACACGCCGCGAGATCGCCGACGCCGCGCTCGCGCTCATTCGCGCGCTGAAATACGTCAATGCCGGCACCGTCGAGTTCATCTGCGACGTCGGCAGCGGGAAGTTCTATTTCATCGAGATGAACACGCGTATCCAGGTCGAGCATCCCGTGACCGAGATGCTCACCGGCACGGATCTGGTTTGCGAGCAGTTCAGGGTTGCCGCCGGCGGGGTCCTGTCTTTCAAGCAGCCGCCTATCCACAGCGGCTGTGCTATTGAATTTCGTATCAACGCCGAAGATGCCGATCTCGGATTTCGGCCCTCGCCCGGAGTGCTGAAACGATGGCGGCCGCCAGCCGGACGTGACATCCGCATCGACAGCCACGTCTATGAAGGTTATGCGGTTCCGCCCTATTACGATTCCCTGCTGGCCAAGCTGATCGTGACAGGACGCGATCGGCCCGCCGCAATTTCCGCCGCGCGGTCGGCGCTCGCGCGCTTTCAGGTCGCCGGTATTGCGACGACCATCCCCTTTCACGAACGCCTGATCGCGCGCCCGGAGTTTGCCGGTGGCGAGATGCATACGCGCTGGGTCGAGCAGCAGATGGTGCAGTAATGGCGGGCGGGACAATCCAACTCGTGGATGTGACGCTGCGCGACGCGCACCAGTGCCTGTGGGCGACGCGGATGACCACGGCGATGATGGCGGAACTGGCGCCCCGGCTCGACCGCGCCGGCTTCGAGGCGATCGATCTCGTGGGTGGCGCGGTGTTCGACGTGTGCGTCCGCTACCTGCGCGAAGACCCATGGCAGCGCATGCGCATCGTCAGCAACTGGGCGAAGAATACGCCACTAATCGTCATGACGCGCGGGCAGAGCCTCTTCACCTTCGAGTTCTTCTCCGACGACATCGTCCAGCTCACGGCCGAGCGGATATTCGCCAACGGCATCCGCTATCACACGCCCTATGACGCGTTGAACGACATGCGCAATATGGAAGTGCCGGTACGCGCCGCCAAGAAGGTCGGGCTCTATACCGCCGGCGGCGTCGTCTACACCGTGAGCCCCATTCATACCGACGATTACTATGCGCGCAAGACGCGCGAGCTTGTCGCGCTCGGCGTGGACGCCGTCTACATCAAGGACCCAAGCGGCCTGCTTACGCCAGAGCGAGGGGCAACGCTGGTGCCGGCGATCAAGACCGCCTGCGGCGCCTTGCCTTTGCATCTTCATTCACACTGTCTCACGGGGCTTGCGCCCTACACGGCATTGCGCGCAATCGAACTCGGCATTGATGTGGTGCACACGGCGACATCGACGCTGGCGAACGGGGCTTCGCATCCGGCGACCGAAAATTTTGTTCAGAATGCCCGCCGTAGCGGCTTCACGATCCCGGTTGACCTTGCGCCGGTAGCCGAAGTTGCCGAGCAGCTGCGCTACATCGCTAGACGCGAGGACAAGCCTGTCGGGGAAATTGCCGAACACGACGCCTTTCACTACGAACATCAGATGCCCGGCGGCATGATCTCGAACCTGAAGTCGCAGCTCACAACGCTCGGCATCGCCCATCGCCTGCCCGAGGTACTGGAGGAATCGGCGCGTGTGCGCTGCGAACTCGGCTACCCCATCATCGTCAGCCCGTTTGCTCAATTTGTGATGACGCAAGCCGTGCTCAACGTGATGGGAAAGGAACGCTACGTCACCGTGCCCGATGAAGTGCGGAAATACGTGCTCGGCTATTACGGGGAGATCGCCGGTCCCATCGATCCGAACCTTTACGATCGCATTGCCAATGGCGCCGAGCCGGCCAAAGGCCGCCCCGGCGACCTGCTCGAGCCCGGCATTCCGAAGCTGCAGCGCGAGCGCGGCCCATTTGCCTCCGACGACGATCTTCTGCTCGCCGCGTTTTACCCGCGCTCCGAATTCGATGCGCTCAAGGCGGCGGACCCGATCACGACGGATTATCCGCTTGGTCCGACGCCGCTGGTCACCTTGGTCAAGGAGATCGCGCAGCGTCGCGATATTCGCCGCTTCCACTTCGTTCGACACGCGTGAGGACGTTCAGCATGCTCGAACCCGCGATCATCACGGTGGCGATTACCGGGGCGATTCCGCGCAAGGCCGATACGCCAGCCGTCCCGGTGACGCCGTCGGAGCAGATCGAATCGACGCACGAAGCCTTTGAAGCGGGCGCTTCCATAGTTCACATCCACGTCCGCAATCCCGACGAGAGCCCGAGTTCCGATCCGGCACTGTTCGGCCGGGTGCAAGAGGGCGTGTCCAAGCACTGCCCCGGCATGATCATTCAATTCTCGACCGGCGGGCGCGGACGCGAGCAGAGCGAGCGCGGGAAAATGCTTTACCTCAAACCAGACATGGCGTCGCTCGCGACCGGCTCAGTGAATTTTCCCGAGCAGATCTACGAGAATCCACCACAGCTCGTGGAAGACCTCGCAAGCACAATGCTCGCCTGCAATGTGAAGCCCGAGATCGAGGTTTTCGATGTTGCGATGCTCTACAACGCGAAAGCGCTTGCCGACCGCGGGCTGCTCAAGCGGCCGTGCCATGTGCAATTCGTAATGGGCATTCCAAACGCTCTGCCGGTGCGGCGAAAGCTGCTCGAATTTCTAATCGGCGAACTCAAGGACCTCATGCCTGACGCCACTTGGGCGGCCGCCGGCATCGGCCGCCAGCAGTTGGAAGTCAATGAATGGTGTCTGGAGCTCGGCGGGCACGTTCGTACGGGACTCGAGGACAATATCAAGTTCGACAAGACGCGCCTTGCCCGCAGCAACGCCGAGCTTGTTGCGCGCGTTGCCGACATGTGTGCGGCCAAGGGACGACTGGCGGCGGGTCCGGCTGAAGCTCGACAGATTTTGCAACTGCCGCCGGTATGAAAGCCGACGGCGAAATACAGCGGGAGGGATCCATGCAAGCGACGCCACAGGGCAGCGACAGGGGAATGTCGGTCGGCAGGGTCGCTTTAGCCAGCGCCATCGGGACCACCATCGAGTGGTACGACTTCTTCCTGTACGGTGTGGTGACGCCGATCGTGCTCAACAAACTGTTCTTTCCGAACTACGATCCGATCGCCGGCACGCTGCTGGCGTATACGACGTTCTTCGTCGGGTTTCTGTCCCGCCCAATCGGAGGCATCATCTTCGGCCATTATGGCGATCGCATCGGGCGCAAGACCGTGCTGGTGCTCACGCTACTGATTATGGGCCTCGCCACGTTTCTGATCGGGCTGCTGCCGACGTATGCCGACGTTGGGATATGGGCTCCGGTCTTGCTGCTGGTTCTCCGCGTTTTTCAAGGCATTGGTATCGGCGGCGAATGGGGCGGCGCCGTGCTGATGGCGGTGGAACACTCACCCGAGGGCAGACGCGGGTTCTACGGAAGCTGGCCGCAGATCGGCGTGCCCGCCGGGCTGCTGCTCAGCTCGGGGATGGTCTATCTGTTGTCCTTCCTGCCAGAGAGCGATTTTTTCTCCTGGGGGTGGCGTATTTCGTTTCTCATCAGCGCCGTGCTCGTCGGTATCGGGCTCTACATTCGATTGAAGATCCTGGAAACGCCGGTGTTCGTGAGTCTGCAACGGGCGCAGAGGATCGTGCACGTCCCATTCTTCGAGCTGATCAGTACGCACGGCTGGAATACGCTGCTCGGCCTCGGCGCACGTTACATTGAAGGCGTGACGTTCAACATCTTTGGCGTCTTCATTATCGCATACATCACTGGAGCGTTGCAGCTGCCCCGGCAGACGGCCCTCGCCGGCGTCATGATTTCGTCCGCGCTAATGATCGTGATGCTCCCGATCTATGGCAATCTGTCCGACCGCATCGGGCGCCGGCGCATGTTCGCCTATGCGGGACTGCTGATTGGCATCTTGTCGTTTCCGGCGTTCTGGCTGATGGAGACAAAAATCCCCATCCTGGTTTGGTTGGCGATCACGGTGCCGTTCGCCTTCGTGTACCCTGCGGTCTACGGGCCGCAGGCCGCCCTGTTCTCGGAATTGTTCGACACGCGCGTGCGCTACACCGGAATTTCGTTCGTCTATCAGTTCTCGGGAATCTTCGCGAGCGGCCTGACGCCGATCATCGCCACGTCTCTGCTGCCGGCCGGCGGCAACAAGCCGTGGCTGATCTGCGCCTATATCCTGATTGTCAGCATCATCAGCGCGGTTTCGGTGTTTGCCATGCACGACATGCACAAGAGCGACATCACTGCTGACAATGTTATTCCGGGGCTGAAACCCTCCGCGCAAACATGACGAGTCGTTGCGGGTCGGCAAACGCGGCTAAAGATGGATCTCAACCTGAAAGGCCGCGTTGCCGTGATCACCGGCGCGGGCGCGGGCATTGGCGAGGCCGTTGCCGGCGCCCTTGCAAGCGAAGGGTGTTCGGTGTGGCTCGCCGATCGCGCCCGCGCCGCCGCAACAAACGCAGCGGCAGCGTTGTCGTCCTGCGGGCACGCCGCGACGGCCCTCGTCCTTGACGTTGCCGAGGCCGAGTCCGTTGTCGCCGCCTTTGCGGAAGTCGAGAAGGCGGCGGGACGGCTCGATATCCTGGTCAACGCAGCCGGCCTCCTGTCGACCGGCCCCTTTGCCGACCTGCCCGCTTCGGAGTGGGATCGCATTGCGCGCGTCAACGTCGCGGGCATCATCAATTGCGTAAAGGCCGCCATGCCCGCGGCGACCCGCCAGCGGGCGGGGCGCATCGTCAATATTGCGTCTGTTTCCGCCATGCGCGGCGGCGGCTCGATTGGCAACACGATCTACGCTGCCACCAAGGCGAGCGTCGTGGCGCTGACTATGGGACTGGCGCGCGAGCTTGGTCCGCTCGGCATCACGGTCAATGCCGTTGCGCCCGCCGTTGCCGACACGGCAATGACCCATGCCGCGCTGACTGAGGAGACGCGCCACAGTATCCTGGCGCGGATTCCGCTCGGCCAACTCGCTGCCTTATCCGATATTGCTGACTTGGTGACGTTCTTGGCCTCCGATCGCGCGGCCTTCATCACTGGTGCCGTGATCCCGGTCGACGGCGGCATCCTCACCACCTGACCCAGACGCATGGAGATGGAGCAGTTCGCCGGCGGCGGCGTGGTGGTAATGCTCGCGGGCATCATTCGCGGGATGACGGGCTTCGGCGGCGCCATGCTAATGGCGCCCCCGTTGAGCCTCCTGCTCGGGCCAGTACCGGCTGTCGCGACGACGCTGATGCTGGAAACCACCGCCGCCCTTGTGATGTTTCCGGACGCTTGGCCGCGCTTCAACCGGCGGGCGCTGTTTTATCTGACGGCCCCGGCCTGCGTCACTGTTCCGATTGGCGGCTACCTCCTCGTCAACGTCGATGCCTTTCTCATGCGCAAGGTAATCGCCGGTGTCGTTGTCGTCTTCGCGCTCGCGCTGCTCTCCGGCGTGCGCTATTCCGGAGCGCCGAGACCCGCGACCTCCCTGGCGCTGGGAAGCATAGTCGGCGTGTTGCTCGGGGCGACCAGCGTGGGCGCGCCTCCGGTCATCCTCTATCTATTGGCTGGTTCCGACAGCCAGGCCGTCATCCGGGCGAATCTCACCGTGTTCGTCACCGCCATATCGGTTATCGGCCTGATCATGCTCTCGGCGATCGGCGCTATCACCGTTCACGTCGCAGCTTATGCCGGCGTCGCGGTCATTCCGTTTCTTGTTGCAACCTGGCTGGGGGGCAAATTGTTCGGGAAAATGAAGGAATTCGTTGCCCGCCGCATTGCTCTTGGTCTAATGCTGTTCATGGGCGTGATTGGTCTGGTGATCTGATCCAGTCCGACGCGCCGGCTCGAGGCCGGCCGGTCAGCTTGTAGGTCGCACAGCACAGCCTGCATGTACCACGTGCAGTACGACTCAGTCACGAATGTGAGCCAGCTTCCCGCCATTAAGCTCGGCGGCTCGCTTCTGATAGTCCTTAGCCATACGGCGCAGCTCCGCCGCCACCTTACGCGATTTCGTCTTGCGAGCTTGTCCGAGGCAAATCTTCGCCAACTCGACCAAGTCCTCATACGTCTGCATCGGCGCTGTCCGCTGCCATCGAGGAGCACCCCTGCTGCTGCACAAGTGTGGTTGCCTCGCCAGCTGTCCACTGTGACAAATCCCCGGACAAACTGCCTCAGCGACTGCTCCGTACAGGTTCGCTAGCTCCCACGTGCCACCACAGCCTCTGCTGGCGGTGGCGGCCCTGGTCGGGATGAGGTACTGGCATCTCTGCGTACCCGATCAGGGTCTTTTATCAGACGCCAGACGGCACCCACCACATCCATCGGCTGGGCCACACCCTCCGAGGCGCATGCAGGCCCTGGCCTGCGAGGCCACTTTTTTGGCGTCTCGTTTTTGCTGGACCGATCGGTCATAGCGGCTGTATTGCTGCAGTGAAGCTCCGGGGGTGTCCAGAAGCAATCGATGATGCTGAAACTTTCCGATTTCGACGCCATAACCTTTGACGTGTACGGCACCCTCATCGATTGGGAGCCGTGCATCATTGTCTTTCTCCGCCGATGGGCCGATCAGAACAATGTTTCTTGTTCGGGAGACGATCTCATTATGGCGTTCGATCGTGCTCGAGCTGAGATCCAGAAAGAGCGCCCGGCACCCCTCTATCCTGAGGTTCTACGCCGATGCTTGGATCGCATCTCTGCGGAGCTCGGCGTGCCGATCGACCAGGACGAGCGGGAAGCCTTCGCCGTAACTCCACATCAGTGGCCCGCCTATGCGGATAGCCACATGGGACTGACGGTGCTCCAGGCACGCGCAAAAATCGGTGCGCTAAGCAACATCGATAATGCCTCGCTGAGAAGCTCGTGCCGCAACCTCGATTTCCGCTTCGACGTGGTCGTCACAGCGGAGCGCGTCGGTGCTTACAAGCCTGACTGGCCGCATTTCCACACGGCAATCGCAGACCTCGCGGCGCTCGGCATTCCGCGTGAGCGAATTCTCCATGTAGGGCAAAGCTTGCGCGCCGACGTCACGCCGGCAAACAAACTTGGCCTGAAATGCGCATGGATCAACCGCCCTGGTCGGCGGCTCGGGCTTTCCGGCGAGGGCGCAGATGAAGCAAAGCCGGATCTGGTTGTCTCAAGTCTCGAACAACTCGTCGCCACTATCTCCGCTAACAATCGAGTGGTTGACCGAGCTGGCCGTACACACGGACGACCGGGGAAGGCAGTTTAAATCTCTGGATGATCATGGCCCAAACCAGGCGGTACCGACCTGTTCGGGAGCTCGACCGGATTCGTGGGTTGTCTGAGCTGACGCGCACATCCGCAATATTCGAAAGCTTTTTTATGAGCCAGTTTCTTTGGGGCATATGTCGGTTCTCCCCTCGACTGTGAGGCGGGTGGTCAGAAGCGTTCGCCGACCAGCTCCTCGCTCCTGGCCCAGAGCGCCTTGGCGTGTTCAGGATCGAGGGCATAGGGCCTGACGCCGGGGCTCACCGGGCTGATCAGCCCTTCGGTGACCTGCGACACCTGGCAGTCCTCGCAGTAGAGGCCGCCGACCTCTTTGGCCGGAGCGACGAAGGCGGCCCAGACGGAGGTCGCGGCTCCCTGGGGGATCGTCTTGAACTGGAAGGGCGGCCGGCCCTCGACCGCTAGCTGGACGTTGATCCGCTCCACGGTCGCATCGAGCTCGCCGGGCTGCAGATGGCGGCCGAGCTCGGTCATGATCCCGCCCGGGTGCAGCGCCGTTGCCCTCACCCCGCGCGCCTTGTGCCGCCGGTCGAACTCCACCGCGAACAGGATGTTGGCGGTCTTGGACCGGCCATAGGCGATCATCGGGTCGTAGGTCGTGCGCTCGAAGTTCGGATCGTCGAGGTCGACGTCCGAATAGCGGTGGCCGGAGGAGGCGACGCTCACCAGCCGGCCGCCCGGCGCGATCAGGGAGGCGATGCGGTTCACCAGCACGAAGTGGCCGAGGTGATTGGTGCCGAACTGGGTCTCAAAGCCATCGGCGGTGCGCCCGAAAGGCGTTCGCATCACGCCGGCATTGGCGATCACGGCGTCGAAGCGCTGCCCGTGGGCGAGCAGGGCGTCGGCGCAGGCGCGCACGCTCTCAAGCGAGGCGAGATCCAGCTCCACCACCTCCAGCCCGCCGCCGTTCGCCGCCCGCGCCCGGACCTCGGCCGTCGCTCGCTGCGTCTTGGCGAGGTCGCGCGCGGCGCCGACCACCTGGGCCCCGTGCGCCGCGAGGGTGCGGGCGGTCTCGACCCCGAGGCCGGCCGACACACCGGTGACGAGCACATGCTTTCCGCTGAGATCTTTGCCCGAGAGCACGTCATCCGTGGTGGACGTCGCCCCGAAAGGTCCGGCCATAGCAATCTCCTTCATCGATGGACGCACCGCTCCCCGCGCCGGGAAACCATTGTCCACCGAGCTGATTTGGCGTAAGAGGAGAGCGTCTCCGTTTTAGATACGGAGACACTCTCCGTTTATCAAGAGGTGTTTTCGGCGTGGCCGATGAGGGCGAGCCCACCCCTGTCCGCAAGCCGAGAGCCGATGCGGAGCGCAACCGCGTCCGCTTGCTCGAAACGGCGAAGGCCGCTTTCGCTGAAAAGGGATCCAGCGCTAGCCTCGATGAGATCGCGCGTACCGCTGGTGTCGGGGCCGGGACTCTCTACCGCCATTTCCCCACCCGCGACGCGCTGGTCGCGGCGGTCTACCGCAACGAGACCGAGCAGCTTGTGGCAGCCGCCGACCACCTCGCGGAGACACATCCTCCGGTGACGGCGTTGCGTGAATGGCTGTTGCTGTTCGTGGACTACATGGCCACCAAGCACGGGATGTACGAGGCGCTCAATTCGATTGTCGGCGGGACATCCGATCTGTACTCGGCGTCTACGGCACAGGTGAAGCAGGCAATTACCAAGCTGGTCGATCGTGCGGTCGCAAGCGGCGACATCCGGCTGGACCTTGATCCGCTCGACCTGCTGCGCGCGCTTGCCGGCGTTGCGAACATAAGTTCGGGACCGGATGGTAAGCAGGCCGCCAAACGTATGGTCGACATCCTGATTGCTGGCATCCGGACCCGACGTAAGCCGTCAGCGCCCTCGGTTTAGTGCTGACCTCGCTCGCCCTTGGGATTATACCCCGGCCTTCGGAGACCAGCCGGCATGACGGCGGGCTCCTCCTGCGCTGAGACGGCGTCCAGCGCACCAAGAGCTTACGCCGCGTCCAATATGGATCGGAGGTAACATTTTGTCGAACATGCGCAGTTCTGGGCGGGTTCCCTCTTGAGCTGCTGTAATGACATCAAAGACATACCGACTCCGAGGGTTCGAGGCACAGCGAAGAGCCGCAGGAGCAACCGAGCCTGATCTAAAAGAAGGTTTCGCGCTACTGGCGCAGGGTTGGCTCGCGCTTGCGGACCAAACGGAGTGGTTGGAGCGACGATTCGCTTCTCTATTGGAGCAGCAGCAACAACAAGCATTACGGCAGCAAAGTGGCAGGCAGGAACAGGACGATGCAAGGGACTAGCCGCCCGGGTCCCGATGAAAATATGAATAATAACCTATAGAACCAGTTTTATGGTTGCATATCGCCGGGTTGTGTGCTATATCCCGCCCATGAAGCTCGACACCGCCGCCAAGCGCCTAGCCGAACTAGGCAATACCACACGCCTGCAAATCTTTCGGCTGCTCGTGCAAGCCGGCCGCGACGGACTTTCGATCGGCGAAATCCAAAGCTACCTCGGTGTACCAGCCTCGACGCTCGCGTTTCATCTACGGGGCTTGGTCGTCGCCGGCCTCGTCGAGCAGGAGCGGCAGGGCCGCGTCGTGACCTGTCGGCCCAATATTGCGGCACTCAATGACACGCTGGCCTTCGTTAAGGAAAACTGCTGTGTCGGCTTCGCAGCCGAGAAGCGGGGAGGCCGCAAAGGAGCAGCGGCATGAGCGGTTCCCTTTTTTTATTCGGAATAAACGACATTCCTAGTTAAGTAGGAGAAACGGAACATGGTTACGATTGGTGCCGGCTCGATCTCCTCGGACAGCGCTCGGCTCGCAGTGGCGAAGCCTAATGCCACGATTGCTTTGCTCCAAGGGGCGACTGCATTGGCTCGCCAGGTCGACCGCGTTGTGCTCAGTCTTGTCCTACTGATGCTCGTTCTCGCAATCTTTGACGCGCGGCTGGCACAGCGCACGCTCGGCTACGTCGGGAGTGAACTGGTCCACCTCGCTCCATGGTTCATCCTTTCGGTGATGTTCGCGGCTGCCGCCAAGGCAACCGGCGGGGACGCGATTGTGGCGCGAGCGTTTGCCGGCCGAGACCGCCGAATGATCCCACTCGCCGCCATTGTCGGTGGACTGACGCCCTTCTGCTCCTGCGGGGTAATCCCGCTCGTCGCCGGTCTTTTTAGCGCCGGAGTACCGCTTGCCCCGGTCATGGCCTTCTGGATCGCCTCGCCGTTGATGGACCCGACCCAATTTTTTGTGATCGCGGGCCGCCTTGGGATCGGCTTCGCAATTGCAAAGACCGCAGCGGCTATCGGGATGGGGTTGCTCGGCGGGTATGGCACAATGTTGCTCACGCGAACAGGGCTGCTCTCAACCGGTGATGCTTTGCGGATCACTGTGCAGCGCAAATCCTGCTGCAAGTCGGGGAAGCAGGTCACGGCGGCGAGGCCGGTGTGGCGCTTTTGGCTGGAAGCTGAGCGTGCGCAGGTCTTTCTCACGGCGTCTGCCACTACCGCTTGGTTCCTGATCCGTTGGCTCACGCTCGCATTTGTGATCGAGAGCCTGATGACTGCCTGGCTCCCGCCGGAGGTGATCGCCCGGTGGCTTGGCACGGGCCCATTCGCCATTCCGCTTGCGGTCCTAATCGGGGTGCCGGTCTACATCAATGGCCTTGCTGCCGTTCCATTCGTCGCGGGCCTCATCCAGCTGGGCATGAGCGCGCCCGCGGGTCTCGCCTTCATGCTCGCGACCACGGCGACTGGATTCGCCGCGATGACCGCCGTGTGGGCGTTGGTGCGGCCGAAGGTCTTCGCGCTCTACCTCGCCTTCGCGGTGCTCGGGGCGCTGTTGGCTGGCTACGCGTACGCGTTGGCGCTCGCCGTGATATGAATTAGCGATCTCAATCGGCGCACAGGATAGACGACGTATTCGCGCTGGAATGATGACTAGGACGAGCCACCCGATCCCGACCTTCACCTGCGACAACGTACTATTGGAGCAACTTGGCTCCGCGCACGTTGGCGAGCTCGCTACGCAGCTGCGAAACGAGAATCTACCGTGCGAAGACCTGTTAACTGATCAGCGCAGTTTCTTCTCGTTCCGATCCAACGACGGAACGAGAATTGGCTTTTCTGGCCTTGAATTGTGTGACGGCGACGCATTGTTGCGGTCCGTCGTGGTAGCGAAGGGATTCCGTGGCCGCGGTTGCGGAAGGATCGTTGTCTCGAAGACACTCCAAGAGGCGAGCAAGCTTGGCGTGCGGCGTGTTTATCTACTTACGACTACCGCGGCGACGTTTTTCTCGCAACTCGGTTTTTCAGAGATCAAACGCGAAGGCGCACCAGAAGCGATAGCGAAGACAAAAGAGTTCGCCGTACTTTGCCCAAGCTCGGCCGTGCTCATGATGCGTACTCTGAAATAGGAACATATAAAGGGCTGTGAGCGCACCTTCGATATTTCCTACCGGCATAACTCCTGTGCTGCGATGCACACTCCGCTTCCGAGACGGGTCAAAAGCGCGCATTACCGCAGTGCTGCAGACGTCAGGATTGCTTCGAACAGCGGACATGCCTCTCTTCAATCTCAGCGTTATTGCGCTGACAAAACTTGAGCGCTTCGCGATCCGTTATCATTTGACCGTTTGACCGATGCACTTCCCTGTTCGCGGCCAGACAATTCCCTGTTCTCTTGAAAAAATTCCCTATTCCGCCGCGCAGGGAATATCATTGTAGTCCTTCAAATTACTGTCATTGCCGGTCCGATTGGCTCGAAGACCGCAAGGCCGATCAAAATCGAGCAATACAGATGAAGCCGTTCCCTGTTGAATGATTAAGTTCGCGCCGTACTAGGATAAAGCAGCAAGGATGAGGGTCCTTGGCGAGCAACTGCGATGTGTCGTTTCGCATCCGGGCAGCAACTGTTGAGGCAATCATGCGCACTGTTTCACTCGTATCAATAATTCTCGCCACGCTATCCATCTCCACCATAGCAGCGCATGCGGGCTCGTGGTGCGCGCACTACGGTGGTTCGGGCGGAACCAATTGCGGTTTCCACTCCTTTGAGCAATGCCAAGCCGCGATTTCAGGAAATGGCGGATTTTGCTCCCAGACCCCTTAGGGTTGTGCTGCCAAGGCCGGTACGCGGGGTCCACGCGCGGCAACATGCGACGACGGAACGATGAACCTGGTGTCCCATCCGGCAAATCAAATATGGAGAGCCGCCGAAGGACCACTCTCTCGATTTCGGAGAGCAGCTCGTAACTCCTGTCGAGCGTAGCAGCGAGCGTCTGGGCGGAGACACTGCTGCTCAGGGGCAGCCCGGCCTCCTATAGGTACCGAGGATCCTATCCCAGAAGAAATGGATCACCGCGAAATTGCTGTTCGCGTGCCGGTGATGAACGAAATGCAGCTCCTGTTTTCGTCGGAACCATGCAAACCGCTGAAGCCGAGAACCCTCTACGTGGTACTCCTTATCGAAGAAGACGTGCGCGTAGAACGACGCCGCGCATGCGACTACCTGAACCACGAAGAGGTCGAGTGGCAATAGGAGGTATGTACACGCTCCCACCAGAAACACAGGAACGAAGAAGAAGGGCGTATTGTTGCCTTCGTCACCGAGGTACGTCGGTGAGACGAGATGGTCTTTGGCATAATAGGTGTGGTGGAAGTTGATGTGGTTGCGGAAGAACTTACCGCCTATTGGATGGTGGCCGAGCTTATAATGCATCAGCGTCTGCGCAAATGACATGACCAAATGCGTAGCAACAGCGGTCAGAAAAATTAGCGAAAGCTCCGGAAGGAGCCGCGGTACCGTGTGGAATATGGCTGCCTCCTCGGCTTAAGGTTTAATTTAGCACATATAGCCCGTGCCGACAGCTCGATGATTGTGCGAAATCGGCAGCCCCATCCCGACTTGGTTTCGGACTGGCCTATTCATTGTCGCCCGTAGAGCGATCAAGCAACGAACGGCAGTGCCAGCGCGGCGATCTCCTCGCCCCAAATCGCATGCGCACGCTGGTTCGGATGGAATCCATCGCACGCAAACAGGTCCCGCTCCAACGCTGAAATTCGCTCCACAACGAGACGCGGTAACCGTTCAGTCAAATGATCGGCCGCGGCCTGCAGCGCGGCTGAGCGCCAGCCAAGGATATGGCGGAGGGGCCATGGAAGAGCCGGAAAGCAATTGAGGGGAGCGACGCCCCCGATGACGACTGCTGCGTCGCCAACGCGCCTCCGCGCGGCTGTCACGAGCTCGGCGAGATCGTCGGCGAAAGTCGCCGGCGAACGATATGCCGTTGCGTCGTTGACGCCGAAAGCGACGAGCATGAGGTCGGCTGGTTCCGACGCGATGCGAGGCAGGAGCCGCTCGCGGGCATCACTGACGGTTGCCCCAGAAAGCCCCTCCGCGCGCCACGCGATCGGACGGCCGGTTAATCGCGCCAATGCCCGTGCAGTTGTGGCGGCAACCAACTCGTCCCCGCTGGCGAGTCCCACGCCGCATACCGTCGATTCGCCAAGGGCAAGCAGCCGGATCGGTTTCCCCATGCCAGGCACCAGCCCGTGATGGGGCGGTCTCGCCGGCGGTACGCAAGGCACACGGCGGCGCGTCACGGCACCTTGGGCGATCACTAGCGGCAACAGCATAAACGAACCGAAGAGACGGGCAACGATTGACGCGCGCAACGGCGTGGTGGCACCAAAGAATACCACGTGGCGGTTGAGTGCAGGTAGGGAGCATTTGGATTGTTTCGGCGCCCCGTTCATGCAGGAGGCGGTAAGCATGGCTTACCTCACCGGCAGAAGAATGACGCGATCGAGCGCTGGTTCAGACATCTCATAATCAGGTCTCCTTCCTCGAAGGGCAGCTCGAAATGGCCCTCTCCTAATCGCATTACGGGGGTTGCACCGCATTGCGCAGCAGAGTGACGTGGCAAACAAACGTTTGGTCTTGTTGCGAGTTCCATTGACAACGTGCACTGTCTCCTCGTGGAAGCCGGTGGGGAAACTCGCCCTTCTTGTCGGGCGACATGAAGCCAGGCGAGTCGCTTGCTGTAGAGGGCGGGTTTCGGTTGTCATGCCCCGCTTTAAGCGGGGCATCCAGTAATCCCGGCGCGGCGCAGTGAGGCAACCATGCCAAATTCAACTTTCGCTGATTACCGGATCGTCCGCATACGCGGACGATGACGACCGAGAGAATGGTGCCCGCCTTGAAGTTAGCGCCTATGGGGGCTTGACCCGGCCATCCACGCCTTGGCACCGCGCTAGAACGTGCATGCCCGGCCAGCGCAGACAAGTGTACGCAGTCTGCGCAAGCTTGACTGCGCTGCCGGGCATGACGCCCTTTGACGCAGGCCAAATTGCCCTTATGTTATATGATGGCGTTGCGCGGCGGTGTGCGCCTCGTTTTGGGGGACTATTGAGGGTGGGGCGCGCTCTTCGCTGAATTGCGGGGAGAGCAGATACCGCGGATATTCCGTATAAGCCGGCACAGTCGGTATAAGTCCATTCGAGCTTGATCAGGCTGAAATACCGCCTGCGGCGAGTGCAGTGGAATCAGGAACGCAGAGGCTGCCCGGTGCCAATCGATCACAAAGTTCGCCCGTGCCACGCCGACGTTGTCAACGGCATCCTTGGTACGGCATCGGATGAAGAGGACATCGCCGAGATCAAGAGCGCGGTCCTGGCCAAGTTGGCGCTTGCGGTCGGCAAGGATCCGGCGGCGGCGACCGACCGAGACTGGTTCGTCGCCGCCGCCCTGATGCTGCGCGACCGCGTCGTCCATCGCTGGCTCACCACCGAGCGGGCGAGCCGCGGAAAGGGCCGCAAACGTGTCTACTATCTGTCGCTCGAGTTCTTGCTGGGCCGGCTATTTGACGAGGTGCAGGGAAATTTGGGGATCGGGGAGATCGTCAGTGCGGCGCTTGGCGATCTCGGCGTCGATCTCGCGCGGCTGCGGGCGTCGGAGCCGGATGCCGCGCTCGGCAATGGCGGCCTCGGACGCCTCGCGGCGTGTTTTTTGGAGAGCATGGCAACGCTGGGGATCCCGGCCTGCGGCTATGGGATCCGGTACGATCATGGCCTGTTCCGCCAGGTTATCCGCGATGGGTGGCAGCAGGAGTATCCGGAGGAATGGCTGTCGTTCGGTAATCCCTGGGAGTTCGCACGACCGGAATTGATCTACGACGTGCAGTTCGGCGGCCGCGTCGAGCAAACGGTCGGACCTCGGGGCATTGCCCGCTCGATCTGGCATCCCGATGAGACAATCGAAGCTGTGGCCTATGATACGCCGATCGTGGGGTGGCGAGCCCGACACGTGAATGTCGTGCGACTGTGGTCGGCCCGCGCTGCCGATCCGATGCGGCTCGACGCGTTTAATCAGGGCGAACATATGGCTGCGCTGTCGGAGCAGGCACGGGCGGAAGCGATCTCGAAGGTCCTGTATCCGAGTGACGAGACTCCTGCCGGGCAGGAGTTGCGGCTTCGGCAGGAATATTTTTTCGTCTCCGCGTCGCTGCAGGACATCGTGCACCTGCACCTGTGCAGCGACGGGAACATCCATCTCCTCCCCGACTTTGCCGCGGTTCAGCTCAATGACACGCATCCGAGCATCGCCGTCCCCGAGCTGATGCGAATCCTGATCGATCTGCACGGACTTGCGTGGGACGAGGCCTGGCGGATCTGCGTCGAGACCTTGTCTTACACCAACCACACGCTCTTACCGGAAGCACTCGAGACCTGGCCCTTACCCCTGTTGCAGCGAATGCTGCCGAGGCATCTGGATATTATTTATCGCATCAACGAGCAGCACCTGCGCCTTGCACGAGAGAAAAACGCCGGCGACATGGTGGCCGCAGTATCGCTGATCGATGAGCGCAGCAGCCAACGCGTGCGGATGGGGCATCTCGCGTTCGTGGGCTCGCACCGCATCAACGGCGTGTCCGCGCTCCACACCCAGCTGATGCGACGGAGCACTTTTCGCCAGCTCCACGAGCTTTACCCAGACCGGATCGTCAACAAGACGAACGGCATCACTTTCCGCCGCTGGCTGATGCAGGCCAATCCCCCATTGACCCAGCTCTTGCGCGAGGTTTGCGGGGATGCCGTGCTGGATGACCAGAATAAGCTCCGCCGGCTCGCCGACCACGCGGATGATGCGTCACTGCAGGAACGCTTCAGGACGGTCAAGCGTGCCAACAAGCTGGCCCTCGGGCATCTCATCCACCAGCGCATGGGAGTGAACGTCGATCCGGATGCGCTGTTCGACGTGCAAGTCAAGCGCATCCATGAATATAAACGCCAGTTGCTCAACCTTCTGGAAACGATCGCGCTCTATCTGGAGATGCGCGCCGAACCCGGCCGAGATTGGGTACCGCGCGTGAAGATCTTCGCCGGCAAGGCGGCTGCCAGCTACACGCAGGCAAAACTGATCATCAAGCTCGCGAACGACGTCGCGGAGGTCGTGAACAACGATCCGGCGCTGCGCGATATTCTCAAGGTCGTCTTCATTCCCAATTTCAACGTGAGCCTGGCCGAGTCGATCATTCCGGCAGCCGACCTGTCCGAGCAGATCTCGACGGCGGGGATGGAAGCCTCCGGCACAGGCAGCATGAAGCTTGCGCTCAACGGCGCCCTGACCATCGGGACGCTCGATGGGGCCACCGTCGAGATCCGCGATCATCTCGGCGCGGATAACATCTTTATCTTCGGTCTCAAGGCGCATGAGGTGGAGGAGCGCCGCCGCACCGGCCTCGATGCGATGACCACCATCGCTGCCTCGCCGCAGCTGGCCGAAGCCATCCAAGCGCTCGAATCGGGATTGTTCACCGGTGCCGATCATGGGCGCTTTGCTACTCTCGCGAATGCCTTGCGATACCACGACCATTACATGGTCACCGCGGATTTCGACGCCTATTACGCAGCGCAGCGTCGGATCGACCAGCTGTGGCGCTCGACCTCCGCCTGGGCACGCATGAGCATTTTCAATGTTGCCGCCATGGCCTGGTTCTCCTCCGACCGCGCCATCAGGGAATACGCGTCCGACATCTGGAACGTGCCGGTCGAGTGACGGGGATGTTGAGCTGAGGTCACAGGCGCCGAAGCAAAGGGCTAGCGAGAGTGCGTTCCGGTCGTTTGCGATCCGCAGCGCGGCAAACTGTGTCTGCTCCTCCTCCTGTATAACGAATCTCGTGAAATTTAGCAGAATCAATACGATAGGATCGATATGTGCATGATTTTTGGATGAAAACTCTTGCAACCGGCTGACCTTTGCCTATATTGGCTGCGTGGTGAAGCTTCAGGAGATCAAAAAGCGTCTGCGTCCCGGCCAGGTGTACCGCCGGCAGGATTTGGCGCGCTGGTCGAACGCGGTCGATCGCCACATCCAGCAAATGCTGGAAGACGGCACGCTGCGAAAGCTGGCAGGCGGACTCTACCTGCGGCCGAAAGAAACCGTGTTCGGCAAAGCTCCGCCCGAAGACGAGAAGCTGGTGGCCCGCTTCCTCAAGGACCATCGCTTTCTGCTGGCCTCGCCAAACGCCTACAACACGCTGGGAGTAGGCACGACGCAGCTCTACGACAAGACGGTCGTGTATAATCATAAGCGCCATGGCCCGGTTTCGCTCGGCGGTCGCGTTTTCGACTTTCGCGTCAAGCCGTCATTTCCGCGCAAGCTCAGCAAGGAGTTTCTGCTGGTTGATCTGGTCAACAACGTCGATCGCCTCGCGGAGAGCCGTGAGGAAGTGCTGGCCCGGGTAAAGGAGCGGGCCGCGTCACTTGACGTGCCGCGCCTACAGCGCGCGGCGCGGGAGTACGGCAGCGTGCGTACGAAGAAGTTCTTTTCCGAAGCGCTTCACGCGACCTGAGGCGCCATGGCGGCGGACTGCGTTCACAATCATCCTGAATTTCCCGACCTCATCCGCATTGTCGCTGAGCAAAAAGGCATTGCGCCCGCGCTGGTCGAAAAAGACTACTGGATCATGCATTGCCTCTACGGCTTGCAGCAGCTCGGCTTCAAGCTCGAATTGAAAGGCGGCACCTCGCTGTCCAAAGGACACGGGATCATTCACCGCTTCTCGGAAGATATCGACATCCACATCGAGCCGCCGCCCGAACTGCACGTCAAAACGGGGCGCAATCAGACCAAGCACCCGCATGTCGAAAGCCGCCGGAAATTCTATGAGTGGCTGGTGAAGACCATCGAGATCAACGGCATCGAGAAGGTGGCGCGCGACACCGCGTTCGACGGCACCCATCTGTTCAGCGGCGGCATCCGGCTCTTCTACAGGAGCATCACGCCCACGGTCGACGATCTGCGCGAAGGCGTGTTACTGGAGGCTGGTTTCGACACCGTGACACCGAATACGCCCAAGGATATCAGCTCCTGGGCCTACGATTATGCCGCCGTCAAGATCGACATCATCGACAACCGCGCCAAGGCCGTGTCCTGCTACGACCCGCGCTACACCTTCGTCGAAAAGCTCCAGACCGTCTCGACGAAATTCCGCAAGCAGCAGGAGAAGAAAGGCAGCTCCATCGACTTCATGCGGCACTACCATGATGTCTACAGCCTGCTCCAACGCCCCGAGGTTCAGGCATTCATCGGGACCGACGCCTACAAAGAACACAAGGATAAGCGCTTTCCCCGCGCCGACGAGCGCGACCTGTCCAAGAACCAAGCCTTCCACCTCACGGACCTCGTCACCCGCGCGGCTTATGAGACGGCCTACAACGCGACGAGCGCGCTCTATTACGTCGGCAAACCTACGCTTGAGGAAATCCTCGGCGCGATCGGCAAATGGGCGGATCGGATGTAATGCCGTAGACCCCCTGTTGCCGCTTCCATCGGGCTGGAAATCCCGATTAGTGCGCGCACCGACTGATTGCGACCACTGATTCCGATTGATTGCGACCACCTGTTCCGGGATGTTGAGCTGAGGTCGCCGGCGCCGGAGCAAAGACCTAGCGAAATCCTCTCGACTCGGAAAGCGCAGACTGAGCTGGCTCGAAACGCCAACGCAAAGCGTTCGGGCTTTATCTTCGAAATCCAGGTAGATGGGACCCTTTTTAGCGTCCCAGCCATTCGCTCCGGCACCGGTCGGGGCGAAGGAATTCGTGCCGGTTCGGAGTGCGGCAAAGGCAGCTTGCGAACTCTCATTTAGCGCACTGGAGACGAGCTAGTAGATCAATTCCGTGAAACCAATCGGAATCGAGCAGATGGAGAACTCAAACTCGCAGACCTCATCCTGAAGGAGGTCGGCGCGTCCCGTCATCCTGAGGCGCTCGCGTGCTTGCACGCGAGCCTCGAAGGATGCGCGCCGAGCGTCTCGAAGGATGGCCGCTGGCACGATCTCGCTTGTGGCCGTCCTTCGAGACGCGCCGCCGAAGGCGGCGCTCCTTGAGGACGAGGCTTCGAGATGCGCCGCAGCTCTTGCGGCATGAGCGGTCGTAACATGGACATGACGAAAGCGGCACTGTCGCCGAGCAGACCCGGAACGTTGCGCCCGATCTGATGGGCTGATGGGACAGATGGCTCGAAGGGAATTTGCAACCCAAAAGACGTTCCACGACTATGCCGAGCGCACCGGCCAAGCCTACCTGTGGGAAGGTACGGCTGCATTTGCCAAACGTCAGCGGCTGCTATCGCCGGATCAATACGAGATTGTGGATGTGCGCACGTCCCGTGGCGTTGGGCGGGCGATGCTGTTCCCGAAGGCCGTCCGAAGACAGAGTCGGGCTTGAACTCTAGTGCTGCGTTTTCGAGGTCCGAATCATGTCGCCGCATCAATCAGCTTTCGATCTACTACGGTGCCGATCAGCACCCCTGCAGCGGCCGAAACCCTTGACTTGCAATGACCTTATTTCCAGGATGAGAGAAGAAAACTTCCAGCTCTGACAGAAGCAATGAAGAATACCGCGACATACGACTACATCATTATCGGCGCCGGGTCGGCGGGATGCACGCTCGCCAATCGCTTGACGGAAGACGACGGCACGAGGGTGCTGTTGCTGGAAGCCGGCGGCTGGGATCGCAATCCGTTGATCCATATCCCGCTTGGCTGGGGAAAGATATTTCAGGATCGGCTGTACGACTGGGGCTATTTCGCGGAGCCCGAGCCGGTGCTGAATGGGAGAGGCGTGGAATGCGCGCGGGGCAAGGTGATCGGCGGCTCGTCGTCGGTGAACGCGCTTTTCTATGTGCGCGGCCATCGCGGCGACTACGAACGATGGGCTTCGACGGGACTTTCGTCGTGGTCGTTTGCGCACGTACTTCCCTATTTCAAACGGCAGGAAACCTGGGAAGGGGGTGCGAACGAATATCGCGGCGGCTCGGGACCGCTGTCGACACGGATTTCGCGCTATGCGGACCCGTTGGTCGAGGCTTATCTGGAAGCCGGCAAGCAGGCGGGCCACCCGGCAACCGACGACTATAACGGCGCACAGCAAGAGGGCTTTGCTCTTGCGCAATTAACGGTACGAGACGGCCGGCGGTGCAGCGCCGCGGTGGCTTATTTGCGGCCCGCGCTGAGCCGCAAAGGCCTCCGGGTCGAAACCGGCACGCTCGTTTCCCGTCTGCTCATTGAAAGGACGCGCGTAGTGGGTCTCGTTTATGAGCAAGGTGGTGAGACCTTCACGGTGCACGCCGACCGAGAGGTGCTTCTCGCCGCGGGAGCCATCAACTCGCCGCAAGTGTTGATGCTCTCCGGCATTGGTGACCCTGAAGAGCTCGCGCGTTGCGGAATCCGCACGCAGGTGTCATTGCGTGGTGTCGGACGCAATTTACGTGACCATTTCACGACCGCTATTGAATATCGGCGGCGGCAGCCTGGCCCATTCAGGCACCACATGCGGCTCGACCGAGCCGCGCTTTGCATGGCCCAGGCCTACTTTTTCGGGACCGGATACGCGACTGACCTGCCAAGCGGCTGGACAGCTTTTCTAAAAAGCGGGCCGGAGCAAAAGCTGCCCGATCTACAGCTCATCATCAGGGCCGGGCCGCCTGGCGGCGATATCTACCTGCCGCCATTCAAACCTGCTTTTGCAGACGGGTTCCTCACGCGTGTGGCCCTGCTCCGCCCGGAAAGCATCGGCAGGGTTCGGCTGGCTTCAGCCAATCCTCACGACCCGATCCGCATTCATTTCAATCCGCTGGCTGCCGAAACCGATTGGCGCGCGTTGCGCGCCGGTCTGCGCCTCATCCGGGAACTTGGCCATCAGCGCGCTCTCTCGCCTTTTATCGAGAAGGAGCTGGCCCCACGACCCGACGAATCGTCCGACGATGCGCTCAATGCGCACATTCGCAATACCGCGGTCACCGCACACCATCCGGCTGGCACCTGTCGCATGGGCCGTGATGACGACGATCTCACGGTAGTCGACGACAGATTGCGCGTCCGGGGGCTCGAAGGCCTTCGCGTCGTCGACGCGTCCATATTTCCCGATCTGGTCGGCGGAAATATCAACAGCGTGGTCATCATGATCGCGGAGAAGGCAGCCGACCTCATTCGCGGACGCGAGCGTCCCGCTGAGGAAGCTCCGGTTGACGAAAGCCGTGTGCTGGCGCCCGTTCCATAAAAATGCTTTGGGTCGCTTGAATTCTATGCAATCATGCCCGTAGCGAGAGGTTCAATAACGCTGCGGCCTTCGGATGCGCCTATCCAAGGAGGTTTCGATCATGGAAGCTTCAACTCAAGTCGCTCAACGACATGAGACCGACTTCAAAGCGCTTCCCTTCAACAAGCGGCCGCTGTCGGACGTCATCGGCGTCGAAATCCAGGGTGTCGACCTGTCGCAACCGTTGGACGCATCTACTTTCGATGCTGTGAAGGAGGCATGGCTCGAGCACAACATCCTGCTGTTTCGCGATCAGGATGTTTCCGAGGAGTCACAGATACGCTTCGCCAGCTATTTTGGGCCTCTGACGAGCTCGATTTTTTCGACCACGGACAAGCCTCCAAGCCCGATCATGCTGGTTTCCAACATTCGCAAGGACGGCAAGCCGATCGGCGAGCTTCCCGATGGTGAGATGTGGTTCCACTCGGATCAGTGCTACGTCGAGAAGCCCTGCGCCGGCACGATGCTCTACGCCCTGGATATCCCCAGTCGGGGCGGGAACACGATTTTCGGCAACATGTACACAGCCTACGAGACGCTGCCGGAAGCGATGAAATCACGCCTGAGCGGTCTCAAGGCGATGAACATCTATGACTACAAAGTGAACTCAACGTCGCGGACCGGCCAGCCCGGTAGCGATGCCCCGCGCTATGCGCATCCGGTGGTGCGGACGCATCCGGAAACCGGGCGCAAAGCCCTTTACGTGAATCGTCTGATGACGGCCTACATCGAAGGACTGGCGCCCGGAGAAAGCGATTCACTCCTCAACGACCTGTTCGACCATCAGGAGCAGCGCGGATTCTGTTACGAGCACGTCTGGCGCAAGGGCGACTACCTGCTCTGGGACAACAGGTGCACGACTCACGCGCGCACGGATTTTCCTTCAAACGAGCGCCGACTGCTTCGGCGCATCATCGTGCTCGGGGAAAAACCCGTGTGACGGATCGAGCTCGCTTGGTTGCGGGAGGCAGGCGCTATCCCGCGGTGCCGCCGACATAGGCTTCCGTCACCTGCGGGTTTTTCCTGAGATTCTCGGCTGGCCCGCTCACGGTGATCCGACCGTTTTCCACCACATAGGCGCGCCGCGAGATTGCCAGCGCCAGACGGGCATTCTGCTCGACCAGGAGAATGGTGAGGCCACGCCGCCGATTGAGCTCGACAATCGACCTTCCGATCTCCTTCACTACAAGCGGGGCCAATCCCCATGACGGCTCGTCCAGCATCAGCAAGCGGGGGGCCGCCATCAGCGCGCGCGCGATATTGAGCATCTGTTGCTCGCCGCCGCTCATGGTTCCCGCAAGCTGCCGACGACGCTCTTTAAGCCGAGGAAAGAGGTCAAACACTTCGGCGATCGAAGCTGCGAAATTGCCGCGGCCCATATAGGCGCCCGCCCGCAAATTCTCCTCTACCGTCAGGCGCGGAAATAGACGGCGTCCCTCGAGCGCATGGATCAGACCAAGCCTGGCAATCTTATGAGGCTCCAATCCGGAAATTACACGTCCGCAAAGAACCACGCGTCCCGAGCATTTTGCAACCAGACCCGATATCGCGCGCAGCGTAGTGCTCTTGCCGGCACCATTTGGGCCGAGCATTCCAACGATTTCACCCTCTGTGACGCTGAACGAGACGCCTTTGACGGCTTCCGCCTTGTGATACCAGACCCGCAAATCCTCTACCTCGAGCACTCGTCGGCTCCCAGGTAGATTTCGATGACCTGCGGATTGCGGCGAACCTCATTTGGCGTGCCATCGCAGATCTTTTCGCCATGATCGAGAACGACGATCGAATCGCACAATTCCATGATGCAGCGCATGTCGTGCTCGATCAACAGGATGGTTGTACCTTTGTCCCTGGCCCAGCGGACGACATCCATGGCCGCTCTGGTCTCCTGCATGGTCAGCCCCGCCATTGGCTCGTCGAGCATGAGCAGCTTGGCGTCGGTCGCCATCGCGTTCGCCAGTGCCAGCATTTTCTGGTCGCGGTAGGGCAGATCTCGTGCGATGCGTTTGGCGGCACCGGAAAGCCCGACAAGGTCGAGAATTTCCTTGGCACGAATGCTGAGATGGGTCTCGTCACGGCCGAGCAGGGCGGGCCGCAGAAACGACTTTGAAAGGCTTTCACGATGAATGACTTGCGAGGACGCCGTAAGATTCTCCTCGATTGTCAGCTGGTCGAATATCTGCGTTGCTTGGAAGGTGCGCGCGATACCGAGCTCAACAAGGCTTGGCGTACTGTGGCTCGTGATGTCGCGCGATTCGAACCGGACGCTTCCGCTGTACAGCGGAACGTATCCGGAAATGATATTGAACACGGTGCTCTTGCCGGAGCCGTTTGGACCGATAAGTCCCCTGATGGCGCCGCTCTCGACGGTAAAGCTGAGATTTTTCACGGCCGCCAGCCCGCCGAAGAAGTGGGTCACGTTTTCAAGCGCTAGCAGCGGCATGCGATGGTACCGAGCTTGGCCTCGCAGCGGCGAAAATTCGTTCACATGCGCCCGTGATGCCTTCCGGGAAGAGGCGCATGACGGCAATCAGCACCGCGCCATACATCAACGTTTCCAGAAAATGAAAGCTGCGCAGGTATTCGGATAAAATCGAAAACGCGATTGTTCCAACAACAGGGCCCCAAAAATTGGATACTCCGCCGACCACGACATAAACGAGAAGCTTGAGCATCGGGTCAATTCCGAAATCCGACGAGTTGATCACCCCGCGCGAGTGGGCGAAAAAGACGCCGGCGACGCCGGCCAGGAAGCCGGAAAGGCTCAGAACCAGAAGCTTGCAGCGGATGGTTTGGATTCCGACGGAACGAGCCACCGCCTCGGATTGCTTGACCGCAGCGCATTGCAGACCCAGCCGCGAGTATTCGAGCCGGATCAGAACGGCCGCCGCCGCGATCCAGAACGCCAGGACGAGGTAGTAGAGCGACACCTTGCTGACGAGCGGCAGCGTGAAGCTGCCGAAGCCGAGCGGATTCGGTCGAGGAACGCCGATCAATCCGGTCGCGCCGCCGAAGATCTCCTCGAGATAGGAATGAAAGAACAGCTGGATCATCGACATCACGGCAAACGTAAGAAGGAAGAAATAGGGGCCGTGCAGCCGCAAGGTGAGCATGCCGAGCGCAAGCGCCATCAAGGCGGCGGCACCGGCGGCGATCGGCAAGGTCAGCCAGAACGACATGCCTAATCGCATCGCCAATGCGGCGGAGACATAGGCGCCTATCCCCATCAGGGATGTGTGAGCGAGATTGAGCAAGCCAAGGTTCATGACCACCCGCAGGCTCATTGCCAGGATGAGGTCTTGCAGGATCGTCGTCGCCACGTCGATCTTGTAGAAATCGTCAGTAACGACCGGGACCACGCTTGCGCCAAACGTCAGCAGCAGCAAGGCGACGATGGACCGCGCCTGGCCGGTCCACGTCATGACTTGACCAGTCCCGTTGGTCTGACCAGGAGGAGGACGACGATGGCGCCAAAGCCGAGCAGATCAACGGTCGCCGCCGTAAAGAACATCGGTCCGATGCTTTCGACCAGGCCCAGCAAGGCGCCACCTGCGACCGCGCCCGGCAGGCTGCCCATGCCGCCGATGATGACGATGATGAAAGCCTTCACCAGCGGCTGCGCGCCCATCGTCGGCGTGACGTAAAACACCGGAGCAAGCAGTGCGCCCGCTGCTGCGGCAAGCGCGCATCCCATCCCGAAGGCCAGGCCGGATATGCGATTAACATTGATTCCGAGAACGGCTGCCGCCTCCCATTCCTGCGCGGCGGCGCGCAGCGCCAGACCCTGTTTGCTCCAGCGCAGAAAGGAATAAAGCAGGCCGATCAGAACGGCGGATGCCATCATGACGAACAGGCGCTCGCGTGAGATTACCAGGCCATAGCCATGCAGGACGCCGGGCAAGGGCGAATCCACGCGCTTGTCCGTGACGCCAAACAGGATTGATGCGCCCGATTGCAGCACCAGAAGCAGACCGAGCGAAGCAATGAACCCGCTCAGCGGTTGGGCTCGCAATGGCTCGAACAACAGTCGCTCGAGGCAGAACCCGAATGCGCAGACAGCCAGAAATGTAACCGCCAGCATGACAACGTAATTCATGCCGGCGACCTGGGCCAGATAATAGGCTGCGAAACCGCCCAGCATGTAGAACTCGCCGTGCGCAAAATTGATGATGCCCATGATCGAGAAGATCAGGGTCAATCCAAGTGCAACGAGGACATAGACGAGCGCGACGCTCGCCCCATTGATCAAAGCTTGGAGGGCTAGCGTCGCCTCGAACATCACCGAGTTTGCGGAGGCTTTACTTCGCCATCAAGTCGCGCGGCATCGCACTTCCGACATCCACCATCTTGCCGTTCTGATACTGTGTGATGGTGATCGGACGCAGGAACTGGTGGTCGACACCATAGGTGCCTCTGCCACCTACGACCACCGGACCCCATGCCGAATCGAATTTCTTGCCGGCGAGATGACCAACGACCTTTTCGGTATCGGTTGTGCCGGCTGCTTTCATCGCCTGGGTCACGATATCGAGGGCCACGTAATTGTCGACAACATAATTGCCAGCTGGCTCGCCATATTTTTTCTGATATTTCGCGACGATTTCCTTGACGGCCGGCGGTGTATTCGCGCCTTCCAGATTTGCCGACCACGGAGCCAGGAGTCCATCAGAGGCCTCGGGGCCCGCTATCTTGATCGCGCCTTCCAGAATCGCCCCCGATACCCAGCCTTTGGTGCCGCCATAACCCATTTCGTGCAGCTGCTTCAGGAGCAGCCCCGCCGTGCCCGGAGGTACCGAACCGAGATCGATGTAGTCGGGTTTCATGGCCAGAATGCGATTAAACATGGGGTAGAAATCCGTCAATGCGCGATCGAAGTATTCGTCGGCGAGGATCTTCAGCTCCAACGCCTTTGCGGCCTCTACCATCGAAGCGCCGGTGGTCTTGCCGCTTTGGTCGTTCACATCCAGCAACGCAACGGTATTGATCTTCTTCTGCTCCTTGAGCCAGCGATAGAACGGCTCGACCACCTCCACGTCACTGAACGTCTCCCGGAACGAGTACGGGTATTGCGGTCCAAGCGATTGCTTTCCCCACGAGACAAAGAGAAACAGGACCTTGTTCGGCTCGGTGATCGTCTGCGCCGCCGTCGTTGTCGCGCCGATCGAGTTGCCCACGATGTAGCTGACCTTATCCTGAAACACGAGCCTGTTGACGACTGTCGTCGCCTCGGCCGCATTGGCCTTATGGTCATACGGAATGGTGCGGATGTCATAGGTTGCATTTCCTATCTTCAGGCCGCCCGCGGCATTGATCTCCTCGGCTTTCAACTCCGCGCCGCGCGCGATCTCGACGCCCCATTGTGCCGCTGGCCCCGACATCGGCCCGATCACGCCAATTTTCAGGGTCTCGTTTGCCGCAGCTGCCGTCCAGGTTGTAGCGTACAGCAATGCAGTAATCAGAACGAAGGCGTGCATATTGTCCTCCTAATCCCACCAGGTAGGATGAGCCTATTATCGTATTTGCTTTCAAATCAAGGGGAGGACGCCGTCGGACTGTGTGGCGCGAACGGCAGCGCTATCCGCCTCGATGCGGATTACTATGGCCTCGCCGCTTGCGGGAGCGAGGTAACGGGGGTCGAGCTCTGCAAGATTTCAGGATAATTGCCGGGAGTGGTTGCGGTATTTCAAGGCGAGCTTGAGATACTCATCGGCTCCGAGCGCGACCCAGTCGGCTGCTCTTCCGTCCAGGACCTTCTTGCTGACCGCAGGATTGCCCGCCGCGAGCGTATTCGGAGGAATGGTTGAACCCTCGCGCACAACGCTGCCGGCCGCAACAAAAGATCCGGCGCCTATGCGCGAGCCGCTGAGCAGAATCGCCCCCATTCCGATCAGGCATTCCCTGCCGATAAAGGCACCGTGGAGAATGGCGCTATGGCCTACGGTGACCCGCTCCTCCAGGATCAGGCCCGCGCCCGGCGTCTCGCCGTGAGCCACGACGTTGTCCTGAATGCTGCAGCCAGGACCGATCCGGATCGGCGCGAAATCGGCCCGCAGCACGGCGCCAAACCAGACGCTTGCATTTTCGCCAACGTCGACATCGCCGACCAGCACCGCATTGGGCGCAATGAACGCACTGGCTGCAATCCGCGGCGAACGTCCTTCGAGCTCCAAGATGACAGGCATGATTGATGTCAGCTCAGCTTGGCGCCCGGGAAATAGGCTTCTGCGTTACGGTGGAAAACCTTCTCGAGCACACTTTCGGAGAAGCCCAGCCCGCGCCAGCGTTCAACCATCATCTCGTATTTGAGAACGGGGTAATCGCAGCCGAACATGATCCGGTCCTGCAGCCGGCCGCCGATCTCCCGCTTCAAGGCCGGAGAAAATGCCTTCGGCGACCAGCCGTGCAATTCGTAGTGCACGTTTCCCTTGTGCAGAAGAATAGCGATCATCTCATCCTGCCAGGGGAAGGCCGGCCGCGCTGCCAAAATCTTCAGCTCGGGGAACCTGGCGGCAACTGCATCAATATGGCGCGGATGCCCATCGTCGAGCTTGATGCCGCGCCCGCCGGGAAGCCCCTGGCCGATTCCGGTCAGCCCGGCATGAATGAGGACTGGAATGTTGGCGTCGATGGAGATCTGGTAAAACGGGTACCAGATCGGATCGCTCGCGGGAAAGCCGCCGGGAGTCTGTCCGATGATCCCAAACCCGATAAAGCCGGCCTGCGCGGACATTGCGCGTTCGAATTCCCTGATCGCTTCCTTTCCGAGGCGAGGATCCAGCGAAAGCCAGTGCCCGAAGATGACATCCTTGTTCTTTCGCTGAACGTCGAAGGTGTAGTCGTGGAGAGCGCGGATCTGGTCCGGATTCATCGGGTAGAGAACAGTCGTTGCAAGATCGAGAACAACTCTGACATTGTTCTTGCGGAACGTCGCGACCATTTCGTCCTCGGTTTGAAATGTCGCCTTGGTGCCCCAGATGCGCTCCTGATTTATGAGCTCTTCCTCGGTCTGGAAAACATATCCACGACGGGTACTCCAATGGGAATGGCAGTCGAAGAGCCTCATGGAATTTCCGATCCTCTGCGGGTTCATCATCACTGACACCCCCGGCGCATCAGTCTTTTTCAGTCCTCTTCAGGAAACGGCGGTCCAGGAGCCGCCTCGCCTTGCCTTCGCGCCCGAGGTTGGCGGCCTCTGCGAGAGCTCCTTCCTCGACCAGCTCAACAGCCACCTTGACGCCAAGATCACTTTGCAATCGCTTCTCCAGCTGCTCCTTGAGTCCGGCCACGCTTTCCACCCCGCGCAGCACCTCGACCCGAACCGTCATCTCGTCCCTGATGACGCCCCTGTCCGTCAGCCTCTCGGCGACGCATATCCATTCGCCAGTCGTCCTGGGATCGCTCTTGACTGTGGGCAGACACGCCATGGGATAAACGTTCACGCCGCGTAATTTTACCATGTCGTCGCTGCGGCCGAGAAACTTGTCCATTCGCTTGAAAGAGCTTCCGCACTCGCAGGTCTCGCTCGACACGATGCGAGCAAGGTCGCGCACGTTGTAGCGGATGACCGGCGGAAGATCGCGGTGCAGGATGGTGACAACCATGTTTCCGGTTTCACCCTGTTTGAGCGGCTGACACGTTTCCACATCTTCCAGCTCCAGAAAGATGCAGTCTTCCATGACATGAACGCCGTTCTTGTGACCGCATTCAAAACCGGCACCACCCATCTCATTGGTGCCGTAGAGATCGTAGACATCGCAACCCCACAGCTCCTCAAGCTGCGTGCGGAGCGAATTGTCGGTGTCCGGGCCGAGGAAGCTGTGGAGCGACTTTGTTCTCAGCTCACGAATGTCGCGGCCAAGCTCTTCGCGGCTTACCTTCGCAAGCTGGGTGAAATATTCGGGGAAGCTGCACCAGACATTGGCTCCCCAGTCGAAGGCAATCTCCAGCTGGCGCCGCGAGGAGGTGACGATGCCGCTGCCCGTGGTAAGCGGCAGCACGCCGAGGTAATCGTGACAAGCCTTGTAGACGCACCAGCCGAGATTGGCCAGAGAGCAGGTCGCCGGAATCTGCACGACGTCGCCCGGCCGGACGCCCTGGATGTACATGGCTCGGGCCAGCGTAAGCCCATTCATCTCCCAGTCCACCGGCCCATAGAGAGTCGCGCGTGGCTTCCCGGTCGTGCCTCCACTGGTCTGCACCTTCAGCGGCATCGATTGGAGCAGCCCTCGGCCTGCCCCGTGGAACAGCCCGAAAGGGGGGTTTTCCTGCTGATCGGTCTTCACATCATCGGACGTGTAGGAAGGCAGGCTCGCGATGTCGTCGATCGATCGGATGTCGCCGGGCTTCACGCCCGCGGCTTCCCATCTCCGGCGGTAAAATTCGTTCTTCCATCCGATCTCGACGAGCCGCATGAACCGCTTGTTCTGGAACGCGCGCAGTTTCTCCCGCGGCCACCGGTAGACGGTGCGCTCGAACACGTCGGGCACGGGATACTCCGCAAAGAAAGCATCCCAATCCAAACTCTTGTGATAAATCGGAAGCGTGCTCTGCATGGAGATCACCCGCAATTTGTCTTTCAGCCCTTCGGATTGGCGGTTTTGAGATTGCAATTTAGCGACGAGAGACTGAGGTCTCTGATTGAGCTCGATCCGACGGGTTTCATGGCATCGATCTACTAGCGTGGAGCATTGCCGCAGCGAGGATGCGGCCGGCCCCCGTCCGCAAGCGCCATCACCACGACGATCTCGTCGGGTCTCGGTGCGTCAGGCATCGAGACCGTCACCGTGTCAAAGTGATCGAACGACCAGGGATCGTCCTTATGGCTCAGCGGCACATCGAGGCTTGCGCCACAGGCGGCGACCTTCACGTTCGACGGGATGACGGCTTTGCCACCGCCGACGGCGGCGCGCATCGGCTTGCCCAGCATCGGATGGATACAGGCTCCCCCGTGCTCAAACTCGCCGTCCACCCCTACGATAGCGCCCTTCCCGTACGACACCGGACTCCCTGCCAGGAGGCGGACAATTTCGGGCATCAACTGCTCCCCGAGCGTGCGGCCGGCCTCGAACAGCTCGGTCAGATCCTCAACGTAGCGAGCGGCAAAAGGATTGGCGATGACCGCCATGCCGATGGCCCGAACGATTGGAGGTTCGACCGGATTTCCCAGCTCCGACGTGATCGTATCGCGCAACAGGAGCGATCTTCGTATCTGTAACATGCCGATGCCTTCCTCAGGGCGCTGCTCTTGCCGGGGCCGGTGCGCAGCTTGCTCGCGGATGCACGATCGTGCATCAGGCATGCCATATCAGCATTGCGAGCCATACGCCGGCGACAACCAAAAAACTGGTAAAAGCAAAAGCGAGGGCATTCACCATCATCCGATGCCGATACTCCTCGCTGCTTTCCCTGCCCTGATACCTGCTCAGATCCGGAACCGGCGAGTGATCTGGACCGGCATTGCCGATCAAGCTCTTGCCTCCACGGCTTACGCGCGATCCGCGCTTGCGCGGGCTAAAGGGGATTACCCGGCCGCCGGTTTCGTTCGACTGCAAGGGATCGGGAATCACGATGGATTATCCTTGTCAACGATGGCCGATGCTTCATGCCCTCCGCTGCATCTCGTTGAGCAGCCGCCTGTGTAATCTACTCCGCGGCGACAGCGCGAATAGGATCGCGCTCATGATCCTGCTTGCTGCCGCGCAGCCAATTCTGCACACGGTCCAGATAAAGATAGACGACCGGCGTGGTGTAGAGCGTGAGCAATTGGCTCAATGCCAGACCGCCCACCATGGCGTAACCCAGCGGTTGGCGCATCTCCGAGCCGGTACCGTGCCCGAATGCCAGCGGCATGCCCGCCAACATCGCCGCCGCCGTTGTCATCAAGATCGGCCGGAAACGAAGGAGACAGGCTTCGCGTATCGCAGCAACGGGCGGCATGTGCTCGTCGCGCTCCGCGGTGATGGCAAAGTCGACAAGCATGATGCCGTTCTTCTTGACGATGCCGATCAAGAGAATAATCCCGATGATGCCGATCACCGAAAGGTCCATGTGCCCGAGATTGAGCGCGAGCAGCGCGCCGACGCCTGCCGAAGGCAGCGTCGATAGAATCGTCAGCGGATGTATGAAGCTCTCATAGAGAATGCCAAGAATGATGTAGACCACGATGAGAGCAGCGGCGATCAGCGCGGGCTCGCTCGATAGCGAAGCCTGAAAAGCCTGTGCATTGCCCTGGAAAGTTGCGATGACCGAAGAGGGCATGCCGAGCTCATGCGAGGCCTGGCTGATCGCATCGACCGCCTGACCAAGCGCAACGCCGGGCCGTAGATTGAACGTCAGCGTTACCGCCGGGAATTGACCCTGGTGCGCGATCGAAAGTGGACCGACTTTGCCGGAATCGACATTCACCAGGGCGGACAACGGCACAGCGCCACCGGTAAGCGGCGACTTCACGTAAAGGAGGTCGAGGGAAGCCAAGTCCTTCTGCTGTCCCGGCAGGATCTCAAGTATGATCCAATAGGTCTTGAGCTGGGTGAAATATTGCGTGATCTGGCGCTGCCCATAGGCATCATTGAGGATGTCGTCGATAGTCTGCGGTGAAATGCCGAAGCGCGAGGCCTGGTCGCGATTTATGGTGATCTTGAGCTGAGGGGCATTCGCCAATAGATCGCTCGCGACATCGGCAAGCTCCGGCAAGGTGCGCAGTTTTTCCAGCATCTTTTCCGACCATTCGCTGAGCTCCGCGATGTCGGAATCCTGCAACGTATACTGAAAACTGGCGCGCGCGATGCGTCCGCCGACCGTGATGTCCTGAGTCGGCTGCATGAACAGCGTGGCCCCCTCGATCCGCGCAAGTTTCGGTCGCAATCGGTCAATGATCTGCGAGGAGGTGAGCTGGCGCTCGTCGCGTGGTTTGAGGACGATGAAGCCCCGTCCGGTGTTGGCTGTCTGGGCACCGCCCGAGCTGCCAGTAAACGTTGCCAACGCTGCGACATCCGGATCCTGCAGGATCACATCGCCCATCTTGCGCAACAGCTTCATCATCTCCTCTGGGGCGGTATCTTGCGCCGCCTCGGCAAATGCCGAGATCATTCCGGTATCCTGGATCGGGAAGAAGCCCTTGGGAATCCGAATGAACATGACAGCCGTCAGCGCCATGGTGGCGAAGAAAACGCCGAGCGTGATCGCCTGATGGCGCAGCACGATGTCAAGCGTGCGCCGGTAGAAGGACAGCATGGCGTTAAACCCGGACTCGATGACCCGAAAGATGACACCGTGCCTGCCCGAATCGTGATGCATAAAGCGTGAGCACATCATCGGCGCGAGCGTCAGAGACACCAGCGCCGAGACGGCTATGGAGGCGGTCACGGTGAGCGCAAACTCCCGGAACAGGCGGCCGATAATGCCGCCCATGAGCAGGAGCGGTATGAACACTGCGACCAGCGAGATGCTTATTGACAGCACTGTGAAGCTGATCTCACGCGAGCCTTTTAACGCCGCCTCGAACGGTCCGGCACCGTTCTCAATGTGGCGGTGGATGTTCTCGACGACCACGATAGCGTCGTCGACCACAAATCCCACCGCAATGGTGAGGGCCATGAGGGAGAGATTGTCGAGACTGAAATTGAGCAGATACATCGCTGCAAATGACCCGAGCAGCGCGAGCGGCACGGTAATGCTCGGGATGAAAGTGGCCCAGAAATTGCGTAGGAACAGGAGAATGACCAGCACAACAAGAGCTACGGTGAGAGCGAGCGTGAACTGGACGTCGCGCACAGAGGCGCGGATGGTGGTGGTGCGATCGAGAATAACATCCACCTGGATAGCCGGAGGTATCCTGGCCGTGAGCTGCGGAAGCTGCGCTTTTATCTGGTCCACAGTTTCGACGACGTTGGCGCCCGGCTGTTTAAACACAGCCAGTATGATGCCTGGTTTATTGCGCTGGTAAGCGGCGACGTTGCGATCGGCCGCGTCAGGGATCGCTTGGCCAACATCGCGCACGCGGATCGGCGCACCATTACGGTAGGCGAGAATGACATCATTGAACTGCGCGGCCTCGGTGATCTGGTCATTGGCGGCGATCGTGAAGCTGAGCTTGTCGGTGTTGAGCGTGCCCTTAGCGGCATTAGCCGTGGCGTTCACAAGCGTACCGCGGGTATCTTCCAGCGTCACGCCGCTCGAAGCGAGCTTCGCCGGATCAACCTGGATTCTGATCGACGGTTGCTTGTCGCCGAAGATAGTAACTAGGGCAACGCCGGGTACTTGCGAGATTTGCTGCGCCAGGAACAGATCGCCATAGTCGTCGACCTCAGTTAGCGGCATCGTATCGGACTGCGCCGAGAGCAGGAGAATTGGCGAATCAGCCGGGTTGACCTTCTTATAGCTCGGCGGCGTGGTCATGGACTGCGGCAAGGTCTTGCCCGCGACGGTGATTGCCGCCTGCACGTCCTGACCAGCCGAGTCGATGTTGCGGTTGAGATCAAATTGAATCACGATCGTGGTCGCGCCGAGCGCACTCAGCGAGGTCAACTGCGTGACCCCCGGGATCTGCGCGAATTGCCGTTCGAGCGGGGCAGCGACCGAGGACGCCATGGTCTCGGCACTCGCGCCCTGAAAGGTTGCGGTAACCTGAATGGTGGGAAAGTCGACCTGCGGCAGCGGGGCAACCGCCAGGAACGGATAGGCGGTGAGACCCACGAACGCGAGGGCCGCCATGACCAGGGTGGTCGCAACCGGACGGCGGATGAATGGCTCGGAGAGATTCACGAGTTTCGTCCCGATTGCCCCGCCACCGGCAACTCGAACGTGACAGGCACGCCTTGCTTGAGCTTGTAGTGCCCGCCGGTAACGACGCGCTCCCCATCCTGAAGCCCCGACGTAACCACGGTGAGGTCCTTTGTGGTTGCGCCAATCTCGATCGCACGCGGCTCTGCCGTGTTGTCGGGCGTAATGACCCAGGTGAACAAGCCTTGCGGTCCGCGCTGGACCGCAACAGGTGGGATAACGATGGCCTTGCTATAGGTGTCAAGCAGGATGCGCGCGTTGACGAACTCTCCCGGCCACAGCTTTTCATCCTGATTCGGGAACATCGCCTTGAGCCGGATGGTGGCGGTGGCCTGATCGATGATGCTGTCGACCAGCAGGAGCTTTCCCGTGGCAAGCGCACGAGCATTATCCTGATCGAACGCGACGACCTCGACCTGTCCGCGCGCAACGGCGGCGCGTACATCGTCGAGCGCGCGTGCCGGCAAGGTGAACAACACGGCCGCGGGCTGGATCAGGACCAGCATCGCGATGGCTCCCTGGTCGGTTGCATGCACGATGTTTCCCGGATCGACCAGCCGCACACCCATGCGCCCGTCGCTTGGCGCCGTTATGTTGGTGTAATCCAGATTGGTCTGCGCGGTTTCGATCATGGCCGCATCGGCGTCGATCGCTGCTTTGAGCTGATCCACACTACCCTGCTGGCGATCGACGTTCTGCTGGCTTTCGACGTTTTTGAGCACCAGCGTCTGGAACCGCGCGAGATCCTTTTCGGCCGCGGTTAACAGGGCTGTATCCTGCGCCCGCTTGGCTTTAGCCTGGTCGAGAGCGGCCTGGAACAGGCGTGGATCGATCTTGGCCAGCACGTCGCCCTTTTGGACATGCTGGCCTTCCGTGAACAGCACCTCCTGTAATTTGCCATCGACTTGCGCGTGGACGCCGACCGTAAAGACGGCCTGAACGGTGCCGAGGCCGGACAGATAAATCGGCACGTCCCGTCTCGTCACCACTGTGACGCTGACCGGTACTCCGGTGCGAGCGGGGGCCTTGGCGGCGAGCCCCGGGCTGGGTCCCTGACCCCAATACTGGTAGCCGGCACCCATGGTGGCAAGGCCGGCAAGGCAGGCCACGATCAGACCGGCACGTCGGCGGTGCGACACCGTGTGTGCCATCCTCTCCAAAGAAACCGTGTTGATCTTTGCTCGTTAGCGTATCGACACGAGCAGATCATCGCAAGTTGCGAGCACGGAATAAGATCAGGCTCGGGCAGGCTTTACGCCGTATTTATGCCAGTAATCCCGATCGGCGGTTTGAGCCGAAGGCGTCCCAAATCCGACGTTCGGTGATTACTGGATCGTCCGCACAAGCAGACATTCGGAAGCTATGCACTCCTTGCAGTGCGCTTTCTTAGCCCGTACTTGGCCGATCGGTTTATCAATTCATCTTCGAGCTGGCGCTCGCGTTCGGCCTCACCGTGAAGCCAATCGCGAAATGCTCCCAGAGCTGGGTCATCCTGCCGGGCCGGCCGGTATTCGAACAACCAATTTTCTTGCTTGCGGGCAACGACTGGGAACGGCGCGACCAAGCGGCCTGCCGCAAGCGCGTCGCTGACATAGGGGAGTTGCGCCAAAGCGACGCCCACGCCGTCGAGCGCAGCCTGCATCGCCAAGGCGTTGCTCTCAAACACTGCCTCTCCAGCGGGACATACGGGTTCACGCGAACCTGCCGCTTGGAACCAGAAAGGCCAATCATCGGCCATGTGCGACACGCGGATCAGCGTCGTCTGTTGCAGGTCGCGTGGCGATCGCAGGCCTGAAGCAATTGCTGGAGTGCAGATGGGCAAAAGTGTGCTTGGGAATAGTTTTTCGGCGATGTAACCTCGCCAAGCAGCGGCATCGCGGCGTATTGTACAGGTCCAATCATCCCGAACAGCGCGCGTCGCTCCGCCCGTGGCCATGCGCACTTCAATGTCGGGATGTTTACTGTAGAAACTGGTTAGTCGCGGTATCAACCAACTCACCGCCAGGGTTGGGCCGACGCCGACGGTGAGGACAGGGCCTGCACGCATTGCGGCTACCCGATCTGACAGCCGGGCTATGGCGTCAAATGCGTCCGTCAGACCGACCAACAACGCTCGTCCCTGAGTTGTGAGTTCCAGGCGATTGGCCTTACGCCGGAACAGCGCATAGCCGAGGCGCTTTTCCAGGACCCGCACCATATGGCTCACAGCGGCCTGAGTGACATTCAGCTCCTGGGCTGCTCTCTTGAAGCTGCCATGCCGTCCGGCCGCCTCGAAGGCTCGCAATCCATTTAACGAGGGTAGCTGGCGGGCCATCCTGACCCCAAGATAAATTTGGGGTCAGGATGAATTAATTGCGTTTGCCGCGCAAGCCCGCCGGAAACATCTTACGTCGCGAGGAAGAGAATTTTTATGCGCAGCGTGGCTTTAGGAATCGCGATAGTCGGGGGCCTATGCATGCTCCAGGCACAACCGGCCGCCGCGCAGGAAAAGCGCCGAGTCATACCGCATCCTCCCCTGCTGAAGATGGTCTTGCCCGATACGGCGAACCAGGAGGCCGCAGTTTACGAGGTGGAATACGCCCCGGGCGGCATCAACCCGCGACACCTCCATCCGGCAGCGATCACCTTCCATGTCCTGTCCGGTACCGGCGTTTGGCAGGAGGACGGCAAACCGCCGATCACGCTGCATGCGGGGGACAGCTTGTTTGTTGCTGCCGGCACGATCCATTCCCATTGGAACCCGAGCACCACCGAGCGTCTCCGGTACTTGGAGTTCATCGTGGCCGAAAAAGACAAAGGGCGTGCCATCCCGCAACCGTTGGACAAATAAGCCGCGCGAGTTGTCGGCCCGTCAAGGACAGCTCGTGCCGTCAGCAGGGCATCGCCGTCGTTTCGTTCTGATTTCCACCTGCGTTGCCCTGTTTGCGCTCGGCGCGGTGAGCTACCTTTACTCGCTGAAACAACCCGAGACTGCTCCCGTCTCGCGCCAGTCCGAACGTGGGCCCATACCGGTCAGCATTGCCGTCGCAACGCGACGGAACGTGCCGGTTTACGTGACCGGGCTCGGCACGGTGCAGGCGTCTTTCACCGTGGACATTCGCGCCAAGGTTGACGGTGAATTACAGCAGGTGCTGTTCACCGAAGGCCAGCACGTCGGGAAAGGCGAGGCGCTGGCCAAGATCGATCCGCGCCTGTTCCAGGCCGCACTCGATCAGGCCAAGGCCAAGAGGGCACAGGATGAAGCCTTGCTGCGAGCAGCCGAAAAGGATCTCGCGCGCTTCAAGACCCTGATATTGAAAAACATAGAGAGCCAACAGAACGTCGATCGCCAGCAAGGTACCGTGGATCAGCTCAAAGCAGCGCTTGATGCTGATGTGGCCATGATCGAAACCGCGCAGACCAACCTCGATTACACCAACATAACCGCGCCGACTAATGGACGTATCGGCATCCGCCTGGTCGATCCAGGAAACATGGTGCGTGCGTCCGATACGAAGGCGATTGCCAATCTCGTTCTCACGCAGCCCTGCGCGGTCCTGTTCACTTTGCCGGCAACCAATCTCACCGATCTGCGCAAGGCGCTCAAGCGGGGCCAAGTCGAGGTGACCGCATTCGATCACGACAACCGCATCGCCCTGAGCACCGGCAAGCTGTTGTTGATCGACAACGCGGTCGATCAGGGCACCGGCACCATCCGTCTGAAGGCCCTATTTGCCAACAGCGAAGACGTATTGTGGCCGGGCGAATTCGTCAACGCCCGCGTGCTGGTGGAGACCCGTCACGATGCGATTACGGTTCCCACGACCGCGATCCAAAGCGGGCCGCAGGGACTGTTCACCTGGGTTGTGAGCGCGGACAACACTGTCCATCCGCGAGCAATTGTAGCCGGTCCGGAGGCCGGCGATCTGACCATCGTCGCCGCAGGGCTCAGCGACGGTGATCGCGTGGTGATCGCGGGTCAATACAAGCTGCAACCCAAAGCGACGGTGACCGTAGCCGAGCGGCCTGTTGCGATCGATCCGGGGGCTGACAGGTGAACCTGTCAGAGCCCTTCATCCGCCGTCCGGTCGCAACGTCGCTGCTGATGGCAGCATTGGCATTCTTTGGAATTTTGGCATTCCCGCTTTTGCCAGTAGCGCCACTGCCCCAGGTGGACTTCCCGACAGTGCAGGTCACCGCGACGCTGCCGGGCGCCAGCGCGGAGACGATGGCTTCCTCGGTTGCGACGCCACTCGAGCGGCAGCTTGGACAGATTGCCGGCATCAGCCAGATGACATCGTTCAGCGCGCTTGGCGCAACGTCGGTCACGATTCAGTTCAACCTCAACCGCAACATCGACCTTGCGGCGCAAGACGTGCAGGCCGCGATCACGGCCGCGAGCAAGACGCTGCCGCAGACCATGACAGCGCCGCCGACCTACAAGAAGCTCAATCCTGCCGACGCGCCGATCCTGGTTCTTTCGCTGCGCTCCGACACGGTGCCGATTACGCTCGTTGACGAGTATGCGGACAGCTATCTCGCCCAGCAAATCTCCCAGGTGCCGGGCGTTGCGCAGGTTTCGATCGGGGGCGAGCAGAGGCCGGCGATCCGGGCTCAGGTCGATCCCGCCAAGCTTGCCGCGCGTGGGTTGACGCTCGAGGAGGTCCGCGGCGCGCTCGTGACCGCTACGACCAACGCCCCGAAGGGCTCGCTGACGACCGCGAAGGCGAGCTTCACGATCGACGCCAACGACCAGATCACCGATGCCAAGCAATTCAACGACGTGATCATCGCGTACCGCAACGGAGCGCCGGTTCGGATGCGCGACGTGGGTCATGCAATCGCTGCCGCAACCGATCGGTTTGCCGCCGCCTATCACGACAATGCGCCGGCGATCCTGCTGTCCGTGTACAAGCAACCCGGAGCCAACGTCATAGACACGGTGGAGCAGATCAAGGCGCTGCTGCCGAAGCTCACAGCCGTCATTCCGCCTGCCGTCAAGGTCGAAACCGTCCTCGATCGCACCACGACCATTCGTGCCTCAGTCGCGGATGTCGAGCGTACGCTGATACTGACGGTCGTTCTGGTCGTTTTCGTGGTCCTGGTGTTCCTTCGTGACACATGGGCAACGCTCGTGCCCGCATTCACCATTGTGCTCTCGCTGCTCGGTGCGTTCGCGACGATGTACTTCTTCGACTTCAGTCTCGACAATCTGTCGCTTATGGCCCTCACGATCGCGATCGGCTTTGTGGTGGACGACGCGATTGTTGAGGTGGAGAACGTCTATCGCCATGTCGAGGGCGGCGCACTGCCGTTCGAAGCCGCAATCACGGGCTCGGGCGAAATTCGCTTCACGGTGCTCACGATCAGTCTGTCGCTGATCGTGGTTTTCGTGCCGTTGCTGCTCATGGGCGGTATCATCGGCCGCCTGTTCCGGGAATTCGCCGTGACCGTGATGGCGGCGGTCGCAGTCTCTGCCTTCGTGTCGCTGACGCTTGCCCCGATGCTGTGCTCGCGCTTCCTGCGCCAGCGCTCAACCGATCATGGGCGGCTGTACCGCGCGATCGAGAGCGGCTTCCAGGCCATGCTGGCCGGCTATGAACGCACCCTCGACAGCGTGCTGCGGCACCCGGCGATCACGCTCACCGTATTCTTCGCCACATTGGGGCTGACCATCCTGATGGCGGTGCAAATTCCCAAAGGCTTCTTCCCGATCCAGGATACGGGAATGATCAACGGCCTGGCGGAGGCAGCCCAAGATGTCTCGCCGGCGGAAATGATGCGGCTGCAACGTGCATTGGGCGATGTGCTGCTGCGCGATCCCGATGTTGCGGGATTTGCTTCGCAGACGGGAAGCACGGGAGGGAGCGGCAATGCGCAAACCGCGAATACTGCGCGGTTTTTTATTGCCCTCAAGCCGCGCGATCAACGCAAGCTCACCGCCTCACAGATCATCGATCGGCTGCGGCCGCAAATTACCAGGATCGAAGGCGCCAACTTGTTCCTTCAAGCAACGCAGGACATCACGGTGGGCGGACGGGCCTCGCGGGCTAGCTTCCAGTATACGCTGCAGGACCCGGACATTCCCGAGTTGGTCGAGTGGTCGGAAAAACTGCTCGCAAAGCTAAGGACGCTCAGGGAAATCGTCGACGTCTCGACCGATCTCCTGGCCACTGCACCGCGTCTTAAAGTGACCATCAATCGCGACCAGGCCGCCCGCTTCGGCATAACGCCGCAGTTGATCGATGACACGTTCAACGACGCCTATGGGCAACGGCAGATTACCCAGTACTTCACCCAGCTTAATACGTATTGGATCATCTTGGAGGCGCCACCCCAGTTGCAGGACAACTTCGCCTCGCTTGATCGCATCTACGTCAAATCCCCGCTGACCGGCGAGGCGGTTCCACTGTCCGTGCTAGTGAATATCGACAGGAGCAAGGTCGGGCCGCTCTCGGTTTCTCATCAAGGCCAGTTCCCTGCGATCACGCTGTCGTTCAATCTCGCGCCCGGTATCGCGCTCGGCCGGGCGGTCGATGCCATCACCGAAGCCGCGCGTCAGATAGCGCTACCGGGGACGGTCATCGGCACCTTTCAGGGCAATGCACAGGCGTTCCAGAGCTCTCTTGCAAGCGAGCCTGTGCTCATCGGCGCGGCGCTCATTGCCGTCTACATCATTCTCGGCATGCTCTACGAGAGCTATATTCACCCCCTGACCATATTATCGACGCTGCCATCCGCCGGGGTTGGCGCTCTGTTGGCGCTGCGCTTCGGACAGATGGACCTCTCGGTAATGGGCATGATTGCCATCATCCTGCTGATCGGGATCGTCAAGAAAAACGGAATTTTACTTGTTGATTTTGCAATCTCTGCAGAGCGCGACCGCCACATGAGGGCAGACGAAGCGATCCGGCTGGCGTGCCTGCAGCGCTTTCGCCCGATCATGATGACGACGGCTGCTGCAATGATGGCGGGGGTGCCGCTCGCTTTAGGCCACGGCACCGGATCGGAACTGCGCCAACCCCTGGGGTACGCCATGGTCGGTGGATTGGCGCTGAGTCAACTGCTAACGCTCTATACGACGCCAGTCGTTTACCTGTATCTCGATCGTCTTCAACTCTGGCTTGCTAATCATATCCAAACGCCGATACGTCGTGCCGAGGCGGTGCGGGTCCCGACTAACGAGTGAAGAGTGCGGTACCAATCAAACCCGGGCCGCCCGCGCCTCATCCTCTGACCGCGCCGTCCTATCGCCGGCCGTCTGGCAAGCCTTCAAGACACTGCGTGAATGCGGACATCCCGGCTTAGCAGCCCACGGCCAGGGCTGGCGACATCACCCCGCCTGCGCCAGCATTCGCTCGACGCTAGGCCAGCTCTGCCGTCCAAAGGTCAACAGATCGGCGGTCAGGTCCGGCGGGCACCAATCTAGGAACGCGGGCTTGAACGCTGCCCGCGCCTTGATCCGGTTGAACCAGTCGGTGACACGCGGGCGTTTGCCCTCCCAGATGGACGCCATGCCGAGCATGTCGAGCCGGTTGACGCAGGGGAGGTTATACGTTCGGCACGATGAATGCGCAGATCGAGCGGCGATCACCGCCATGCCCGAGGCACACATGGCAATGGTGATCCTGACTGGGCTGGACCTGCTCACGCGCGAACAGGTTTCCTGTTGGAAGGTAAAGCCAACCGGAAACTGTTTCCACCAACTGATCGCAGGCGACGGGGAAACAATCCATATTGCCGCAGCACGCGAGCGGATACCAGGAATGCGCAAGCGCCGGCACGGCGGCAACCATCGCTGCCAGGATAAGCAATGCTATCCGCATCGGCGGGACACTAATCGGAAGGTCCCCGCTCCTGCATGAGCCGTTGCAGCTTATCGAAGTATTTTAGCACCAGCGCGATGTTTTCCTTGAACTGAATGGGCTTTGCGTCCTTGAGCGCCATCTCGAGCTGCGCCAAGTCCTCTTTCTTTTGCGCCTCCGGGACCGATTTGTCGGCCTTGAGGGTGGCAATGTCCTTCTTGATCTGTTCGGGAGGCTCGGTGAACTTCCTGGTCTGCGGGTCGATGCCGGACATGATCATGGAGATGTTCATCGATACCTCGTCATATTCGGCAAGGCTCGCAAAGCCGTTTTTCTTGACAGCAGCCTCGGCCGCCGCCTCCACTTTCGGATCCGGGTTGTCCAGATTGGTGCCCTCGTAGAGCTTCGCCATATCGTCCTGGGAGGCAATGAAGCCCTGAATCTGCCTTTCGCCAAGCTTGATCTGCTTCACCTCCTGCGCGCTGGCCACGCCGGAACCAAACAGGGAGAGGCCCAGGAGCGCTGCACACACCGCACCCGGAAACCACCACCGCGCGGATACCGCGCAAGCATCTCGAATAGGCGACATGATCGACTCCTCCATTTTCATGCGTCGCTACGCTCCAAAATTTTGGCCGCGCCATGACGGAAACCGCGCGGATACGATGATGACCCCAATCTTTACGCGAACGTTATGCTTCAGCTTCCTATGCTCTCGCGCGGTCCTTCCGCTCGAGCAGACATCGGCAAGCTTTGGCTATTTCTCTCATGGCGGATGCCGTGGCTCGCCGTCGGCATGTCGTCACATTCCTGCCGCAACTCGCACTCAGCTTCAATACGACTATTTTACGTTAAATCACTTGTATTTTATTTGTGCTAGATCATACGCATAGGTATCTTTGATCAGATAGACATTGCGCGCTCTGATCCCCATCAAAATGGGGGGCATGGCAGAGCTTGCGCCGCCGCGGGGTCAAGATGCCTTCGACACTGCCGCTTGGGGCACGTCTGGGTCCCGATAGCGCGCCCAACTCTGCCGGAGAAACGCCATGCATTCCGGATCGAGATCGGTCCTCGGCATGGGCTCCGGATCCCAGTGTCCGTAAGAATCAGCGCCCCGTACCAGCGTCGCGGTTCGGCGGCCGATGGTGGAGCGCACATGCGTCGGCATATAGAAGAAGGCGATACCGACCCTGCGCCGCGGCGATGGATTGGGCATTGACCCGTGGATCGTGCGCTCGTGATGCATGGAGAACTGTCCCGCGCGCACCGGCATATAAACAGCTTTGCCGTCGTCTATGCCTCGGATGGTCTGCCCGCGTCCCAGCAGGTTTTGCGGGTCGTAAGTCTCCTCGTGCACGGCATCGGGACCCTTGTGCGAGCGCGGGATCACGCGCATGCATCCATTCTCCATGTCCGCATCAGTCAATCCGACCCAACAGGTGACTTCCTCCTGCGGATCGAGCCCGTAATAGGCCGCATCCTGGTGCCACGACACAAAGCGACCATCGTGCGCTTTCTTTGAGAACATCGATGCGCCGAACAGCAGGATGTTCGGCCCGATGATCGACTCGACCGCATCAAGAATTTTTGGATTGCGCGCCAGCTCGACGATCCAGGGCGCTGCGATGTGGGCTTTGATTTTGAGATGCTTCTGGCATTCTCCGCCCAGAATAGCGTCATAACTGTCGAGCTTCGCAACGCAGGCTGCGGCCTCTTCGCTGCTGATCGCATCGAAGGGGAAAGCATAGCCCTCGCGACGAAAATGCTCGACCTGCGCTTCGCTGAGACTACTTGCCATTTTGACCTCGTTCCGGCTCGTGGCAGCCAAAGCCACGCCTGCCCCCTGATTTTGTCATTCCGGGGCCGCGAGCATGGTTGCAGGGGCGGGTTTGAAACCCACACCTGCATTCGCCGGCGCCCCGGAATGACGCCAACCTCGCGCCGTGCCCGCGGCGTCGGCCGACCGCACCTCCTTGAGTGCTTGGAGGGGCGGGTTTGAAACCCGCCCCTGCATTGCCATAACTCTCTCGCCAACCTAACTCCCGGCATCAGCACCGTCCAGCCCAAGTGCGAGGCAGCGAACAGCGCTGGCTCCATCGCTGGCGCTTGTGCGGCAACCGTTGCCGGCTTCTGAACGAAAGAGGTATCTTCGTGCTTGCAACCGCGGAAAGGCGAGAACGATGCCCCACAGATTCAAGGTCGGGGACACTGTCACCCTCAAGCCGGCAGCCAGTCGGAATGTGCCAGGTGGTGTCTATGAAGTGATTAAAGTTCTTCCGGATCGCGATGGCGAGCGTGAGTATCGCATCAAGAGCGCCAACGAACCGCATGAGCGCGTGGCGCGGGAAAGCGAATTGAGCTTGGCCTAGACGTGCCGCCTTCCCGCCGGTGTGGTACAGTTCGCGTCCCTGGCGTGGTTCCGAGCATGATGCGGGGGATTCATGAGAGGGTGGCCACTCGTCGCATCGATTGTGCTGGCGGCGTGCCCGCTCGCTAGGTCCGCTCGGCGACGGGCTGTGCAGCCATGAAAACACCCCGACGCAAGACGACGAAGCTCAAACGCCGCAAGCAGCCAACAGCTGCGCGCAAGCGCGGTTCCTCAGCCGCCAACCTGCAAAAGCAACTCGATGAGCGAACTCGCGAGCTTGCGGAGGCACTGGAACGGCAGGCCGCGACCTCCGAGGTGCTGAGCATCGTTTCCAGCTCGACAGGCGAGCTCGCGCCCGTGTTTGATGCCATGCTGGCAAACGCGGTGCGAATTTGCGATGCCAAATTCGGAGTCCTGAACCTGTGGGAGGGGGATGCCTTCCGGGTCTGCGCGCTGCACAACGTCCCGCCCGCCTTCGCCGAGTTCGCCCAGCGAGGCCCGCTGCGGCCCGGTCCCGACGTGCCCCTTGGCCGCGCGGCAAGGACCAAACAGGTGGTCCAATGCGTCGACATAACGCAGGAGCCGTTCTACATCGAGCAGCGCGATCCGGTCGCCGTGGCCGGAGCCGAGCTTGGCGGCTATCGGACTGTCCTCGCCGTGCCGATGCTCAAGGAAACCGAGCTGATTGGGGCTATCGTCATCTTCCGCCAGGAAGTCCGGCCTTTCACCGATCGGCAGATCGAGCTGGTCAATAATTTCGCCAACCAAGTGGTCATCGCCATCGAGAATGCCCGCCTGCTCAGCGAATTGCGTGAATCGCTCCAGCAGCAGACCGCCACGGCCGACGTGCTCAAGGTCATCAGCCGCTCGACATTCGATCTTCAGACTGTGCTCGATACCTTAGTCGAATTGGCCGCTCGGCTTTGCGAAGCTGACGTTGCAAACATCTGGCGCGGTACGGGGACGGATTTCCAGGTCGCCGCTTCGCACCATGTGACGCCGGAACATCGGGCGGTTTTGCAGAGGCAATCGGTGATGCCGACGCGAGGGTCATGCGCCGGCCGAACCTTGCTAGAGCGAAAGGTCGTTCATATCCACGATATTCATACTGATCCCGAATATACAGTCACCGATATTCTAAAACTCGGGCGCAGTCGCACCATGCTCGGCGTTCCCCTCGTGCGTGAAGGCGTCCCGATCGGCGTGTTGACATTGTCGCGCGCGCAGGTGCGACCATTCACCGACAAACAGATCGAATTGGTATCGACCTTTGCCGACCAGGCGGTGATCGCCATCGAGAATGTGCGGCTGTTCGACGAGGTGCAGACGCGAACAAAGGAGGTCCAGGAATCGCTCGAGTATCAGACCGCGATCAGTGACGTCCTGGATGTCATCTCCCGCTCGCCCTCGGATGTGCAACCCGTGCTCGACAGGATTGCCCAGACGGCGCAGCGGCTCTGCGGCTGCGAGCAAGCCTACATCATGCGGCTAGAGGGCGGCCGTTATCACGTGGCCGCTGCGAGCGACGGCGATTCAGAGCGGATCCAATACCTGCGGGAAAATCCGATCACTCCGGATCGTGGTTCGGTGTGCGGCCGCACTTCGCTCGAGCGGCGTACGATTCACATCGCGGATGCCTTCACGGATCCGGAATACACGCTGAGCATGACCGGCAACCCGGCCGGCTATCCCACGGTGCTCGGCGTCCCGTTGTTACGCGACCAGGTCGCGATCGGTGTGATCATAATGGTTCGCACCGTCGTCCGGCCATTCACGGAGAAGCAGATCGAGCTGGTCACGACTTTTGCCGACCAGGCGCTGATCGCGATCGAGAACGTGCGCCTGTTCGAGGCCGAGCAGGCGCGCACGCGCGAGCTCCGCGAAGCTCTGGAGCAGCAGACGGCAACCTCCGAAGTGCTCAAAATCGTCAGCAGCTCGCCGGGCGAGCTCGACCCGGTGTTCGACGCCATGCTGGCAAACGCGGTGCGCATCTGCGATGCAAGCTTCGGAGTTCTCTTCCGGTTCGAAGATGATGCGTGGCAGGCGGCGGCGATGTTTGGCGTGCCGCCGGCATTTGCCGAGTATTGGCGGCGGGGGCCGCAACGGCCGGGTCCAGGCACTGCGCTCGGTCGTGTGGCTGAGACGAGGCAGACCGTTCATATTGCCGATGTCACAACGGAACCGGCCTTTATCGAGGGCGAGCCCGTGTTCGTCGCTGCCGTCAAGCTGGGACGCTTTCGGACGATCCTCAATGTCCCGATGCTGCGGGAGAATGAGCTTGTTGGCTGCTTTGCCACCTACCGTCAGCAGGTGCGTCCGTTCACCGACAAGCAGATCGAGCTTGTGACAAACTTTGCCGCGCAGGCGGTCATCGCGATCGAGAATACGAGACTGCTGAACGAGCTGCGTGAATCCCTGCAACAGCAGACAGCCACAGCGGACGTGCTCAAGGTCATCAGTCGCTCCACCTTCGATCTGCAGACGGTGCTCGATACGCTGGTCGAATCGGCAGCAAGGCTGTGCGATGCTCAGCGAGGCATCATCTTTCGTCGTGACGGCGCGACCTACAAGAGCACTGCATATTACGGTTATTCGCGCGAGTTCCGAGAGTATCACGAGAGCCATCCCATCGCTCCAGGACGCGGAACGGCCGTCGGGCGAACTGCGATCGAGGGCAGAGCGGTTAATATTCCTGATGTTCTCGACGACCCGGAATACACATTTCTCGAAGCGCAAAAACTAGGCCAGTACCGTGCTAATCTTGCTGTCCCGCTGCTGAGGGAAGGAAATCCGATCGGCGCCCTATCGCTGAGTCGTCCTCAACCTCTGCCATTCACTCCCAAACAGATCGAGCTGGTTGAAACGTTCGCCGACCAGGCGGTAATTGCGATCGAAAACGCACGCCTGTTCGATGAGGTGCAGGCGCGCACACGTGACTTGAGCGAATCCCTGGAGCAGCAGACGGCGACCTCCGACGTGCTCAAGGTCATCAGCCGCTCGGCATTCGATCTCAAGTCGGTGCTGCAAACGCTCGTTGACTCAGCGGCAAGACTTTGCGACGCCGACAAGGCCACCATCACTCGGCAGAAAGACGGAGTGTTCTTTCGCGCGGAGGCTTATGGTTTCTCGCCTGAATTCATCGAATATGTCCGGACTGTCCCTGTCGAGCCGGAACGCGGGACGGTCACGGGGCGAGCCTTGCTGGAAGGTCGGATCATTCATATTCCCGATGTGCAGGCCGACCCGGAATACACCTGGGCCGAGGCGCAGAAACTGGGCGGCTTTCGTACCATACTCGGCGTTCCGATGCTGCGCGATGGCATACCGATCGGCGTCCTTGCATTGACGCGATCAGAGGTACGACCGTTCACTGACAAGCAGATCGAGCTGGTGTCGACCTTCGCCGATCAGGCGGCAATCGCCATCGAGAACGTGCGGCTGTTCCACGAAATCCAGGACAAGAGCCGGCAACTGGCGGAAGCGAGCCAGCACAAGTCGCAGTTCCTCGCCAATATGAGCCATGAGCTGCGCACGCCGCTCAACGCCATCATCGGCGTCACCGAGATGCTGCGGGAGGATGCCGAGGCGTTGCAGCAGGACCTGGAGCCGCTGGATCGCGTGCTCGGCGCGGCCCGGCACCTCCTCGCTCTGATCAACGACATCCTCGACCTCTCAAAGATCGAGGCCGGGCGGATGGAGCTGCAGCTCGAAACCTTTGCGCTCGCGCCGCTGATCGCCGGCGCGGTCAAGACCATCGAGCCGCTGGCGGCAAAGAATGCCAATCAGGTCGCGGTCAATTGCGACGCTGCGATCGGGACGCTGTATGCCGATCAGATGCGGCTGCGACAGGCGCTCTTGAACCTGTTGAGCAACGCCAACAAATTCACCGACCACGGCACCATCACGATCGAGGCGCAGCAAGGGGAAGAGGACGGCCGCGACTGGGTCACCATCGCGGTCGCCGACACCGGCATCGGCATGACCGCCGAGCAGATGGGCAAGCTGTTCCAGGAGTTCTCCCAGGCCGATGCGTCCACCACCCGCAAATACGGCGGCACCGGCCTCGGCCTCGCGATCAGCAAACGCTTCTGCCAGATGATGGGCGGCGACATTTCCGTTGCAAGCGAACAGGGAAAGGGCTCGACCTTCACCATCCGCCTGCCGCGAATGGCGCCGAGCGAAGGGCTGGGGACGGAGGCGCCTCGACAGGCGCGTGCGCAGCGCGCGCATCCGATGGCCGGAACGGAAGAGCCGCTGATCCTGGTCGTGGACGACGATGCGACCACGCGCGATCTCGTTGAGCGGCACCTGCAACGGTCGGGCTTCGCCGTGGTCACGGCGCGCGGCGGCCAGGAGGGACTGCGGCTGGTGCGGGAATTGCGGCCTGCTGCCGTGACGCTTGACATCATGATGCCCGATCTCGACGGCTGGACGGTGCTTGCCGCCATCAAGGGCGATCCCGTGCTGGCAAGCACTCCGGTCGTGCTGATGTCGATCGTCGACCAGAAGAACCGGGGCTATGCGCTGGGGGCAGCGGACTATCTGGTAAAGCCCGTAGACCGCAGCAAACTCATCGGAACGCTGACCGCTATCTGCGGCTCGGCAGCAGGACACGCCCTTTTGGTCGATGACGACGAGCTGGTCCGCCGCGGGGTACGCCAGGCGCTGGAGCCGATCGGGTGGCGGGTGACCGAGGCGGAGAACGGCGAGGTTGCGGTGGAAACGCTCACCACCACGCGACCTGATGTGATCATTCTCGACCTGATGATGCCGAAGATGGACGGGTTCGAGTTCCTCGACAACGTGCGGGCTCGCCCGGACTGGCAGGATATCCCGGTGGTGGTGATCACCGCGAAGGACCTCACCGACGAGGACCGCGACCGCCTCAACGGCGGTGTCGAGCGCATCATTCAAAAGAGCGACCGCGACGAAATGTTGCGTCAACTTACTCGCGAGATAAGCAAGTGCGTCAAACGCCAGAGCGCGAGGGTCGCATGAAGATTCTCTATGTCGAGGACAATGACGACAACGTCTACATGCTGAAAAGCCGGCTCTCGCGGGCGGGGTTCACCGTGGTCGTTGCGACCAACGGGACGCAGGGCATTGCCATGGCAAGCTCCGAGCAACCCGACCTCATTCTCATGGACCTCACGCTGCCCGATATCGACGGCGAAGAGGCGACCCGGCGGATCAAAGCCGACCCGGCCACCAGCCGCATTCCGGTCATCGCTCTGACCGCGAACGCAATGAGCGGCGACAGGGAGAAGGCGCTCACCGCGGGCTGCGACGACTTCGATACCAAACCGGTGGACATGCCTCGCCTGCTGGGAAAAATTGCAGCGCTGAAGCCGCATTAGGGTGCCGGCAGACGGGGAATCGGATGCAATTCTAGCCCATGACCCTGTCACCCGTGCAGGCGGGCGGGCTTTCCCAGTCGGCTCGTCAGCTCGGGAGCTTGTCGGTCAACGACAAAAGGAGAAACTACCGGGTGCTCGCGCGGTTACATCGCCCAAGGATTCTCAGGGGTACGTCCCTGATTGCAGAAAGGCGTCAATGCGCTGTTCCGGAGTCAGAGAAGCATCCGCCATCAGAACGACGACCGCGATGATCGCGCACCCAAGAAGCAAAACCCAAGGCACGAAGGTGCGAGTCCTGGTCTGGTTATCAGAGGCCTTTACGAGGCCAGCATCGATGGAAAGCTGCTGACTCATGTTTGTCTCCTCATGTCAACACAATGGAGATGCGATGCATCGTGCATCCGATCGTGGAGCCCTCACTCTCGCGTCCCAGAGCATTCCTCCAGAGACCTTCTTTTTGGCACTCCCGTCTACTGTATGTCACACTGATCGTTGTAAGCGAAAACGTTCCCGACAAATGTGACGCACGTCACAGTTCGATAAAAACCCTTCGAGCGTTGTCTTCCGCCCTGAGCAGTCGTGCGCAAGAGAAACCCGGCAACTCTGTTCACGCTGCCCTTCACCCGGGCATGGCCAGCAAAGTGTCAGCCGCCGGTATGTCAATCGAGAACGCCAAGCACAACGAAACGAGAAGCCCAACGATGGAGAGCAGGAACACGGTGACGAGCGATGGGTCCGCTGCACTCTGAAGCCACTGCTTCCATGACAGCTCGCGTCCTGTGCGGCCGTCCCATGAGTTTGCCGACGGTGCAGTTCCGGCTTGCCTAGACATTCCCGAGCTCCTTTTCATAGGGAACAAACACTGCCCTTGGCGCACGCAAACCAGCCTGAGGCTATTTCGTCTGCTTCGCGATGGTCGGGTAAATAACGCTTTGATCCTCAACCTCCTGGATCGGCAAGTTCTCGGAGGCTGCAAGCAGATGCATCTCTTGGACTGATATGCTCGGGGCTGTCGGGAACCCATTGACGGCAGGCGATTTTGCCCAGAGTGCGATGGCACAAACTATTCCCAGCGAGACCAGGGCCACACCGATTTTGATCATGCTGACCTCCTTGCGCCACGAATCATGACAAGCCCGTCGCCTGAAACCGATGCTTTTCACCTGCAGGAACCAAGACGGGAACCTTCCGATCGGCCTGCTTGAGGACCTCACGCGTTCCCATTGAATTACCTGAGCTTCCTTCACGAAGGACGTCCGAACCGCTTTATTGCGGCATCGGCCCCGCGTACCAGAACGGCCTTTGTGCCTACAGATTGCGCAGCAAAGCCTAGAGTTTCGTCTGGCCAATCAGGCTGGAAGTGTGAGCTTCTTCACACTCCTGACGTGTATCTTTGGATATTACTAGCTCAACGCCAGCAGACCCGCCTTCAGAGCACGTTACGGCGAGCTAAAGACCCTGTTGATTCTTCGACGGAGCTGACTTGAACGGGATTAGAGAGATCAAGGCGTGATCTATCGAGTCGAGGGTAACATACTTGACACAGAGCGGCGTGAATTATGCCGCAGCGGGGTACTTTGTCCGCTCGAGCCGCAGATCTTCGATCTGCTGGAATATCTGATCCGCAACCGTCACCGGGTCGTCACAAGAGACGACGTCCTCAAGGCGGTCTGGCACGGACGGATTGTCTCGGAGGCGGCGCTCAACACCCGCATCAACGCAGCACGGCGCGCCATAGGCGACGACGGCGCCGAGCAACGCCTGATCAAGACAATTCGCACCAGAGGCTATCGCTTCGTTGGCGAGGTCCAGGAAGAAAGGCCGCCGAGCGCCCCGGCAGTGCATACGTCCGAGCAGGGTCGAAGCGTCGGACTGACGCTGCTGGATCGCCCTAGCATCGGCGTTCTTCCGTTTGCAAACATCACGGGCGATTGCCGGCAAGAGCCGTTTGCCGACGGGGTGACCGAGGAGCTGATGACGACCCTCTCGAAAGTCGCCTGGCTGGTCGTCGCTTCCCGAGCGTCGTGCTTTGCGTACAAGGGTCGAGCCATTGGAACAAGACAAATCGCGCGGGAGCTCGGAGTGCGCTACCTCCTGCAAGGCAGCGTCCGCAACGGGGGGGATCGCGCCCGCATTGCCGTGCAGCTCGTGGATAGTCTGCTCGACCAGCACATCTGGGCCGAGCAGTACGATGCGGAGATCGGCGACACCTTCGCGGTGCAGGCCGAAATCGGCGACAAGGTGATGGCCGCGATCGAGCCACAGCTCTACGTCTGCGAGTGGATCCGGGCGGAACGCAAAAGCCCCGAAGATCTCAATGCCTGGGAGTGCATGGTCCGAGCCTTGTGGCTGATGAGCAGTCGCGAGAAAATCAATGCCTGCAAGGCGCGGGCTCTTTTACACAAGGCTGTTTCGCTCGACACCGAATCGGCCCAGGCTCACAGCTTATTATCGATCGCCACAACATTCGGCCTCCATATGGGCTGGGTAAATCGGCGTGAGACGGTCCCGCTGGCAGCGGACCTGGCGCGAAACGCGATCTCGTTGAACCCTTACGAGCCGTGGGCGCATGCTGCCCTGGGGTATGCCCTTATCTGGAAGGAGCCGGAAGAAGCAATTGTGCCGTGCACGCGCGCAATCGCTCTCAACCCGAATGTTGCCACCAGCCACTATTACCTCGCACTCGCCTCCGCCTATGCCGGCCACTGCGATCAGGTTTTCCCCCATGCAGACCTGACGGAACGCCTGGCACCAAGGGATTTGCTGGCTCGCGCCTATCCCGGTGCGGCGAGCAATGTCCGTTCAACGGGCTGTTTCGTTGTCGGGCACTACCGTGAGGGCGCGGACTTCGCCCGAGGGGCGATTCTCGACACGCCGAGCTCGCCGACCGCGTACCGCGGTCTTGTCATGAACCTGGCTCTCGAAGGAGAAGTCGGGCATGCCCAGCGAGCGCTTCGGACGCTCAGACGGCTGTTGCCTGAAATCTCGCAGAGCTGGATCAAGCAAAATGCAGTCTGGGCTTCTCAGGAGACAATGAAGCGGTACGCCGAAGCCTTTCGCGCGGCCGGCCTCAAATAGGCGGGCAAAATCTACTTCATAGCGGGCCAGGAGTCAGGACGCCATAAATCCTCGGGCTCAGCTTTTGTTCGCTGGATGCTCTATCGCCTGCAGAGATTTGATCGGGCTGAGGAGCTTATAAATTGTACCGGAAAGAGTTGTCGGCAAGCTGTTGCCGATTAAATTCAGGCCGCTCACCATCACTACCCCAAGAATCACTTTTCGAAAGAATTCAGGAGATACAAATTGGCGGATATGGCTGCCCACCCACATTCCGAGAAAAATGGGAAGCGATGACATTGCCGATACCAGGGCATCGCTCCATCCAAGAACGCCCGCGCGGCCGAGCGCAATTGTCATCACGGTAGCGGCTACCGTCAAAAACATGGACGAGTACTGTACGAACTGGTCGCGCTTGATGCCGAGCGCAAGCAGATAAATGAAAACAAACGGGCCCGGCAGGGCCGCGATCCCTCCAGCTATTCCGCCGATGAGGCCCGCGACGGGACTGGCATAGAGTTCATACTTTTGAGGAATTATCAACCGCGGAGCAAACAAAAGGGATAGAGCAATTGCGATCAGGATGATGCCGACAACGGGCTTCATAAAGACAGGGTTTATTGACGTAAGCAGACCAACTCCGATGATCACGCCAACTATCAGGCCGGCAAAAATCGGCATGAGCCTTCGAACGACGACACTCGGACGATCACCTATGATGGCTTGGGGGATATTCGTAATAATCAACGGGATCGACAGCAGACCAACGACAGACGGCAGGTCTACTATCAAAGAAAGGAGTGGAACTGCCACTATGGGCATCCCTACTCCAATCAAGCCCTTCGTGGTGCCGGCAATGAAGAGAGCGGCTAGGATAGCCATTAACACGATGGGCGACAAATGAAGAAGATCGATGTGCGCCACGCGACCACCCGTCGTTTTGCAGTCCTTCTATCAGGACATTATCGGAGTTCTGGGACGACTGTTGACTTCGGTCAGGGTACGAAGGCGGAATTCAATTGTTGGCGAGACGATGTCCATACGGCCGTCCGGGTTGCAGTGACGGCGGCGACGAGCAAGCTGGAACTTAGTTTTGCAAACAAAATCGAAGGGTGAGCCAGTTCACATTCGCCGGCACTCACTTAGGCATGTTCTAGCTGAGCAGGGGCAGACTTGCCTTTAGAGCACCTTACGGCGAGCTAAAGACGCCGTTAATTTTTCCATGGAGCCGATTCGCTATAGGCTGGAGATCAGGCGCTCGATCCTAGCGATTTGAGTCGCGCCGCAGACATTTGATCTCTGGGAGTACTTGATCCGCAATTGTCACCAAGTTGTCACGATGGAGACATCCTCAAAACGGCTAAAAGCAACTCTCATCGGTTTCGGTTGAGGTATGGTAGACACTGAGGCTTGCCCAGTGGGCAAGTTCAAAATCGTTTTTTTGACCTGATGAAAGTTCGAGCTTGGCTGCGCAATATGCGCGCAGAATGCCTGCACTGGCTGTTATCACCGAACGTAATCTTTGCTGCGGTTTACGCAAGTTTGATCCACCTCACATGGTTCCGTGCATCTCGCTGGTATGATGAGCGTTACTCTCGCAGGTTGCCACAAGCGACCGGCGCCATCTCCCGCAGCCGATCGACCTCCGCCTCCAGCGCGGCGATACGCGCATCGCGCTGCGCCAGCGCGGCCGCCACATCGGCCGCCTCAAAACGTTGCGGAATATGCTGCGAGCAGTTTTCATTCCAGGCGGAGACGGTAAAGAGCATCACCTGCTCGGGGCGCGCCTTGTAGCCTTGCGGCATCAGCTTCGCGGTCAATTCCGTGTCACCTTCCACCACGCGCGCCTCGCCCCAAAGCTTGACCCGGCGCCGGTGGGCATAATCAATGAGAAACAGGTGGGCCTTGGGGTTCTCCGCGAGATTGCCCTGGGTGATGAATTGTCGGTTGCCGGAGAAATCGACAAACCCGATCGTTCGCTCATCGAGCACGCGCAGGAAGCCGGCCGGCCCGCCCCGATGCTGGATATAGGGCTGTCCATCCGCGCTGGCGGTCGCGAGAAAAACGCTGGTCTGCGCTTCGATGAAGGCAGCTAAATCGGGGGTGATCCGCGTGGGCCAGGGGCCGCGGTGCGGATCCTCCATGCGACGATAGACCTGACGCGAGCCCTTGCGGGCCTGCACCGCCTTGATCGCTGGCGAAAAGGCGATGTCACTGGAATATGCGTGCGTCTCCACGGGGGCCTCTTATCAGGATTGCTCGACTGGACGTTACGTAAGCCATTCCATATTTCAGCGCTATTCTATAAAATGTAGAGTTATCCTCCCATAAAATGGAAGATACGTGACAACCCGTAGAAGGATGCGTGGACAGACTTGAAGCCATGTCGGTTTTGCTGGCCGCGGTCGATGCCGGCAGCCTTTCCGCAGCCTCGCGCAAGCTCGGCGTGCCGCTGGCGACGGTCAGCCGAAAAGTCTCGGAGCTGGAGCGGCATCTGCGCACCCGGCTCCTCAACCGCACCAGCAGGCGGCTCATCCTCACCGACGCCGGTCGCTCCTACGTCGCCACGTGCAGGCGGATTCTCGAAGAGATCGGCGAAGCCGAGCGCGCCGCAGCGGGCGAGTACAGCGCGCCCAAAGGCGAGCTGATCATCACCGCGCCGATCGTGTTCGGGCGCCTCCACGTGTTGCCGGTCGTTCTGGAATTCCTCGCGGCGCATCCGGAGATTGACGCACGTTTTCGCCTGGCGGATCACCTGATCAATCTCCAGGAAGAGCATGTGGATCTCGCGGTTCGCATCGGCGAGTTGCCCGACAGCAGCCTTGTGGCCATCCGCGTCGGCTCGATCGGGCGGCTGGTCTGCGGCAGTCCCGCCTATTTTGCCGCGCGCGGCACGCCGAAAAAGCCCGACGAGCTCCGCAAGCATGACTGCATCACTTTCAGCGGGACGACATCTCCCGATGCCTGGATCTTTCCCCGCGGAAAAGGCAAGATCTCGGTCGCAGTACATTCGCGGCTCACCGTCAACACCGCGGAAGCGGCGATCGATGCCGCCATTGCCGGACTGGGGCTCACACGCGTGCTCTCATATCAGGTCGCCGACGCAATCCGCAGCGGTGCGCTGGTCGTTGCGCTGCGAGAGTTCGAGCCGCCGAAGGTACCCGTCAGTCTCATCCATGCAGGCCAAGGCCTGTTGCCGCTGAAGCTGCGGGCCATGCTCGATTTCGCTGCGCCGCGCCTCAAGGCGCGACTTTCATAGGCGGCTTATGCGCGCGTCGTTTGCCGACGTTGCCGGCGTGCACACCCGCTTTTTTGAGCATGGCCAGGGCGAGTACGGCGTGCTGTTGATCCATGGCGTCGGCGTCGGCGCGGACTCCTGGCTGTGGAACGTCGAGGCGCTGGGCCAAGAGCGCATGGCGGTTGCTCCCGACCTCCTTGGCTATGGTCTCACCGGCGAAGGCAGCTACCGCGAAGGGCCGCCGCACGAATCCATCCTGGACCACCTCGTAGCGCTGGCGGACCACCTTGGTCTGCGACGGCTCTGTGTCGTCGGCAGCTCCTTCGGTGCGAATATCGCGTGCCACCTGGCCTTGCGGCTCGGTGCCAGAGTGAAGCGTCTGATTCTCGTCGGCTGCGGGCCGGCGCTCAATTCGCCGGCGTTCCTGCACGGCATGTACCAGCAATCGCTCGCCAACGGGATTGCGGCGATGGCGGATCCGACGCTCGAGCGATGCGAGCGACGTATGCGCAATCTCGTCATCGATCCCGCCAGCATTCCGCCCGGCCTGCCGCTCATTCAGCTCACGCTCTACGGGCTGCCCGAGACCCGCGACCGCTATGAGCGGCGCATCCACGGGATCATGAGCATGGAGGCGCTGGAACAATATGACGTGACCCCGCATCTCAATGAGATCGCCGCCCCGACGCTGGTGATCTGGGGCCGCCAGGACATCCGCGGCGAGATCGAGGAGGCAGAGCGCCATGCCGCGCGCTTGCCCAGGGGAAAGATGATGGTGTGGGAGGAATGCGGCCACCTCCCCTATCTGGAAAAGCCGGCGCAGTTCAACGCCGCGGTGGACGCGTTTATCCGCGAGCGGTCGTCATTCTGAGGTGCCCGCGCGCAACATTTCACAACCCTTGCTACGCGCACGGCAACGCGCGGGCCTCGAAGGATGACGGCCGCTCGCCTCACTCCGCTTTGGCTTTCCCGCCTCGCCTCTTCGCACGCATTTGGAGCTCGCCCCAGTCGCACTTGATCAACGCTTCCTTTTTCGCACGTGACCATCCCTTCAGCTGGCGCTCAACGGTGATTGCATCGGTAATTCGCGGGAAATATTCCGACCAGACAACCTGCACCGGACGCCGAGTGAATGTGTAGCCGGGATACGCTCCAGCATTATGCTCCGCGACACGCTTGGTCAGGTCATGGCCCGTCGCGGTGCCGACGTAATATGATCCGTCGGCACATCGAAGCATGTAAACGAATGCACCGGGTTTTTGATTCATCTCGATGATACCATCCTTCCGCGACGATGCTCGCGTCTGAAGGTCGCTGCGTCGCGGCCATCATCCTTCGAGGCCCGCGCGGTCCGGTCTGCTAATCAGCACTGTGCTAAGTCGGCGCGGGCACCTCAGACCGTATGTCCTCTTCTTCGTGAGGCGACTCACCCTCGATGCGGTATGCGAGGGTTGCCCGGATGGACCGGGCAGAGCCTCAAGCAAGGAGGGTGAGTCATGAGCAAGCATAGCGAAGCTTTCGTGGCGTTCGATACCTCGAAGTTGCGTAATGCGGTTGCGATTGCGGATGGCGGTCGGGAGGGTGAGGTTCGTTTTCTCGGGGAGATCGACAGTAACATGGCGGCGATCACCCAGCTGGTTCGCAAGCTCGAGGCCAACTACGAGCGGATCACGTTCTGCTACGAGGCCGGTCCGACCGGTTACGAGCTGCAGCGGCACATCAAAGCGCTCGGGCATGAGTGCCTCGTGGTGGCACCATCGCTGATCCCAAAGAAGCCTGGCGATCGGGTGAAGACCAACCGGCGGGATGCGGTGAGCTTGGTGAAGTTGTTGCGCGCGGGCGAGCTGACCGCGGTGTGGGTTCCCGATCGCCGACACGAGGCGATGCGTGATCTCACGCGAGCGCGCGAGACGGCGGTGATCGACTTGCGGGCAAAGCGCCAGCAGATCTCGGCATTCCTGCTGCGCCAGGGTCGCTGGTATCCGGCGGGCAAGAAGACCTGGACCAAAGTGCACATGGAATGGCTGGCGCAGCAAAAGTTCGAGCAGCCGGAGCGGCGCATGGCATTCGAAGAAATGATATTTGCAATCCGCCAGGCGCAAGAACGTGTCGCGCGGCTGGAGCAAGCTATCCGTGCTGCAGTGCCGGACTGGTCGCTGGCCAAGATGGTCACCGCTTTTATGGCATTGCGCGGCATCGATCTGGTCTCGGCGGCGGACTTGTTGGCGGAGCTGGGTGATCTCTCGCGCTTTCCAACCGCACCGGAAGTCATGGGATATGTCGGCATGGGCTGCTCGGAGAGCTCGACCGGCGATACAATCAAGCATGGCCCGATCACCAAATCGGGTAATCGGCGAGCGCGCCGCACGTTGGTCGAGTGCGCCTGGAGCTACCAACATCCGCCACGGATCGGTGTTGCTAAAGAACAGAAGGTTGCGGCAGCGCCGCCAAAGGTGCGCGAGATCGCCTGGAAGGCACAGTCCCGTCTCAATCGCCGCTACCGAGCGCTGATCAGGCGAGGCAAACGCAAGAACGTAGCCATCACTGCGGTCGCACGCGAGCTTGCCGGCTTCGTTTGGGCGGTAGCTCGCGAGGTGGCCAGCGCTGAGCGGGCGGCCAAGTAAGATGGGCTGTCCGGAGTAGTGAGTGGTCGATTGAGGAGCAATCACAGGGAGCCCGCGCCGGGGCATGGTCCGGCGAAGAAACACCTCGTGCAATGGCGGGAGCGCAGCCACGGCAGGGGGAATTCCCGGCCTCATCCTTGTGGCCGATCGAAAGATCGACGCCCGACCTCAGACCGGGACAGCCCCAGACGAAGAACGGACATGCGAGAACCCGCGAATAAGAGATTGATCACCGTCGTCTCTAGGCTCGCTCCTACCGTTGCACGATCATCGCACAATAACTTCTCGCGCGTTTTTGGAGAGGGTGGGCTGTGGCTGCGTCCGAGGCTTGACATGGGACATAAGGGATGACGGCCTCAAGATGCGCAGGCACCTTCAGGATGACGGCACGGGCGCTGCGCCCATGGCCTCGTGCTTCCACAGCGACCAGGAGCGGTCGACGAAGCGGTCGTTGATCTCCATGCCTTTCATCGCCTCCTCGTCGGCGAGATAGGTCACCTCGCCGAGCCGCATCGCATCCATCTGCATGGTGGCATTGAGCGCGGCGTAGATCGCGCGAAACACCGCATGCTTGATCGACTGTCCGGCCATGGTGGCGCCGTGACCACGCATCAGCACGACCTGCTTGTCGGCGAGCGATTTGGCCAGCGCCGCCCCGAGCTGCGGGGTGGAGCACAGCATGTCCGTCATCCCTGCAACTTCGCGGATCTCGAAGCGTGCGACCCCGCGTCCGAGAAAGCCGCTCATGTGATAGAGCGGCCGCAACGGAGTTCTGACAGACGCAGAACGTCACCAGCGCCGGCGTGTGGCAATGCACGACCGAGTGCACATCCGGGCGGGCTTTGTAGATCTCGCCGTGGATGAAGCGCTCATTGTAGGGGCGTCGCTCGCGCATGGTGAGGGCATTGCTGTCGAGATCATAGACCGCGAGATCCTCGCGCCGCACCAGGCCGGGCGCGCGCTCGGCCGCGAGCACGTACATTTGCGGGTCCTTGTCGTGGCGCACGCTGACATGCCCGAGCCCGTCGACAATATTCTTGTGATAGAGGACGTGGTTGGCGACGACGAGATCATCGAGCAGCGCCTGATCGGACTGCGGCACTGGCTTGGGCATTGATTGAAGTCCTTGGCTTACAGCAGATAGGGGGCTTCATCGCGGCCGGCCTTGGCAATGGCCGCGGGCACCCAGTCGCGATTGACGAAGAATTGCAGGCGCAGGCCGTCGGGATCCCTGATCGTCACGCTATGGCGGGCCGGATGGTCTACCTCCCGCTCGAGCACAATTCCGGAGCCGGGCAAAGCCTTGATCGAGCGCTGCAAGTCCGCCTCGTCCCAGACCTCGAAGCCGACATGATGCAGGCCGGGGGGAAGCTCCGCCGATTGCCGATAGAGCGTCACGTCGCCCGTGCTTGCGCTTCCGCGCAGAACGGCAGATGCCCCGCTTCTTTGTCCGCTCAGCGGCTCGAGGCCGACGATGTCGACGTAATAGTCGAACATGCCCTCGAAATTCTCCGCCACCAGCGCCACATGGGTGACCTTCTTGGGATGGAAGAGCGCGCGCTCGACGACCACGAGTTCCGGACTATCGGGGTAATTCCTTTCCGTGTCGGGGACCGAGGTCACGCCCGGAACCCATTTCGGCTTTTCCTTGATGATCACCCCATGGCGCAACGCGCGCCAGTCCTTTTCCACGTCGGCATAGATCTCGACCATGTTGCCGTCGGGATCATGCTTGTAAACCGAGCGGGCGACGTCGTGATCCATGACAAAGGCAAACTCGCCGCCGGCCGCCTTGGCTCGATTGTAGCCGTCGACCAGGCCGGCCTCGGTTTCGAGCTCGAAGGCGAGATGCCACATCCCTGGCTTCTGGTCCTTGGCGGCATACTTGCTGCGGACATCGGTGAGGCCGAGGTCGTGATAGGTGTTGCCGTTGCTGAGAAAGCTCGCCCTGTTGTCGGGCTGACGATAGACCTCCTCGAAGCCCACCACGGTTTGATAGAACTGGGACGCACGCTCATAATCGCTGACGAACAGATTGGCGTGCCCCAGCCGGCGCGGCCGGAAAAATCCCCCTGCTTTGGCTTTCCCTGACGGGCTCATGCATCATGCTCCAGCGACGTTTCCGAGGGCAGCGTAGCGCAGATGAGCACGCAGCGTCACGCTGAAATCGCCGGCGCGGGATTTGCGGGCCTGGCAACAGGGATCGCGCTCGCTCAACGCGGCTGGAGCGTGCGCATCCACGAAGCGAGCCGCGAGCTGCGCGCATTCGGGGCCGGAATCTTCATCTGGGAAAACGGACTGCGTGTGCTCGCCGCGCTCGGCGCCTATGAGGATGTGCTCGCGGGAGCGCACGAGGCGATCTGCTACGAGACCCGCCACGACGGCAGATTGATCGCGGAATACTGCTTCACGCCGGATAAGGGGACGCGCATGCTGACCATGACGCGTCAACATCTCTATGCAGCGCTCCTGCGGGTCGCGCAGCGCGAGGGTATCGAGATCATCGTCGGCTCCGAGGTCAAGGCGGCGACGCCCGCAGGCGGCTTGCTGACCACCGACGGGCGCGAGCTCCACGCAGACCTGGTGATCGGCGCAGACGGCGTCGGCTCAAAGGTGAGGGACTCGCTCGGGCTCCTGCAGGAGCGCAAGATCTACAGCGACGGCATCGTGCGCGTGCTCGCGCCGCGCCTGACCCACGAGCTTGCGCCGGGCGCGTGGGATCACGTCATCGACTTCTGGAACATGCAGCCTCGCCCCCTGCGCATCCTCTACGTGCCGTGCAACAGGCGGGACCTCTATCTGGCGATGATGGCCCCGGTCGCCGACAAGGAGGCGACCGCGATCCCGCTGCGGACCGAGATCTGGATCGAGGCCTTTCCGCAGCTCGCGCCGGTGATCCGCAAGCTTACGGTCGGAGGACGCTATGACGCGTACGAGACCACGAAGCTGAGCCGCTGGTCGGCCGGAAACGTGGCCATCGTCGGTGATGCGGCGCACGCCATGACTCCAACCCTGGGCCAGGGCGCGGGCACCGCGATGATGAACGCGCTCGCGCTCGCAGTTGCGCTTGCAACGGCGACATCCGTGCCGAGGGCGCTGCAGGAATGGGAGAGGCGCGAGCGCCCGCTCACCGAGTACACCCAGGATTGCTCGGCGCAGATCGCCAACGAGCGCAGGCTCTCGCGCTGGGATCCGGAGACCTTGCGCGCCGCCAATCACGTCCCCACCGGCACGGAGCACTTGGGACCGCTCGCAAGCAGCCGGACATAATCTACGTGCGCGAATTGTGGATCTTCTTGCCTCCATTTGGCAGGGTAATCAATTAAGGCCGCGTTCGCTGGGGGAGGTTCTATACCTCCTCCTGAAAGGGGGAGGTCGACAGCATTTGCCCCGGCCTTGCGCCGGGGCAAATGCTGTCGGGTGGGGGTCCAGTCTCCGGCGTGAATGCTTTTTGCGATCACCGCGGCGCGGGGTTGACCCCCACCCGGCGCCCGCCGACAAAGTCGGGGGGCGCCGACCTCCCCCTTTGAGGGGGAGGTATTCAGCTGCTAAAACGCGGCCTCCTTGGGGAAGAGCTTCGGCGTGAAGGCGTTGGTGTAGACATCCTCCGGGGCAACGCCCTGGATGTTGAAATATTGCGAGACGGTCTCCACGGTGCGCTTCATCTTGGCGGGATCGATGTAGCCCATGCCTTCACGTTTGGCCGTGTCCGTCATCAGATGGCGAACCGCAATGCGGAAATGCTCGCGCGCCTGATCTGGATCGACTGCGGGGTTGTATTTGCTGAAGATCGCAAGCGCCTCCTGCGGGTTCTCGATCGACCAGGCCCAGGCCTTCAGCGTGGATTCCACGAACCGGCGCACGCGGTCGGGATCCTTGGCGATGAGCTCCTCTCGCACCAGCAGGCCGGAGGAGTAGAGATCGAAGCCAAAGTCCGCGTATGGCAAGTCCTTCCATGTCTTGCCTACCTCCTTCGCCTTGGCGGCAAAGGTCGGCGTTTCGGTCAAGAACAGCGACACCGCATCGATCTGGCCGAGCACCAAGCTCGCCGCGCGGGCCGGTGCCGTCATGTCCACCCATTGCACCGACGCCGGATCGAGGCCGTTGAGCTTGGCAAAGCCGGAAAACAGGTTGCGCCCGGCATCGCCGACCGGTGCTCCGATCCGCTTGCCCTTGAGATCCTGGGGAGAGTTGATGTGGTTCTCGGTGAGCGTGCCGATGGCGTAGAGCGACTTGTCGTGGATGATCCCGGCAACCTTGACCTTTACGCCGCGCGAGCGAGCGATGATGAGGTTGGGAGTATCGGCAAACGCAAAATCGACCGCGCCGGCTGCATAGGACGAGATCGTGGTGGCCGACCCCTCCCCGCCTACGATCTTTCCGTCGAAGCCCGCATCCCTCCAGAAGCCCTTGTCCATGGCCACGTAAAAGGGCGCATGTTTGCCGTACGGAACGAAGTCCAGGAGAAAGGTGATCTTCTCCAGCGGCCGGCCGGTTTGCGCCGCGCCGGAGAATGTCCACAGCACGAGGCCGAGCACAGAGGCGGCGGCGGCGAGAAAGGAGCTGGCTATACGACCAGACGTCATTGTCCACCTCGATCTTGGGAATGCAGAACAAACTAGCGGGTCGCGAGTGCTGCTGCAAATTTCGTGGACGCAAGCGTTGCCCCCACGACGTCATTCCGGGGCGCAGGAAAATCGGCCGTGCCGATCTTCCTGCG